>NZ_LMUS01000006.1:764437-1364437 GCF_009765835.1 Granulicella sp. L56 | reverse complement strand
GCCATGTTCGGCGTCGAAGATCCCGGTGGCCTTGATCGCATACGAGCCCGAGCGTTGCTGCCGCCGATGGATGTCTACAAGCAGATGCTGTCGCAGATCTATCACGTGAAGGCGGGCAATGCCATCATAAGCGCTACCCCATCAACGCAAAAATAATCTAAACACTTCGCTAGGACAGGGATCAATTCGCCGAAGGCTGTTCGACATGGTCGATTACGATGCAATTTACAGGAGCTTTTCTGGACTCGATTTTTAGTCCCAACTGTTCCTGTAATGCCGTAAATAGCGAGGGTCCGACAGTTTCTGCGGGTGCCGTTTCCAAATCTCGATCCGGAGTCCAACTCAGCTTAAAGTTGTAGCTGCCTTGAAGCCCTGTAGCATCGACGATCAAACGGCCGCTAAGTTCCGGTTGGTGGTTGAGGGTATCGACCAGCATCTTGATGGTCGCTGCACGTCCCTCAGTTAGTCCCGGTCTGGGATTGTGCAGTCCCATCCAACTGTCAGGAGGAAGAGGCGTTTTAGCAAAATCGATGGCTGGGATCGACACCGGGGTAAGCTTTGCACCGCCCTTCGCAATCGTTAGTGCATTGACCAGGAATTCGCGGGTCTCGTGATGCAGAACTAATTTGAATCGATCCGCCAATAATCTCTGGATCATCAACTTCTGCCGTTGCTGACGTTGATCGAGGGGAAGCTTCTTAAGCTCTGCTTCCACGGCTTCATCTGGCTGTGCATCGATAGTGAACCTCGAAGAGCCGATCCACCCCGGCCCACCAATAATCTGTCGATCGGAGCCGCTATTTAGGTCATACGCAAATTGAAGAATGAACTGCAGGGTTACGTTTGAGGTTACAAAGTGGTCGCGCCTGTTGAATCCGAGATTGGATGAAGGAGCGGTAGCATCGCCCGGTTTTATGGTCGCAACTTCAAACTCAGGAATGTTTGTCGTTGGCTGTTGAGCTGTCGCCGAAACCGGCGTGAGGCTCAATGCAGCCGTAGTCGCGATGCTCAGAAAAACGGCTACTCGCAGGAGCTTTTTCCGGATACACGGAACGAACATCATCTGTCGGCCAATACTGATGAGTCGGGCTTGAATTTCCTCAGCGTCTCTGAAGACCCGCCGCCGCAATACTAATCGAACAGAGCAATTCACACCATCTCTGGGGATCAATCAAAAGGAATTGAAGGAAAGCCAAGGAGGTCTGTCTGTATCTAATTACTTACTAAGCGGTAAAGCTCGATCCGCACCCGCAGCTCTTGGTCGAGTTCGGATTGATGAAGTTGAATCCCTGCCGCATCAGCGTCTCTTCAAAGTCCAGCACCATGCCGTGCAGGTAGATAAAGCTCTTGGGATCGACAAACAGACGAATGGGCGCGCCGTTCGAAGGATCGCCCACCGTCTCGATGCCAGCGCCGAAGGTGTAGACGCGGTCGCGCTCGCGAGGCTGCGAATCGAACCGGATGTTGTAGCTCAGGCCCGAGCAGCCACCGCCCTGAATGCCAACGCGCAGACCGCCCTGCTCTGGCGACACGCCTTCCTTTGCCATAGCCACGCGAATTCGCTTCAGCGCCTTCTCGGTAATCTGGATGCCCTTTTGTGCCGGCTCCTGCCCTTCAGCCGTCAGCACCGTCATTCCCGCCAGCGGGTCTTTTGCCGGGCCACCGGGAGCCGCCGCGTGGGCCGACCTGTCCGTCTCGGTTTGTAAAGTCACCATCGCCATCGTTCACGCCCTTAAGCAAGCGACCACGGATAGCAGATTCGCACGGAGGGGAACGCTACTGCCTGATCGTCCAATCCGTGCTCATCCGCACTTATCCGCGGTCGATGATGTTCTTAGTGAGCCGCAGCCGTCGCAGCCGCTGTCTCAGCAACATTGTTTTTCTTCTTCCAGTCGCCAATCGCCGCGCGGATCGCGTCTTCTGCGAGTACCGAGCAGTGGATCTTGACCGGGGGAAGCGCCAGCTCCTTCACGATGTCCGTATTCGTAATCGTGAGCGCCTCGGCGACCGTCTTGCCCTTTACCCACTCGGTCGCGAGCGAGGAAGAGGCAATCGCCGAACCGCAGCCGAAGGTCTTGAACTTCGCGTCTTCGATCACCTGGGTCTCAGGGTTCACGCGAATCTGCAGCCGCATGACGTCGCCGCACTCCGGCGCGCCGACAAGTCCGGTACCAACTTCATCGGAAGCCTTGTCCATCTGTCCAACGTTCCGCGGATTGTTGTAGTGATCAATTACCTTATCGCTGTATGCCATGATGTACTCCTCGTCACTTATTTAGATGATAGCTTTGCGCGTTCAGATGCGTCAGTCGATGCAACCGTCCGCCGTCGATGCCGATCCCAAAATCCCGTAACAACCGTAAATACAGTGCCAGAGATAAAAGCAGCGGCAAAAAGAGAGCCTAATTGAACCCAGTTTCCCCAGAAATACTTTTGCTTATGCATGACGACGCCGTATGCCATGTAGAAGCAGATATAAACGGCAAGTAATAAAACGAACCGACCGAATTGAATAGGCTTGTTTTGCATAACAATCTCTGTCTTGCCTTAGTGCGCCGCCCATTCAATCTTGGTAAGGTCGATGCCTTCTTTCACCATCTCGTACAAGGGCGACAGTTCACGCAGCTTCGATACCACGTCGATCACCTTGTCCGAAACGTAATCCACTTCAGCCTTGGTGTTGAAGCGTCCAAGCCCAAACCGGATCGAACTGTGCGCCACATCGTCGCCCAGTCCCAAAGCTTTCAATACATAAGATGGCTCCAGCGTCGCCGAAGTGCAGGCCGAACCCGAAGAAACCGCGATGTCGTTGATTCCCATCAGCAGGCTCTCGCCCTCGACGTGAACGAAGCTCATGTTGAGGTTGCCCGGCAGATGGTGCTCCATATTGCCGTTCACATGGATGTAGTCGAGCGCCTTCTCGAACTTTGTCCGTAGATAGTCGCGAAGCTCAGCCTCACGCTTACCTTCGGCTTCCATCTCGTTGCTGCAAATCTCGCATGCCGCGCCCAAACCGACGATGCCGGGGACGTTCAGCGTGCCCGAACGCATCCCGCGCTCATGGCCGCCACCGTTGATCTGCTCCGAGATCTGAACACGCGGGTTGCGGCGGCGAACATACAGCGCGCCCACACCCTTCGGTCCATAAATCTTGTGGCCCGAGAGCGAAAGCACGTCGATGTTGTCGGCAATCACATTGACCGGAACCTTACCTACGGCTTGCACCGCGTCGGTATGGAAGATGATGCCCTTCTCGTGGCACAGCTTGCCGATCTCCTGGATCGGCTGAATCACGCCAATCTCGTTATTCGCATACATGATCGAGACCAGGATGGTCTTGTCGTCCATCGCCCGCTTCAAGTCTTCGAGGTCGATCAGGCCATCGGCCTGCACCGGCAGGTACGTCACGCGGAAGCCCTGCTTCTCCAGCTTCTTGCATGTGTCCAGAATTGCCTTGTGCTCGGTTACCTGGGTGATGATGTGGTTGCCGCGCTCGCGATACATCTCGGCGATGCCCTTCAGCGCAAGATTGTTCGACTCGGTCGCGCCGCTGGTGAAGATGATCTCTTTGGAGGTCGCGCCAATCAGTTTGGCGATTTGCTCGCGCGCCTTGTCCACCGCCTGCTCGGCTTCCCAGCCGAACGAGTGATTGCGGCTCGCCGCGTTGCCGAACTTCGCCCCAAAGTAAGGCATCATTGCCTCTAGAATCCGGGGGTCCAGCGGCGTCGTTGCATGGTTGTCCATGTAAATCGGCAGATGCACGCCCGCCGGCAGTGGTGTCGCAGACTCTGTCACTATCATCCCGTTATCGCTCATATCGTTGCTCATCTTTCTTGTCTCTAAAAATCTGGTTGTACTGTCGCCGTGCTTGTCTCGTCGCTAAAGTGCGATGCTCACCAGACCGCCGCCCACCGGAGCGCTTGTTTGAGGCTGCTCCCCATCCGTGGCTTCGACCAGGTCTGCGATATGGATGCCGCTCAGCAGATCTTTGATGCTGTCGTTTACCTTGCGCAGTGGTTCTTTGATGGTGCAAGTGCTCGTCAGGTCGCAAGCTCCGTGAATCGTAATGCAGCTCGTAATGAAAAGCGGCCCGTCGATCGTGCGAATCACCTCAAACGCCGATATGTCGGCGGCAGGCCGCGCCAGCGCATAGCCGCCGTTCGTCCCTGCATGAGAGACCAGAAGTCCGCCCTTGGCCAGCGTCTGCAGAATCTTCGCCAGGAGCTGCGGGGGGATGTGATACGCCTCCGCGATGTCCTTGGCGCTGCGCGCCGTGCCATTCGCCTGCTCGGCCAGATACTTCAGGGCCATCAGACCGTAATCCGCTTTTTTGGTCAGACGAAGCATCGCAACCTTGCTCTCAGACAGAATACCGACAATTCCAGTCCTAGATAGTGTACGTCCACAACGTATGCCATGCAACCGGTTTTACCCGGCGCAGGTTGATCCGGCAGGTTACAAATTTCACTGAAAATCAGAGAAAGGTGTCTTGACAAGCCGCTTCGAGACGGGCAGAATCCATACCATTCGCTCTCTTCATTCATGACCCCAAAGTGCAAACATCCCATCGTAAAAGTTGTCGCCCGCGAGGACGATGCAGAATTTGTCGAGTGCCAAAACTGCGGAGAAGTATTTGATTCTGCAGAGTTTAACGATATCGCTATCGAAGAGGCCGAAACCGGTGATGAAACTCCAGCCGACGATTAGGAAGACTAGACCGTAGTAGGCTGCTGCGCATTCATTCGCCGAAAGACAATCCAGGCATATTGGGCTGCCGAAAGCGGGGCCATCACCGCGATGATCTCGAGCAATCCATCCCTCATGGCCGCAAGGTGATGCCAGGCAAAGACTTTCTGGCAAAGCACTGATAGCAGCGCGATGATCTGCATCAGCGTGTTCAGCTTGCCGAACCAGCTTGGCCGAAAATCCCGCAAAGTTCCGGTAGCAAACAGCAGTGTCGCAATTAGCAGAATCCCCAGGTCTCGGCTGAAAACCAGAACCGTGACATAGCGCGGCATCAGGCCAATGTGAGTAAATACGACAAATAAAGTACTTAGCAATAATTTATCGGCAATGGGATCAAGATACTGCCCCAGCGTAGTTTTCTGGCTCAACCACCGCGCCAGCAGGCCATCGAGCGCGTCGCTGATCCCGGCTAAAACAAACAAAGCCAACGCCCCAGCATACTGCGCATCCATGATCTCTATGATTAGAAAAGGGATAATGAACAGCCGCAACATCGTAAGCAGGTTCGGTGCGGCGCGAAATTGCTTCAGAAATGGCACGTTGGTCAATCAATCTTAGCCTATATCAAGCGCGTTGTTGCCCTAACCGTCTCACTCCATTTAGACTAAAAAAACGCATTCAGGCGCGTAGCTCAGTTGGTTAGAGCGCTACCTTGACACGGTAGAGGTCAGGAGTTCGAGTCTCCTCGTGCCTACCATATTTTCAATCACTTACAGCCTCTTCAGAAATGGCCGAGGGTCCAGAAGGGTCCAATAAGGATTTTTCCTTCGTCCCGCTTCCCGCCCGCAGCATCTCCGCTACCTTCGACTGCGCTCGCCGCTTGTCCGGCGTCACCGCCTGCGCGTAAACATCGAGCGTGATCTTCGCGCTCGCGTGACGCAACAGCTCCTGTACCACCTTGACGTCCTCTCCATTGGCCTTCAGCAAGGTCGAGAGGGTACGCCGGAAGGTGTGCCATCCGATGCGCTTGGTGATCTTCGCCCGCGTCGCCGCAGGACGGATACACCGCATCAGGATGGTGTCGGGGCTGTAGGGCTGCTTTCCCTTCATTCGCGTACTGGCGAAGATCCAGTCCTCCGACTGGTTGTAGGGAGTGGCCCGTCTCCAGGTCAGCAGTTCCTCGGCGATCCAGGGATCGAGAGGAACCGGCTTCTGCGATGCCTCCGTCTTGCATGGTCCCACAACCTTCCGGTAGATCGAACGCGTGACGGAAAGCTCCAGTTCCTTGAAATTGACATCCTGCCACTTCAGCGCCATCAGCTCTCCGCGACGAAGTCCAGTCAGTGCGTCGAGCAACACCATCACCCGTTCCCGGTGCGAGAGTTCCTCGAATAACGCCACTATCTCCGCAACATCAAGGATGTCCGGGACAGACACCCGCTTCGCGCTCTGCCGCACCATCGTGATCGGGTTCGCGCCCTGCGGCAGGAACTCGTGACGGATGGCGTGATTGAACAGAACGCTCATAATATTGCGAACCTTCGCTTTGGTGCCCTTGGCCAGCGGCAACGTGCGGAGCCACTTCTCCACGGCTACTGCCCGCACCTCTCGCAGCCCGGCGTCGCCCCACTTCGGCTCAACATACAACCGGAGAACGTCCTTGTAGACGACCCGCGTGGAGTATGCCCGGCCTTCATCATCTTCCTGCATGGGACCCAGCTCATGGTGCTTGAAGTGTGTGATCAGAGCGGCCACCGAAATCGGCTGCTGAGGGAACCGGGGCTGCTCCTCGTTGACGGTGACACGTAAAGACTCGGCAGCCTTCAGGGCGCTCGACTCGGTGGGATACTTCTCGATCGTTCCGAGAACCACCTTGCGGCGAACCCGTTTCCCGCTGGCATCCATCTCACGCCAGCGGAAGATCCAGCAGTCGGGACCTTGCTTCCTCTTTACGCGGTCGATCATTCCTTGTTGATATCGTGTCCTTCGAAACATGAATTCCTCCCGTTTCGTTGGCCACAGACCGCTGAGTTTGATGGTGCCATATTTTCAGCGGCTGAGGTCGCGAATTATTGCATTAAATTGCGCACGTATTGCTCCAGGCCGGAGGCGCGGAAACGCCACAGCTTCCCGAATTTCAGGCCGGGGATCTCTCCCCGCCGCGCCCGCCGCTTTACTGTCTCCGGATGCACATGCATCAGTTCCGCAGCCTGCTGGCTGTCCAGTAAAGGTTCGAAGATCTCGGCCCTTTTCATCTGATCGTCATCTTGTGGCTGCATTCACCGCCTCCTATCGGCACATCTTTCTGGCATTCGTGCGAGTTAGAACTGCGGTCAATCGCACTTCGTAGTGCCTATAGCCAGACGATAGGTCGAAATTCAGGGTCCGATTATTGCTTTTTTTGACCGATCATTCCATCCAGAGCAATAATCCGAACCACACTTTTGTCGCATCCCAGCCACACTTTTTGAACCAGACTGCTTGATTGCGGGAGGGCTCTGCGCGATGATCGTCTCAACCGATGAGCAGCACACCCATACCGCCGCCAGGCAGTACACCTCCAGTCCCGCCTTACTGGCAAGACGAAGATGACTGGATCGTTCTCATCGAATTCCTGCGCAGGGATGATCCGGAGGATTATGCTCGGGCAACCGAGTCCATCGGCTACCTCTTCGCATATGCCCAAATGACCGATACACGCATGCTGGCACTTATAGGCGACCCGGAAGCGAACGCCTACGAGTTGCTGTTCTCCTTCTCCTCTCCAGAGGACAAAGCTGACTTTCTCGATTTGCTGCGATCAAATGATGTGAGCGACTGCGAAGATGAGGAAATTTTAGTTCCCCCTCAGGAAGAGATCGAAGCTGCCCAGCCCATCGCGCGAGTGCTGCCAGAGGATGTCATCCGCCAGGTTACTGCAGTCGCAGCCATGTTACGCGGCGGAGGAGCCAGCACCATTCAATAGCGACATCAGCCCCATCCGATTCACGTCATAAATCATCAGCGCAAAGTTCTCTGTGATATACCTCCCGTGATTTCCGCTCTTATCTCGAGTTGATGATCCCACCGCTCTTTCATCGTCCGGACACTGCTTCGGGTCTTAACCGCCGCCCTGCGGACTGCGCGGGTTCTGCTTCGGCTTGACAGCCGCCCTCGCGGGTTTCGGCTTTCAGTAAATCTTTATGCAACGAACGCAAAAGATTTCCCGAACCTTCCGAAAATGCACACGCTTGCCTTGGGAGGCGGACCCCTCGCATCGCTTCGCGTGGTGTGTCCCGGTCGCCTTCAGAGACATGGGACCAAAAAGGAGATTTCAGAGATGGCAACCACGAACGTAGTTTCTACACAAAGCAAGTTAACCAACCAGATCGTTCATGGCAACTGCATTGACGTGATGCGGCAGATGCCAGCGAACAGCGTCGATTTCATCCTCACCGACCCACCGTATCTCGTGAACTATCGCGACCGCACAGGACGCACGATTCAGAACGATGTCGATGACACCTGGCTCAAACCCGCGATGGCAGAAGCGTATCGGGTACTCAAGCAGGATCGCATAGCTGTGATGTTCTACGGGTGGACGAAGATCGATGCCTTCTTCGCAGCGTGGCGCAAAGCTGGTTTTCATCCGGTCGGACACATTGTCTTTCGTAAGAGCTACAGCTCGAAGAGCAGGTTCCTCCGCTATCAGCACGAGCAGGCATTCCTGCTGGCCAAGGGCAGGCCGCCACTGCCGAAGCAGCCGCTTGGCGATGTGATGGAGATGTCCTACAGCGGCAATAAGCTCCATCCCACGCAAAAGCCGATACCGGCACTGGTACCACTCATTCGCACCTTCACTCTTCAAGGTGAGACCGTACTCGATCCGTTCGCGGGAAGCGGAAGCACATGTGCCGCTGCAGCGCTCACAGGCCGCAAGTACATCGGCATAGAGATGGACGATGCATATTTCCAGCACGCCAGTGATCGCTTAATAAGAGTCCACCAGAGGGTCGCTCAAAAGCGATCTTCCGGCATTCCCACGCGGGTGTGATGTTGCCCGCATCCCCGCAGTGCCTCAAGGCGAGCCATTGCTCTGAGTCGTAATACTCCGGCCTTGACCCACGGCGTGCCCGCGGATTCTTTGCCCATCATGGTTGGAATGCCCATCTCTGCGCCTGATGGCGCGATAAACACGCATGAACTTCTGCTCCCCACCTGTGCCTCAAGCGCCACAAACTGTGGCTCTGGATTATTGCTCTGGATGCAATGATCGGTCAAAAAAAGCAATAATCGACCCCTCATTTCTCGCTTACCTTCGCTCCAGAGGTTCGAACGGGGAGTACCTACTCGCCGGAAAAACGAAAGGAGCAGATTATGCAATTCATTCTTCCCACCAAAAGACCACCTCTCCGGCGAGTGTTCATGCGGTACCGGAGATGGGCGGTACCACCGTTGATGTTCCTCGCGGCATTGCCTGTCTACGCACAAAGCACCGGCAGCGATCCATGGGACAACGCCGTGGGCGTCCTCAAGACCGCCTTTACCGGCACGATCGCGCAAGGGCTCAGCCTGGTGGCGATTGTGGTCGGCGGTCTGATGTTCGCCTACGGCGAGGGCCAATCGAAGAAGACCCTCGCCGGCATCGTCTTCGGCATCGGCATGGCGATCGGCGCGGTTAACTTCATGGCCTGGCTATTCCCGTCGTAGTCCTCTTGCGGCAGGCCCAACCACCACACTATACCGAACAGGCAGAGAGGAGGACACGGATGGCAGACGACGGCTCGACTACTGGAGCTTTGCAAGATCAGGCCGTCGCGTGGCCTGAAGAACTTACTGCTTGTACCGATATAACGGGAATCCTGCAACGCGGAGGCGAAGGCGGACGTATCGATGGTGTGATGACATCTCAGATGGCCGTGCGTCGATTGACGCCGCGTGAGTGCGAGCGACTTCAGGGATTTCCTGACGATTACACCCTGGTCGAGTATCGCGGCAAGCTGGCCGCCGATGGTCCCCGTTACAAGGCGCTCGGCAACGGGAGTTTCCGATGAGCCAGCAGGCAGGTGCTCAGACGATACTGACGCATACTTCCCAACTATATATAGGAGCTGATCTACTTCTTCCCCAGACCGCCTCCGAACTGGAACGGTACATATCGCCTTGGACTCCGTCTTCCAAAGACAGGTCCTTCGCATGGCGGAGCACGGAAGACGATGCGGACCATCCGGCAACATGGTCATCCCCTCTCTGCTTTTGCCGCCGGAACCATGGCAGAGCAAGGGTGGGGTGTCTCCTGATTGCGACGGCATCCTTATCTTATATAGATGCCCTTCAGGCAGGTGTTTCCGTAAAGCGCCACCTCTCCCGTATTTTCCCTCCTCACCCTCGGTCACTCGCTTCGGTGCTTGTCCCGCGCCCTGCGGCACGTCGATGTTCTGCTTCGCCCTGCGTGCGCCCTGCGGGTCTGGGTTTCCAAAGAAAAAATCTCCCTGCGGCTGCGGCCCAAATTACGGGCGAGATTTTTTCTTCGGAGCCTCCGCAGAAAGCACATCTCGGCACTTGGGAGCGGGGCACCTCGCGTCGCTTCGCGCAGGAGTGTCCCGAGGGCAATCCGGGCAAATACAAACAAGGAGAAACACCATGGCACTCTACGAAAACAAAGTCACTCTGAAAGGCTTCACCGGCAAGGACGCCGAGAGCTTCGCAACCAAACAGCAGAATACCTTCACCGTCCTGTCACTGGCCACCAAGTCCGGTTACAAGGACAAGCAGACGCAGCAGTGGGTGAACCACACCGAGTGGCACCGCATCGTCGCCTTCGGCAAAGCCGCCGACTACGCAAAGAACCTCAGGAAGGGCGACTACGTCGAGATCGAAGGCGAGCTGCGCAGCACCGAGTTCGATGCTGAGGTCGGCGACGACAAGAAGAAAGCGACCGTCAAGCGCCGGGGCTGGGAGATACGCGCCAGCATCGTCAGGAAGCTGGCTCAGCCTGAGAACTCACGGCCCGAGAACCTCGACGCCGAGCCCATCACGGAGGATGACGCGGCTTAGGCCGCGTTGTCCTCCCTCGGGAGGTGCAACGATGAGCGCACTCTTTGAGAACACACTTAAACTTAGAGGCTTCCTTGGCAGCGATGCCGAAGTCCCCTCCTCGGACGGAATCACGAATGATGCCTTCGCTGTATTAACGCTATGCATCGAGTCCGGCATCTGGAGGAAAGCCGCCAATGAGTGGCGTCCCTGGACGGCCTGGTACCGAATCATCTGCCCCGGCCCTTTCTTCTGCGGCTACACCAGAGGAATGAAGCAGGGTGACTATGTCGAGATCGAAGGCCAGTTGCATATCTCGCACTACGATCGGCCGGTAGTCGTTGCGGGCAAGACGATCACAGACAAGCACCCTGCATACGAGGTTCATGCGACACAGGTCCGCAGGATGGATTGTCCCTCGGTTGGCGTCGACGAGGGCGAGGACGGCTAAAGCCATTCGTCCTCTTTTGCGGAGAGGCTAACGCCTCTCCGCTCTTTGTTCTGACAGGCCGCTCTTCCACGCGGCAGAAAGGAAACTGATGATCGCCAACGCCGTCTTCGTCGCCACACTGATCTTTCTCGCGCTCGGCTTCTGGTTGAGCCATGCGCTGCGCTTCCTCACTCCGTGGCGCAGCTTCATCCTCCACAACGAGCTTCAGAGCATCGCGCTTTATTGCGCTCTGCTCTTTGCAAATCTGCTCGGCCTCACCGTCTGGATCGAGCGCAAGTTCTTTCTCCGCGATACAGGACGCAAGCTCCGCCATCTCGACCAGGAGATTCACACCGGTCAGAGCGAGTTGTCCGAAGAGATCCTCAAACAATTCGGAGAAGAGGAGGAACAGTAATGATGCAGAGCGAGGACCAATATATGGAGCGCACACCCGACCTTGCCACAAAGATCCGCAAGTTGCGGGAGGCCGCCGAGAAAGAGATGAACCGCTTCACATGCGTGGCCGACTACTACGTGCGTCGTGTCGTCGGCCACGGACCGAAGCCTCTTCCGGTTTCTGACGAAACCGTCTTGCCTTCCCCTGCCGTGGAGCGACCGAAAAAGTCTGCCGCAAAGCCCGTGACGACTCAGACCTCGATGGAGTTTACGACCACTCCTGCGGAACCTGGACAAGGTGGAGAGTAAGCATGAGGCTGGATATTCCTCAGGACATTCCTCGTCGCCGCGACGAACCCGTCCCCGCTGATGCGCGGACTCCTGGGCGCAAATTGCCCGACAATCCCATTCTCCATCGCCTAAAGTCTCTGGAGAAGCGTTCCACCGACGGCCGCAGAGCCCAGTTGCCTACTGAGCGCAGACGCAATGAACCCACGCAGGACGTGCCGCGCGAGCGCCGCCGTCCTGTTGTTTCGCCGGACCCGCGCCGTCCGGCTCGGACCGCCAGCAACATCGTCGGTCTGGAACTGCGCCCGGAGGAAAAGCATCTCCTGCGTGAAGCTGGACGCTTCCGCGTCGTCCGCACAGCGGACCTTCGCGAGACGCTTTACAACGGTAAAGCCCGTCCGCTGGAGAACGATCTGAAGTACCTCCGCGACAAGGGGCTTGTCGAAACAGCCCCCGTCAACCTACGCCGCGATGGGCGGCGCCGCACCATCGAGCGTGTAGAAGTGGCCACGCTCACGAAGGTCGGTCGCAGCCTGCTGATCAAGCAGGGCGACCTACCTCCAGGCCAGAAGGTCTACGCCGGTCTGGTCAAGCCGCGCGAGATCGAACACGATTCGCAGATTTACCGTGCCTACCGGAAAGAGGCGGAGCGCATTGAGGGCAACGGCGGCAGCAATCTCCGAGTAAAGCTCGACTACGAGATTAAGTCTCAAGTCCAGAAAGCCATCTACGCCGAGCGTAAGGCCGACCCGAAGCGTGACATGGCTGAGATCAAGCAGCAGATTGCCGAGCGGTTCGAGCTGCCGTTTGTCGATGGAAAGATTCAGATCCCCGATGCCCGCATCGACTACGACCTGCCCCGCGAAGCGAGTCAGGATATAGATCAGGGTTCACGCACCGGGCACGAGGACATCGAAGTTTTGACCGCTGCCTATCATGCCGGGCACCTGCGCTCGAAGGCTCAGGCCGGTTTCCGCAACTATGCCTCGGCCTCCGACCGCGCCACCCTCACCGCGAAGATCGAGGACGATTCCCACCTCATGGAGAACATTCTGGAGCTATAGCTATGGATTACGATCCAATAACATCTCTCGAATCGGTCGGCTATCTAGAACGCGAGGCATCTTTCCTGTATCTCATAGCCGTTCACTCCGGTTATTTCCTGAGTCGCCAGTTCCGTCACTTTGTGAAGTGGGAGAGCGGTGCTCTGTCTACACGCTTTCTCGAAAAAGCGACGCGCCTTCGTCACATCCGCGTGATCGAGTGTGGCCGGGGTCACCATATCTATCACCTGACCTCGAAGCCGGTCTATACCGCATTGGGTCGCCGCGATTCCCAGAACCGCCGTATCAAGGGCGACGCACACATTAAGTCACGGCTCATGGTGTTCGACTTCATCCTCGCAAATTTAAACACCAACCTGCTCGAAGATGAGGCCAGCAAGATCGATTTTTTCACCACCCAATGCGGCATCCGTTCCGAGTTGTTGCCCCGAAGCTACGCCGGGCGGTTGATGTACTTCTCCGATGGGTTCCCCATCCTCGTCTCCAATACCGGCATCCCGCGCTTTACCTTCTTCGACGAAGGCCAGGTCACTGCCACGCGCTTCGAACGCTATCTCGAACAGTACCAGCCGCTGTTCGAGGCGCTCGGTGAGTTTGAACTCATCTATCTCGCCGATACAGAGAGCAACTCGGCGCGGGCGAAGGCTTCCTTCAACCGCTTTCTTCCTCCGGACCGCTTGCGTGGTGTTACGTCCATGACGCCTCTCGGTGTCGATCACTTTCTCGAATACCTTGCCGCCAGCCAGCGGTATGACACCAAAGGCAGCGTCAGCACTGCCCGCGATCTCGAGGTGCTGCGCGAGGGAGAGCATCTTTATACGTCACTGGAACACAGGGCGCTTCAGGCGGCATGGGAGATCAAGAGCACTAACGCCGACAGGATCCGGCAGCGATTTTTGCAGAACTCCCCGCGTGTCAGCTTCACCACCCGTGTCCTTCCGTACAGCTATCCCATCTACAGCCTCCGGCAGACCAAGCCATCGCAGCAGGGTGAACAGACACGTCAGCAGACACGCGAGCAGACACAAGAGGAAGAGGTTTAGTCATGCAAATACAAGGAGTTGCGCAAGTAGGTGGGGTCAGGGAGGGGTATGTGCCGGGGGTGGGAGCGACCCCAGTGCTCCGCACTTCCGCGTCGGCTCCGCCGCGCTGGTCACTCCCACCCCCGGCACGCCATTGACTCAAATCTGGTACCGAGTCAGGTCTAAGTTCGGTACCTCATCCGGCCCAAAGCTTGTACCTGACCTGGCCAAAGTGAGTACTTGATATGGACCTTAGCCGGTACCTAAGTTGGCCCGAAACAAGTACAAGAAAGGCCGCAACCGCGGCCAGAGAGGAAACCGCCGATGAGTAAATTCAGAATCGAACACGGAGCCAGCAAGGTCAACCTCGTTCTGCTCAAGACCAACATTGAGGACACCATCTCGCAGGACATCGATCTGCTGGCCTCCTGGTCGAGCAATGACCGCAAATACATCGTCAACGAACTGCTCCGCTTCGCGCTGACACAGGAAGAGGACTTCCTGAAGTACAAAGCCAGTCTCACTCCGACTGCGGCGCAGACTACCAGCGGCACGAAATCCGCGCCAACGCCGATCAAACCCTCAGACGAAACCGCATCGAAGCCTGATACTTCGGCAGTCCACGCTTAGAGGAGGCATACCCATCGTGCGTCAACACCCGCATCTCCAAAAACTCATTCGCCCGCTGGTCGAGTACCGCATCCTGCTCTCGCTGGGGTTGAGCATAGCCTGCGGCATCGTCCTGAATGGTATGTTTCCGATCGACGCAACGAATCCTCTGCTCCGTTTGATCGCACTACAGCGGCCTCCGGTTTTTCACGCCGTCGTCTGGAGCTTTAGCCTCTTCCTGTATTCGACGCCATTTCTGCTCTGCTCCATGATCTTCTCTCTGTTATATGTCCATCTATATAGGAGTGAGAAGGAACTGGCAGTCGGATTCCTGCCTCCATATCCCGATCCGCATATCCGGACAGAACTTTCCCTGGTACTCGGGGAGGTCCATCGCCAGCTCGTGCCGAAGCCAAGCCCAACTCCGCAGTGGCTTTCTATACCCGAGCGCGGCCTCTACACCGGCATCGCTTCGTTTGGTTCAATCGGGAGTGGGAAGACCTATGGGTTGATCCTGCCAGCCATGCGCCAGCTATTCGCGTATCGCGCCGATGATCCCGCACGCAGACTCTCCGGCATCGTGCTCGAAGTCAAAGGCGATCTCTGCCGTCAGCTTCAGCGCATCCTTAAATGGTGTGGACGGGAACAAGATTATGTCGAGGTCTCGCTCGACGGCAATATTCGCTACAACCCGCTAAACAACTCGCTCGACGCCTATGCGCAGGCGTTGAACATTGCATCCATCATCACGTCGATCTGGGGCAAGGGCAAGGAACCGTTCTGGCAGCAAAGCTATACAGATTTAGTCCGGTACATGATCCTGCTCCATCGCATCCGCGATGGATACCTCACGATGGTCGGTCTCTTCCGGACCGTCATCAGTGCCGGCAGGCTGGAAGAGATACTGACTGAAATCGGCAGCCGTTTCAGCACTACCAGCTATATCGGCATTAGTAAAGAGGCATATGTACGGTTCCATGGCATAGCGAAGCTGGAAGTCGGTACGCATGATGTCGCTGTACGGTTCCGGATAAGCCCAGATGCGGCGCTCGGACTCAGCGTTCTTGGTAGTGTGCGTGCGCAGAATAGGACTGAAGATACCGAACTGGATCCAGCGCGTGTAGAGCTCCGGCGCGACCACGCCGGGCATGTGGCTTCCTATGTCATGTGACCAGAAGGCATAACCTACATTGGCCGCGGTGGCTGTGAACCATGGCTGAAATGCCAAAGAGTCCCAGGTGGAGACCGTGTCTCCGGAGAAGCCGATCTGGTAGCGATGGTTGCCGAGGCCGCCCCAGCGATGGAACAGCAGGGGGCGCTTGTCCTCATGCTCCTGGTCGGTAAAGTGAATGTAGTTCAACCACCACGTCGGGTTCACTCCAGCCGTCTTCGTGTTGTTCTGCTGCTGCCAGTCGAGCCACCAGAAGTCCACTCCCTGCGCTTCCAACGGATGATGCAGCAGATCGATATAGTTCTTCGCAAACTTGCGATTGGTCAGATCGAATGGGATGTATTGCTTGGTCGCAGGATCGATTCCCATGTTGCGTGCGAACTCCGGATAGGCATCTTCCCATGGCTGCACGCCGCTGGCCGGATGAAGATCCAGCGTTACCTTCAGGCCTTCTTCATGCAACTCGGACAGGAAATCCTTGGGGTCCGGGAAGAGCGCCGTGTCCCAGGAATATCCGCTCCAGCCCCTGCGATGTCCCGAAGCATCCTTCATCTCGAAGTGGCGGCCGAAGGTCTTATGCCAGTCCATGTCGATCACCAGCACATCTAGCGGTACATTATCCTCATGGAAGCCGGTGACGAGGTCGCGCAGTTCCTGATCACTGTAGGCCCAATAGCGGGACCACCAGGCTCCAAAGGCATAGCGCGGGGGCAGCGGGATGCGGCCGGCGACGCGTACATAATCGCCCAGCGCCTGCTTGTAGTCGTGACCGTAGCCGAAGAAGTACAGGTCCTCGCGTGTGCCGGATGGTCGCGGAAGTACCCATGGTTGGCTCATGGGATCGCCGTGGCTGAAGTCGAAGTTAGAAGAGTCGAAGAGCGCGCCGGAGTCGTCAACCACAACCCATCCGTCGCGTGAGATGAGCCCCGGCCCGATCGGTTCTTTCAGGTGCTCGGCTCCCGTCGCGCCGTCCAGGGTTGCGTCGTGCCCTCGAGATTGCCGGTAGAGGGTATACCCGGATGCAAACGACAGGCCTACCATTCATCGTTAGCGTGATTGCCAGATTGCCCGGTGTGAAGCCAGTGGCTTTGCTCGCTAGGAGTAAACCAATTGCAATTTGCCGGTATGGATCGTGAGCGTTCCACCCTTTTGCGTCATGCTAAACGGTGGCACGGGCAAGTTGCGGTTCAGGAAGATCAAGGAAGGATGGTCCTCGAACTGGTTATCTTCAGCCCACTCCATCCTAATCAGTTCCGGTGTCAGCACCGTGAAACGAGCATAGCGCTCCTTGACCATGGCAGACTGGTTGGCAACCGGAGCCAGGGTCCGCGATGGAGGCTCCGGAACATTCTCTGTGAGATTCTGGGCGGAAAGAGCAGAGATTGCGAAAAGTGCTACGGCGGCAAGAGTCGCGTGCACAGGACGACATTCATGGACGGATTCTACTATCAATGACAGCCATGTCACTGACCGGTATCGAATGGCCTTTTGTACCTTTTATTGTTGCGAATTACCAACTACTGACAGCCACAACACGAGGTGGCCCGGCCCTTCCAGCCATGACGTCGGTTGAGACAACGATTTGAAAGTTCTGTTTCCGGAGATCAATCGATTCTGAATGCAGCGCGTTGGTCAATTCCTTCTCGTTGGCCAGGAATTCACTTGCGGCTGCGGTTCCGAAATGAGAAATACCTGCGACCTGCACCAGAAATTGGCCGGCTTTTCCTGACAATTGCCGCGTAATCAAGCCGTAATCCCGGGTGATGTTGCCGTCCTTACTTTCCATCTTCCAAACACGCTTCGCGCCCGCCGTCTCATGGATGTTCGGCGCCCCGCGTGTTTCATCGAAAACAAAATCCGATCCTGAGGTCAGCTGTGTTGCCCAGGCGGTATTGATGCCTCCCACGATCACTACAGGAGAGTTCAGCATGTCAACGTAAGTGGCCTCTTCTCCAAACCGCAATTCGAACGGGATGCCCTGCTGGGCGAGCAGCTTGCCGACGTTCACAGCAGCAATGATTGATCCGATGCCGGGGCCAGAATTGCGAACCGCAACCATATCGCCCCACTGGATGGTGTCGGTGGGGGCGAGCGGAAGAATCTGATCACGACGTGCTTCGCGGGTATCGAAAGCGTTAGGGTGTAACGCTTCGTACTTGTCATATAGCATCTCGGAAGGCCTGTAAACGATCGGCCGGGATAAACAAATCAATACGGGCTTTGTTGATAGGGAAGCAGGCAACCAGAAAGCTTTCAGGGTCCGTGCAGGAGATTTGTGGGTATACGGGATGACGAGGTAAACCGCGAGGGCAACGCAGGCGAGAGCGAGTATTGTCAGAAGCCAACGGTTGGTGTCGCGCCAACTTCCGCGCTTTCTTGCAGAGCTGAGTGCGGCCTCCGGCTGACGGTCGCGCCATTCCAATGCAGGCAACGGATTGGATGGGACTGACAGGGGCTCGGTGGGACTTGACCCATTCGTCCTGTTGGCCTCCGTCGAAGATGCGTCGGTGGCTCCTGAAGCTTCAGTTTTGGCAGGTGCCGGCGGGGCTATGGTTCCGGGCGACGTCTCGTAGGGTCGGCGGCCTCTCCTTAATAGAAAGACAGGCGCATACGATCCAATCGGAATTTGGATGAGGATCTCTGATTGAACATCGGGGTCGGCGTGGTAGCTCTCCAGACGTCTCCGTACGTCGCCAGCTTGTACGCGGACGACCGGATCCTCGCCGGTGGGGTAGTCCGGCTTTCGCCCGAAGATTTGTATCCCAATGAGCCGTTCCTTGAGCAACTCGTCGTTACCGCCGATCTTCTGATCGACAACATATTGGAGGAACTCCTTACCTCGCCGGCTGGTTCGGAAATGTCGACTGGTCAGGATGCGGTGCAGCTCTTCTCGAACGAGCGCTGGTGCTAGCGGATCCTCTTCCCGGCCACGGGCAGGCAGGTCGCTTCGATCATCCAAGGGGGGCTCTTTGAACACGCCAGAATTATACCCTGTCGTCCGGGCAGAGCAATGCAGGGCATTAGAGCAATAGAAACAATGGTTTAGCGCGATTTCTTACGGTAAGAAACTGTGTCACACGTTACCACGTTCCTGAGATAGC
This sequence comes from Granulicella sp. L56, assembly GCF_009765835.1. Classification (NCBI taxonomy): domain Bacteria; kingdom Pseudomonadati; phylum Acidobacteriota; class Terriglobia; order Terriglobales; family Acidobacteriaceae; genus Granulicella; species Granulicella sp. L56. Next base: position 1,345,655 of record NZ_LMUS01000006.1, on the reverse strand, counting down.
GTATCAAGGCTCGTCACTATCTAGTGCTTCGCCGCGTTCGCCAAAGGCAACCGGATGCCATACATTTCAGGGAGGTTTCATGCAAGTTGCTACACAGAAATTCATTATGAGCGGTCGAATCCGCCGGTTTTTTGTTCGTCCTCTACTACAACTCATAGTCTTCGCCTGTTTGCTGCCGGGGACGGCCATGCTTGCGCAATTGGCCGGGAAGGGTGCGGTCAGTGGAAACATTCAAGACTCAACAGGCGCAGTAATCCCAAAAGCGAAGATCACCGTTACCAACACGGCCACAGGTGTCAGCGTGACGATGAACTCGACCGATGCAGGCGACTATACGTTTCCCACACTAGATCCCGGTGACTACACAATCAAGGTGGAAGCCCAGGGCTTTCAGATCCAGCAGCAACAAAACGTCAATGTGAATGCTTTAGAAACGACAACATATAGTCCGAAGTTGACGATCGGCTCGAGCTCCCAGACTGTGACTGTCTCCACCGCGCCGCCACAACTGCAAACAACAAACGCCACGCTGGGCAGTACCCTTGAAGGGGATATGTACTCCGCCCTTCCCGTTGAAATGGGTGCGTTCGGTTCACAGGACCAGCGCCGCGCGACCGATTTCGCATATTTGCTGCCTGGCGTACAGGGCAATCAGACCAGCGGCGGAACGACAACCAACTCGGGCCTTGTGAACGGTGTTGGGGCGCGCGGCGGCGCAATTGCGATCTACGTCAATGGTGTGCCGTTCACGAATATATCTGGCGAAGGCGACCCACGATTTGTTTGGTCGGCGATCTCGGTGGATGCCGTAGGTCAATTTCAGGTGCAGACCTCGGGCTACTCGGCTATGTATGAGGGCGAGGGCGTGCAGAACTACAACGTGAAGCAGGGTGGCAATGCATTCCACGGCTCCGTGTACGAGTTTTTCCGCAACACCGCGCTCGATTCGTGGGGCTTTGTTAAGGGCAATAATCCATACACGGGTCTCCCGCAAAAGCCGATTGAACATCAAAGCGAATTCGGTATCGATATTGGCGGCCCCTTGCTTCCGTTCGGATCCTGGCGTGAAAAGCTGTTCTACTTCGGCAATTACACTGGATTCCGCAGCTCCTCTACCCACCCGATCATCCAGAGTTACCCATCCGTGGCCGAACAGCAAGGTAACTTCCAAGGCATTGCGCCCATTTATGACCCGAATACGCAAGGTGGTTGTACGGCGTTCTACGGGTATCAATGCCGGTACCGATATGGCTACACGCACGGTGCGGGTCAAACCAGCGCCCAGGTAGTCAATGGCCAGCCCATTGACGTGATCCCGACGAGCGAGATGAGTCAGGTCGCGCTGGCGTTGCAGGCAGGCCTTCCCAATTCGCAGTTGATCAACACCAATCCCACCAACAACTTCGTCGCTCCTAACTTGAAGGGGCTAAACAACTATTCTACGACGCACCGTATCGATTTCATCGCCTCTGCAAAGGATGTGCTGACCCTAACCGGCGCTTACGGCCGGCAGGTGAGTAATAGTCCGGTTGGCTCGACCAGTACAACGAACAATCAAGGCCCACAGCCCTATAACTATGGGCAGGCCTACGCGCCGAAGACATACGTGGGGGTCATCGAAGAGACCCATGAATTCAGCCCTCATGTAATCAATCAATTCAACGCCGGCTTCGCTCGGTACGCCTCTCTGGACTACAACGCAAACCAGACTCCGCAATATGCGGCGACGGCTTACGGCTATAACGGAGCCCCTGCGGGCCAGGCTGCGGGATCATTCCCGAATGTGAAGTTCAGCGGCGTCGACGCGCCGACCGCCTTCGCGGGCTATAACGCTGTCATTGGAATCGCGAACTCATACGAACTGCTCGATAACGTGCAATGGACACTCGGCAAGCACTCTCTGACACTCGGCGGAATGATCAGTTGGTTGGGGTACAACTACACCTCAGCTTCGGGGGGATCCACGCCGGTGACCATCAGCAACGCGGTTACGGAAACGGCAGGCATCCTAAGCAATGGCTCACTCATTGGCTCGACCGGCGCAGGCTACGCCAGCTTTCTGCTTGGACAGCCCGACAATGTAAGCTTCACGCAGAATCTGATCAATTCGACTCATGCCCAATTTCGGCCAATGTCCCCTTATATTCAGGATACGTGGCGGGTTAGCGACAAGCTTACGCTTGATCTGGGTTTGCGCTATGACTTTTATCCCACATACAAAGAAGCTCACGATCAGATGAGTTACTTCGACCCCAACCTACTGAATCCAGTGACCGGTGTTGGCGGGGCGCTCAACTTCGCGGGCCATGGAGCAGGCACCTGTAACTGCGACACTCCGGTTAAAAATTATTTTAAGAACATCGGTCCCCGTCTTGGATTGGCGTACCAGATCGATCCGCAGACTGTCGTACGCGCAAGCTATGATGTGGTCTATTCGCACGGGAACGGCGTGGCCGGCTCGTCTGCGTCGGCTCAAGGCACGAAAACACTTGGGTTCTCGGCCTCGCCGAACTTTAGTGCGAACTCGAGCACCTACCTCACTACGGCTCCGCTTGATTCTGGTGTACCGGCCTATGCTCCTGCCGCCGGGATTGCCTCTGGCCCGCAATTTGGCACGGGTTACACGAAGACCCCCGGCTATACAGGCTCGCCCTCGTCTGCCACCTACGGCGACCCCTACTACGGTGGCCGGGCACCGCAGTTCATCAACTACACGTTTGGCTTACAACACCAGTGGACTAACGCTTTCACAACCTCGATAAGCTATGTCGGCTCGCAGGCGCATTTTCTAATGTCCGATGGCGGCAACGCGCGTGGTTACTGGTCCGATCAACTGGATCCAAAATATCTGAACCTTGGGCCCTGTCTTACCACCGCTGTCTCGAAGCTGGCCACCACCAAGAACGCCGCCGGGGTCAATTGCCAGACTGCAGTCCAGCAGTCTGGAGCCGCGGTTCCGGCCTGGTTCAATACCTCGCAGCAACTTTCGGTTGCTCTAAAACCATTCCCGCAATACGCCGTCAGCGACAACTATGGCCAGGTTTCCAATGCGCATTATAACGGGCTCCAAACTGTTGCAAACCTGCGCGTCTCGCGTGGCGTGACGATCATGACGAGTTACACATGGGGGCGCTCAATCGACGACGGCGGCACGTTCCGTACCGGTTACGCAATCCCGGCAGCGTACTCCAACACAGGTCGTTCGTATGCGGCAGATGCCATCGAGCGTACCGTATCCGTAACCAACCAGGCCCACCACTTTGTCTTTACCGGAGTGGAGCATCTTCCCTTCGGCAGCGGTAGTTTCGGTGGCGAGCACGCCTGGACGCGAGCTTTGTTTGGCGGCTTCGAGTTCTCGCAAATCGTGCAGATCTATTCCGGTTCGCCGCTCGCTATCACGGCCACCTCGTGTCAGACTAACCCCGCGCAGGCGACATGTATGCCAACCCTGAATCCGGCGTTTACCGGCAGCGCGCGTATTACGAAGCACTGGAGCGGCTTCGGCCCGAACATAGCGCCAAGTGTTGGCAGTGCAACGGTCGCTCCTACTGGGCCATTCATTTCACCGACTCTGGCCAACTCGGCGTACATGCCGGCATACACGTTTGGCAATGCTCCTCGCACGGCAGCGTATGGTCTCACCGGGCCTGGCTTCTTCGGTATGGATATCAGTCTGCGGCGAAGCTTTCCTCTGCACCTCTCCGAAAAGACGAAGCTGAACCTGCAGGCTGACCTATATAACGTGACTAATTTTGTGCAGTTCGGCAATATCGTCACCACGCTGGGCAGCTCCAACTTCGGCACTCCGACGACGCAAAACAACAATCCGCGTCAGGCGCAGCTTTCGGCCCGTATCGAATTCTGAGCCAAGCCCAATGACACGTCTCAATCGCAGCGCAGAACATCGTTACTTTCGTATAGCTGGACTGCGCTGCGATCGTTATTTTCGACGCACAAGTATTTACCGATCTACCGAAGGAGGCTTATCTCACTTGGAACGTTTAGGCGCGGTATTCCGGGTACCTCGGCTTTCTACGGTGAACGGCGATTGCGGGAGCCACTGGCCACCGCATCGAGAGCGTTGAGCAAGCAAGCCCGCTTTTCCCCCTCGCAAGCAAAGAGGCAACAGATCGATTCAGGTAGCCAATCTAAGGAGGTGCAATGCGTCTATTTCACTATACGGTTGGAACAAAATTTCTAAGCGGATTGACCAAGGCCGCGACCGTCTTGTTGGTCATCGCCACGATACAGCTTCAGGCCCATGCTGCAGCTACCTATATGCTGGCGTATCCGGCGGCGCCCTATGACGGTGCGAGCGGCACCTACACCTTGAAGGCCGACAGTACAACGATCCCGGTCACGGCCTATTACGGCGGCCGCTACAGCTTCGGTCATCTCGCCTTTGAAGGCACGACTACGTTTGTCCTGTCGACCAGAAACGGCGCGGCGATCACGAGCTATAACATCAGCCCGCATGATTTTGGAATCACAGGAAGCGTAAGCGGCTCGCATCTAACGCTTTCGGTCACTCAAGGCCAGTCTACCTACTTGATTATCAATGTCAGCACTGCCTCCGGAGCGCTGGAGCCGATGGTGATTGCGGGCGATCCGCAGGAGACTAATATTCCGACTATCGGCGGCAATGTGTACGACATCACCGCCCCACCCTACAACGCGGATAAGACTGGCGACACGCTGCTGAATACCACCATTCAAAATGCGATCGATACCGTGAGTTCCAGCGGCGGAGGCACCATTTACTTCCCGGCGGGTGTCTACGAGATCTCCAACAACATTCAGATGAAGAGCAATGTCACGATGTATCTGGCGGCGGGTGCGTTCATCCACGGCTCGTCCAACCGCAACGATTACACCTGGAATACCAGCGGCACGCTGCAGAACGGTCAGCCGGAACAGGGGCCGCAGAACTTCGTCATTACCGGCGCAGTCAACAATGTCGCCTTCACGGGCAGAGGCGTGATCGATGCCAATTCCACCGTATTGGTGACGCCGTCGAGTACGGGGGGCTCCATCAATGGTTTTGGCAATTATCGCAAAGGAATTATTCAGAGCGGCGCAGACAGCAATGGAAATCGACCCAATGGACTCAAGATTATCGGCATCACCGTCAAGGATGCGACCACCTGGACCTTCGATATTGGCGATGAGCAGAATGTGACGATCCAGAACGTGAAGATGCTGGACGATTTCAAATGGGTCCACAGCGATGGCTACGACATCGTTTCCACCAACAATGCCACCATCGACAACTGCCTGGGTGTAACGGGCGACGACACCTTCGACGCGAAGGCTGGCGATACCAACCCAGTCAGCAACGTCACCTACAGCAACGACGTGGGCTATAGCTGGGAGGGTGACGGTACCAAGGTGGGCGTTCAGGCAAAGGGCACCGCGAGCAACATCGTATTCAGCAACATCCAGGTTGTCGCAGGGCAACGGGCGGTGAGCGTATCCCATGACGAGGGGACGGCCGGTTATAGCGGCATCCACTTCAACGACATCCACATGGAAAACCTCGAAGGATCGTCCTCATCGGGAGAATTCCTCGTGGCTCCTATTGTGATCTGGACACTGGGCGGCGGAGATGGGCCCGTAGACAACGTTAGTTTGTCCCGGGTCACAGTGGATGACAGCCGCGGATTTGCAAGCAAAATTCAGGGTACGAATTCGGCTGGCACCGTTTCCAACGTCACCTTGCAGGATGTGTCGATCGATGGGACGACCATAACGAGCAGCAATTACTCATCGAAGATCGACGTCGGGACCAACGTGAGCGGTCTGAACTTTGGTCTCGTTTCCGGCGGGATTTACAGTTTCGCCAGTCAGCATAACGATCTGGCCATGGACAATGGCAACGTAACGACCTGCGACAACCCGGTGATCCAATGGCCGATCAACCTTCCGGAGACGTCCTCACAGAAGTGGCAATTGACCTCGGTTGGCACCAACATCTACACGATCGTGAGCCAAAAGAGCGGGTGCGCGCTGGATAACTCCAGCTCAAACCTGTCGCCATTCGGACTGCTGCAATCGACGCTGAATGGGCAGATTCAGCAGAAGTGGACGATCACCAACCTCGGCAATGACTACTACAAGGTGATCAGCACCCAAAGCGGTGAGGCTTTGGATGACGATAACGTGCCTCCTAACACCGAGAGCACCAATACCCAGGTGGTGCAGTTCACTCCCAACGGCAATAGCACGCAGCAATGGAAGCTGACGATGCAGTAGTCTTCGTCTGATTAATCCAGAAAGACGTGGCCTTTTCGTAGCTCCGCCGGAGGCACCCATCTTCACTTAGGTCTTGTAGCAGCGAGATTGTCGCGGAGTGGAAGCTCGTTGGATTGAATTGTGAAGTTGTACTGGAATTGACAACCGTAGTTATAGCTATGAAAGGAATTGAATGAATCGTAGAGAAGCGCTCACCCTGATCGCCGCTTCAACCACGTTTCCGATCGGACACGTTTATGCAGCCGACCAGAGGAACAGCCCACAAAGCAATCTGGCCAACAGCGTTTTTAGTCCGCGTCAATTTGGAGCAATCGGTGACGGGAAGACCTTGGATTCGCCTGCGATCAATGCGGCCATTGATACCTGTAGCAAAGCGGGAGGCGGTGTCGTTTACTGTTCGCCTGGCAAGTACCTGTGCGGTACGGTAGAGCTGAAAAGTAACGTCACTCTCTACTTAGAGGCGGGAGCAGTCATTCTAGGCAGCACGAATGTGAAGCAATATACACCGAAGCCTGGGCCTGATCCGAACTCTGACGCAGGACAGGGGCACCTGATTTATGCACGCGATATCGAGAACGTGAGCGTGGTTGGGCCTGGAAAGATCGATGGGCAGGGGCGAAGCTTTTGGGTGCCATCGAATCGGAAACCCGTGCCGGATTCGCAGAAGTGGACCGACAGGCGGCACTTTGACTGGAAGCCCCACGCCAGAATCTCCCCGATGATCGAATTGATTAACTGCACCAACCTGCGCCTCGAGTCGATCGAAATTGTGGGTGCATCTGGCTGGACGCTCCGTCCGATCAATTGCACCCGAGTGTTCATTCACGGAATTATTATCAAGAATCCGGCGATAGGCCCCAACACCGACGGCATCGACTTGACTGGCTGCCAGCAGGTGACCATCTCGGACTGTCTCATCGACACAGGCGACGATGCAATTTGTTTGAAGAGCGAGAATCCCTACGGCGAAGCTCCGCGGCTTTCACGAGATATCACCGTAACCAATTGCATCCTGACCAGCAGTACAAACGCCTTCAAGATTGGAACAGCTTCGCAGGGTGGCTTTGAGAACATCACCTTTTCCAACTCAACCATCGTCAGCAGCGATCCCGATCTTGCGTCTCGTATGATCGCCGGGATCGCCATTGAGATGGTCGATGGTGGATGGATCGATGGTCTTGTGATCTCCGGCATTCAGATTCAGGACGCTCGTGCGCCTCTCTTCATCCGAAGAGGAAATAGAGCCAATCGTTTTGCCACTGACAAAGCAGGTCTCCGAGGCGTGCTGATCGATGGAGTCCATGCCACCGGTGCTATTTTGACAAGTTCCATCACGGGGATTCCCGGGATGGATGTCGAGGACGTGAGGCTCGCTAATTTCCATGTTGATACCGTTATGCCTGGAGAGAAGGAGTGGCTCAAACCCTCGGTGCCCGAAGTTCCCGCCGGATATCCTGAATCGCGCATGTTCGGGTGGCTGCCTGCGTCCGGCCTATACTGCCGGCACGTGCGCGGCTTGAGTTTGAGAGACGTCACCTTCACCGCACCCGCTCACGAATGGCGCAACACCATGGTCTTCGATGACGTCCGTCAACTGAATCTTGATAGATTTAGGTCGACCTCAGCGATTGGCGGTGTGCCGCCCCTTCTACTGACCAACACACGCGACGTATGGATCTCTGGTGCGGCCACTCCTATGAATTCAACCGCCTTGGCGAGAGTTGAAGGGAACCAGTCAGCCAATCTCCTGATCTCAGGTTGTGACATTCGTGGCGCTGCAAAATTGGCTGACATATCCGGCGAAGTGAATGCAGGTGTCGTTCGGGGAGAGTTCAACATTGCTAAGGGAGAAGGCTGAACTGATGCAACCGCGCAATTTAATTTCGTCGCTCAAAGTTCAGTCTCAATCTCGAATTCCATAGTATTTGGGAGACTGACGCACGCGCAACGCAAATTCCATCTTGTGTCGTGAGAGTTTGCAGTTCACCATTTGTCCCGCGCAGCACCGGGTCAAAAGCCCAGGAGACCTAAGAACTTTATGAATCGCAGAGAAATGCTTTCGGCTATTGCCGGTTTTGCGGCATCTACGGTGGGAGTTGCACACGGGGCCCCTTTAAAAAGTGATGGCACACGTCCGGCCATTTTCGATCCCCGTTCGTTCGGTGCGGTTGGAGACGGTCGTGCAAAGGATTCTCCCTCGGTTCAGCGTGCGATCGACGCGTGCACGGCGGGCGGCGGAGGTATTGTGTATCTGGGCCCAGGCACTTATCTCTGCGGCACCGTCGTCCTCAAATCCAACGTCACGCTTTATCTCGAGGCAGGCGCTGTGCTGCTCGGCAGCGGCGACATCAATGACTACCAGCCAAAGCATCTTATTTACGCTAACGGTGCAGAGAACGTGGGACTGGCGGGGCCGGGCAAGATTGACGGACAGGGCTCGGCATTCTGGGTACACCGTGACCGCCCACCGGTACCGGAAAGCCAAGTGTGGAGCGACGCCATCCACCTCGATTGGACTCGCAAGAAGTGTCCCTCGCCTATGGTTGAATTCGAAAGCTGCACCGATGTTCGTATTACAGACGTCTTCCTCTGCAACTCTCCGGGATGGACTCTCAGGCCGTTTAATTGCGACCGTGTCCAGATCCGCGGGATTGTTATTAATAATCCGGTTTATAGTCCCAATTCGGACGGTATAGATCCCACCGGCTGCCAGGATCTGGTGATCTCGGATTGCATTATAGAAACCGGAGACGATGCTATCTGCATTAAGAGCGAGCCGCTCAACGGCGCACCCGCTCGCTTGACCAAGAATATCGTTGTCACCAACTGTATTCTTAGCGGCTGCTGTAACGGTTTCAAATTCGGTACGCCTACGTTCGGTGGCTTTGAAAACATTACCTTCTCGAACTCAGTCATCTACAACGACGATGTGCCCTTGCCGTCACGCATGATCGCAGGCATCCAACTGAGCGCCGTTGATGGCGGCTGGGTAGACGGAGTCGTCATCAGTGGGATCCAGATGCGGCGTGTGCGGTCGCCCATTTGTATTCGCCGAGGCACGCGACATACGGACAACGTTGCACCACAGAACGGCCTGCGTGGTGTTGTCATTGAAGGCTTGCATGCCACAGATGCAATCCTGACCAGTTCCATTACCGGGTTACCGGGCTTGAATGTAGAGGATGTTCGCCTTTCGGATATCCGGATTGCAACCATCATGCCGGGCAAGCTCGAGTGGGTTGCCCATCCGGTCCCTGAGGTCCCAGCCGATTACCCTCAGGCGCGTATGTTTGGGTGGCTGCCCGCAAGCGGTTTGTATGTTCGGCACGTCCGTGGTCTTTCCGTGCGTAATGTCTCGTTCTCAGCGCCGGTGGAAGAGTGGCGCCCCACTTTGCTGTTTGATGACGTGCAAGATCTGCGTTGCGATGGCTTACAGTCCACGTCTACGATCGAGGGAGAACCCATGGTGCAGATGGAGGACGTCCATGGCGGGTGGTTGTCCCAGACCAAGGCCCCTAAAGGTGCGCGCGCTCTTCTGAAATTAAAATCATCCAAAGACATTCTTGTTTCGGGATGCGATCTTCGCGGCAGTGCTGCCGTAGCCGAAGGCGATACGGATGGAATGCACGCTGAGTACAACATGATTAGTCGATAGCGGGTTTGCTACTTACATCATGCAAAGCTTCGTAGCGCTTCTCGATGCCGAGCGCCTGCTGAAGCGCACCAACACCGTCTATCAACTGAATTCGATATCGCCGCATTTAGAGAGGAAAACCTCATGTTCCCAAAAACATTTGCTCTATCGACCGTTCGAATCCTCACCGCGGCCGCCTCCTTTGGCCTGCTTGCTCTTCTCGCTCTGCCCGCGCAGGCGCAGAGTGGTTCGAACACCCACCCATCGCCTCCCGCGCCCATTCTGGATTCATATCCTTCGCCACTGCCTGTCGTGCATACCACAGGTTCGGACACCAAGCCTCTGCTCAAGCAACTCCATCGTTTCAGCGCAGCAAATGTGCCAGTCCTCGGCCCTGAAGAAGAGCCGGTTGCCCCTCTCGTCGCCAAAAATCCCGCCCCCATCGGCCTGCCCGACAAAGGCGCCTCGCAGCGTCCCATGCTCTACTTCGGCGAAGGCTACAACAAGATGTACCTCATCAACCACGGCAAGACCGTCTGGAGCTACTCCACCGGCGGCGGCAACGAGTATGACGACTCCTGGATCCTCTCCAACGGCAACGTTCTCTTCACCCGCATGTACTACATCGCCGAGATCACCCCCGACAAAAAAATAGTCTGGCGCTACGACGCCCCGCGCGGAACCGAGATTCACACCTGCCAGCCCATCGGCTTCGATAAAGTCATGTTCGTCCTCAACGGCCTGCCCGGCCCGCGCCTACTCATCGTCAACATCCACACCAAAGCAGTCGAGGTCGATCACCAACTGCCCTCCCCCAGTTCCACTGACCCCAAGACCATCCATCCCCAGTTCCGCCGCATGCGCATCACCGCGCAGGGGACCTACCTCGCCTCCTTCCTCTCGATGGGCCGTGTCGTCGAATACGGCAAGGATTTCAAGGAAATCTGGCATTACGACATCCCCCACCCCTGGGCCGCCATCCGCCTGAAGAACGGCAATACCCTCATTACCTCCGAGCAGGCCGTACTCCAGCGCGAGGTCAACCCCAAGGGCGAGACCGTCTGGGAGCTCACCAAGGACGACATCCCGCCGCAGTACTGGTACGGCAACGCCCAGTCCGTTACCCGCCTCGACAACGGCGACACCATCGTCTGCTCCCGCGGCGGCAGCAACCACGGTCCCCAACTTGTCGAAGTAACCCGCGATAAGAAGGTTGTCTGGGTCATGCAGGACTGGGCCCACTACGGCCCTGCCACCGCCGTCCAGATACTCGACGACACCGGCTACCCTGAGCGCCCGGGTGATTCTCTGCATTAAACCCAATTCCTACAGTCGCTGTGAAGGGCAACCAATTACGGGCAAAGTACGACCAAGGTCTGGACAGAAAGGGAGATTGTGGGGGAAAGCAAAGCTGCTGTGGAAGCGAATGAAGTGAGTCGCCGCGAGTTTCTGCGGCTCGCGATCATCAGTTCCGCAATGCTGATGGGTACTGGTTCGATGCTGGACGGGGAGCAGCTGACCCCTCACGCACGACTGCGCGAGTTGGCTCCCGGCGCGGTGCGGCCGGAGGGATGGCTGCGCGGAATGCTGGAGAAGCAGGCGGCTCAGCTGGGGTCAAAGCTCCCGCAAATTTCATGGCCGTTTACCGGCGCCTACTGGGCTGGCGAAGAGAAGGATGAATCGATAAAGCCCGGGCAATCGTGGTTCCCGTGGGAGCAGAAGGGCTACTGGATCGATGGGGCAATGCGGCTGGCGATGGTGCTGGACGATGAGGCGCTGATGGAGCAGGTGTGGACGACGATCCGCTACACGCTGACTCATGCGGACACGGATGGATATCTTGGCCCTCAGCTTTTCAAGGATCCGACGGGCGACGATCACCGCTGGCCGCAGGCCGTCTTCTTTCGCAGCCTGACGGCCTGCGCTGAGGCGCCTTCGCCCATGATGGGAGAGACCGGCAAAGGCATCGTCGATGCGATGCGGAAGCATTACCTGAACGATAAGGCCTCGTATGGTACTCCAGAGCGAAACATTACCAATGTTGAATCGATCCTCTGGTGTTATGGACGCACGGGGGATGCGCGTCTGCTCGCACTCGCGGAGAATGCGTGGCAGGAGTACATGAAGGTCGCCGGCAATAAGGATCGAGGAGATTTGTCCCCGATGCACGTTTATGCCGATACGCCAATCAACTCTCATGGGGTGACGTATGCGGAGACGATGAAGCTGCCGGCAATTCTCTATCTGTATACCGGCAAGGAGGATTATTTGAAGTTCTCCGAGGCCGCCGAACGGCGCATCTTCGATCACCACATGCTGATCGACGGCATCCCATCGACCTCGGAGTGGTATAGCACAGTCACCTCGCTTGACCTGCACGAGACCTGCGACATCGCCGACCACACATGGTCGTGGGGCTACCAGTTGATGGCCACCGGCGACTCGGTGTGGGCCGATCGCATTGAGCGGGCTAGCTTCAATGCCGCGCCGGGGGCGATCAAGAAGGATTGGAAGGCGCTACAGTACATGTCCTGTCCGAATCAGTTTCTGGCGACGCTCAACTCCGATCATCATCCGAAGGGGCGCGGAGGTTTCAAGATGGCCTATCAGCCGAATCCTGGAAAGCGCATTGCCTGCTGCGGCGGGAATGTGCACCGCATCTTTCCCAACTATGCGATCCGGATGTGGATGCAGGCGGCGGATGGCGGCTTGGCAGCGGTGCTCTACGGGCCATCGAAGGTGAAGGCCAATGTGGGCGCGGAGAACGAGCTAGTGGAAATTGAGCAGACAACGAACTATCCATTTGAAGAGGAGATTCGCTTTACGATTTATGCGAGGCGGGCGGTGAGATTTCCTCTATCGCTGCGAATTCCGGGGTGGTGCAAAAGTCCGCGGTTGACGGTGAATGGAGTGGCTGCGATGGGCGAGCAAACTACGAAGGGCTTTCTGGTTTTGCGGCGTACGTTCAAGCCTGGTGATGTATTGACGCTGACGCTGCCGATGAGGACGGCCGTGACGCATTGGCCGCAGGGCGGAGTGGGGCTGGAGCATGGCCCTCTGGTTTACTCCTTGGCGATCAAAGCAAACTGGAAGCCGATTGTCGAGGAGAAGTACACGACGGTGGAGTATCCCAGTTGGGAGGCAACGCCGGTCAGCGATTGGAACTACGGACTGATATTGAATGCGGCGCAACCGACCAAGGGTGTCGACTTCGCGCGGAAGCCGAACCTGGCGAGTGAGAACCTAGACCCGTGGGAGAATCCACCGACCATGCTTAACGTTCTTGCCCGCAAGATCGAGGACTGGGAGTTGCAGTCGAATCCGCAGAATTCGACCCAGAAGTTCACGCCGCCCTTGCCGGAGTTGAGCACGAGCAAGGTCAGTCAGACGATGGAGCAACTGACGCTGGTTCCCTATGGATCGACGGAATTGCGGGTGACGATCTTTCCGGCGGTGAAGGCGTAGGTGGCGTTTAAATGGAAGGATCAGGGAAACGGATGACCAGTGGCTGCCGGTAGAAAACTCGGACGGAACATACTCGTTCCACAACTGTACTACTACTCTGGCACTCGAAGTGTCGGATGATTTCAGAGAAACTCAACTGGACCAGTGGTATCCCAACGGTGAAACCAACCAGAAGTTCAGCTAGATTTCTCATCAACACGGCGGCCCTGGAAATTTTGACCGGGCGCAACCCTGTACAGGTAACTTCAATATCTCCATGCCTCTAGGGTGCCCGGTAGAAAACGGACAATGGCCGAAGGGCAGGTCCCATATCCCCATAAGATCGAGAACGTATGGCCGGTCTTCGCCGCCGAGTTTGTGCTCGATTGTTGGCCCGGCAATTTGCGAACCAAGGTTTCCGCCGGCCTTGATTCAATCGGCAGAGTCTCCGTGCAGTGACTATGCGGCATTATCGTCACGCCAGCCAGCATAAGGTCAGGAGCCAATGTTCCATCCAAACTAGCGTAATTGAGGCTACCTCACCCCCAACCTAGGTTCCAAATTCGAAGCCGACTGGAAATTTAGTCTTAAGTGCGAACATTTTGTCCGTAGTGTCTGAATTGAACTTTGCTTTTAAATCCACGAGTTGGCTCTGCTTTGTTGTGATACTCAATTCGAACTCGTTAATGTAGGAGATAAAATTCTGCATCTGTCACAAAATGGAATGGTTATCTGGTTATAAATAAGACTGCAATAAAGGAGCCGCCGCTCCTTGCAGTTATTTCAAGCAATGCCGGAACTTCGATCCATACAAAGCATGGGTACAACGAGACCTCTACGGGATTCTCGCTCTCTGAGTCAAAACGCTTTGGCCTGGCCAATTGAGGTCGGGAAGATTGTTCAATTCTGGAGGCAAGTTGTGCATACATTCGCTGCATGTCAGCATTCTGCGGTATCAACTCAAGACAACCGAAAGCGGAGTGGTATTAGAATGCTCCGACTGCTGCTTAGCGTCGCGTTCATTTTCGTGACGTTCATCCCTGCCGCGCTTCATGCCCAGATTACTGCCGGCTCTATTAATGGTCAGGTTCGTGATCCCGCCCAGAGAAATGTTCCGGATGCGACCGTGACCGTTACGAACGTCGCCACATCGGCGACGCGAACCGCACAAACTACTCAAGATGGTTTGTATACCTTCTCCCAACTCATCCCTGGCGACTATGTCCTGACTGTCTCTAAAACAGGGTTTTCTACTTATAAGCAAAGCAACATCTCTCTGTTGGCCAGCCAAGCGCTTGAACTCAATGCGCAACTGACAATCGGATCGGTATCGCAAGAGGTGATTGTTACTTCTGCCCCTTCATTACTCGATACCGAGGATGCAAATCATGATGTGACTTTGACCACTCAACAAGTACAGGATTTGCCGATCAGCAGCCATAGCTCATTGGGTTCTGTCTGGGCAACGGGCGGAGTAGTTTCGGTCCATACCGGGATGAACGGTAACTCTCCCACCACCGGCGATCAGCAACAGGATCGGTTCTCCATGGATGGCGGCCGCGATATGCAATCCGCAATCCTGGTCGACGGCATAAGCCTCACGGCCGGCGACTGGGGCGGCGCTATCGGACCCCCTGCTGCCGATTCAACAAACGAAACCCACGCATTTCGGAATACATATGACACTCAATACGGGAAAACCGACGGTGGGGTTCTCAGTCTTACCACCAGAGGTGGCAGCCCCTCTTTCCACGGGGCCACCTACTTTAACTACCAGGGACAGACGCTGAATGCCAACTCCTGGACCAATGATCGTACTGGCACCCCGAAAACCCCATATAACAACATCCTGTACGGCGGACACTTGGCCGGCCCTATCTGGCGCTCAAAGCACATGTACTTTTTTGGCAACTACGAGGCAAGTCGCAACTCTCAGCCTGCATCCTCTGGACTACAGTCCATTCCAACGGCCGCAGAGTGCAACGGCGATTTCTCGAACGTCTTCTCCAAGTCGGGTTCAAGCTATGTTTTATCAACCCTCTACGATCCAACGACTCAAGTCGCCAACTCGAATGGCACGTATACGCGTACGTCTTTCATTGCCGAGAACGGAGGTAACACGAATCTCCCAGCCGGCGCCTCCAACCCTGCTAACTTCATTCCGCAATCGAAGATTAACCCCCAGGGCCAAAAAATTTGCAAGCTTTATTCATTGTTTCCAGCGGCACCAGCCGCTGTTACTGCGGCGGCCAATGGTTCCCCACAAAGTAACGTAAATAATTATTCCGCCACGGCTCAGAAAGTCAACACGCAAGAGCGTTTTGACTTTCGTGCTGACTGGTCTCCAAGCGAGAAATTTACCGCCTTTGGCACTTGGATGAGGCAGTATTCAGTATCGGGAGGAGCCGAATACTATGGCCATGGACTGGATACCGGCTCTGTAGGAAAAAACCCCACGAATAGAATTCTGTTGAGCGGGACTTACGTTCCATCGTCGACTTTCGTGCTCAACCTTGTCGGAGCAGTATCCGTCTGGCATCAGAATAGCTACTCGCTAGGCGCACTGGAAGGCGCAGACGGAACCGTCTTTGGCTTTGCACCTGGGCTTGTCAGCCAATTCCCGATCAATAACCCGGCGAATTTTGGCATCGGTGGATATCAGGGGCTTGGTCAAGGACGGTCGTATTATTACACCCTGCGCAATAACGACTTCTCGGTCAACGCCACGAAGACTCTGAACAACCATACAATCCGATTCGGCTATCAGATGACAGTGCAGATGTTGAATGATTTCAACCAAAACTCCGCCAATTTCGGAACTGACCGCAACTTGACGTCCGCGAACTGCGGGACAGGCACATGTCTGGCATCCACGAGTAGTACGACAACGGGCGACGGCGTCGCTTCACTACTTTTAGGCACCCTCTCATCTTCGTCGACGGGTTACGCTGTGGTTCCCGCAGCCACACAGAAGTACGTGAGTTTGTATGCGGAGGATGCCTGGAAGGTCAACAATAGGCTAACGTTCAACTACGGCTTGCGGTATGAGATCCAGTTTGGGCGTACCGACCGTTACAACCGGTACAACCATTTCGATCCGACCGTTATCAATCCTACGCTAACTGCGCTGACCGGCTCCCCTGTTAAAGGTGGTCTAGTCTTTGCCAACAGTGACAATCGCGGGCTTTGGAAAACCACCTTCAACAATGCAGCTCCGCGTATCGGGCTTTCGTATCGGGTAAGGAATAATATGACCGCCCGTGCTGGCTACGGGATCTTCTACTCGCAGAACACCTCCGAGGCCCCTAACAGCAATTCCGATGGTTTTTCGTCCAACACGACGGGCCAGGCTACTCAGAACCTCAATGCGGGATTGGCCCCACAGGACGGCCTCAGCAATCCATTCCCCAATGGGCTGGTTCAGCCGACCGGCAGTTCACTGGGAGTGATGCAGGATGTGGGAAACAGCGTAAGTTCAGCCTACTATGCCCGTCCAACCCCTTATACGCAAACGTACTCAGCCGGTATTCAGTATCAGACTCCGAACAATGGAGTCGTCGAGATCGGGTACCAGGGGAGTCAGGGGCGCAGATTGCCGGTCGGCTATGGCCAGAACGTGAACCAATTGCCTACTCAATATCTATATTCCCAGGTGACTCATTGCCCAGGACCCACTTGCGCTTCTACCTTGAACAACAAAGTGAACAACCCGTTCGCAGGCCAGGGGCAGTTTAGCGCCACAAACCAAATCGCCTATAACCAATTGCTGCGGCCCTATCCGCAGTTCACCTCTGTCAACATTTCACAAGATCAGACATTAGCGAGTTCCAGTTACAACGCGCTTCTGGTCTCCTATAGCCAGCGCATGTCGGGGGGCTTGTCAGCGAGCATCAATTATCAGTACTCCAAGGCGATGGATAATACTTCGGAGACTGGATACAACAACGATTCCGGTGCACGGGATATCTACAACCTGTCGCTGGAGCGTTCGGTCAGCGGACACGATATGCCACAGCAGTTTACCGCGGCGGTGGTCTGGAAACTTCCCTTCGGGCGCGGTATGCGATTCGGAGGAGACATGAACAGGGTCGTCGATGCATTCGTCGGCGGTTGGCAGCTCTCAACCGTTACCATTCTCAACAAGGGATTTCCGATTTCGATCACTGACTCGAGCAATCCCATAGGCAGTTATGGGTTTGGCGAATCGCGTCCCAATGTTACGAGCGAGGCTGCTATTCGTCCGGCTCACCGGACGCTTACAAATTGGTTCAACACGGCGGCATTTAGCACTCCCTGCTGGGCTGCCAATTCTACTACTGCTTCCACTACTTCTTGTCCTGCGGGTACTGGCCCCACTTATAACGCCATCGGAAATATCCGGCGTTTTGAGGCGGCCGACAGGCAAGGCGCGTTCATCAGGCCCGATATGACCTTGCAAAAGAATTTTCGGATCAGCGAGGGAAAGATAATAGCGGCCCATGTGGCTGCATTCAACTTAACCAACACACCGTATTATTCAACACCGAATACATCATTCGGCAGCTCGACGTTTGGGCAAGTAACTGGCACCGGCGCTGGTTACATCTCCCGCACCGTTGAGCTTGGAGGGAGATTCACTTTCTGAGTGATATCGAGATACAAGCGCCGAAAGTCAACGAGCAATTTTCAGGCGTTTGATTCTTACTTTGAAGAGCGATGAAGGAAGCAATTTCTTCATCGCCTTCGAAGATCTCCATAGCCTGTTGAGGATTGTTGGATGAGTGTTCCGCAGGCCCTATATCAATGGTGGAGCGAATCAAAATCTGTCCGTTGTTGATGAAACCGTCCTCTACCAACTAAAAGAAACTGGAGTTCACGATGAATCGTCGCACTGTCCTGCAACTATTAGGCACAGCCGGAATCGCTCAAGCCGGTGTTGCTCTTGGCCCTTTCTCCAAGTCGCAGGCCAAAGAGCTTCTACTTCGGCCGCAGGACTTCGGCGCCAAGGTCGACGGCACCACGCTGGACTCGCCGTCGATCAATGCGGCCATCGACCGTGCGCACGGACAGGGTGGCGGGATGGTTTATCTAAGCCCCGGCATCTACCTTTGTGGCACCGTTGTCCTCAAGAGCAATGTGACACTGTATATAGAGGCTGGCGCGGTGATTCTCGGCAGTAAGGATATCAAGCAATATCAGCAGCAGCCTGGGCAAAACTCCTTTTCACAAAAGCGCCACTTGATCCTTACGCAGGACGCCGAAAATGTAACTCTCTGCGGCGCAGGCCTGATTGATGGACAGGGATCATCATTCTGGGTACCGTCGGGACGGCAGAACGTTCCTCCCGAGGAGCAGTGGGGCGACGTCGCGTCGCTCTACCTGAAACACCGATCCGAAGTTTCTCCGATGCTGGAGTTTGTGAACTGTCGCCATCTAAATGTGGAGCAGATTCGAATCGAGGGCGCTTCGGGCTGGACGATGCGCTTGCTCAACTGCGTAGGCGTGGTCGTCGACGGCATATACATCAAGAATTCGGTGACCGGTCCCAACACAGATGGCATGGATATCACGAACTCGAGCGACGTGCGCATTGCCAACTGCTCGATCGATACCGGCGACGACGCGATCTGCCTAAAGAGCGAGAATCCGTATGGCGATTCCATACCTTCCATGCGCAATGTCACGGTGACAAATTGCACGCTCACCACCTGTTGCAATGGGTTCAAGTTCGGCACAGCCACAAAAGGCGGCTGCGAGAATATCGTCTTCTCGAACTCCACGATTCATAATACGGCGGAGAGCAAACTCGGTGAACGGGTGATCTCAGGAATATGTTTGGAAATGGTCGATGGCGGCTGGCTCGAAAATGTAGTCATCACAGGCATCTGCATGCAGCGCACACGCACTCCGATCTTTCTGCGTCTCGGCGCGCGAACGCCTCCCCGCGACGGCGGTAAATCTTATATGCGTGGAGTGATGATTAGCGATGTCTACGCGACGGAAGCTGTTCTCACAAACTCCATCACCGGTTTGCCCGGCATGCCAGTTGAGGATGTCACGTTGTCGAACATTCATGTGGAGACCCAGGAACCCGGCAAACGCGAGTGGACGCAACGTGAGATTCCCGAGGTGCCGCGGGCCTATCCAGAGGCGCGCATGTTCGGCAGGCTACCGGCGTACGGCATGTACGTGCGTCACGCCCGCGGTATACGCATGCATAATGTCGTCTTCGAATCCGCTACGACAGAGCAGCGACCGGCCGTGGTCTGCGACGACGTTACGTCTCTAGAGATTGCAGGGTTGCGTGTTCCGATGCAAGGAAACGTATCTCCCGTTATCGATCTGCGGCAGACAAAGGACGCGTGGATCCGCGACGGGCGGGCACCGAAAGACGCGCCCAGCCTGGTTAGCGTGGCCGGTGCCGATTCGGTTGAGATTCTGGTGAGCGGGTGTGACCTGCTGAGAGCGAAGCAGGCTGTAACCATAGCTGCGGACGCCTCGCAGGCAAGCGTGACGCTTGCCAACAATATTTTGAGCAAGAATGTCTCGTGAGTGCTCTTGGGGAGCTCTAGTCATTTGAGCGTTCCGGAGAACTAAGCCCCAAACTGAGTGCAGGACATTTTAATGATTCGCAAAACAGCAGTTCTAAATCGAAGAGCGGTCGTCAGAATGGGCGCCTTAGCGATCTCCGCGTTGTTCGTGCGCCGAGTGTGGTCTGCTCAAGAGAAACAACGAGCGAAGACAAGTGAGAATCTGTTCGACGGAAAGACTTTGAACGGTTGGATACAGATCGAGAACAATGCTACGAACCTTTCCAACAGCTCAATCCTCGATCCGGCCGCCTTCACGGCGAGACTTGCCCATGGAGAGGATTCAATGTCCGTGCTTCTGCGTGGGCAATTCGATAATCAGGTGAAAAATGATCTGAGCACGTATGCCATATCGAATGCGAATGCCATGGCGCTGCTCTCGGCTGTAGTGAAACAAATCAACAAGGTTGTGGCTGGACCTTCCATTTTTACGGCAGACCGCTTCCATGAAATCAAGCTTCGACCGGAGACGCAGGCGTTGCTTCAGCAGAACCCTGGCGGCGAGCAACTGGGGCGTCTGAACAGAATGTTGCTGGAGGATGCGTTTCCTGTCGAAATAGCAAGAAGCGTGGACACGGGTTGGATAGTGAAGGACGGCACGATGGCAAGCACGGGCGCAGGACGCGGCGTCATCTACACCGCTCAGGACTATTCCAGTTACCGTCTGATTTTCAGCGTGCGACACGTATTCGGACATCCCGACCACCAGGCGGGCGTTCTGATCTTTTGCAAGCGTCCGGAGGGAGACGAGCTGCCACTTGATGCACTTGGCGGAATCCAGTTTCAGATACCCATGGGTTCGCATTGGGACTACCGCCCTGACAAAAACAATTCTGGAGACTCGTACTTCACGACAATAACCAAGAGTTCGTTCGATCGACATGCCTGGAGCCAGGTCGAACTTTTAGTGGATGCAGGGAAGGGTACGGCGCGAATGGCAATCGCCCAGCCACCCGGAAGCAAAGGCATCGAACTTGTCGACTTCAAAGATCCATCGGCTGGCAGAACAGGACCCATTGCCTGGCAGATGCATAATCCCGGCCTGTTCGATGAGTACAAGGACATCAGCATCGAGTTCGATCCGAAACAGGATGCCCTGATTACGACCAAGCAAGGTAAGTGATTCTGTGGTGCGCTCGTGAGAGATACACGCGCCAAGGCGGATGCGCCAGAAGGTATCCGCCTTGGGATCGTGTCGTGTTCTCCGAAGATTTAGAACCGGTGACATACTCAGTCTTCGAAAAGACTGATGCTTATTTTTTCGCACTGACCCGAAGCATCAGTACTCCATGCGGTGGGATCTTTGCCGTATACACGCCGTTGCGGAACTTTACGTTCGTATGCCTCCAGAGATCGCGTGCCGACTTGACCTTGTTGCCAAGCCCAAGGTCGCTCGCCTTGACGCTGGCGGTGGTCTCGGCGGCGCTCATATTCACAACGCCAACTGCAACCGAGCCATTGGCAAGCGGCTTCACCCACGTTTCCAAGTCTCCATTCTTTACCGGAGTTGCCTGCCTGCCCAATGCATCCTGATCCACCGCGATTACTTCACGGTTCAGTAAAATCTCCTTGATTGCCGGTGTCATGCTGCGGATGTCATTGCCAGCGAGTAGCGGACCAGCACTCAACGCCCATAGGCTCATGTGGGTTCGGTACTCCTCGTCGGTCATGTGGCCGTTGCCGATCTCGAGCATATCCGGATCGTTCCAATGCCCCGGACCTGCATAGGGCGCGGTTGGAACCTGCTTCTCAATGTTCGCGATCATGTGGGCCCATGTATCAGTGATATCTCCTGTTGTGCGCCAGAGGTTTCCACCTACCTTCGCTCCCCACGTCTCGACATGGCCGTTGCCGTACTCGCAGAGGCTATAAACGATGGGCCGCCCGGCCTTGAGAAGAGCGTCGCCCATCTTCTGATAGACAGGTTGCAGAACATCGTTGCTGTAGATCATGCGAGCGCCGCACCAGTCATACTTAAGGTAGTCGATCCCCCATGCTGCATAGGTCTTCGCATCCTGCTCTTCATGGCCATAGCTACCCGGGTAGTCTGCACAGGTGCGCGGCCCGGGCGAGGAATAAATGCCAAGCTTCAGGCCCTTTGAATGCACATAATCTGCAAGCGCCTTCATGTCCGGGAATTTTTTGTTCGGCTGAAGATTGCCTTGCGCATCGCGCACTCCCTGCCAGGTGTCGTCGATGTTCACGTAGACATAACCGGCGTCTCGCATGCCGCTTGTGACCATCGCATCTGCAATCTCACGGACGGTCTTATCGTCAATCGTGCTTTGGAACAGATTCCAGCTATTCCACCCCATAGGCGGAGTCTTGGCCAGCCCGTTGTAGGGCACGTTGTGCAGGGCTGGGGGCTCGATATGCTCGAACGTCGGGTATTCATCTCCAGGTTTGGCCGGCACAGCCACCAGAGGATGGCCCTCCCATGTCAGGTGCAGCTCATTGCCGGCTACATCGCCTACCATTCGCGGCTTGATATCACGTTTCGATGTAAACATTGCGAAGTGATTCCCAGTCATCGTTCCTTCCAACTGGAAGACGTGGCCGATTGTCGTTACGGTTCCGTTCACTTGTGCGCCGATCTGGCGAAGATCCAGAAGCATTCGGTCGTTCTCGCCGTTATCCAGCACGCGATAGGGAGCCATCCACTTACCTGTCACTGTCTGTCCACAGGCAGGTAAAGTAAGAAGTCCAAACATTAGAAACAAGATGGATAATCCCGAATTCATCACCGCACGTCTTACTCTTGTTCTCATCATGATTCCTCTTTCGATCTTCATTGCATAGCCTCTGCTTAAACGTTAAACGGTTTGAGTTGCAGCTTGCTCGATGGTCGTATCTTTAGCGGCGCGCGACCAGAGAATCCGCAGATCAGTGACGTTGCGCAGGACGAAGTTGGGTTGCGGTGGGGCGGTGACGGCAAAGAAGTCGGCTCGGTGGACATCTTCGAGCCAGAGAGCGGGGCGCGGGTCGGGTGCGGAAGAGGCGAACTCTACGTGGGAGAGTTCGAGGTTCTTGAGGTGGCGGATGAAGAGGCCCTTGGAGGGGGTGGGGCCGAAGCGGCGGGGATCTGGATAGGCCTCTTCAATCTCGGGAACCTGGATGGTGTGCCAATCGGGGAAGGGCTTGACGTTTGCGCCAGAGCCGAGGGTGGTGGGCAGACCGGTGTTGGCGAAGTAGCAGTTGTTGATCTTGACGTCTTCGATGAGGTTGTTGGGGATGCCGGAAAGGATGGGCGCGGCGATGGAGGATGAATTATAGCTGACGAGGTTCGAGATGAGAACGCGGCGCAGAGCACCGGGACGCATCGTTTCGGCCGGCCCACGATTGCGGCGGTTTAGGCGGAGGAAGATGGGTGCGTCGCCCGTATCGCGCAGGGTGATGTTGGAGATGGCGATGTCTTCAACCAGAGCGCCGTCGGCGGTCTCGATGGCGATGCCTTCCGAGCCTTCGAGGACGCAGTTGGAGATGGCGATGTTGCGGAAGCCGCCGTTCGACTCCGTACCGCACTTGATGCGGCCGTTGCCGCGGCCGCGGGCGGATTTCTTCCAGGTGCCGTCGATGAGGCTACCGAGGACGTAGGCTCCGGTGACGAAGCAGTTGGCGATAGTGACGTTTTCTGTGGTGCGGGCGTAGCCGAGGGCATAGCTGGATTTCGGGCAGATGCCGTCGTCGTTGGGCGAGTTGACGGTGCAGTTCGAAACGCGGACGTTATGGCAGCAGTCGATGTCGAAGCCGTCGCGCTCGGTATCGATGAGCAGGTTGTCGAGGGTGAGGGTGTCGACGCCGGTGGCGAGCAGGGCAAAGTGGCCGCCGTGGAGGACGGAGAAGTCGCGGAGCAGGACATTGTGGCAATTCTTCAGCGCAATGGCTTTGTCACCTACGCCGGGCTGCTCGGCGACGAAGTCGGTGTAGCCGGGGCGCGAGGTGGCGGTGCCGTGGGAGAGACCCTTGCCGTGGATGAGGCCGGGGCCGGTGATGGAGAAGTCGTGGATGTTCTCGCCGTAGAAGAGGGAGTTGGGCCAGTGGTTGTGGCCATAGTCCTGGTATGCCTCCCAGGGCTGGGCGGGGCCGGCGGGATCGTAGGTGCCGCCCTGGTAGCCGGTGGTCTCGTGGGGTTTGGGCGAGTCAGCGGCCAGGATCGTGCAGCCCTGTGAAAGGCACAGATCCACGTTGCTGCGCAGGTGGATAGTGAAGCAAACGTAAGTTCCAGCAGGGAAGAGGACCATACCGCCGCCTTTTGCGGCGGCAGCTTCGATAGCGCGGTTAACGGCCGGTGTGTCGACGGTCTTACCATCGCCGGTCGCCCCGTATGTGCGCACGTTGAACATCCCCTCGGCTGCTGCAACTGCGGGAGATTCAGCGAGCGCGGTGCGTCCAACGGTGGTCGCGGCAGCCGCTATAGCGAGCGGCGATAATTTGAGCAAATTCCGACGGCGTGTATCCATGGTTCCTTTCCACATCACGATATGACGCTACCCTTGTCTTGAGCTAAGTTTGCAAATGGTCGGGGCAACCGGCACATCCTTCATTCCTGTTTCGGTTTAGTTTTTCGGGTCGGGTAAAAGCTAAATGAGGCAACTTTGTCTAACGTCTGGTCTCTTGAGGATATTGAACTCTGCCCGAACCACTCCGGTAGCAGCAATGTCTGTCGTCTCAAAGGCCGGGCGGATTCGCGAAGGTCTGCCCCTTTCGTAACGTCTCAGTTATCTCGTTTCCGGTGCGCATGTTCGTATGAATTGAAAATCTGACTTTATATGGAATAACTACAAGGGTCTGCTCCCCACTTCTTCCAAACTTATTCATGACCGCATATCCTCTTTGCCTTGTGGAAGATATAGGAGCCGATAATCTGCGGCGGCATGCTTTGGCGGGGGTTGAGATTTAAAAAGCGCATCGCTGGATTTGAATCGAAAAATTCGCTGTCGGATACCAGGACCAAAATGTTCGAACATCGTACTAAAATGTTATCGAATACGTATTTGTCCGTTATTTTAGTTGAGATAAAACTCTAAATTGAACAAAATTGGATGGCAAAAGATCAACCCTACTATGTACGCTGGCTCACCTGATGCAAATGCTGCAGAGCATAAGGCACCAAGACCCATCCTGCGCGACTTTTGCAGGGTACTTGAAGACGGTGAGATATTGAAGGCCGGCTAGCTCGGCAAGGTGTGGGGTCGGATGTAATTCCCCAAAAAAATAATAAGCTTATCTCGACTTGAAATCCAGGGTGTATAGATTGCCGCTTGAAATTTCAGTATGCACAAGAGGAGCGTCGTCAGGCGTGATTCCAGAAAATTCAACGTTAGTAATATTACTGCCGACGGGGAAGTTGCTGAGACTGGCGATCTTCGTCATTTGTCCGGACGGAACGCTCACTCGATAGATCGGCTTTGTCTCCTCCTCCAAATAAGCATGAATGTAAAGCGCTTTGCTGTCCCTTGACCAGACCGGATTGGCAGCTGAGGTTATCGCAAGGGTCTTCCAAATTTGCGATTGCGTGTCATATAGCGTTACTTTCGTCTGATCCCACGCCACCGCTGCGATGAAACGACCGTCAGGAGACCATCTTGGACTGAATAGACCTTCAGAGTGAGGTACCTCTGTGATGCGATGTGTTGATAGTTCTATTATTTCAAGCGAACTGGTAACATTCGCCTGCTCCATCAATTCAGGAACCATTCCGAAGACGATATATTTTCCATCCGGGGAGAAGGAAGGGTCTCCAAGGTTCTGGTTCTTCTGCAACAGGCGTTCCGGGTTGCCGCCATCCGCATTGACTGTGTAGATTTGCCAGGGTTGCCCTGCACCACGAGACATCACAGCGAGTTGCGTACCGTCTGGTGACCATGCCGCCATAAAAACCTCCATTGAAGCTGGAGTAAGCAGAAGCTTGTCCGTTCCATTGATTCGCGCTCTCCACAAGCGACTATTTGAGTCCACCCACGCGACCCATTGGCCGTCGCGCGAAAACCTTACATGGGAGGCATTGGCGAGAAACCCTTGGAGTGGAACATACTCCTTTCGTTCCGAATCATACCGGTCCAATCTCGATTGCACGTCTTTCCCTATAAAGAAGATTTGTTCCCCATTGCGACCGGGTGCCGGAGCTTTGTAATTAAGAGGTCCATTCGTGACTCGAACCGGACTCGAATCAAGGGGCGCGTTCACTTTCCAGAGATCTGCATGGCCGTCTCTGGTCGCCTCAAAGACAAAAAGTTTCCCATCGGCAGTCCAGACTCCACAACACTCATGCGGAGATACGCTCCAGTTTTTCAATAATGGACGCGCAACGCGTCCATCTCCGGAGATTTCCCAGAGCGAGGAAGTGTGATTTACGGTGTCGATAATAGTAAATCGGAGCAATTTCCCATCCGGAGACCAACGCGGCCAGAAGGCGCGGCCTGCTACAGTCGCGAAGGCTGTCGATCTTCCATTCTCTAGAGAAACTACGGCAAGCTGGTTCCCGGAAGTGTATAAAATATTCTTTCCGTCCGGCATCCAGGTTGCATCTTGGGCTAGAACGTCTGAAACTCTGGAAGCTGAGCCGCCATCGATAGGAACGATCCACAGCGGCTGTAAAGACGCTGCCGCCAGATTACTTCGCACAAGCAGCTTGGTGCCATCTGGGGAAATGTCCTCAATCTCTGGAACCCCGAGCTCGCTCGGAAGCGGGAGGACCTGTCTCTCGCCCGTCGCCATTGAGATCTGCGACAGCACAACTCCCCCATTTTCGTTGGAAGGCGTAAACAGATGAGTTCCATCCGTCACAAAGGCCGACAGCGTCCCAAGTAAAGTATCCATCGGAGAATAGATCGTGCCATCCTGCGTGATTTGGGATATGTGATACAGCGTCTCATGGGGCTGGCGCGCGTTCCAGCTTTGAATTGCGGCTCCAACGAGCAGACTTCCTAACCCGAAAGAAAGTATCGGTACTATATACCTACGCCAACTTCGAGCGCTCGGAGAGTTTTCGGGCTGAAGGGCCGCTGCACTCGCGCTCGATTGATTTTCGGCGACAGGAATAACCGCAATCTCGATGGTCGAGTTAGAAGCACTTTGAGGCCGCGTCTCGGCGAAACCCACCGGAGCGATAAAACGAAATCCTCGACGCGACAGGGTCTCAATGAAGCGGGGATTATCAGCGGAGTCTCCCAGGGCCTCTCGCAGTTTCTTGATAGCGTTGGAGAGCGAATGCTCGAAATCAACAATTACATCAGGTCCCCAAATAGAATTCTGGAGTTCCTCTCGAGTGACAACCTCACCCGCATTCTCAAGCAGGACAGAGAGGACTTTGAAAGGTAAGCCCTGCAATTTGACACGATAGCCTGCCTTCCAAAGCTCACCAGCTTTCAGGTCAACTTCGAAAAGCCCAAAGGTCATCCTGGATTGCGTTTTAGTACTTTGTAGCATTAACGTCACGCGAGCCAGCATACAGTTAGCGAGTGTTTAATTTCAACTACGAATTTTGGGGGAAGCTCTAGGGGATGAGTGAGCAGCTCGTTTAGGTTATATTTTCTTGCATCATATACAAAATAAAGGTGATAGCTGGTTACTAGTAAAGCTGAGAGAAAAGAGGCGATGAGCCTTGAACTTATTCCGAACAAAGCTAGATTGTCTATTAAGACAAAAGTGTATCAACCGTGGGGAGAATGTATGTATCGAGGAAGTTCTGCAGCGACCATCCAGTCGAAGAAAAAGACTTGGATGCGGATGATATTTGGAATTGTTGTGGTGACGCTGCTTGCCGCGTGTACAAATGACGTGGCTGCCCAAGGTCCATCGGTTGCTCGACCTCAAATCCCATATTCGTTGCCGGTAGTATTACCGTTACCCAAAAACTCTCCGTCAGAAGATCCCGCAGCTCCTTACACGCCGCTCGTCATTAAACTGATTAAGCAACTGGAACCTCATAGTCCCCCGACATTACGAGAACTGGAGAATGCTTCCGCACTGCTGTCGACTCAAGGGGGAACCTATGCCCATCCTAAAGGTGCGAATTCAACCTGTCATAACCTGGCGAATGTTGTCGTGGAGTCGGTGACGACTCCACGCATCATGCCGCTGTGCTTTTCTGACGGAATTGGACTCAATGTTGTCTCGGGACCAAACGTCGGTAAGGCTACGGGATTGCCTTCCATGCTCATGCTGGCATCCTCATTTGACCGCCAGCTTGCAAATGCCGTGGGGCAGCTTGAAGGTC
Organism: Granulicella sp. L56; assembly: GCF_009765835.1. Taxonomy (NCBI): domain Bacteria; kingdom Pseudomonadati; phylum Acidobacteriota; class Terriglobia; order Terriglobales; family Acidobacteriaceae; genus Granulicella; species Granulicella sp. L56. Next base: position 1,317,538 of record NZ_LMUS01000006.1, on the reverse strand, counting down.
GCGAAGGGCGCAATCTGATGGTGACAGGATTGCTCGGGCCGCAGGCGGATACGGATGTATTTCTCAATTGGGGACGTGGCCACCATACGCCTGGCGAAGACCCATTTTTGAATGGTGAGATCTCAGCCGCCCAGATCAATGGAATTCAGGGCCAGGGTCTCATGGCGCAAGTAAAACATTTTGCAGCATACTATGGCTCCGACGGTAAATTTACCGATCTTCAGGACCAGGCCCTGCATGAGATTCTTCTAACGCCCTATGAGGTTGCGCTAAAAGAAGGAGGGGCCTCTTCCATCATGTGCTCTTATCAGAGGTTTCGGGACGCGTCGCCCTATTTGCCGAAGGAAGAGAACTCTCTTACGCAGCCCAGTCCTTTTCCGGGACCCTCGACGAAGACCTGGCCGCTGAATGAGGCGCATTTCGCTTGTGAGAACCCCCTGATTCTGAACTATGTACTGCGTCGATTATGGAAGTCGAATGCATTTCTAGCAACTGACTATGGAGCTGCTCACAGCACTCACGGCTTTCTACAGGGGGATGATCGAGAAGATCCGACAGCAACGTATCTTGCCGGGACAAATCCGGAAGGCAGTGTGGGCGGCAAAGGCCACAACGATCTTGGAATTGATGCGACAAGCAGCACGTGCGCCGATGCTGTAGGCAAGATGATCCCTTGCAACGAGACCGGCGCTGTCCACATATCGGGAATACCTGGGCCTGATTGTCCTGCGACCGGCTGCGGATTGGCTCAGGCCGTGGCGAATGGGACTATTCCGCTTTCCGTCTTCAACCAGGCCCTTGCACGTGTCCTTTATCAAGAAGAGCGATTTGGATTTATCGGTTGCGACAATGCAAGTTCAAATTGTAGGAACCCAGGTGGAATAGGAGGAGATCGCAGCGGGCTTGCACCTCTCTCCGATGGCAGAACAAGTGGACTACCTGAACTTGGAACCAAAGATGGAGACGCAGCAATCTCCGAGAAAGCAGCCGAAGAAGGAGGTGTGCTCCTCAAGAACGAAAACCACACTCTGCCGATTACAATCGCTGATCTAAAAGCTGGAATCGCAGTCAGCGGCGCGGGCGCCGAATACCTGGTCGCGAATCCAAATAACGAAGGCGCACCTGGGTTCGCAGATCGTAATGCGATCAATCCGCTGCAGCAGCTAAAATCCCTGGGAGGCATGCCGTCCGCATTTACCTATACGCCTGCAAATTCACCGACTGGCCAGCCGGTTTCATGCTTGGTTCTCAGTAGCTTGCCTTCCAGTGGCGCCACGCCGGCAGTTGTAAGGGGAAACACCTGCACTGCTGAAAGTGGTCTACAACGCTCGTCGGGCACCAGTATTGAAACCGTTGCCAACGATCGAATCGACAAGCAGGTCGACTACTCGTCGGTGTCATCTGGCGGTCGCTTGGCAGGGGGAAAGATATACCGCTGGGACGGTTGGATCTATGTTCCAACAGTGGACACATACACTTTCCGAATTCAACACAGTGATGCTATTCCAGACGGAAAAATCAGCTTTACCCTGGACAGTAGCAGAAAGACTTTGGTCGATGCAGCCTCGTTCTACCAAGGTCAGTGGTATGGCAATATGTCGGTTGTGGTTTCGCCGACGAACTCTGGATACATCGAAGGCGGCCTGAGAAATCGCCAGTGTGCCAATTCGCTGACCGAAAGGCCGAGATCAGAAGAACCAATCGTTCGATGTGACGAAAGTCCTTCAGTAGGATGGCATAAGGTGACCCTCACTTTGGATTCAACAGGGCTGGCTTCTAACTCCGAGTTGAGCTTTCGGTTTGCCTACTCTCGCACCAATGGCGACATTGCTGATGCTGCTGCTGCCGCAGAAGGCAAGGCGCTGGCTTTAGTATTCGTTGATGACCAGAGCCGCAATACGGTGCCCAACACGGAGAAGCTCTCTTCACTAAATCCCGTTCAAATAAAACTTATCAAAGCTGTGGCAGCAAAGAACCCTAACACGGTGGTTGTTATCAATACTGGAACGCCATTCATCGTCAAAGAGTGGATTAACGATGTAAATGTCAAGGCGGTCTTAAATATGTGGCAGACCGGTCAAGAGGGTGGTACTGCTACCGCGCGCCTTCTGCTCGGATTGGCCAATCCGAGCGGTCACACTACGATGACCTGGCCAAAAGAGAATACCGACACTATCTATGGGTATAACCAACCGACGGCGCTTTATCCAGGGGACACTCCAGGACTCCATCCAGAGCGCCTGAAGGGAATTGGCGAAGGTCCTTCAAAAGAAACGCAGGGAATTTACTCAGGCTACCGATATTATGACGCGCTTGACTTGCCAGTACAGTTTCCGTTTGGATTTGGCCTGTCATATACCAGCTTCAAGTTCTCAGCTTTGAAATTAAGGCCCAATAAAGATGGCAGTCTCACAGTAAATTTTGACCTAACAAATACTGGCTCAGTGGCTGGGGCAGCCGTCCCGCAGGTTTATGTGGGACCGGGTCCGGCGGTGTCCGGAGTACAGCAGGCTGTGCGGTCGCTGAGAGGATTCGATCGTGTCTACCTGGAGCCCGGACAGGTGAAGCACATGACCATCGTCCTCGATGCACGGTCTTTCCAGTATTGGAGTGAGACTGGCCAGCGATGGATAACGAATCGGGGACGCCGTACCATCTTTGTCGGCGAAGCAGACGCAACCAAATACCTACCGCTCTCTACTTCGGTAATAATTGTGAAGACACGATTATGAAGAGATGAGATAGATATGTGGTCCAGCAGTACGAAGGCCAGAAGTTCAGACTTATTGCTCACTAGCGGCCTATCGAACCCGGGACGACGGACGGTGCCGAGCTCTCCAGCATTTTTACTACATCCAATCCCTCGTGCGAGGCTTATGAACTTCAAGATCACCGCCCTCTTCTCTCTCCTCTTAATGCCGATCTCTTTCCTCGGCCAGCAGCACGCATCATCAACTTATGTGCCCGTCGTCCACCTCACCGCCGAACAGGATCATCAGCGCATCATGGATCTGCTCGGCATGAGAACGATTCGCCACGGCCGCGAGGGCAACCCTGCTTCTCCCTTCGCCGCCAACTACGACGAGTCCAAAGCCAATCCCTATCCTCAACTTCCCGATCCGCTTGTGCTCGCTAACGGCAAGCGAGTCACCAACGCTAAAACGTGGTGGACCAAACGCCGTCCGCAGATCGTCGAACTCTTCGACCGCGAAATTTACGGTCGCGTACCGTCCAACACACCTCGCGTCACCTGGACCGTCACCTCCACCGATCGCGCTACTGTAGGTGACGCTGGCGTCATTACTAAGAGCCTCACGGGTCACGTCGATAACTCCTCCTACCCACTCATCGACGTGGACATCAAGCTCGAACTCACTATCCCGGCCAATGCAAAAGATCCCATCCCCATCATCATGGAACTTACTTCCACGATCCCCGCTAAACCGGCCCGTGGCCCATTAGCTGTCACCGTCGCACCTACCTGGCAACAGCAGGTGCTCGCGAAGGGCTGGGGTTACGCCATTCTGAGCACGGCCAGCATTCAGGCCGACAACGGCGCCGGCCTCACTGAAGGCATCATCGGCCTCTGCAACAAAGGGCAGCCTCGTAAGCTGGATGACTGGGGAGCTCTCCGCGCGTGGGCCTGGGGTGCAAGCCGCGCTCTTGATCATTTCGAGACCGACAAGTCTGTCAACGCCAAACAAGTCGGCATCGAAGGCCACTCCCGCTGGGGCAAGGGCGCTCTCGTCACCATGGCCTACGATCAACGATTCGCCACCGGCTACATCAGCTCCTCCGGTGAAGGCGGAGCCAAACTCAATCGCCGCAACTGGGGCGAGGTCGTCGAAAACGTCGCCGCCACCAACGAGTATCACTGGATGGCTGGCAACTTCCTCAAGTACGCTGGCCCTCTCCAGTGGAGCGATCTTCCGATTGACTCTCACGAACTCATCGCCCTTTCCGCTCCACGTCCCCTCTTCATCGGCGGCGGAGCCACCAATGGCGATGGCTGGGCCGACTCCAAAGGGATGTTCATGGCTGCCGTCGCTGCCAGCCCCGTTTATCATCTCCTCGGCAAACGTGGCCTCGACACAACCGTATTTCCGCCCATCGAAACACCGCTCATCGATGGCGATCTTGCCTTCCGCCAACATGCCGGCGGCCATACGCCCGCTCCCAACTGGCCAACGTTCATCACCTTCGCCAGCCGCTATCTGACTGTCACCACGCCTAACTAGCAGAATGCATCTATTGAATCCAGCGCACTTATCATCGGATCAAAAGTTTTCTCAGAACGGCGAACGAAATGATTGTTTTGTATGCCTTATGAACACACCACGAGCTTCACCAAGGCAGCGGGCATCCAAGCAAAACAGCGACCACGGAGAGCTTGCCGAAAAGTCAAGACAAGTCAACCTCTCAGCACCTATTAAGGTTTGGACCGGCAGCCCTCGCATCGGGCTCTTCCTAGTTTGCGGGAAGAAGCTTGATGGCGTTCACAATGGCGTAGTTTACGAGTGGCGTGAAAGAGAGCTCTATCGTGCCCTCTGGGGTCGCCTGAATATTGTCGAAGGTCTTGACCACAGGTGAGGAACCGTTCTCCGCAAGGATGTCGAAGTTCTTCAAAAGTAGCTGTCCATTGCAGGCTACATCAAAGACCCGGCTGCCTCGGCCGCCAGTCCCCCTATTCTCTTTACCAAACCATGGCTCGCGGAAATAGAGCCTGACGCGGTAATGAGCCGACGGAGCCACCGGAATGTTGTAGCGGAAGCTGCCGATGCGACCCGATTCGTAGAGTCCAAGATTTCCGCTTGGCTAAATCCGGAGGAAGATCATAACGTCCTCCGCTAAAGTAGCGGTCGGACATCCAAAATTGGTTGGCGTTATCGACGAAGGGCTTTGAGTTCATCACAAAGCGAACTGGCAACAGACTTGGAGAAGGAGCTGGAAGAATTTCCACTGCATTCAGCAGGGAGACCTCGCTGGTGAAGTCGATATGAATGGCACCGTCGCTCGCGGGTACCACACCAGTTACGAAGGTGGACGCAGCAATGCCGTCACCGCCCGCGTTGTTTACAACGTCGACAACGGTGATTGGACCTGAATTGATTGAGAAGCTCGCCACTCGAGTGGCTGGCGGAAGGTTCGAGGTCTCGGCAAAGTGGAAATGAACCTCATAGAACTTCTGCGTCACTGGAAATACGCAGTGGGCAATTCCCCGCACTTTACCGAGATAAAGAGGGGCGTCCAGGGTGTCTTCGATCTTCTGGAGTGGGACTAATACTAATGGAGACCGAACCCTTCAGAAGAATCCGGTCCTGAAGCCCGCTTGATTTAAAACGCTTTACGGCACGAGTGAACTCATGCCCTTCCGAAAGCAGCACTTGATCAGAGGCTCCTTAGTGCATGGAGTTGGCACGGGAACGGCCCGACGACTTTGCTGTGCGGGCCTGATGTGGTGCGGATGATGCGCCGCCTCTCCACATGGATTTCAGCTCGTAAATGTCGAGAGAGTTGAGAGTGGTGCCAGCTTCGAGCTGGCAGCCGAAGCCCGTGCGACTATCAGAGGCGGGGAGCTCGCGGACGATGTAACGGCGCCCGTCGTCCACAAAAATCTCTGCCACTGCCTTATCAATCAAGAGCTGGACGGAGCCGTGCCCTTGCGGGAAGTCTGGAGACTGGAGGGTAATCAAGTCCGTACCCTGGTATCGGAGGGTCAGCGCACCGTCAGGCGGAACCGTAACGTCCATTTTGATGTCGAGCGGGCCGGGAGCGATGCTTTGAAGCTTCGCGTCGATGTAGGAGGAGGTGAGTGCGCTCCATGTGTGTCGTTTTGTGTGCAGCAGATTGATCTCGCGGATAGGACGAGCGACCATGCGGAGTCCGTCCGTGGTGGTGACGAGTCGGAACTCGGTGGGAAAGAGCATCATCTTGGTGAACGGCATGTCCTGCTCCCATATACGCCCCCAAGCCATCTGGATTCGGCGACCATCCGGCATCTCGGCGAAGGATTGGGCAGCATAGAGGAGATCTTGGCCTTTCGCATTTTTGCCCTCAGCATAGTGGAGCTCGGCGCTTTCGGGCGTGAAGGTCATGCCATCAAAGCTGCCGATGAAGTACGCCGAGGAGCCCCCGTGGATGACCCACTTCGTGTGGTGAGCGTCTCCATCGACGGGCAGCTCGAAAAGGTCGGGGCACTCGCTAAGACCCTTGAGGTGGCTCTTGCGGGTCCAGTGTTTTAGATCGCTGGAATTGAAGATGGATAAGCCGTCCTTTTCAAAGAGGACCATCACCCAGTGCTGGGTGGGAGCGTACCAGAAGACGTGCGGGTCGCGGGTGTCCTTGCTGCCCACTTCCGCGTTGGTGTCGAGGATGGGATTGCCTTTGAAACGGGTGAAGGTAACACCGTTGTCAGTGCTGTAAGCGAGGCACTGTACCTGTTTTTTTGTTTCACGATCATAGGCGGTGTAAACCAGCACGAGCGCATCTTTACCAAAGCCCGCGTCGTTGTGATGGTCGATGAGGGAGGAGCCGGACCAGGGCGAGCCCAGGCGGTCGAGCCTGAGCGCTGGCGAGAGCTCGGTCCAGTGGATAAGGTCTCTGCTGGTTGCGTGCCCCCAATACATGAAGCCCGTGTCCCAACGGACGCCAAAGGGAAATGCCTGCCAGAAAAGATGGTATTGGCCGTTATAAAAGATCGGCCCGTTCACGTCATTGCTCCAGCCGCGCTTTACAGTGAAATGAAACTGCGGGCGATTGGCCTCTCTGTACATGGTGGCGTTATCGCGGATGTTGGCGGCCTGGTAGATGCGGTTCAGCGCGGGCTTGGTTGCCGGGCCGGAGATAGTGATGGTCTTGCCTTTGAACTCACCGATGTCGAGATAGATCCAATAGTCGACGGTGTCCTCTGCAAGCTGCAGAGGAACAGTACGCTTGATCCCGTCGCTTTCGTTGATCGTGAAGATGCGGAGCTTGGTCTGGCGGCCGATTGGGATATTCAAATAACGCTGGGTCGCGTGCAATTGTCTTCCCTGCGCGACCATGAGCGGAGAGGAAAGCATGAAAGCGGACACAAAAAGCAGACTGCGGACGAGCGACGCCAAGCGGAGGAAGCTGAAGCACGCTGAAGCGTGAATCCGTGGTCGGGAAGCTGAGATGGAACTGCGCGCAAACCAGTGCATTGGTAACCTCGAAGACAAAAGCTGAGCTTTAGATAGGAGCCTGCGGCCATCTTATATAACCGGCTCCAAATTACTGGCCAGTTGCGACATGTCTTAGCGCTGTATCTGGATCACCCCTCGTTGAACACTGGTGTGGGCAGGTCTGCGGAGGGCGGTTCAACGTGTCGATAGACTATTGTCGCGCTGCACTTAAAACTAGCCATGAGGCGAGCCGCTGAAGCTCGCTCACGACCGTGCCGAACTTCTTGATCTGCGTATGGGGTTCGTCTTTGGCTCCGCCCGTCATGACGCAGACGACGACGAACTTCTTGCCGACATCGATGCCGGCACACCGCTCTAGAATCGCTTCGATCATCTGCTCCTCCAATGCGGACAAGCAGCTGGCGGCGAGTTGGGCATATTGTTCTACGGGCTCGAGAGAGCACCAGTCAGGTGTACGTGAGCCGCCAGCGGGTCAGATTATCATTCGGGGTCAGACCACCAATAAGTCCGCGACCCTTTACCTGTTCGCATCCAAAGTCTTCACCTCCCTGAGGTTCTTGGTCAAGAACCACATTCTCATCCTCAGGTGCGGCCGCACCGCGGCCATGCTGGATTATCATGCTCGAAATAGCAGGCCGCAATTTTTATCGCAGTACATTCAGGACGTGGTGTGAAACGTCTGTTTCACACCACGTTTTCATTTAGTGAAATGAATTTAGTAATACAGCTTTCCTCCAAACTGGATGACGCGCGGCGTATTCGACTGGGTCAAGTTACTCGGCAAGCTTCCACCTAGAGCACCGAAATAAGTGCTGGTGACTGAGGTACTCGGTCCTGCGAAGATTGGGTGGTTCGGTGCATTGAAAGCGTCCATTCTCAGCTCGAACTTCCTTTCTCCCCGGATAGTAAAAAGCTTTCGCAAGCCGATGTCCAAATCCAGAAATGCCGGATTCCGAACATCCCCATAGGTCGTGTCGTTATTCGTTTGCCAGGTCCCGAAGTCGTTATAGACGCCGTTACCAAGTCCACTTTTTATGTCCGCGGCTGTCGGAGTGTAACTCGCTCCAGGCAGTCCCTGGGCGCCCGTCCAGGTAGGATATGCACCCAATGCGGCGACCGTTGTAGACTTGTTTGGAAACGGTTTAAACTTAGATGTATCGAACCATTTCGATCGCGATTTTGTAAAGCCGGAACCAGGATCACCACCTTCAAAGAAGGCACTGTTTGTCGGGAGCGATACGGGCGTGCCGGAATTGGCGGTAAAGATTGCCGTAAATCTCCACCCACCGACTACTTCATCCAGCACTCGATTCATGTTATTTCCGATCAATTGACCGCGACCGATCGGCAAGTCGTATGTAGGAGCGACAGAGTAAATAAATCTGACATCGCTGCCGCTCAACTGTCTCTTCAATGACTGTGATACTTGCTGGGGCAGAACGAACGAACTCTCAGACATACTCTTTCCCCAGGTGAATGCGCTTAGAATGCCAAAACCTCGACTGAATCTCCTTTCTACCTTGGCCTGTAGCATATAGGCTTCGTTTGTGCCCGTATATCGATTGATAGTCACGTCTCCGAGAGGATTGGGGAGTGCCAACTGAGAGGCTTTAACCGTCTGTGCAGTCTCCAGGCTTGTGGTGATATAAGGCGCTCCCTTAAACGGATTCGCCACCAGAGTATTCCCGGGCAGGGTATCAAGAGGACGCCCAGTTGCATCGAATGCGGGGCCGAACGCCGCCAGCCACGCCTGTTCGCTGAGTAGATCATTGTCATAGCCCACCAGGATGCCGTGCTGAGCGCTGAAAACTCCTCCGATTTCAAAAAGGAAGTTGTTCACCTGCTGCTGCAGCTTCAGACTTATTTCATCGTTGTATTGGCGCGGGACCTTTGCCTCATAAAACGAGCCAACCGACCCTACCTGGGTATAGGCGCCGAGCGAACTTCCGGTAAGCGGAACCAGGCCGTTGGGAAAAGGATTGGCCAGCGTGGCGGCTGGACTCACAAAGTTGTTGTTCGAGGCTGTGAATGGCGTACTTGAACTGAACCCCGTTTGATTGCCGTGATTGGAAACAAAATTGGCATTGACAAATCGTCCAAACCCCCCACGGAGTACAGTCGTCGGAGTAAAGGCATAAGCGAAACCAACCCTGGGCTGGAAAAACTTTCCGGTGAGCTGCGTCACATTGCGTGAGTTGCCGTTCACCCCAGCGTACTCAATCCCTCCCTGGGCAACAAACGTGCTGGGGTTTGGACGATATTGCTGCAAGAATTGGACGCCGAGATTGGTAGAGCCACCAGTTATGGCAGCGGCGTAGGCAGGCTGGGCGACCGCGGTCACCGGCGCAATGTTTAAAGTGGGGTTGTAGATCGACCAGAACTTGTTGTGCCGCTCCGTGAGGCCCAACTGCTCGTCCCAGCGCAGACCGAGATTCAGCGTCAGTTTGTTAGTTATTCTCCAGTCGTCCTGGGCGAAACCGGCAATGTACGGTTGAGACCAGGAGGCCTCGGCTGGGGTTCCAATGGCGCCGCCCGTTGGAAGGCCGAGGTCGAAAGAAGCGATATTGGAGCCGTATCCTGGCGGCACTGCGCTTGGGATCGGATTTTGCGTGGTCCAGTTATTACCGAATGCAAACGTACCGTTAGTAGTTCCCTGGTTTCCGATGCCTTGTTGCTGAACAAGGTATTGTGCACCAACTTTAACCGAATGCTTGCCGATAATTTTAGTCACCGTACCAACACCGTCATACTCAACGTCGTTTTCGTAGGTGGGCGCCTGGCCTGTACCAAGGGTCTGGCCACTGACCAACCCAGTGAGCGCCGGGATGCTCGCGTTGTTCTGCAAACCAGCGAACGCACTGGAAAAGCCGTAATCTTGAGGATTAAGACCGTAGCTGGCGCTAACTGTATTTGTTTTGTAACCCGTTACGTTTCCACGGAGGTCGACCACTAAGCTTGGCGACACCGCCCAGGTATGGTCGATAGTCAAGCCCAGATTTTCCCGGAGAGAACTGGTTCCATCAAGAATGTCTGAAGCACCAAACGGGCTGTTTCCCGTTGTGGGATCTTCCTGATTGCGACGCAGGGCAATATAGGTATGGTTGTTGTCATTCCACGCCCTATCCACGCGAAGGATGTAGCTATTGAAAGGGTTGATCTGAACCGCTCGACTGATGAAGTTGTTGGAGTCGCTACTCTGGCCGTCACCCGCATCGGTGGGAGGGGGCAAAAGGGCCCAGATTGCCTTCGCCATTGGGCTGATGTCCCCGGGGGAGATCACATCGTTCGTAAATTCCGTCCTGTTAGTTGTGGCGCTGTTGGTGGGTGTTGTGTCGTTGTAGATGGTGGTCGGATTGAAGATGCGGACCGGATAGTTTACACCGTTTGTCGCGACAAAAGACTGACTGAAGTCACCCTGCCGTTCCAGCATGGTTGGAATACTTATCCTACCCGTGGGATTGCTCGGCGCCTTGCTGCGAATACCGTCGTAACTGAAGAAGAAGAACGTGTGATTCTTGCGGCCGTCGAAGAGCTTCGGAATCGAAACGGGACCGCCCAGGGTGCCACCGAATTCGTTTGTGTGAACCGACGGGACTGGCGAGAGCGGAGACGAGTTGTATACTCTCGCATTGAACGTGGGAGTCTGGTTGTTCTCGTACAACACTCCATGGTAATCCTTGGTGCCCGACTTGAAAGTCATGTTCAAGGTCGCGGTCTCAGTTCTTCCAATCGAGGCATCGTAAGCATTTTTGGTGACCCGAAGCTCGGCGACTGAGTCCATAGGTGGAACGAAGGCGATCTTACCACTCGTTCCGAATGTGTTGGTCCCTCCCTCAATCTGATAGTTGACCGATCCGCTTGCATCCACGGTAACCTCCGACTCGGAATTGTTTGAGTACAAGTGAGAAGGGCCTCCGCTGGGCTGTCCGAAAAGCCCACCCGGCGTGAGCTTCACCATGTCCACCGGGGAGTTCGTTACTGTCGGAAGCTCCGCCAACTGGGCGCTCGTAATGACAGTTCCTGAAATCGCTGCGGTCGTATCGATGAGGGGAGTTAAGCTCTCTACGGTCACCGTTTCGGTCGCCGTTCCGAGGCTGAGTGTCGCATCCACGAACTTCTGATCTGAAACCTGTAGCTCAATGGCCGCATGCTCCAGGGTCTTGAAGCCGGGGGCCGAGACCTGGAAACGATAGTGCCCGACCGGCAAAGCCTGAACACGCCAATCGCCACTACCGTTGGTGATCGATTGCCACTTAGTACCGGTTTCTTCTGAGGTGACCGTCACAGAGGCGTTCTTTACAACCTTCGCCTGAGGGTCAAAAACTCGTCCCCCAAAGATGGCTGTGCTGTCCTGCGCTATCACGGGGGCAGACGCCATAGCCAGTAGAGCGACAAAACAGCAGAGTCGCCTCATAAGATTGAGCCTGGCTGTGACTCCTGCGAGTCGCTCTCTAGAAGATTTCTCTGGATGCAACTGTGCAGCCGTCCAGAATGTTCCGAGGCGATTGCCATCTGAATTGCGTTCTGCTTTGATGATCGAGACTAAGACTCCCCGCCAGCTTCTGTATTGCATGGAAAACCCTCCGAAAGTATGACCGATTGAACGTTCAGCGACTTGATGTTTTTCGTTTTTGACATAGGTGTCATGACAAGCCTTAGACTCGCCAGGACCGCGGGTTATTCGTATACGAAGGAATTGTTCCCAACTGTTCTTTCGTGAATGGCTGCACCGGACGGGTCGGCGACCTGGCCTACGAACTGCTGGATTCCCTGCGCCCCAACCGAGGTAAAAAGGCCAGTAGCTCTTGACGGCTGCTCTTTTTCGATTCCTAATGACCATTTCATAGGGCAATAACTGGCATCCTCACAGGTTTTTCTCCATGTTCTAACTACGAAGAGCGATCTCAAGGATCAATCAGACGAAGCGATTTGCCTGTGAGAAGTAGCGCTAGGCAGCTTGCTCAGCAGATTCGCTTTCGAATGCAGGGTCATGGCTAAAGCAAACTGCTCGCAAGGCTTCGGAGATAACTTTTTCAGATTTTTAATATATCTCTATAAGTCATTTATTTACAGTTGTTTACATCGCTTTGTATCCTGTCAAAGGTGGAGTAAAACCAGGCCACTGCAGCGGAGTAAAAGTAGTCCAGTGGGTAGCTGTTTAGTCGTTGGGGGATTGCGGGGTAGAAGGGCCTCTGGAGCGTAGCGGAAGAGATCCTTCTACCCGAGGCGCGATCGGGGGCAGGGTTTAGCGTTCTGCGGATGGGTTCGTTTGCGGCGGCTCTGCTCGAGTCGGTAACTGTCGCCGTTCATCTCCAGGATATGTACATGGTGGGTGTAGCTCTGCGAATTATGTGGGTTCTTCCGTACATTTGGTGATTCTTTCCAGAGCGTCTGTGTGTAGCTTGAGAAATTATCTGTCGCAGGTCTTTTGACATTATTTGTCGTATGGAGCGTGTTCTTGGCCTCTCAGCTCTGACCGATGACCAAGCTGTCCCCAGCGGCTTCGACGATGGCGACTGAAACGATTTCAGTTTCATTGATGCTGAGAATTCGCTCGATCTGCGTGAGCATTCGGGTGAGCAGGCGGAAGTTGCCCTCCGTAATCCTGACCAAGCGGGCCATGACCTCGGCGTCGAATGGCTCCTTGGGTAGCGTCACGCCGGCTGGAGTCCAGCGGCGGTCAAGCAGTTGCTGGAGTTCGGTCGAATCGAGCGCCCGGAATTCGTGAACAAAGCCGATTCTTGAGTCGAACTGCGGAAAGCGAGCAATGCGCTTTTCGATACCGGGCATGCCGATCTGCACCATGCCCACGCGTCCGTCGTCGAAGATGGAACGCATCTGTTCAAGGCTGTTCATGTGCAGGCGGTCGGCTTCATCAACCACAATCAGAGTTGTCGGATCGGGGGCGGCTTTCTTCCGCGCCTCATACCGCTCAAAGGTGTCAAAGTATGCTGGATCGACTGGAGGCCGATCGCATCGTCCTTGACCTACACCTTGCAAGCGAACCCCGAAAGTGGGTCCAATAGGGGTCCAATAACAGCACTTTTCCGTGTAATTAGTGGCGTAGAGTGCGGTCTGTGCCAACTGGTTTCAATAAGTTGCGTTACGTTGAAATATTGACACGGTAGAGGTCAGGAGTTCGAGTCTCCTCGTGCCTACCATTATTTTTCAATCACTTGCGCGGACATATGCTCCGCGCATTCGTGTTTTTGCCCGCATTCGGAGCTGGGGCTGGCCGGATCGAAGGGCGAGTGCCCAGTCGGGGTAGAATCCGCGAATATTTCCTTCCCGTAGAATGGCCAGTGCTCGTTCAATCCACACAAGGCTTACGACCAGATGAAACTGTTTACCATCGGAACTCCATTCGTTTTTGCTGCTCTTCTTCTTACATCCACGACTCTTGCCATGGCCGATGGACAACGCGCGCGTATCGAATCTGGCAAGCCGACAGCGCTCGAGTGTGACTCGCTGGTCAAGCCCCTGGGCGACGACACGAAGACGCCGCTTCTATCGTGGAAGCTGCAGGATGGGCGCATCGGCGCAAAGCAGACCGCCTACAGAATTCTTGTGGCGAGTACGCCTGATCGGTTAAAAGGCGATCAGGCGGATGTGTGGGATAGTGGGCGAGTGGAGGCGGACCGTACCGTGGACGTTGCCTACGGCGGCCCGCAGCTATCGCCGGAGAAGCGCTATTACTGGCGCGTTCAGGCTTGGGATATGCATGGCAAAGCCTATCCGGCCAGCGATGCAAGCTGGTGGGAGACAGGTCTGCTCGACCAATCGAACTGGACGGCCAAGTGGATCGGTTACGAGGATGCCGAACAGGCAAGCCTGCGCGCGGCACACGCGCAATGGGTGACAAATCCATCTGTCTCCGGCGTCGAAGAAAAAGGGCCGACGCGACACGACTTTCGTCTGCGGTTCGATGTGCCGTCCGGAGTCAAGCGGGCCGTTCTGTACGTTACGGGCGAAGACACGGTGACCTCGTGGATCTCGGGAGCCCAGGTGCTGAAGCCCGAGACGCAGCCAGCGTGGGGACGCACTCCATGGAAGACATACACCAGGGTGGCAGTCACCAAAGAGCTGCATTCTGGCGACAATCTTCTTGCCATCGAGGTGACCCGCTTTAGTGGGGGCAATCAAGGATTGACGCCGATGAGCGCGGCTCTCTATATAGAGATGGCTGATGGCAGCAGCAAGCTGATCAAGACCGGAGACGGAGAATGGAAGACGCAATTCAACGCGTCCGGCAATTGGTACACCGCGAACTATGACGACACTCACTGGGGCCGCGCAATTCCATATGCTCCAGAGAAAGATGCGTTCGGCGGACAGGACAAGCTCGGAGATCCCCTACCCACTGCCGCTGTTGCGGCGTTGCGGCATAGCTTCCGTGTAAGCAAGCAGATAGCATCCGCACGGCTCTACGCCACTGCGTTGGGAGCGTACAAATTCAGCCTGAACGGAAAGCCCGTCGGCGATCAGGTTCTGGCACCGGGCTGGACCGACTACCGCCAGCGCGTAACGTATCAGGACTACGACGTGACAGCGCTCCTGCAAAAAGGAGAGAACGCCATTGGAGCTTACCTTGCGCCGGGATGGTATTCGACTCCCCTTGAATGGATTGGACAAGGAAATAACTACGGCGATACGCAGAATGCCCTGAAGGCGCAGCTCAGGGTCGCATACACCGATGGCACCGCTGACTGGATTGCGACTGACCAATCATGGAAGGCGGATAGCTCGCCGATCCTCTCTGCAGAGATCTATAACGGCGAAACCTACGACGCCCGACGCCATCAACAGGGATGGGACACCAGCTCTTTCTCCGATGCCAAATGGCATTCAGTCTCTCTGATCGAGCCTCACGAGCCGGAGATCCTGTGGCAGTCCTTCCAACCGATCCACGGCACACAAGTTCTGCAGCCAAAGTCGGTCACCATCCCGCGCCCCGGTATCTATATCTATGACTTTGGGCAGGACTTCGCTGGAGTTCCCAGAATCCACGTTCAGGGCAAGGCCGGGACCAACGTTCAACTGCGCTTCGGAGAGCTGCTGAACCCGGACGGGACTCTCTATGTAGAAAATCTGAGAAACGCCAAAGCTACCGACCACTTCATTCTGGCAGGAACGGGAGTGGAAGAATATCAACCCACCTTTACCTTTCACGGCTTCCGCTACATGGAGATAACAGGGCTGCCCGAAGCGCCCAGCCTCAGCTCGGTACAGGCGGTGTCGCTCAATACTGATGCCCCGCTCACTGCCGAGATGAAGACCGGCAACGCGATAGTGAATCAACTGTGGAGCAATATTCTCTGGGGCCAGCGCTCTAACTTCCTGAGTGTGCCCACCGACTGTCCGCAACGGGATGAGCGCCTGGGATGGACGGCGGACGCGCAGGTCTTCTGGCGCACGGCAACCTTTAATATGGACCTCACTGCTTTCTCGCGAAAATATGCAGACGATCTTCGCGGCACGCAGACCGGAACCGCGATGTACGGTATCTACGCTCCCGGCACGGCGAAGCAAAATCCAGGCTTCGGACCCGGATGGAGCGATGCAGGCGTCATTGTTCCCTGGACCTCATGGATCCAGAACGGCGATCAGGAGATCATCCAACAGAACTGGGATGCGATGTCGAAATACGTCGCAGCCATTCTCGCTGCCAACCCGGACTATGTCTGGAAAAACGAGGGAGGAATCGCCTTTGGCGATTGGCTCGCACCCGAGGGTCCGACGTCGCAGGCGCTTGTAGCAACTGCATACTGGGCCTACGACGTCTCGCTGATGCAGCAGATGGCCCACGCCGTCGGCAGAACCGAAGACGAGCAGAGATACGCGGAACTCTTTGAAAAGATCAAAGCGGCCTTCATGCAAGCCTACGTTCACCCGGATGGATTTGTCGGTGCAGTGATGAAGCCGAATGAAGGCATGTCCGACGTCGCAACCAAGCCACATACAGGGCCGGTGGAGACGCAGACAGGTTATGTTCTGGCATTGCACATGAGGCTGCTGCCCGACAACCTGCGCGCGTCTGCCGCCACAAGGCTGGTCAATCTGATTGAAGCAAACGGCTGGAAGCTGGGGACTGGCTTTCTAGGTACGCCATATCTGATGGAGGAACTCAGCGACACCGGTCACGCCGATGTTGCCTATCGGCTCCTGCTCAACACGCAGTATCCTTCGTGGGGATACATGGTGGATCACGGTGCCACCACCATGTGGGAGCGGTGGAACGGCGACAAGATGATCGCCGATCCCGGCATGAATTCCTTCAACCACTACGCATACGGAGCCGTGGGCGAATGGCTCTACCGCTACGCTGCCGGCATCGACGCGACTGCCGCAGATGCCGGGCTGCATACGATCATGCTTCACCCGAACTTCGATGCTCGGCTGGGCAAGATGGACTTCTCTTATGAGTCCCGATACGGCACGGTCCATTCGCAATGGACGGTAAGGGATGGCAGTGCAACGTGGAACGTAACCATCCCTCCAAACACGAGTGCTCGTTTGTCATTATCGGATGCCGAGGCGGAGCAGTACGCGATCGACGGAAATCCGCTCTCAAAGAGCCCGTTGGTCAAAACATCGACAAACGGTCATGGCGAGAACATCTATGAGCTCGCCGCCGGAACCTATAACTTCACGGTGAAACTGAGGAACCCATAAGAAGGTCTTCGATAAGCCCACTCTCAGACACTGGTGGCTGGCAATGTTACCGTCTCCGTCAGATGAGAGAGCTTCCTCAAATGGAGAGTCGAATTTGAAGGTCATTTACGGAGTGTGCCGGCACTAGCGCAGAGTTAGCCTAAGGAATCGAATCACTCATGCCTCACCTCCAGAAGAGACAGAGTGAGAAGGAGACCTTGTATGTCCATCAAAGAGCATTTTCTGCTGGAGTCACCGCTGGGGACGCTAACGCTGGTCAACACCGACGGAGTTCTAAGCGGCCTCTACATGCCGGAACATAAACGCGGGCCCAGGCCGGAGGCTCTCGGTGCGCGAGTGCGTTCAGGCTTCGAGCAAGCTGTGTCTCAGTTGCAGGAGTACTTTGGGCGAAGTCGCACGGCGTTCACGCTTCCACTTGCTCCCGAAGGGACAGACTTTCAGCAGAGAGTCTGGCAAGTTCTTCGCAGCATCCCCTACGGAGAGACGCGAACCTATGCGCAGCTTGCCGATGCAATTGGGAACCGCGCAGCGATCCGTGCCGTCGGTCTGGCCAACGGGCGAAATCCCATCAGCATTGTGGTTCCGTGTCATCGAGTCATCGGAAGCGATGGCAGCCTGACAGGCTACGCGGGTGGCCTCGACAGAAAGAGGCTTTTACTTGAGCTGGAAGGCGCTGCACCGCGGTGCCAGCTCGAACTCGTCTAAGAATCTTTTTAAAAACTCGTTAACCACGTCATCTCGACCGTAGCCGCGCGGTTTCATCGCGTAGCGGAGTGGAGAGACCCCTGTATTTCGCTCTTGTTTTTGTTGTTGTCTGTTTTTCTGACTAAAGAGAGGCAGTTTTTAAACAGCTCGTCTAAGAGAATAAGAATAATAGAGGGCGCAAGACACGCATCCCTTCTCCCTACAACTTCACCACCTCGGAGAGTTCCCGGTAAGCGGTGATCAGGCCCTCAAGCGTGAATGCCCGGTTGAGGCCACTGGGGTTAGGTAACACCCAGACCTGAGCTTCGCCAAAGAGCATTGCCTGTTTGCCCCACCGGACCTCGCGCTGGTTGAAGATCGCGGAGCACGCCGGCTTGCCCAGGAAGGCAAGATAGCGCGGGCCATATCGTTTCACCTTTCGCTCCAGTGCAGGGCGCGCGTTGATAAAGTCATCTCGCCTGAGATCGTTAGCGCCGATCGTTGGCCTATCTACCGCTGAGGTAAGCCCAAAACCATAGTCGAGCAGGGAGGTGGCATTTTGAGGCAGCAACTGTTCTGGTGTGAATCCGGAGAGGTGAAGTGTTCGCCAGAATCGGTTGCTGCGGCTGGCGAAGTGGTAGCCGACTGCCGCTGAGCTCATCCCCGGATTGATTCCGCAGAAGACGACGCTCAAGTCTTTGGCTAGAACATCAGGAAGTCCCTGGATCGGATTGGGGCTCAACAGAGAAGACTCATGGCCACCATTTATCGATCCAAAGCTCTCCTGCTTATCTTTGATCGTCGATTTTTTTCGCTTCAACATCAGTGCTCTTTGCCGCCCGAGCGTTTCGGATAAACTCGCGCAGCTTCTCGGGGTCTTTCCGTCCCGGGCTTTTTTCGACGCCGCTGGCCACATCCACGCCCCATGGGTTCAGTTGAGTGATGGCCTCTGTGACGTTGTCCGGACGCAGGCCGCCTGCCACAATCATCTTCAAGCGCCCGCCACCGCCCTGCAGAACATCTCTTGCCGCCGCCCAGTCAAAGGACACGCCCGTTCCGCCGGTAGCCTGGCCGACCTTCGAATCGATCAGCACGCGTTCGATGATCCTGCCCGCCTCAATCGCGTCGAGCCGTTGCCGAACCGCCTTTGCGTTTTCGCCACCCGCTTCGACAGCCCAGTGGACGGTCTGGATGATCCTCACTTTGCCTTCAAACAACTCGTTCAGACGCTTTGCCAGCACCAGCTCGCCGCCGCCATGAAGCTGCACCGCAGTCAATCCCGCCTCGCGCACGGCTGCAGCGATCTCTTCTGCATAGAGCGAATCGAAGACCCCGATTCGTTCCACGCTCGCAGGCAGGTGCGGTGTAATCTGCGCGACCTCTTTTGCGGTGACCCGGCGTCGGCTGGGCGCAAAGACAAAGCCAACCGCATCGGCTCCCAGCTCTGCTGCCATTTGTGCATCGTCCAGGTTCGTGTTGGCGCAGATTTTGATCCACATGGCTAAATCTCCGCCGAACATTCGCAGTTAAGCAGAGCGGTCAGCGCCGCGCCTGGGTCCGGCTGTCTCATCAAGGCCTCTCCCACCAGAAATGCCTCATATCCTGCCGCCTTGTACCGCGCAATATCCGCTGCCGACCCGATACCGCTCTCTGCCACCATCATGGCGTCGGCTGGCTTCCACTGGGCCAGCTCGATCACCAACTCCGGCGATACGGTGAAGGTACGCAGATCGCGGCTGTTGACTCCGATCAATTTGAAGCCTAACTGGGCCGCACGTTCCAATTCGCCCCTGTCATGTATCTCGCACAAAACGTCGAGGCCCATGCGCTCCGCTTCGTCGCGCAGATCGGTCAACACCTGATCGCTAAGGGCGGCCACGATCAGCAGGATGGCATCGGCTCCATAAGCCCGTGCCTCCAATACCTGAAAGCGGTCGACCATGAAATCCTTACGCAGGCAGGGAATCTTCACTGCTGCCGAGGCGACTTCTAGATATTCCAGCGAGCCCTGAAAGAAAGCCTCGTTGGTCAAGACCGAGAGTGCTGCCGCACCCGCTGCCTCAAACATCCGGGCCAGGCTCTCCGGATGGAAGTCTTCTCGAATCAATCCCTTCGAGGGAGACGCCTTTTTGATCTCAGAGATGATCGCGGGGCCGTTCGCCGCGACTTTCCGCAGACCTGCGGCAAAGCCGCGCGGCGTGTGTGCGGCAGCCTTCCGTTCCAGTGCTGCATAATCTGCCGTGGCCTTGCGCGCATCCACCTTCAGCCGGGTGTCAGCAAGAATCTCATCGAGCTTTGTCGCCATATTCTCCATATTACTGATTGTCAGGAAAATTCTCTTTTCAACGTCTACAGCCGAAGGAGGGATGCAACAGCGCAGGGCTAAGCGGATGAAAGAAGGCGCGGTTAGAATCAGAGGCGATGGCTACGCGCGTTCGTTCTTACTCGAAGATCAATCTGGGATTGGCGATTGGGCCAGCGCGGGCTGACGGCTTTCACGGTCTTACGACGCTATATCAGACACTGGATCTGCATGATGTAGTTACAGTTACGGCGCAGCGCGCAGTCAGCACCCGTCTTGCATTGACCAGCAATCACGCCAGGGTTCCGCTCGATGGCAGAAATACCGCCTGGAAGATCGTCGAACAGTGTCTTGAACGGTTAGGAATAACGGCCGAAGTTGAAATTTCGATTGAGAAGAACCTTCCGATCCAGGGCGGTATGGGAGCAGGGAGCGCGAACGCTGCCGCTGCGCTGATTGCCCTCGAACGGGAGCTGAATCTGGCGCTGCCAGGCGCGACGCGGCTTAAGCTAGCTGCCGCCGTGGGATCGGATGTTCCACTGTTTCTGCTAGGCGGCGCGGTTCTGGGACTGGGCCGTGGAGAGCAGGTGGTCCCACTGCCAGATCTGCCGCGAACAGCCTGCCTGATCGCGGTGCCGAATGTCGGGGTCTCCACCCCGCAGGCCTTTCGCGACTGGGATGCGCTGGCAGCGGGGAAGACATTGACGGCGTCTGTTGAACACGATAGACT
Organism: Granulicella sp. L56; assembly: GCF_009765835.1. NCBI lineage: Bacteria > Pseudomonadati > Acidobacteriota > Terriglobia > Terriglobales > Acidobacteriaceae > Granulicella > Granulicella sp. L56. Next base: position 1,296,987 of record NZ_LMUS01000006.1, on the reverse strand, counting down.
TATGGAGTTGAGTCTCGCTTATGCGTCCTTGTATGCAGAGCCTGGCACTTCCGGTATCGTTCGCAACCTGAATCCTGAGAAAAAACAGGGGAGCTCTGATGATGTTCAGAGAGGTGTGCCGAACGGTCTCGCGGAGAATACCCTTCTCTCGCTTGTCCGCACCGGGGTTGAAAACGACTTTGAACAGGTCGTCTTTCCTGCTTATCCCTCCCTGCGTGAAACCAAGCGTCTATTGACGGGTACTGACTCAGAAGCTCCTGCGTTGTATGCGGCGCTCTCTGGCTCGGGTTCGGCTCTGTTTGGACTTTACCGGTCCGACGCAGGGGCGCGAGCAGCTCAACAGCGTATCCAGTCGGCTGCAACGCAAGCTGGGGTTAGGACTTTCCTGACGGAAACTTTGCCCAGGGCGGCTTACTGGGAGAGAATGTTCGCAGGGTAGCTTCGCCGGCAACAACGGGCCGGCGGCATACTGGGCGATCGACTAACGGTAGGTCAAGAGACTTTGAATCTCTTTGTCTAGGTTCGAATCCTAGTCGCCCAACCAAAATGTCGACGCCGGATGCGGCATCAATTTAGGGTTCTTTTGGCGGCAGCAATGTGCCGCAGAAGTTGAATGGTTTTTGGTCCGCAGCAACGTGGCGGATGAAGAAGTCAGAAGTTTGAAGGAACATCGTCTTTAGCTTTCGCAGTATTCGCAACAAGGATTTTTCGAGAGACCTACGGGGCCGCAACAAGGCTCCGCGAGACAAGGCAGCAGGAACTACCAAGGTCAACCAGCCTGGAGGGTTTCAACGTGAACGAACAAGACACGACTGCAGTTCTTTCCCCTATTTCAGGGCAGACTGAGGAGCTTGACTCCCAGTCTGCACCGACGCAAGCCGCCCAAAGCGGACAAAGCAAGACGGCCCCGGAAAAAAAGCGCTCCGGAAAGCTGAGCGAGAGCAAGCGCATCAAGATTTTTTGCGGATCGGCTAATCCCGCCTTGTGCGATGAGATCTGCAAGTTCGTCGGTGTGCCGCTGGGCGAGACCCGGTTGCAGAGATTCTCCGACGGCGAGGTTCATTTTCAACTGCTCGAAAACGTTCGCGGCGCGGACGTCTTTCTGGTGCAGCCTACCTGCTTCCCTGTCGATCAGCATCTTGTTGAGCTGCTGATTATGATGGACGCACTGAAGCGCGCATCAGCCGGGCGAATCACGGTGGTGATGCCGTACTACGGCTATGCGAGACAGGACCGCAAGGACCGGCCCCGCGTAGCGATCACGTCGAAGCTGGTTGCCGATCTGCTCACGACGGCTGGTGCAAACCGGGCGTTGTTGGTCGATCTTCACGCAGCACAGATTCAAGGCTTCTTCAATATCCCGGTGGACCATCTGTTTGCCAGCCCGGTGCTGGTGAGCTACTTCCGGGACCTGGAGCTGCCGAACCTGACCGTGGTATCGCCCGATGCGGGCGGCGTGGAAAGGGCGAGATTCTTCGCCAAGAAGCTGGATGTACCGTTGGCCATCGTTGACAAGCGGCGGACCGACATTAATGTGACTGAGGTGATGAACGTGATCGGCGACGTAAAGGGCCGCACGTGTTTGATCCTCGACGACATTATCGACACCGCCGGAACCATGGTGAAGACGGTGGATGCGCTGCTCGAACAGGGCGCGGAAAAAGTTTATGCGTGCGCGACCCATGCGGTGCTGTCCGGACCGGCCGTTGAGCGCATCGCAAATTCACGATTGGAAGAACTGATCGTGACCAATACCATTCCGCTGCGCGAAGATGCGTTGCGGGTGCCGAAGATTAAAGTGCTTTCGATCGCCGGGCTGTTGGGACGCGCCATCGAGAGCATTCATATGGAGACCAGCGTCAGTACGCTGTTCAACTAGCGGTTTTATTGCAACGAGCGGTAAAGGGAGCGAGGCTCAACCTCGTGCCCGAAAGGAAGAAGTTTCGTTATGGCAACAGAGACAGCAGAGACAGTAGTCGCAACACCTCGTGAAGGCAAGTTCAATAAGAATGCGGCCCGCCGCGTTCGCGTAGCCGGCAAGATTCCTGCGGTCGTCTATGGCGCAGGCCAGGATGCAGTCGCGGTCACCGTCGACCCCAGGGCCATCACCAAGATTCTGCACTCGGACTCCGGTCACAACACCATCTTCGACCTGAACGTCGAAGGCGCGGCACTGGTCAAGGCCATGATCGTCGACTGGCAGCGTGAGCCCATCAAGGGCAAGCTGCTGCACATCGACCTCAAGCGGATCGCGATGGACAAGCTGATGCGCGTCTCCGTGCCCATCCAGTTGACCGGCACCTCGGCCGGTGTGAAGAACCAGGGCGGCATTCTGGATCACGTTCTGCGCGAGGTCGAGATTGAGTGCCTCCCGAACGATATTCCGAGCCATCTTGATGTCGATGTCTCGGGCCTCGAGCTGCATGGCGTGATTCGCGTCTCCGACCTGCCCCACTCGGGCAGCATCAAGTTCCTCGGCGATGAGAATGCAACCGTTGCCCACGTAACGGCAGTCAAGGAAGAGGTTGCGGCTGAGGTTGTTGCCGCTGCCCCGACCGAGCCGGAAGTGGCCAAGAAGGGCAAGACGGATGCGGAAGCTGCTCCGGCTGCCGATGCTAAAAAGAAGTAGTGTGACGGCGGCCTTGAAGCGGAGAGTCAGCTTCAAGGCCGCCATCGCAATGTTTGGAAGGGAAGCGTTCGCGTGAAGCTGATTGTCGGACTCGGCAACCCCGGGATTGAGTATCAGTTCACACCGCACAACGCCGGGTATCTTGCGGTAGACCGCATCGCAGACGATTGCGGCGTGTCGCTCACCAACCGGCGGGGACGAGCGCTTACCGCGAAGGCAACGCTGGCAGGCGAAGAGGTTCTGCTGGCGAAGCCTGAGACCTTCATGAACCTGAGCGGGCTTTCGGTGGCCGCGCTGGTTCGAGAGTTGGACATTGCTGTTCCGTCGTCGGACCTGATCGTCCTGTATGACGAACTGGCGATTCCACTGGGCACGATTCGCATCCGCGAGCGTGGATCGGCGGGCGGGCATAACGGGGTGAAGTCGATCTCGGGCGTGCTTGGCACGGAAGAGTGGCTGCGCATCCGCATCGGCGTTGGGAAACCGGCGCTCGAGGATGGCAGAGAGATCAAAGCAGGCGGCAAGGAGTATTTGCTGTCGCCGTTCCGCAAGCAGGAGCTTGCGGTGTTGGATGAAGTGCTCGACCGCGCACGCAGCGCTGTCGAGGTGGTGCTGACCAAAGGGGTTGGCGCTGCGATGAACGAGTTCAACCGCCGGCCAGACGAACCCGAGAAGGGGACGGAAGGGCCGAACGGGAAGTAGTACCAGTTGATTTTCCAAACCGCTCCGGCAAACGACACGCTGGCACGGTGCGAAGCAGAACTTCGCAGAAAGAAGTAAACGAATGAATCGCACTTACGAAATTATGTTCATCGTCCGTCCGGACGTTGAAGAAGCAGAGATCGACAAGCTCATCGAAGGTTTCTCGGCCAACGTCACCGGTGGTGGCGGCGAGGTCAAGAGCGTCGAGAAGATGGGCCGCCGCCGGCTCGCCTATACCGTTCGCAAGTTCAACGACGGCTTCTACATCCTGCTGAACATCGCCGCCGAAGGCTCGCTGATCGCAGAGATCGAGCGTCGCCTCCGCGTCTCCGAGCAGGTGATCAAGTTCATCACCGTGCGCATGGACGAAGAAGAGAAGCGTCTCGCCAAGGTCAAGGCCCTGCGCGACTCCAAGGTCAAGCGCAGCGCACAGCCGGTTGCTCAGGCACCGCAGGCACCTGCCGCCGCACCGGATGCCGTTGCCGCACCGGAAGCTCCTGTAGCCGCTCCCGAGACGGTCGCCACGGAAGCTCCCGCAGCCGCTCCTGAGACGGTCGCCGCCGAGGCGCCTTCCGAGAACGCTGCCGTTTAGCTTCAGCGCCACAAGATCTGCGATGCCGCTTGTCGCCGCATCGCGCAACGTACTACGAATCGCTCGATCCCACTTCCGTTCGGCCTTCAGGCCGGGTGTTCAGAGACTCCATCGCGGGTCTGGAGCGGGTGAAGGCACAACGTATCTGAGAGGAAACACACATGGCTGACGAAACCAGCACACCGCAAGCATCTGAGCAGCAGGCACCATCCTCCCGTCCCGCACACGCTGGGGGACATTCCGGCCCCGGAGCAGGCGCTCCCCGCACACCCCGTCCCGGCGGATCGGGCGGCCCTGGCGGCCGCAAGTTCTTCCGTCGCAAGAAGGTCTGCAAGTTCTGCACCGAGAAGATCGACGCCATCTCCTACCGCGATGTCCGCCTGTTGCAGGGCTTCGTGGCAGAGCGCGGCAAGATCGTTCCGCGCCGCCTGACCGGTGTTTGCACACGCCACCAGCGCCGCCTGAGCCTGGCGATCAAGCAATCGCGCAACATCGCCCTGCTTGCCTTTGCCGCACGCTTCTAGTTGCCCGCAAGCCGGGCTTTACGAGTCACGCAAGGCTGGCCTACGAGATACGCCAGACAGGAATCGGAGAAACTGCAATGGAAGTCATTCTGAAGGAAGACGTAAACAAGCTCGGACACCGTGGCGATGTGGTTAAAGTCGCTGACGGCTACGGGCGCAACTATCTGCTGCCGGGCAAGCTCGCGATCGAAGCGAACGCCGCCAACAAGGCAGTCATCGAACAGATGAAGGGTTCTGCCATCCGCAAGTCCGCCAAGGAGAAGACCGAGGCGGAGGGACTCTCCAACCAGCTCAACGAAGTCGAACTGGTATTCGAGCGCAAGGTCGGCGAGCACGAGCATCTCTTTGGCTCGGTCACCTCGGGCGACATCGCGCACCAGCTCGAAGAGAAGGGTTTCAAGATCGACCGCCGCAAGATCTCGCTTGAAGAGCCGCTCAAGACCATCGGCGAGTACCATGTGCCGGTCAAGCTGCATCGCGAAGTGACCAGCCACATCAAGGTCACGGTCAAGGGCGATCAGCCCGAAGCCGAAGCAGTCGCCGCAGCCGAGTAGTTCGTTTTATCGCTTTGAAAGGCGCATCTGCCTTCGAGGATTTATCCACGAAGGTAGATGCGCTTTTTGTTTTGGGCAAAGCCAGAAAACTGTCCAGAAACTCTATCCGCAACTTCGCCATTCACGTCATCTCGACCGGAGCAACGGACAGCTCCATCGTCTGTTGCGGAGTGGAGAGACCCCTGTATTTCGTCTTTCTTCGGGAAGTTACTCGTACTTGAGGGTCTGCACCGGGTCGAGCTTTGCCGCGCGGTTGGCCGGGAGTGTTCCGAAGAGAATGCCGACCAGCATGGAAGTGCCAAGAGCGATCACCGCTGACCAGAGGCTGATAGGAATTTTGTAGGGCGTCAGCAGGCTAACCGAAAGTGGCAGCGCCAGCCCCAGCACGGTGCCGACAAGCCCTCCGGCCAGCGAGAGGAATACAGCCTCGGTAAGAAACTGCATACGAATCTCAAGGCTGGTGGCGCCCAGGGCCTTGCGGATGCCGATCTCCTTGAGGCGGGCCTGCACGTTCGCCAACATGCTGTTCATGATGCCGACGCCGCTGACGATCAGCGTGATCCCGGCAGCCAAAGACAGCACAATGGTAAGCATGTCGGCGATCTTTGCCATGATGCTCAGAAATCCCGTCATGATGAACGGAAAGTAGGCAGAGGACGACCGATGGCGGCTCTTGATGATTGCCAGAATCTGTTTCGATGCTGGAAGCACGTCTGCCGGGTCGCGCATCGTGAAGAAGATCTCCTTCACCTTGTCGCTGCCGGTAAAGTAGCGAGCGACAGGATAGGGCACGAGCAGCGTCTGCTCGCTGATCTCCGAGAGGCCGAAGGTGGCGACGCTTTCCTTGAAGACGCCGATGATGACGAACGGGATTCCCTCTACCGTGATGTTGTGGGCGATCGCTCCAGCGCTGCTGCCGAACAGCGCCTTGGCGAAGGGCTCGACGATGACGGCGACCTTGGTGCGGGTGACGGTGTCCTGATCGTCGAAGAACCGCCCTGCAACCACTTCGAGGTTTCGTACTTTCTTGTACTCCGGCGAGACCCCCAGCAGCATGGCGTCCTTGGTGACGCCGCCGCCGATGCCGACGTTGTAATGGACCTCAAGCATCGGCGACGAAGCGACGATGTCCGGCACCTGTTCGAGGACAGCATTCATGTCCTCGTAGGTCATCAGGTCGGGGGTGGTGGTATTGTTCGGCCCGGCAATGGTGCCGCCGACATACTGCATCTCGACCTTGTTGGGACCGATGCTGGTGAGTTCATTTAAGGCATATTGCTTGCCGGTCTTGCCAATGGTAACGACCAGGATGATGGAGGCCGAGCCGATGACCATGCCGAGCATCGTCAACAAAAAGCGGATCTTATTGGCGCGAAAGCTGTCGATCGCGAGCCGCACCACTTCGCTAAAGAGCATGGTAGAACGCGCACTTGCCAGCGTGCGTTCGAACGAGCCCGATTTTGGGGAGGAGGTGATCGCCATCGGCTTAGTGATTTGACTCTTTTAAAGGATGATTCGACTTCTTTTTAAGTATCGCAGTGGTGCACCCTTTCCTGCTAACTTTCGCGGCGCAGGGTAACTCAGCCTACATCATTGGCGAGGGTGCCGATGGGATCGATTACGATCCGAATCTGGTCTCCGCTGGCGAGCGTGAAGGAGTCGGGTGGAACGATGCCGGTGCCGGTCATGAGAAAACAGCCCTTCGGAAAGCTGTTGTCGCGGAAGAGGAAGCTGACCAGAGTTTTAGGATCGCGCTTCAGCTCCGAGAGAGAAGTGCTGCCGGAGAAGGCGGTCTCGCCGTTACGCACAATCTGGATGGCAATGCGAGTCGCTGCCGGCAGGGGCTCGGGGTTGACGAGAATGCAGGGGCCGAGCGCGCAGCTTCCGTCATAGACCTTGGCCTGGGGAAGATACAGCGGGTTTTCGCCCTCGATGTCGCGCGAGCTCATATCGTTGCCGATGGTGTAGCCGAGGATCGTTCCCTTGGGGCTGATCAGCAACGTAAGCTCAGGCTCAGGCACCGACCACGTAGCGTCACTGCGAATCTTTACGTTGCTGTTGGGGCCGACGACGCGAGCGCCTGTCGCTTTGAAGAAGAGCTCGGGGCGCGCAGCGGAGTACACGCGATCGTAGAAGTCGCCGCCGCCTGCGTCCTTCGACTCTTCAATGCGCGCGCTGCGGCTGCGGTAGTAAGTCACTCCGGCGGCCCAGACCTCCTGGTTCTCGATCGGCGCCAGAAGGGTGCCATAGGCAAATGCCTTCGTGCGTTCGCCGCGCTCGACGACGGAGCGGCAGAAGTCGTGCAGGTCTTCGCGGGTGATCAATGCATCCCACGACGTGTCTTCGATGAGGTAGTAGAAGTTGTCGTTGAGGAGGTAGGGGCCTTGCTGAGTGCGATAGAGTCTCACGTATCTGACCTTTCTGTTTTGGATGTCGATGAAGCGAGCCGAGCGAGGATCATTTCGGTGTCGTAGACGCATCCGCCCCAGACTCCGCCGCTTGCCTGCACCAGCGCGGCCCACAGACGAGTATCGTTTGGAAGCGCTGGGTGCGGTGCGAGATCAGGTCGTGGCGGACGGGCAGAGAGGCGCTTGTTGCCTTCTTCGGAAGAAAAGAGTTCGCCCTTCTCGCCGACGAGGTCGACGGTTCCGGCGAGGGCGTTGCGATCGACGACAATTTCGATGATGTCGCCATCGTGAATACGGCCAATAGGGCCGTTAGCCAGAGCTTCGGGAGAGATGTGGCCGATGCAGGCTCCAGTGGAGACTCCGCTGAAGCGAGCGTCGGTCAGCACCGCAACATGTTTGCAGTGGGGAAGGGCCTTGAGCGCGGCAGTGATCTGATAGATCTCCTGCATCCCCGCACCGAGAGGGCCACCGCAGATCAGCACCATCACATCGCCTTCGAGCACAGTCCCGGCCTTGATGGCCTGAATAGCGGAGGTCTCGGTGATGAAGACGCGAGCAGCTCCGCGATGCCGATAGACTCCGTCTTCGTCGATAAGCGAAGGGTCGATGGCAGTGCTCTTGATGACGCTGCCCTCAGGAGCAAGATTGCCGGAAGGAAAACAAACAGTCGAGGTCAGCCCTCGAGCGCGAGCGACATCAGGAGACATGATGACGTCGTCGGCGTCGATGCCGTCTTGCGCGAGCAATTGTTCTTTGAGCTGACGGCGGCGCGCACTGTCCTGCCACCAGTTCAGGCACTCGTCGAGCGTGGTTCCTGCAACAGTCTTGACGCTGGTGTCGAGCAGCCCGGCACGTCGCAGATGCAGCATGACCTCAGGCACGCCTCCAGCGAGGAAGACCTGCACGGTGGCGAAGTGACGAGGTCCATTGGGCAGCGCATCAACCAGCCGCGGCGTATTGCGGTTGACCTCCGTCCAGTCTGCGGCAGTTGGTCGGGGCAGTCCGGCGGCATGTGCAATGGCGGGCAGATGCAGCAGCAGGTTGGTCGAGCCGCCGAAGGCAGCGTGCAGCACCATCGCGTTTTGAATGGCCGCACTTGTGAGAACTTCATTCGTCCCCATCGCAGTTTGAGTCATGCGCAGAATAGCGCGGGCAGAGCGTTGCGCGGCGTCGAGCCAGATGGGCTGGCCCGATGGCGCAAGCGCAGTGTGCGGCAGAGAGAGGCCAAGCGCTTCGCCTACAACCTGCGCGGTGGCCGCAGTGCCGAGAAACTGGCAGCCTCCACCGGGCGACGCACAGGCGCGGCAGCCGATGTCGGCGGCATACTCCAGCGTGATCTGCTTCTGCGCGAAGCGTGCGCCAATGGTCTGCACCTTGCCTGCATCTTCGCCGTCGTCAGGCAGCAGCGTGACCCCTCCGGGGATAAGGATGCTCGGAACTTTACCCGAGGAGGCCAGCGCCATCATCATGGCGGGCAGGCCCTTGTCGCAGGTGGCGACGCCGAGGACTCCCTTTCGCGTAGGCAGCGAACGCATCAGGCGTCGCAGCACGATTGCGGCGTCGTTGCGATACGGCAGCGAGTCGAACATGCCTTCGGTGCCCTGCGTTCGGCCATCGCAGGGATCGGTGCAGGCCCCGGCAAAGGGGATGCAGTGTTGCGCGCGCAGCTCGCGTGCGGCCTCGGAGACCAGCAGGCCCACCTCCCAGTGTCCGGTATGGAAGCCCAGCGCGATGGGCGTGCCGTCAGCGGCGCGGACACCGCCATGGGTGCTCAGGATGAGGAACTCCGGGTCGAGCAGCCGTCGCGGCTCCCATCCCATGCCAGCATTCTGGCTCAGGCCGAAGAGATTGCCGGAGGGTTGGGTGAGCAGCATCTCGGGCGTGATGGGCAGTGCGCCCTGCGGACCGGCGGCGTGCGTCTTCACGGCGCTGTGATCGAAGCCGGGGCTCTCAAGAATGGACGTGATGGGGATCGGTGGGATGTTGTTGGCTCCGGGTTGGCTTGCTCTGTTTATGGTATGCGTGGGGCAGCGATCTCTGCATCAAGACTAACTTCATCCAACTGTCGTGTGCTTGCAGGCGCAGGCTTGCCGAACCCGAGGATCATGATAAATCCGGAGACGATCAGGGAGATGGCCATCAAAAGATAACCCGCACGCGCATTTCCGGTACGTGCCTGCAGCAGGCCCACGATCCACGAGCCGAAGAATGCTCCCAGCGCTCCGAAGCTGTTGACCAACGCCATCGCCTCGCCGCAGACATTGCTGGGAATAATCTCAGGAAGGATTGCGAAGAAGGGACCATAGGGCGCAAACATCGCGCCGCCCGCAAGAATGAGACAACCATAGGCCAGCCAGAAGCTATGCGCGGCCAGGACGAAAGAGCCAAGCAGAGCAATCCCGGAGAGAAGAAGAAAGGGCCACACCAGCGATTGGCGGCGCAGGCTCTTGTCCGAGAGATAGGCCACCAGAATCATCGTCAGCACGGCGAGCAGGTACGGTATCGCACTCAGCAGGCCGGTAGCTCCGATGCCCAGAGAACTGCCCTGGCGAATGATGGTGGGCAGCCAGAGAATAAAGCCGTAGACGCCGAGGCTCCAGCAGAAATATTGCGCCGAGAGCAGAAGCACGTCAGGTCGCAGGAGGGCCTTGCTCAAGCTGCCCACTTTAGGCAACGCCGCTTGCTCGGCGGCGAGCTGACGGCGCAGAGATGCACTTGCCTCAGCGCTCATCCACGACGCCTTTTCAGGTCGGTCGCGGACGATCAGCAACCAGACAAAGGCCCATACGATGGAGGGAGCGCCTTCGAGGATAAACGTCATCTGCCAGCCGAATGAGCGGATGAGGAAGCCGGTGATGGCCGACATCCACAGGATGGTGACGGGGTTGCCGAGGATCAGAATAGCGTTGGCGCGCGAACGCTCCGAGCGCGTGAACCAGTTGGTCAGCAGAAGCAGCATCGCGGGAAAGATCAGGCTCTCCGCGACGCCCAGCAACATGCGGTCGATGGCCAGCAGCCAGAAGCTGCGGATGACGCCGGTCAGCGCTGCCAGCACGCCCCATACGATCAGCGTGAAAAAGATCAGCTTGCTGGTGTTCCTGCGTCGCGCATAGGCGATGCCCGGTACCTGGAAGAAAAAGTATCCCAGAAAGAAGAGCGAGCCCAGCAGCGCGGTCTGCGAATCGGTGATGTGCAGCGTCGTGGCCAGCCCCGCCGCCGCGCCGAATCCGTAGTTGGCACGGTCGAGATAGGCAAGGCTGTAGGTCACAAAGACCGCGGGCAGAAGCAGCAGCCAGCGTTTGCGCAGGTTGGCGGTCACTTCGTCGGCAGAGGCCTGGTCCACAGAGGATTGCTCCCAATTCTTCAGAAAATTTTAGCTGGTTTTGATCAATGGCCGATACGGCGCGACCGCTTCGTGCTGCCTGCAAACATCGAAGTATTTCTGCCTGACATACTACCGTCCCTGCGGCTCCGCTGGCGCGCCTCACCGCAAGCACTCACGCTTTCGATAGGAGCCACCAAACTGCAACCCCACGTCATCTCGACCGGAGCGGAGAGACCCCTGTATTTCGTTCTTGCCTTTGTCGTTGTCTATGATTCTCGACGAGATGATTTGATTGACTCGCGTAAAGAGTACTCCTATAGTGGGTTTCATAGAAGTCGTCTCACGTGCCGGCCCCCCGATCTTTCCTCCCCTCTTTTCACGGTGAGACATCAAGAGAAATTTTGAGAGAAAAGAGAAAAGGAGTCAGCCATGAAAGCTCTTCACTGTCTGGTTTTAATCGCATTGGTTTTTGGATGCACAGGTCTGGCTAAAGCAGATCCTGTGGACTTTCATATCAAGGTTCTGGACCCGACGCCCCCGACGGACCCTTCTTATCCGCTCTTTCCCATCTCTTCAACCTCGTTCAGCGTCTCCTTCACTGCCTGTATCGCCGGCGAGCTGCCGTCGGGCATGACGGCGGACGGATGCTTCGCGGGGCGCAACGTATCGGGACTGGCCTGGACTGGCCTGGACTTCTCCTTCCCGAGCGGCGGCGTGTTGACCGGGCAGCCCGCGAGTTGTGCGCCTGCGCTCTCCGACAATATCTTCAGCGCGACAGACTGTCCCGTGAATCCTGCAAACGGATCGTACGATCTGGGCTTCTCCGATGGAGTCATCCATAACGGTGACTACTTCTTCATCACCGAAGACGGTGTCGTTCCTCCGACCGATTTCCCCACTGGTTCCGTGACGGCGACGGTTCTGACACCCGAGCCGCGGTCGATGGTGCTGCTGTCCACCGGGATCTTGTTCTTCGGCTGCCTGCTCTACGGCGAACGATCGCGCGCACTTCGCGCATCGCTGTTCTCCTGAGCCGTCTTCCGTCTGCCTTCGTGATTGCTTTCAGGAGGTCTGCCTATGCGCCGTTTTTGGCTATGCCTCTTGTTGTTGCTGCCATGCGGCGGTCAACTGCTCGCGGCACAAAACAGCTCTGTTGGCATGCAGGTCACGCTGGGCAATGCGGCGGTAGAGCTCTCCGGCCCCTGGAGGTTTCACACCGGCGATAACATGGCCTGGGCCCAGCCGGGCTTTGACGACTCCGGCTGGACCGAGATGGACCTGACGCCGCCGCCCGGTACGGCGGACGCCACGCTGGGCAGCAGCGGATACATTCCCGGCTGGACCGACCGCGGCTTCGCGGGCTACTCCGGCTACGCATGGTATCGGCTGACCATCGATGTGCAGGGAGCGGACGATCCGCTGGCGTTGAAGATGCCCGACAACGCCGACGACGCCTACCAGGTCTACGTCAACGGCCAGCCGATCGGCACCTTCGGCAAGTTCACCTCCCATGGAGTCACCGCCTACAGCACGCTTCCCCGCGCCTTTCGTCTGCCGCCCGATCTTCGCAGCGGCCGCATCACACTTGCGATTCGCATGTGGATGGATAGCGCCACTCCCTTCAATAGCCCCGATGCAGGCGGCCTGCACGAGCCTCCTGTGCTGGGACACGCCTCGGCGATTGCGGCACAGATTCGCTTAGGCTGGGACGACGTCGCTCACGGCGTAGGCAGTGGCTTTCTGGAAATGTTGATCCTGCTGCTGGCCCTGGCCGTGGCCCTGAGCCTCTTCTCGCTCGACCGCACGGAGGCAGCCTATCGCTGGCTCGCGCTTGTCTCGCTGATTACCCTGATCGGCAACTCGATTGTCCTCCTCGTAAATTTCACAGCGTTGATCGGCCAGTCGCCCAGCGTCATTCTGATCGACGACATCCTGACACCGGTACGCATCGGCCTGTGGGTCGTCTTCTGGGGCTACTGGTTTCGTCTGGAGCGCATGGGCAGGCTGCATCGGGAGGTGTGGGGTTTCGTGCTTCTGCTGGCGATGGGAACAGCGTTGCTGCGTCCTCCTCTCTATGGACAGTTAATTCCTGTCCATGCGGCAACCTATCTGGTGCCGTTTCTTCTGGTGGTGAAACTCGCCTTGGCGGTGCTGCTCTTCTGGGTGACCTATCAAGGCATCCGCAGGCACGGAGCCGAGGGATGGTTGGCGCTTCCCGCTGTGCTGCTGGCCGCGATCTCGCAGTATCAACATGAGCTGCGCCTGATTCATGTCCCGACGGAGTTCTCGCTCTTCGGCTTCCAGATCTCGCTGGGCACCGTCTCCACCATGCTTTCGCTGCTGCTGGTCACGGTCATGCTGTCGCGGCGCTTTCTGCACTCGCAGCGCAGGCAGGAGCAATGGCGGCTCGAGATCAAGCAGGCGCAGCATGTGCAGCAGGTACTGATCCCCGAGAAGTCGCCGACCATCGCGGGATTGAGCATCGAGAGCGAGTACCGCCCCGCACGCGAGGTTGGCGGCGATTTCTTCCAGATCATTCCCGGCGAGCATGACGGCAGCGTGCTGATCGTGGTGGGAGACGTGACCGGCAAAGGGCTGCAGGCGGGAATGCTGGTGGCACTGATCGTCGGCGCGATCCGTTCCACCGTGCAGCACGACTCCGATCCATTGAGCGTATTGAACTCACTCAACGCGGAGCTGTGCGACCGCGAACACGCCAGCGCCACCTGCCTGATGCTGCGCATCGCAGCCGATGGCATGGTGACGCTCGCGAATGCTGGCCACCTTCCTCCCTATCTCAACGGGCGGGAGATGCAGATGGAAGGCTCGCTCCCGCTGGGCATTGTGGCCGGCACCGAGTTTCCCGTGATGTACTTCAAATTGAAGATGGACGATACGCTGATGCTGATGTCCGACGGAATCGCAGAGGCGCAGAACCAGCATGGCCTGCTGTTTGGGTTCGAGCGCATCGACCGGATGTTGAGCCATCCCATCACTGCCGCCGAGCTGGCGACAGCAGCCCAGGAGTTCGGACAGGAAGACGACATTCTCGTGCTTCGAATCGAGCGCAGCAGCGAGCCAAAGACCGTCACGCACGTAGAGCCGGTCATGGCTGTGACCTGAGCCGCTCGAGCCTCGGTGCTCGGCTTTCTCTACAGCTATTTCCTCTCAGGTGTCGCTTCCCTTGTTTGTCATTCCCGAAGGGAATCTGCGTTCCTTCCCGACTTGCATGAGGACACCCGGAGGGGACAGCTATAGTCGGTCAAATCGCGCATCAAGCCGTAAACGCAGCGCACGCGGCCTGCTCATCCGGATGAAGGCTGGTGTATTTCGTGATGCCCACCATGGTGAAGACCTTCTGAAAGTGCGGCGAGAGGCCAAACGTCTTGATGGTCTGGCCGTGTTTACTGGCCGCGATCATCAATTGAATGACGAGAGCGATGCCGCTCGAATTGAGATACTCCACCTTTGAGAAATCGAGCAGAATGCGATGCACGTCTTCCGGCAGTGCCTGGTAGGTGCCGAGCACCGCGGCTTGTGAGGCACTCGTGATGTCGCCCGCAAAGCGGAGCACCGTGATGGCAGCACCTGTACCGCATGGCACCTCGTCCAGTCTTACCTGCGTGCTTTTTTCCTGCATGGCTTATTTCCTTTCGAGCGATTCGCTTGCGGGATGAAGACGGATGACCATGCGTGCATAGCTTCCGGTCGGCGGCGAACTGACCCACTCCGCCTCATCGACCAGGGCCTGGATCAGAAACATGCCCATGCCGCGTGCCTTCTCCTCTTCATGCATCTTCTTGTCGATGTCAGGCGCCGTTCCATGGCCCTGAGTGCCTGCGCCGGTGTCGACCACCTTCACTTCGAGCGAGTCATCACTCATCGATAGGATGACCCCGACACTGAGCGACTCGTCAAACTTATTGCCGTGCTCCATGGCGTTGATGCAGGCCTCGGCCACGGCGGTCTTCAGGTCTTCGACGCGTTCGTCGGTAAAGCCCATCATCCGGGCTGTGCTCGCGGCAGTATTCATGGCTATCTTTTCGTAGCCCAGCCGCGACGGAATGTGAAGTTCGATGATGCCCGGATTGTTCTCTGTCATTGGCAATCTCCGTGATGAGGATCTCTCGACAGTACAAGTGCGGTCATGTCATCGGTCTGCTCTTGTCCCTCGGAGAACCGCTCCAGCGTGTTCCACAACGAAGTCAGCGTTGCCTCCGGGGTTCGTTCCGCGCAATCGGAGAAGGCCTGAAGAAGACGCTCTTCCCCAAACTCCTCTTCGCCGCGAAACACCTCGGTCAATCCGTCTGTGTAGACTAGCAGTCTCGCCGAGCTTCCAAGCACATATTTTTCGGCCAGATAGGTCGAGAAGGGAAGCATTCCAATCGGTGTTCCCGAGGCCGCAATCTTATGCAGCTTATGGTCTCCCGTCATCAAGAACGCTGGATTGTGCCCTGCATTGACTACCTCAATCGTATTGCTGCCGGGACTGAGCCACAGCAGAAATGCCGTGACATAGCGGCGCCGAGACTCCGCGCCTTCGTTGTAATGAAGCAGGTTCATCCGCGTCGCAATCTCGGCCAGCGAAAGGTCAGCCTGCAACATCGCACGGAACGCCGAACGAAACGACATGCCCACCAGGGCAGACGTCAGCCCCTTGCCCGCAACATCACCGAGAACAATCGCAATGTCGCCAGAAGGCATCGTGACAATATCAAGATAGTCGCCGCCCACTTCGTAGCAGGTCACCGAGCGCGCGGCAAGAGTATAGCCGGGGACCCGCGGCATCTCTTGCGGAAGCAGGCTCTGCTGAACCAGCCGCGCCGATGCAAGATCGCTCTCGATGCGCTGCCACTCGACGGTGCGCACATGGAACCGGGCGTTCTCGATGGCGACCGCGGCCTGCATCGAAAGCGCTTCCAGAAAATCGATCTCGTCCAGGTCCAGTGCGCGCCCCTCAGGCAGCAGGACGACAAGGTCTGCGAAGCGGCTCTTCTGCTTATCGCAAAGCGGAAACCGCAGCCACGAATCGCCAGCCATCAGCGATGCAGCTTCACCTACACTCAGCGACTCTTTCAGATCGGCTGGAACATCGCCGTATGTTTGCCCGAACGCAGTAAAGAACGCACCCGCCAGCTCAAGCTCACGAACAACGATTTGAAGCGCAATGCACAGTACCTCGTCCAGCTCGATGGTCGAGTGTATCTGACGGCTTGCCTCCAGCAATGCCTGCAGGCGAACCACCTGCTGCTGGGCCAAAAGTGTCTCAGTGAACTCCATTGGAGATACCTGTCACTACGGGGCCCGTTACCCGGATGAGTATATGCGAAAGCAGCGACGGCAGAAGAGGATTTTGCCATCCGTATCGCGAGCGGCGATGGCCTCTATAAAAACTTAACGCCCGAAAGCTCCTCACAAACATCCCACAGACGCGCCGCTGCCGCTGTATCGTTTGCCTGCGGCATTATCTTTGCGGGCCCAATCTCCTCGCCAGACATCTCCTGAAAGCCCTGCGGGCCATAGTAGTCGCCGCCCGTCACTGCGGAAGACGTTGCCGCATACAGCGTAGGCAGCGCGCCTTCCGCCTCAGTGTTGAGAAACGCGCCGATGAGATGCCCCATCACTCTGCGAACAGCATTCTCGACCGCAGAGTGATGCCCAGTCTGAAAGAGATTGGTGTTGGCGATTCCCGGATGCGCCGCGACGCTCAGAATGGTTGAGCCTGAGGCACGCAACCGGCGTTCCATCTCCAACGCGAGCATCAGGTTCGCCAGCTTCGATTGCTGGTACGTCTTCATGGGAGCGTAATTTTGCTTGTATTGCAGATCGTCGAAGTTCAGCCGCCCACGCTTATGGGCGATCGATGCAATGGTGACGATGCGTGGCGCTTCGGCAACAGCCTTTTGCAGCAGAGGAAGCAGTAACCCGGTAAGGGCGAAGTGGCCCAGAACATTCGTGCCGAACTGCAGCTCGAAGCCATCTACCGTCTGCTGGCGCGTCGGCGGCGCCATCACCCCGGCATTGTTGATGAGGATATCGATGGGGTGGCCAAGATCGAGCTGGCGAGCGGCGAACTCGCGCACTGAGGCCAACGAGGCCAGATCGAGGAGGGCCAGCTCTGTGCCGGTCCCCGGAGCTTCGGAGTCCAGACGCGCAAAGGCGGCCTCGCCCTTGCGGCGGTCGCGGCAGGCGAGAATGACGTGCGCCCCCTTGCGTGCGAGAGTGAAGGCGGCATGATAGCCGATGCCGCTGTTCGCCCCGGTGATCAGGATGCGCTTGCCCGCTTGCGAGGGAATATCTGCCAATGTCCAGGGGTTACCCATATCGTGTTGGATGTTTGACGGTAGATTCCGACACAAAGTTATTGCATAACTGCTTGCGGTCGTCTCTGTTTAATCATCAAACTAAATTAGTTTCATCAGGTTCTGTTTATCGAGCACTTAGCGACATTGCCGGTACTGTTGTTCACCCTGCTTGTCTTTGCCGGATCGATTGCGGCTGGGCTGTTGGGAGCACTCACTGGCCTCGGCGGCGGTGTCGTGCTCGTGCCTCTGCTCACCGTGGTGTTCCACGTCGACATCCGCTATGCCATCGGAGCGTCGCTGATCTCCGTCATCGCCACCTCTTCGGGAGCGGCAGCCGCCTATGTGCGCGAAGGTTTCTCAAGTGTTCGCATCGGCATGTTCCTCGAGATCGCCACCACCATCGGCGCAGTCTTCGGCGCATTTCTGGCCACGCGGATACCGACCCGGGCGCTCGCGATCATCTTCGGCGTCGTGCTGCTCTATTCGGCGTGGCTCTCGTGGCAGCAGGGCCGTCGTCACGAGGCAGACGGCGGAGGCAGCAGCCCATGGTCGGATCGGCTGCGTCTTTCAGGATCGTATCCAGACGGCGCAGGCGGCGAGAAAAGCTATAAGGTGGATCGGATCCCCGCAGGCTTTGCGACCATGTTTGGCGCCGGTACACTCTCCGGCCTTCTGGGCATCGGTTCAGGCGCGGTGAAGGTGCTGGCCATGGACCAGATCATGCGCATCCCCTTCAAGGTCTCGACCACGACCAGTAACTTCATGATCGGTGTCACCGCAGCGGCCAGTGCAGGAATCTACCTGCATCGCGGCTACGTCGATCCGGGGCTGGCCTTTCCCGTGATGCTCGGTGTCCTGGCCGGGTCGTTGCTCGGCGCAAAGCTGCTGGTGCGAGCACGGGTCTCGGTACTGCGCAGCATCTTTACAATCGTCATTCTGGCGCTGGGGGTCGAGATGATTATCAACGGCTGGCTGGGGAAAATGTAATGGCGCTTCAGAACTCAAAATTCGACGACCGTCAGATGGAAACCATGATGGGCAGGCTGCTTCAGATTGGCGTCCTGTTGGCCTCGCTCGTAGTTCTGGTGGGTGGTGTTCTGTACGTCCGTAAACACTTCGGAAGCGCAGTCGACTATCGCACCTTCGCAGGCGAGCCCGCCAACCTGCGCAGCGTAAGAGGACTATTTCACTTATTGATGGCAGGTGATCCGGCGGCGGTGATTCAAATAGGAGCGATCCTGCTGATCGCGACCCCGATTGCCCGTGTAGTCTTTGCCATAATCGGCTTCGCGCTGGAGCGCGACCGCTTCTATGTTGCGGTGAGTATGACAGTGCTGGCCGTTCTGATGGCAAGCCTGCTCTACTCCGCCTGAAGCTATACTCTGTGGCAACGAAGGATTGCCCCAACCCTACGTCATCTCGACCGAAGCGAAGCGCAGTGGAGAGACCCCTGTATTTCGCTCTTGCCGTTGCCTGTTTTTAATCGGTCTGATCGGTGTAAATCGGTGTTAAGCCTTCAACTTCTGAAGATGCTTTACTGCTCGCTCGCAGGCGATGCAACGAGGGCCGCTTCAATGCTGGTATTCACCTCGGCCTGGGCAAACTCCGCGGTCACGCGAATCCCATTCATCACTGCCTTCTCGTTCGACGAGCCATGGCCCACAATGCAGACCCCGCGAACGCCCAGCAGAGGCGCTCCACCATACTCCGAGTAATCAAGCCGCTTCTTGAACTCCGCGAACGCCTTGCGCGAGAGCAGCGCGCCGACCTGCGAAGTCACGGTGGATTTCAGCGATTCGCGCAATGAGGCGGTGACAAGTTTGACGATGCCTTCGCTGGTCTTCAGCGCGACGTTGCCGACAAAGCCGTCGCACACCGTCACGTCGCTGTGGCCGTTGTAGAGGTCGCGGCCCTCGACGTTGCCGATGAAGTTGATGCCAGCCAGCGCGCGAAGCAGCGGAAGCGTATCGCGGGTGAGCGAGTTGCCCTTCGAGTCCTCTTCGCCGATCGAGAGCAGACCGATGCGAGGATTGGGGACCTTCAGGACGTTCCGGGCATACATATGGCCCATGACGGCAAACTGGACAAGATTGTCGGGGTCGCAGTCGACGTTGGCGCCCACGTCGAGCAGCAGCGAGGGAGTGCCCACCGAGGTAGGCAGAACGGTGACCAGCGCCGGACGGTGAACGCCCGACAGCATACCCAGAACCATCTTGGCAGTCGCCATCGCAGCCCCGGTATTGCCTGCCGTAAAGAAACCTGCCGCGCGGCCTTCACGCACCATCTTGAGCCCAACTCGCATGGACGAGTCGCGTTTGGTGCGGACAGCCTGCGCAGCCTTGTCGTCCATGGTGATCCACTCGGAGGCGGGCACGATGAAGACCGGAAGGTGCTGGCCGCGGAGGTGCTGGCGCAGAATGGGGCGAATGATGTGTTCGGGGCCAGCAAGGTGCACTCGGACGTCGTACTGACGTGCAGCGAGGATGGCCCCGCGAATCTCGGATTCGGGGGCCTTGTCAGAACCCATTGCATCTACAACGATATCGATCGGCATCAGCAGGGGACTTGGAGCTTCAGAATGTGGGTAATACTAGCTTGCTTCCTTGACCGCGAGAACCTCGCGACCCTTGTACACGCCGCACTTGCGGCAGACACGGTGGGGCAGCTTGCGCTCATGGCAGTTGGGGCATTCGGAGACGCCGGTGGGGGTGAGGAAGTCGTGGCTGCGGCGCTTGGCAGTCCGTTGCTTGGAGTGGCGCCGTTTTGGATTAGGCATTGCAGTGTCCCTTTCAATGGGCCGCGGCAGTCAGGCGAAACTTCAGATCACGCGCTGACGACGAAGCAAAACTTTTTTCAGTGCTTAAGCTCGAGCTTGGATGCCAGATCCGCAAGAGCATTCCACTGCGGATTGGCCGGAGCCGCATCGCAGGAACAGTTTGCAAGATTCAGGTTCTGGCCACAGCGCGGGCAAAGCCCTTTGCAATCTTCTTTGCAGAGGGTACGGCCGGGCAGGGAGAGTAACACCTGCTCACGCACCACATCTTCAAGCGAAAGACCGCTCTCTTGATAATAACCGATTTCGGTCTCGTCCGGGGTAATTGAGTGCTCCCCGGCGACCGCATCCGCCTCTTCCGGGCGAAACAGCAGGTCGAACTCCCCGCTCAGCGGCAGGGCGACGGGTTCGACGCAGCGGGCGCAGAGAATCTCGAAGTCGCCGTGGTACGCGGCGCGCAGGCGGATGTCATTGACGTGGGAGCCTTCGTCGCGGCGCTCCACCAGCAGATCCGCGCTGCCTTGGATGGGCAGCGGGCTGGTTTGGCGAAGGTCCAGGGTGTAGTCGATAGTGCCGGGTTGGATGATTTCGTCTATCGCAAGAGGTTCATCGACGAGTTGGAGCGGAGTTATGAGCACGTCTTTAAGGGTAGCAGGTTGGGGGGCAAGATCAAACCGGGTTCGAAGTCCCGGTGGTGGCGGGTTGTGCAGCGGGTTGCTTGTCGTAGACAGAGGTCGTGTCGAACTCTCCCTGATCGACTACGATGTGCATCACCCGGGTCAGGATTTTCCCATCAGCAGAGAGCGTGAAGGTCGATTTCAGGCTTCCCGCGCCGCTTTGATAGGTGATCTTCTGCGTCAGGATAAGCGAAGCTCCGTCCCACTCGCCCTTGGTGCTGAGGTATTGAAGGGTCGCGGTGTCGGCGAAGATGCCTTTGGGCGTGGGGGTATCGTTGCCGTCGGTGGTGAAGGGAAGCGTGTAGGCCTCTTTGCCGCGCTCGTTATCGGAGGTCGTGGCGATGCTGTAGTTCGGGCCCGTGTGGCTGAAGACGAGGATCTCGTCCTGTGGCGGGGGCACCTGGTCATAGTTGCTCGCGGCCAGGTTCAGCGTCCAGGTCCCGCTCAGATCAGGCTTGACGACCGGGGCCTGCACGACGGGGGCCTGCACGACGGGCGGCGCTGGCGCCGGTGTCGGGGTCTGTGCAGAGACGAGAGGGCCGCAGAGAACAAGCGCGGCGGCGAGGCAGGCAATTCTTGTCACAGGTGTTGTCATGGTCGTTTTTCCTTGGTTGCGATGTTGAAGTCTACCAAATCACGATGACGGCCAGAGGCTAAGCCGGGCTGTGGGGCGGGGTTTCTGTTCTGGCGAAGGCCTTGAGCAGACCTTCGAGAAAAGCGAAGAAGACGTCGACAGCATAGCCGACCAGGAACGCCAGCGCCAGTGGCGGAATCGAGGCCTCCGGCGTCACGGTGAAGTTGTTAAAGAGCCCCACGACGGCTCCTCCGATGGCGGCGATCAGAAAGCGCGCCGAGTTGGCAGGCGACGGGATAAAGGTGTGGTTGCTCATCTGGCTCTCGAAGTTGCGCAGCAGATAAGCGCAGGTGCCGAGCAGAGCATAGAGCACCGGAAGAATGCAGGTGGTAAGCGCTCCATAAAAGACGGAGACATTATTAAGCAGGCTCTGCGCGAAGTAGCGGACCGACTGGTAGGTCGCAGTGGCACTGTCGCGGGCCACGTAGTAGTTGGGGAGACCCGGATCAAGCTCGTAGACGGCGCGCTGGCCTGGGTTGTTGCGCTCGGTCTGTGCTGGAGGCGCGACCCGGGGCAGCACCAGCCAGTTCAGCTCCCGCGCACGCGCATCGATCAGCCGAATCGTAGAGGCGTAGTCCTGCAGCTCCGAGATGATCTCCGAGTCGCTGACGCCGGGCGGAAGCGTGACGGCCACCGTTCCCGCCTGCGCAGTTGGCGGAGCCACACCAAGCTGGGCACGCAGCTTCACCGCGAGATCGTTGGCAGAGGCGATGTCGGTGCGTAGCGAGTTCGACAGCGCCGACGTAGTAAAGCTGGCAATTGACGCAGGAACGATGACGCACGCAAGAATGATGGCCCAGCGAAGGTAATAGCGGACGGTCGCGCCCGTGTCCTGGGTCCACGCCTTCAGGCTGTCGGCGGTCACCGGCTTCAGCAGCGCGGCCAGCTTGGTCAACGCTTCGAGCAGACCGTCGATGATCGGCTCTGTCCAGTTTTCAGGAGGCGTGCTGCGGGCCAGCAGGACGGCGGCGCGAGTCGCGGCCTCGACCTCGACTCCGGTCTCGGCGGCGTACTTCAGCAGCCGCTCCGCGTCGATGAGGGCGTCCCTGAAGGAAGCGGGGGAGGTTGTGGTGGATTGCGCGCTTGCATTCCATCGAAACATGAGGAGGTCTCCGCACTTGGCGCTGATTCGCAAGGGGCCCGGATGCGCAATCATACGCCGGGGCGTCAGTTGCGGGAAGCAGATTTTTGCAATATAAGAGCGTCAATGACGCTGAGTCCGCAGCTATCACCCACCATCCGTCTTTTTTTGCTGTCCGCCCTGTTTCTCCCAAATATCAAGGCAGCTACCGCGCAAAACCCACCATCGCCTGCCTTTGAAGTTGCCAGTGTCAGGCCCTCTTCACCGCAGGCTGACCCGCTAACCGGCAGTTGGAGCATCCCCAACATCGGTCGATTCACCGCAACCCATGTCTCCCTCGCCCGCCTCATCCAGCTGGCTTACGGCGTGGACGACAGCCAGGTCGCCAACAAGCCCGGCTGGCTCGAAACCAACCTCTACGACATCACGGCAGAGCCCGAAGACGGCATCAAGCTCTCCCGCGACCAGCTCAGGCCCCGTCTGCAGAATCTGCTCCGCCAGCGCTTTAATCTTGCCGTCCACACAGAAACGCGCTCGATTCGCGGATACGCTCTCGTCGTCGCCAAAGGCGGTCCGCATCTCACCCCCACCAAGGCGGATCACTTCCCGGGCTGGCGCTTCAATGTCGATTCCGGCCACATGCGCGGAGCCAACTGGACTATGCCTCAGTTTGCAATCTACCTTACCCCGGCGGCCGGTTTTCCCGTCGTCGATCAAACCGGCATTACCGGCAGCTATGACATCGCTTTTAATTACAACCCTAAGCCCGAGGCAGAGAGCGACCTTCCTATACTCGCCTCAGCCCTCAAACAGGCAACAGGCCTCCTGCTCAAAGAGCAGAAGGTTCCCGTAGAAACCATCGTCATCGACTCCGCCGACAAAGTTCCCACAGAAAACTAAGCACCTATAATCTCAACCTGATCTGCACAACCGCACGTCATCTCGACCGAAGGCGGCGCTTTTGCCGCCGCAGTGGAGAGACCCCTGTATTTC
This sequence comes from Granulicella sp. L56, assembly GCF_009765835.1. NCBI lineage: Bacteria > Pseudomonadati > Acidobacteriota > Terriglobia > Terriglobales > Acidobacteriaceae > Granulicella > Granulicella sp. L56. The sequence continues at coordinate 1,273,790 of NZ_LMUS01000006.1, read as the reverse complement.
CTCGTCGTCCGTGCCGAAAAGCTGATTCAAAGGCGATGAAATAGCCGAATCCCCGCAATCCCAATAGCGCCAGCCGCGAGACAAGCGTCCGCATTCTCCCAGCTAACGCCGCCAAGCGCATAAACAGAAGCAGGTGCGGCAGCGACGCAGGCAGCGCCCAGCGCTTCAAGTCCCTGCCCGTGAGTAACGACCCGTCCCGTAATTTCTTTTTGAAAGACAGGCGCAAACAGGATCAGGTCTGCCTCGTTACGAGCCACTTCCACCTCGGCCAAACTATGGCAGGAGATGGAGACGACAGGCCGTGCAAGATTGGCGGCAGCGTAGACCGCCCGAACCTGCGCGGGCATAAGTTCGCCAGGGGCCGAGGTCAGGTGAACTCCATGAGCACCCGTCGCAACGGCGATGTCCAGCCGCGCGTTGATGAGCAGCTTCGTCTGGGTGTCCTGCAGCTCTTCGAGAATTTGGCGGCTAAGATGCGCAAGCGTTGCCGGAGGCAGGTCTTTTTCGCGGAGCTGGATGTAATCGACGCCGTCAGCCGCCCAGAGAGCGGCCTGCCGCAGCAGGGAGGAGGCGGCTGGCAGCAGCGAGCGGTCGGTGATGGCGTAGCGGCGCACGCTGTAAGTGTAGGTGATTTCTAGGTTTCGATGATCCGGTGCAACAGCGCAGGCGTACCATGATGATGTTGCTGTGATAGGTTAGGAATTGGCGCGTTTTTCAAAAAAAATCGGTCATGGAATGTGCGATTATTGGCCGCTAACCGGACGATCGATTACACCGTGGCGTGAATTTTAATCATCGCTGAGTAAGCTGGGGTAAGAAAATTGTCGATGAGTCATTGCATATGAGTAGTGTTTACGATCTGATCGTGATAGGTTCCGGCCCTGCCGGGCAGAGGGCGGCGATCTACGCGTCCAAGCTGGGCAAGAAGGTCGCGCTGATCGAGATGCGCGAGGTGGTAGGCGGGGCCTGCATCAACACGGGGACGATTCCCTCGAAGACCATGCGCGAGGCCGTGCTGCACCTCTCCGGCTACAACTACAAGTCCATCTACGGCATGAACTACCGGGTGAAGGAACGCATCACCATGGCGGACCTCGCCTTCCGCGTCCAGCATGTCATCAAGACCGAAGTGGACGTGACCGAGGCACAGCTCTCCCGCAACAACATCGAGATGCTGGTGGGCGTAGCCAGCTTTGAAGACGCGACCCATATCAAGGTGACCAACTCGCGCGGCTCGACTGTCTATGAGGCAAAGAATGTCCTGATCGCGACCGGCACCAAGCCTGCTGCGTCGGCCAAGGTTCCGATCAACGGCCACAGCATCATCAATAGCGACCTCGTACTGGAGATGGTCAATCTGCCCAAGACGTTGATCGTTGTAGGCGGCGGCGTCATCGGGGTGGAGTACACCTGTATGTTCTCAGCCCTCGGTGTGCGGGTGACGTTGATTGAGCGCAGGCCGCGGCTGCTGGAGTTTGCCGACCAGGAGATCGTCGAGGCGCTGAGCTACCATCTGCGGGATTCGCGGGTGACGATGCGGCTGAATGAAGAGGTGGAGTCGGTCGAAGAGATGCCGGACGGCACGGTGGTCGCCAACCTCGAGAGCAAGAAGAAGGTCCAGGGTGATGCGTTGCTCTATGCCGTCGGGCGGCAGGGCAATGTCGATGAATTGAATCTAGCGGCGGTTGGGGTGGAGTCGGATTCACGCGGCAGAATCCCGGTAGACAAGGATTTCAGAACCAAGGTGCCGACGATCTTTGCTGGTGGCGATGTCATCGGCTTCCCATCGCTGGCCTCGGTTTCGATGGAGCAGGGACGGATTGCTGCGGCGCGGGCCTTTGGCGACGAGCAGGTGCTGTCGAACCCCGGGCTCTATCCCTACGGAATTTACACGATTCCAGAGATCAGCTTTATCGGCAAGACGGAAGAGCAGTTGACGGAAGAGGACGTTCCCTACGAAGTTGGCGTGGCCTACTATCGCGAGATTGCGCGTGGACAGATTCGCGGCGATACGACGGGGCGGCTGAAGATCATCTTTCACCGGATGACGCATTCGATTCTTGGAGTACACATCATCGGCGAAGGTGCCAGCGAGCTGCTGCACATCGGCCAGGCGGTGATGGCGCTGGGCGGAAAACTGGAGTATTTCGTGGATACGGTGTTCAACTATCCAACTCTGGCTGAATGTTATAAAGTTGCAGCTTTCAACGGGTTGAATCGCGTTAGCAAGTTTGAGTAGACGCGGCGCGGCGCCTGCGGCAAGGCGGAACAAGCAAGGCGGACGAAGCATGGCAAAGTTTGTTGGCGTAAAGGTATCGAAGCAGTTGTCGACCGGGCTGGTCGTCGATCACAAGCTGGTGGGCGAGCTGCACCGGTTTCCTGAACATGAGGACGACAGCTATGCGCTGGTGGAGATGCCAACCGAGGGCCTGGTCAAAACCATCTGCGAGCAGGTAGTCCTTGCCGTCGACGGCACCGAAGGCATCTCTGCCGTGGGCGTCGCTCTGCCGGGACTGATCAAGAACGGGGTCGTCGAAGAGTCTCCGAACCTTCCCCAGTTGAAGGGCGCGCGCATCGAAGAGCTGCTGCGGACCCAGTTGCGCAGCCACAACCTCGATGTCTCGGTAACGGCCGTCAACGACGCCGATGCCATGGCTGCCGGATTAGCTTCGGCATACGGCAAGCTCGACAGCACGATTCGCGTCTGGTCGCTGGGCGTGGGCATCGGATACGGACGCTATCCCTTTATGCCGGGAGTCTGGGAGGGCGGCCATACGGTCGTGACCCTCGACGAGAAAGAGCACTTCTGCGGCTGCGGCGGACGAGGCCACCTGGAAGGCATCATGGGCCACCGCGCGATGCGCTTGCGTTTTCTCGACATGGAGCCGGAAGAGGTCTTCGAGGCGGCGAAGGCCGGGGACGCGCGCTGCCTGGAGTTCAAGCGAATGTGGCACAAGGCGCTGGCCGCCGCGACGGCCACCTCAATCCACATGTCAGGACCGGGGCGCGTCTTTTTGACCGGGTTCAACGTGCGCTTTCTCGACATGGCCATGCTGCGGGACTACACCCAGCAGATGGTGAAGATGAGTCCTCTGCAAGGCTATTCGTTCGAGATTGTGGAAGACAAACCGGGGACGCGAGTGATCGGCGCAGCAATCTCAGCGGAGCAGGCTCTCGAGCGGTAGCTGTAACCGGTAACTTTGCCCTTGAACGGTTACTTCTAGCGCGCGGAGGCCAAAATGTAACCGGTAATAATTGCTCTGGCCGGTTACTTCTGACAGGCCGGGCAGAAGTGGGTGCTTCGCCCTCCGATAACGATGCGTTGGATCGGAGTCTTGCAGACGCGGCAGGGCTCGCCCGTGCGGCTATAGACGTTGTGATGAAACTGAAAAAATCCTGCGATCCCCTCGGCGTCAACATAGTCAGAGACAGACGACCCGCCCAGCTTAATGGCATGTTTCAGCACATCGATTAAAGCGGTACGAAGACGTTCCAACTCCGCATGAGTGAGACGTCCGGCCTGTCGGCGTGGGCGGATTCCGGCGCGAAAGAGGCTCTCATCGGCGTAAATATTGCCGACTCCATGCAGCAGTGATTGATTGAGCAGCGCAGCTTTGATAGGGGTTTTGCGGTTGCGGAAGAGGGCGATGAAGTCTTCGAGCGCGATGGTCAGCGGTTCGCTGCCCGGCCCTTCGTAAGTTGCGTCGGCGATCGACAGACGCCCGAAGCGGCGCGGATCGACGAAGCGCAGTTCGCGTCCGCTGCTGAGGGTGAGGATCGCGTGGGTGTGCGCAGGAATGGGGACTTTTGGGTCGGAGACGAGCAGCCGTCCGGTCATGCCGAGGTGAATGAGGAACTGCGCGGCCTTGCGGTTGCGGGTCAAGTCCATGACGATGGTCTTGCCGACACGATGGACGCGATCGATGCGGCTGTTGGTGAGGGCTTCGGTGATCTGGTCGGGCGGCGTCTTGAAGGTCTGCGGCTTGTTGCTGGTCCAGACGGAGCGGATGGTCTGGCCGTGGGTGCGGTCGTGAACTCCATTGGCTACGGTCTCTACTTCGGGAAGCTCAGGCATGACTTTTGCAGTATAGGGGTACGGCGGGAAAGGAAGGCTTAACACCGATCTGCACCGATCGCACCGATTAGAAACGGGCAATGGCAAAAGCTAACTACGGGGGTTCTTCGCTTCGCTCAGAATGACGGCGTAAAACGAACAACAGCTAGTGCGATAACAGGCTTCCTGTGGGATTGGGGCTAGTGGCCGGTGGGCTGGAAGATGGGCAACAGGCTGGAGTAGTCATCGGTCCATGCGCCGAGGCCGGGAACGGCGCTGATCGGTGCGGCGATGAGGGCGACGTCGGGCTGGGTGAAGAAGGTTGGGCTGGCGGTGACCAGCACCCAGGTGGAGCGGAATTCGCCGCGCGTATCTACGGAGCCGGTGTCGAAGATCATGGACTGCATGTGGATGGAGGCGGCCAGTTGCGCTACCTCGGGCGCGAGGTTGAGGTATTGGTTGGAGACGTGGAAGGCGAGGATGCCATTGGGCGCGAGGTGCTTTTGGTAGAGCTGGAGGGCTTCGGTGGTGAGCAGATGCAGGGGGATGGCGTCGCCCGAGAAGGCGTCGAGCACAAGCACGTCGAAGTTTTGGGGGGTCTCTTGTGCGAGTGAGGTGCGGGCGTCGCCTTCGATGACGGTAATGGCTGCGGGAGAGTCGCGAAGGTAGGTGAAGAGGTTGCGGGCGATGGGCTCGACGTGGGGATTGATCTCGTAGAAGCGGATGCGGTCACCCACATTGCCATAAGCCGCGATGGTTCCGGCTCCGAGGCCGACGACGCCGATGTTGCGGGGGCGGTTGGCGCAGCAGTTGGCGAGGGCGAGGCCGATGCCCGAGTCTTTCGCGTAGTAGGTGGTGGGGGTTCGGGTGAGGCCGGGGCTGAAGATCTGATTGCCATGCTGGATGGTGCCGTTGAGCAGCGAGCGCAGCGGCTGGCCTTCGTGCGTGACCGACTCCTTGACCCGGAGGCTGCCGTAGAAGTTGCGGGTCTCGAGCAGGGCCTGCTGCTTGTAGGCGGCGTGCAGGGCGAAGTTGAGAAAGAGGACTAAGACGCTGGCAGTGGCCCAGAGCAGGCGCTGGCCCCAGCCGTCGGGCCAGGTGACGACGAGTGCGAGCACGGCGGTGACGAGGAAGGTGATGGAGAGGTCGTAGTTGGCCGCGAAGATCAGCGGGCTGGCGATGCCGATGAAGAAGGTTCCGGTGACTCCGCCGGCGGCTACGAGGAGATAGAAGAGGGTGGTTTCCGATGGGCGGCGGGGGCGAAGGGCATAGGTCTCGGCATGGCAGAAGAGGCAGGCGATGAAGCACTCGAAGAGGAAGAAGAGGATGGCGAGGCCGATGGGGATGCTGGTGTCCATCTTGGAGATGGCGTAGCCGAGGCTGGCCAGCATAACAACCAGTAGCCGGACGACGATGCTGCGCCGGTAGAAGCCGGGGAACTCGAAGGCGAGGATGAAGGTGATGAGGTAGACGGCGAGCGGAAGGATCCAGAGCAGGGGAATCGCGGCGATGTTGCTGGTGATGTGGCTGGTGACGGCGCTCAACTGCATGGCGGCGGCCATGGGCAGCAGGAACCAGAGCCATTTTGTTGCGGAGGATGCTGGAGGAGCGGCGGTGTCGGGAGATTCTTGTGGCGTGGCGTGGGTTGTTGACGGCACCTGTCTGGAGAGGATGGCGCATAGGACCGCGTAGACCATGAATCCGATGGCCCAGAGGAAGCGTTGCAGCTTGAGTGTCAGGTGGGGTTCGACCAGCGTGGGGTAGGCGATCAACGCGAGCAGCGAGCCAACGTTTGAGAGGGCGAAGAGTCGGTAGGGGACTTGGCCTCCCTGCTTGCGGAAGAGCCAAATTTGCAGGAGGGGGCTGGTGGAGCCGAGCAGGAGGAAGGGAAGGCCGATGGTCAGCGTGAGCGCGAGGAAGATGGTGGTGACAGGATGTTCGGAGCCCTGGCTGAGGTCGGGGCGGATGAACTTTTGCGCGGCCAGAAGGGCGATGGCGACGATAAGCAGCGCAAAGTAAAGCAGCCGCTGGCCGCGATTGAAGGGATGGCGCGTGAGCCAGTGTGCGTAGAGGTATCCGAGCAGAAGGGTGAGCTGGAAGAAGACCAGGCAGGTGAGCCAGACCGCGGAGGAACCGCCCAGCGCGGGCAGCAGTTGCTTTGCCGACATGGGCTCGACCAGAAAGAGCAGGAAGGCCGAGAGGAAGATCGCAAAGCCGTAGAGCGAGCGCGTTGAGGGCATAGGGATGGGCGATCCGGAAGACGTGCCAGTCTATGCTATTCAGCCTTTGATGTGCGATCTGAGGCGAATCTCTTTTGACAGGCAGGTTCCGCTCTGCACCATTTTAGGTAGCGGATGAGTTTCTGGAGTCTTGGCAAATTGGAGTGAAGTGACTAGATGCGCGTTTCTCATTACCAATCTGATCAGGCGGAATGACGAACATTATGTACGGAGTCGATCTGAAGCGGCTTCGCTGTTGATATAAGATTACCGGGGTTACCATTCACCTCCACAGCTATTTCGCAAGACGGAGAATTCGATTGAACATTTCTGCTCTCATGATTACTGGCCTTGTTCTCACTGTCCCCACGCTTCTTTCCGCGCAGAACAACAAATCGCAGGAACCGGAACCTATTGTATGGGGTGTACTTTCGGGGAATTCAGCATGCGTAATCTTTACAGAAGGGCATAAAACCAGTGGAAGGTTCTACGGAGTTGCTGTCACCACTAAGAGGGTTGGGAAACTCACTCTCGTAGAAACGCAAAACTACACCTTCAATCAAAAAGAAGTTCTTGAAACTCAAGAGAATATGGATAGCCTGATGCAGGCGGCTCAGAAGGATCGCGTCAAATTCGTCAAAATTCCTGAGAAATACTCGCCCGAGCTTCTCGATAAAGCCCGCGCATCCTGCAAATAGCGTGGTCGGTGATCGGGTAAGGTTCCTTGACATTCAACATCGCAGCTTGACTGGTTAGTCCCTCAGAAGTCAGCTTGTGGGGAGTTGTGGGTACTGCCGATTGATGGGGTATTCGGAGATTGACTATTACCTATTTCCGAGGGCTGAGGGTGGCTTGGCGTGGGACACGATATGATGGATAGGAAGCGGGCTTGCTGGTGCGAGACGCTTCTTTCCGGCCAAACCAAATCCTTTGGAGAACAGAGTCCTCGTGAGTCAACGCAAAACAGCGGTTATTTTGGGTGCCCAGTGGGGCGATGAAGGCAAAGGCAAGATCGTCGATGTGCTGTCGGAGAAGTTTTCCGTCGTGGCACGGTATGCGGGCGGCCATAATGCCGGGCACACGGTCATCATCAAGGGCAAGAAGTTTGTGCTGCAACTGATCCCCTGCGGCGTGCTGCGTCCGGAGTGCAAGGGCGTGATCGGCAATGGCGTCGTCTTTGACCCGATGGCGTTTTTGAGCGAGGTGAAGAAGCTGAAGGACGCCGGTCTGAAGGTGGATGGCCAGCTCTTTGTCTCGAACCGGGCGCAGGTGATTCTGCCCTACCACCGCATGATCGAGCTGGCCGCTGAGACGGCTCCGGGACGGACGAAGATCGGTACGACTCGGCGCGGCATTGGTCCGGCGTATGAGGACAAGGTCCATCGCAACGGGCTGCGGGTGGTCGATCTGCTGAACTCGGCGCTGCTGCGGACGCACATCAAGAATGCCTGCGACGAGAAGAACACCATTGCTCATGCATTGTTTGGGACCGAGCCTCTCGATCCTAAGGAGATGTATGAGGAGTATGCTCGGCTGGCCGAACAGGTGGCTCCGTTTGTGACGGACACGGCTGTAATGCTCAACCATGCTATTAAAAATGGCGAGAAGGTGATGTTCGAGGGAGCGCAGGGTGCGCTGCTCGATATCGACCATGGGACCTATCCGTTTGTTACCTCGTCGTCGGCTACTTCGGGTGGCGCGGTGACGGGCACGGGAGTCGGGCCTACGCTGATCGGCACCGTGATTGGCGTGACCAAGGCTTATGTGACTCGCGTGGGCGAGGGGCCGTTTCCGACGGAGATTCACGACAGCTCTGCCGACCTGCTGCGTGCTCGCGGACAGGAGTACGGCGCGGTGACGGGCCGTCCGCGGCGCTGCGGCTGGCTAGACCTGCCGTTGCTGCGGTACAGCAACATGATTAATGGCACCGAGTGGCTGGTCGTCACCAAGATGGATGTGATGGACGAGTGCGACGAGATTCCGGTGTGCACGGGCTACAAGATCGACGGCAAGCTGACGGACGTGATTCCGGCGGACATGCGTGGTTTTGAGGCGATTGTGCCGGTGTACACGACGCTGAAGGGCTGGAAGGCTTCGACCGAGGGGATTACGGAGTTCGACAAGCTGCCGAAACTGGCGCAGGATTATCTGCACTTCATCGAGAAGGAGTCGGGCGCGAAGATCGGTATGGTTTCGACCGGGCCGGACCGCGATCAGACGATGACGATTGCAGGGTTTGAGGAAGCGCTGAAGTCTTAGGCTTCAGTGCTTAAGGCTTAACACCGATTTGCACCGATTTGCACCGATCGCACCGATCGCACCGATTAAAAACGGGCAACGGCAAAAGCGGAATACAGGGGGTCTCTCCACTACCCCTTCGACTTCGCTCAGGGTTCGGTCGAGATGACGTGAATAGAGATTCTAAGTACTAAAGGTTGATATATATGTTGAGCTTTACAGTACGAATGACGTTTGCGCCGGATGATCACGCGGAGATTGTCGAGATGCTGCGGCATCTGACGGTGGCTTCGCGTGAGGAGCCGGGGTGTGTGAGCTATATCGCCCATTTTCTTGAGGGCGATCTGGGGACGGTGCTGATCTATGAACAGTATGCGGATGAGGCGGCGCTCGAGCACCATAGGACAACGCCGCACTTTCACCAGTATGCGATTGGCGGGCTTTACCAGAGGATGCGCGAGCGGCAGGTGGAGAACCTGACCGCCGTCTGCTGACATTGTTGAGCGTGTGTGGCGAGTGCTCCCCTGCGGGGGAGCATTTTTGTCGTCGGGTGGTTGCGCGGAGTGGTGGAGTTGCAACGCTATAATCAGGTCTCGTTGAAATCTCTCATGACCTCTCTCTCCCGATTTCGTAGCCCTCTGTGCGGTCTGCTCGTCGCGCCGTTCCTGTTGCTTTCTCCTTCGGCGCAAGGTCAGGAGCAGGGCAACGCGCAGGCCATGCAACTGATGCAGCAAGGTGCAGGGGCCATGCAGCAGGGCAATACCGCTGAGGCTGAGAGGTACTTTTCGCAGGCGACGGTCGCTGCGCCTCAGTTCGCCGAAGGATTTCTTGATCTGGGGCTGGTTCAATTGCGCGAGGGCAAGCCGGATGCCGCGGAGGCGTCGCTGGCCAAAGCGATTGCGCTGAATCCGGAGCTGCAGGGCGCGCACATGTTTCTGGGCATCGCAAAGTACCAGATGCGCGAGGTGGACGAGGCGGCGGCGAACCTGAGGGAGGAGATCCGGCTTCAGCCGCAGAATGTCGAGGCGTTGACGTGGCTGGGCATCGTGGAGCTGGGCGCGGGGAATCCGGATCAGGCGGCGGCACCGCTCGATCAGGCGGTGGAGCTTTCTCCCAAGGATGCGAACCTGCTTTATCTTCGGGCGCGGGCGCACAGCCTGATCGCGCAGGAGTCGTATCAGGCGCTGTATCAGTTGGACCCCGATTCGTGGCGGGTGCATAAGGCGTTGGGCGAGAGCTATTCGGCGTTGCGGCAGCCGGAGAAGGCGGTGGAGGAGTTTCAGAAGGCGGTGGCAAAGCAGCCTGACAATGCCGATCTCTATGAATCGCTGGGAGATGAGTACCAGAAGCTAAGCCGGTTCGACGACGCGACGAAGGCCTATGAGCAGGAGGCGAAGCTCGATCCGCATAACGGAATCGCCCTTTATAACCTGGGCAAGATCGATGTGGAGCGGGGAGATCCTGCTGCGGGTATTGCCTTGTTGCGGCAGGCGATTGAGGCGCATTCGAGCCCTGCGCCGAGCTATTTTTACCTGGGGCTGGGACTATCGAAGGTGGGCAAGAACGAGGAGTCGGCGAAGTGGCTGGAGAAGGCGATGGAGAGCGGTCCCTCGGACTTCATCAAGCAGAGCGGCTACTACGAACTGTCGCGGGTGTACCAGAAGCTGGGGCGGAGACAGGACTCGCTTCATGCGTTGGATGAGCTGAAGCAGTTGAAGGCGAAACAGGCTGCGGCCGCCGGTCAACCTTCGTAGTCATCGATTTGCAATTACGACAGCCGGAGCGGTGGTTCGGCATATCGCGGATCTTCCCTGCCAAAGAATGGCCTAGAGAAATCTCCCGGAGCGTTGCAGGAGTCTAACTTCTGTAGCGCTCGGCAATTGTCAGGATGCGCCCTTGAAGATTGCGGGGAAGAGTATGAATTCTATGGAATTCAGGGTATCTGAAGGATGTGACGAAAGTTATTTTGACTCTTGGCGTGAAGCGGTCTACCATCCGGTACGCATTATGACGTTCTATAGTCAACCAATTCGCCGCAGTCTGATCACGTTCATGGCTGCACTCGCGGTCGCCTCCGTTGTGGTGACGGGACAGCGAGCGCTTGCCGGTCCTGTGTCGCATGAGAAAAAACACGACGCGAAAGAGCAGGTGGAGGCCCTCGAAGAGCAGTGGCGGGTGGCGCAGCTTGCGGGCGACACCGTGACGATGGGCAAGATGCTCTCCGATGACTATGTGGGAATCTCGATGACGGGCGAAGTAGATACCAAGGCGCAGCAACTGAGCCGGGTGACCGACCGCCGGATGGTGCTGACCAAGATCGAGTTGAGCGACAGGAAGGTGAAGCTGGTGGACGCCGTCGCCATTGTGACCTCGCGGGCGGAGGTCGAGGGCACCAATGACGGGGTTTCGATGCAGGGAATGTATCGCTATACCAGGATTTACCGGCACCTGCCGACGGGGCAGTGGAAGATTACGAGCTTCGAGGCCACGCGTGAGCATCGACACCGGCGCGAGGGAGAGACCGCCGATGCGCGGCCCCCTACTGCCGCTGTGGTTCAGCCTGCTTCTGATTTGAAATGAAGATTAGGGGAAGAAGAGCACAGAAAAAGGCCCTGCTGCATGGCAGGGCCTTTCCATTTAATTTCAAGGAGTGATCGCTCAGGCTATCTTCGTGTCGATGACCAGGATGGTTCCCGAATTTGCCTGGATGCGGGTTAGAGAGCCGGGAAGATTGAGCGCCAGAAGACGGCGATAAAGCGAACGGGTACATCCGGTGAGCCGCGCGTCTTCCGACTCGTGGGGGAAGAGGGCGAGGCATTGCTGTACCGATGCTGCTGACTTACGTCTTTGGCCGTTGATGAGATAGGGACGGGATTGAGGGGTAAAACTTCCACGATGTTTGTTGGTCATCGCAGAGTCCGCCCTCAAATAGGCAGGGGAGGTATGAAGGATGGACATTGTACCCTCGAATGGCGAAGGTTTTCGCCGTCGTATGAGAGATAGGATGATTACTTTGGTGCGGAAGTTGTACCTGTGGAAAAGGCTTCGCGGAGCTTTGCCCAGGTGACGTCAAGCGTCTCGGGCAGAACACGGGTCTCGGCCACAACGGTCATGAAGTTGGTGTCGCCGCTCCAGCGTGGAAGAGCGTGGAGATGGATGTGGTTGGCGACGCCGGCTCCGGCGGACTCGCCGAGGTTCATGCCGAGGTTGAGGCCGTCGGGGCGGTAGACCTGGCGGAGGCAGCGCTCGATCTGCTGGGCGGTGAAGATCATCTCCTGCGCGGGCACGGGCGGAAGGGCGGCGAGCGAGTTGACGTGCAGGTAGGGCAGGATGAGGACGTGGCCGGTGCCGTAAGGGTAGGCGTTGAGGCAGACAAAGCAGTGAGTGCCGCGATGGATGATGTGGGCGGCCTTCTCGGCGGCTTCCTGGGGCATACCGTGGGCGATGGCGTAGTCGGTGGCGGCGATCATGTTGCAGAAGACGCAGTGCTTGTCTTCGGTGGCGGGCCAGCCGGAGAGCGCGGGAGGAACGCCGGTGCGGGCTTGTTCGTCGGCCCGGGTGATGTAGTTGTAGCGCCAGGGGGTCCAGAGACGGTCCATAGAAGGGAGTATAACGACGCCACTTAAGGGCCGACCACGGATGGACGCGGATCAACACGGATAAAGGCTTAACACCGATCTACACCGATGCCACCGATCAAAAAAGGGCAACGACAAGTGCGAAATACAGGGGTCTCTCCACTGCGGCGGCAAAAACGCCGCCTCCGGTCGAGATGACGTGTGTTTTGCGGGGTTTTGATTGGCGGGGTCGAGAGGATCAGTTCTTATCGTTTTAAATCGGTGGCATCGGTGTAGATCGGTGTTAAGCTTCGGTCCGCGTCCATCCGTGGTCGATTATTAAAATTCGTAGCCGGTTTGCGGATTTAGTGCTTCTGGAGAGGGCATTGGTTGACGTATGGCACTCAAAGTTCTATGCTTTTAGGTGAGCCACTGCGTGTGGGACCCAAGTGCAGCCGCTCCTCTGCTAGAAGTAGTTCATTCCTACCTGCCGAAGCTGTACCGGGGATTCAGAACCAACCAGCGTCCTTCTTGGATTGCTGATTGCTCCCGAAACAAGCGCCGCCCGCGATGGAATGGATCCTTGGATCCCGGAGTCCGCATTCATCATGGTAGACGACCATAATCCTGAACACACCGAGAGCAAACCCCTGACCACCGAACTGGAAACCCTAGCGCCCGAAGCGACAGCGGCACACGCCGACCTGTCTTCCGAATCCACCTCAACCCAACAGCATGAGTCTGCCCCTGAAACTGCTGGTCATGACGCCGCCCCGAGCAATGAAGCCTCTGCTCACGAGAGCGCGGAATCTGGCCACGTTGCAACCGTTACGGCTGCCGCAGGCGAAGAGTCCGCTGATGACGACCTGAACTACGATGCCGCCGATTTCGCGGCTGCGCTGGCAAGTTTTGACCGCGAGCAGGCTGCTGATGCCGCTGCCGCTCAGAACATGACCGCCGAAGAGGTCATCGTCACCGGAACCGTCCTCAAGCTGACGGACAAGCATGTCGTTATTGATATCGGGCTCAAGTCTGAAGGTTTGATTCCTCTGGCTCAGGTGCTGGATATTAATGGCGCACCGAAGTTCCAGGTTGGCGACACCGTTGAGGTTGTGGTTGAGCGTGAAGAGGCTGAGGGCGGCTATCTCGTCAGCTACGAGAAGGCGTTGCGCCATAAAGTCTGGGACAAGCTGGAGCTTGCCGCCAACGAGAAGACCCCCGTCAAGGGCATGGTCCTCAGCCGCGTCAAGGGCGGTCTGACCGTGGACATCGGCATCAAGGCGTTTCTGCCGGGATCGCAGGTCGAGGTTCGCCCCGTCCGCAATTTGGACGGCTACATCGGCACCGAGATCGAAGTCCGCGTCATTAAGCTGAACAAGAAGCGCGGCAATGTTGTCATCAGCCGGAAGGAACTGCTCGAAGAAGACCAGAATGCCAAGAAGTCGGTTACGCTGTCGACTCTGGAAGAGGGAAGCGTTCTGACCGGAACGGTCAAGAACCTGACCGACTACGGCGCGTTCGTGGATATGGGCGGCCTTGATGGCCTGCTGCACATCACCGACATGAGCTGGGGCCGGTTGACGCATCCGCGTGACCTGGTGAACGTCGGCGACGAGATCCAGGTGAAGGTGCTGAAGTTCGACAAGGACAAGCAGCGGGTTTCGCTGGGCTTCAAGCAGTTGACGCCTGACCCGTGGCTGGACGCGATTGAGCGCTACCCGATTGGGGCGCAGGTTCGCGGCCGCGTGCTCTCTGTCACCGACTACGGCGCGTTTGTCGAGCTGGAGCAGGGCATCGAGGGTCTGGTTCACGTGTCTGAGATGACATGGAGTAAGCGGATGAAGCATCCGTCGAAGATGGTGAAGCCGGGCGATGAGGTAGACACGATCATTCTGAGCGTGAACCCGAACGACCGCCGCATCTCGCTGGGCATGAAGCAGTTGCAGGACAATCCCTGGGAGCAGTTGGAGGACAAGTATCCGACCGGCGCCATCATCGAGGGCCGTGTTCGCAACCTGACCGACTTCGGCGCGTTCATCGAGATCGAAGATGGAATCGATGGCCTGGTGCATGTCTCGAACCTGAGCTGGACCAAGCGCATCAAGCATCCTTCGGAGGTACTGAAGAAGGGCGAGAAGGTGAAGGCGATCGTTCTGGGCGTTGAGCCCGAGAACCGCCGCTTGTCGCTGGGCGTCAAGCAGCTTCAGCCGGATGTGTGGGACACGTTCTTCGCGCAGCACCGGATTGGCGACGTCATCAAGGGCAAGATTCTGCGCACGGCGCAGTTTGGTGCCTTCGTTGAGATTGCGGAAGGAGTCGAGGGCCTGTGCCACGTCTCCGAGGCGGTCGATGCGAATCACCAGCCGGTGTCGATGGATGTGGACTCGGAGCACGAGTTCAAGATCGTCAAGATGAATCAGGAAGAGAAGAAGGTCGGTCTCAGCATTCGGGCAGTTGGCGAAGAAGCCAGCCGCGCCGAGGTGGAGAGCTACAAGGAGCGCGAGAAGTCGCCGAAGGGCAACAACTCGGGTTCGTCTTCTTCTTCCTCCTCGTCGAGCAGCAGCACGACGCTGGGCGATCTGATCAACTGGAAGCGGTCTGAGCGCGAGTAAGCTCAGTCGCAGTAAATATGGAGGGGCCGTCCTTAGGGACGGCCCTTTTGCTTTAAGAAGTCTTTGGGTAACTCTGGGTTTTGGAAGGGCTGACCGCAAGGAGAGGGCCTTGAAAGGCTGGCGTCAGCGCTGGGCAATGTATCATGGGCGCGTGTCCAAACCATCCGAAAAACTGCCCTCTCTGAAAACTGGTGAGACCGCCGAACTCTCGCGTGTCGACCGCCGTGAATTTATCAAAACTACTTCTCTGGCTGCCGGGGTGCTCGCGTTTGGCGCACCTGCACTTTTGCGCGGGCAGAACCTCAATAGCAAGTTGAACATCGCCTGCATCGGGATCGGCGGCAAAGGCCGGAGCGACACGGATGCCTGCGCCAGCGAGAACATCGTCGCGTTGTGCGATGTGGATTCAGGTTCCACGGCTTATGAGACCCAGACGAAAAAATATCCCAGCGCCAAGTTTTACAACGATTTTCGGCAGATGCTGGACCAGATGGGCGACCGGATCGATGCGGTGACAGTTTCGACGCCGGACCATATGCATGCGATCGCAGTGTCGATGGCGATGAAGAGGAAGAAGGCCGTATTTTGCCAGAAGCCGCTGACGCAAACGATCTATGAGGCGCGCTATCTGCGGAAGATGGCCCACGAGAAAAAACTTGTTACGCAGATGGGCAATCAGGGCAGCGCCTCGGACGGTCTGCGCCGCGCGGTGGAGACGATCCAGGACGGACTCATCGGACAAGTGCATGAGGTTCACGTCTGGACGAACCGCCCCATTTGGCAGCAGGCAATGGAGCGTCCGGCTGGACAAGACCCGGTTCCTGCGACATTAGATTGGGATATGTGGATTGGCCCTGCTCCCATGCGGCCCTATATCGGCAGTCGGAACCCAAAGGATCGAGATGGAATTTACGAGCCGTTTAACTGGCGTGGTTGGCAGGATTTCGGCACCGGTGCGCTGGGCGACATGGCATGCCACACGGTCAATGTGCCGTTTCGCGCTTTAGATCTCGCTTACCCGACGGAGATTGAAGCGATGCCTTTCGGAAAGATAAACAAGGAATCGTATCCCGTCGGCTCCAAAATCCGCTTCGCTTTTCCCAAGCGCAAGGGCCACATTCCCCTCGAGCATCCGCATCTGTTCCACCATGACAGAACGATTGAGCACGATGCAGTGACTCTCTTCTGGTACGACGGCGGGCAACCTGATCCGGCGCTTCGTGGCGGCCATGACCTGACCAACAAGCCGCCGGTGGAGCTGACTGCCGACATCCTCGCGCTGCAGGGCAAGATTCCCGATAGCGGTTGCCTGCTGATCGGCGACGGAGGCACAGTCTTTTTACCGGACGACTATGGGACGAATTTCTTCATCAAGCTGAAGGGTGAAGAAAAGTTCACCCACTATCTCGAACACCCGGCGATGGCGCACTATCCGGAGCGGATTCCTCGCAACCCTCATCCGGGAAATCTCGTTGTTGCCCATGCGCAGGAGTGGCTCACTGCCATCAAGGAAAACAAGCCGGAGATGTGCTACTCGCGCTTTGACGTCGGCGCACGTCTCACGGAGATCATGCTGCTGGGATGCGTGTCCTTGCGCACTGGCCAGAAGATCGAATGGGACGGGCCGAAGATGGTTGCGAAAAATTGCCCTCAGGCGGCACCGTTTATACGGCGGCAAGACCGTTCCGGCTGGGCCCTTTCGTAATGGACTTCTCTTTGGCAAAGCCGAATAGGCATTAACCTGATAATTACCGCCCCACGCTTGACGACCTGACTAACTGGAAGCGGTCTGAGCGCGAGTAAGCTCGGTCGCAGTAATTCAGGACAAGGGCCGCTCATTCAAGCGGCCCTTGTGTTTAGGGTATTTCTACTTACCATGCAGCGTATGTGTCACTCATTGACCTTCAATCAGTGAATTGGCGATTATGTGCTAATCGAGATCGGGGCCAGACCTGGCGGTAACGAATAGCATGGCACTGCCGATCTACAGCTTCTTGATTTTGATGTTCCGAAACCAGATCTTCTCTCCTGGTTCGCCTTTCGGCTCGGTACCCTGGAGCGAGATGTGTCCGGTGTGGTACTTGCTGTATCCCGGCATCCGGGCGAACTTCGTTCCCGCTATTAACCGATTCCAGTTGTCGTCCCACAACTGGGTTTCGATCACCTGGTGTCCGTTCTGAAACAGTTGCAGGTGCCCGTTGTTCGCGATGATCTCAAACTGGTTCCACTCCCCTGCGTCTTTGACCCATTCAATCTTGTCCGAGATCATGTCGAAGATATCGCCAGAGCGCTCCATCAGGATGCGGCTGTCCTGAACGGTGCAAGCCAGGTCCGCGATCTGCATCTCGATCCCCGTATCGTAGGTGGCCTTGTACTCGGGCGATTCATGCACGTAGAACATCACGCCGCTGTCGATGCAGGGGCGTGCCTTCCACTCGAGCTTGAGATCGAAGTTCGTATATTCTCCGTCCGTCACGATGTCCGCAAAGTCGGCTGGCGGATCCTGGTTGGTCTTCTTCAATTGGATTGAACCATCGACCACCGACCAGTCCGTGCCCGTTCCCTTCTGGAGGTACGAGTGCCATCCCTTCAGGTCTTGACCGTTAAACAGCAACTGCCATCCGTCCTGCTTCTCCTGCGGTGTCAAAGTGTTTGTCGCCTGCGCCTGTGCCATACCTGAGAACAAAACGCAGCCTGCCACTGCTATCCATAACTTCTTGCGGTTCATGGTCACTCTCCTGTATGCAAGTATGCCTGCACGTAGATTGCTTGGGGTGAACATCAGCGGCCAAACCGATGAGTGGATGTATAAGGTCTAATCGGAAATCTTTAAACGACTGCGGCTTTTGTGGGGGTATCGCGGGGAGTACTGCCGTTCTTTTCACACGCGCTGGGGGGCTTGCTCTCTTAAACTTTAGAGAGATGATGGGCCTGAGGATACGGAAGCAGCGGTGGTTGTGTGGGGGTTGCGTGGTGGCGCTTTGCTGCTGCGCGATGGTGCAGGGGGCTTCGGCTAAGACTCGGAAGGCGGTGCATCGCCGGGTGGAGCTGACGCCGTGGCAGCAGGCGATGCAGGGGCGGGAGAAGCTGGAGTCGATTCCGACGGGAGCGCGGACCAAGGCGGAGTATGCGCAGGCGATGGATGGGTTTCGCACGATCTATCACGAGACGCCGGGAGATACCTATGCCGCCGCCGCGGTGAATGCCGTAGCCGAGTTGCTGACGGAGCAGGGGCGCGGGTCGCATGATGCGAAGGCGCTGCAGGATGCGGTGGGGCAGTATGAGTTTTTGCGGAAGCAGTATCCGGGGAGTTCGCTGCGGGTGGGAGCGCTGCTGGCCGAGGCGCAGATCTATGAGAACGATCTGCATGATTCGGACGGGGCGCGGACGCAGTATGCGCTGCTGATGAAGGATTATCCGAAGAGCGAGCAGGCGGAAGAGGCTCGGGCTGGTTTGGCTTCTTTGAATGGCAGGGATCAGGGGATAGGGCTTAGGAAGCAGCCGCGAGGGGCGAAAGATCAGAAGGGCGTGGAGCAGGCTGCTGTGACTGGCAGAAGCGCGGATGCCGGTTCGTTTGCCCCGATGCAGGTGACGACGCGGAAGACGGTGGCGCGGAATGTGGTGGATGCTCCAGCTCCGGCTGCAATTCCAGTGAAAGAGGCGGCTGTTACAGCAGTTGTCGGTGAGGAGGCTGGTCCGACACATGTAGCGGCGGAGAAGAGGCATGGGCTGGCGCAGGTGACCGGGATTCGGCACTGGTCGACGCCAAACTATACGCGGGTGGCGATTGATCTGGGCGATGACGTGACGTATGAGGCGGCGAGGGTGCCGAATCCTGATCGCATCTACTTCGATCTGCATGGCACGCGGCTGGCGCAGCAGTTGGTGGGGAAGAGCTTTACGGTGACGGATGACGGTTTTTTGAAGCGCGTCCGCGCAGCGCAGTTCACCAACGACATGACGCGGGTGGTGCTGGATGTGAATCATGTGACGGAGTATTCGGCGTTTTTGCTGCCGAATCCTTATCGCCTGATTATTGACATTCATGGAGGAAGCGGGGAGCAGGGTGCGGTGACGGAGGTGGCAAGGACGGCTTCGGCTCCGCCGGAGACTGCGGTGGTGACGAAGGCGACGACGGCGCGGCCGGTGCCGAATACGGTGGAGGCGAAGTCGAACAGCCTCGTGGAAGTGGCTTCGTTGAGCGATCAGCCGGGGAGGGTGGAGGCGACGCACAGGCCGACCTCGCAGCCGATCTCTGCTGTGGTGACGGACCCGGATTCAGGGGCAGCTGAAGCGCGGCCGGATAATACTGTGAGCCCGACGCGGAGGACGAAGAGGAGCAAGGCCGAGGTTGCCGGGGCCCTTCCGGCGCGGGCGGCGGTGCCGACGGCGGATGGGGAGACTTCGCTGGTACGGGCGCTGGGGCTGAAGATTGGGCGCATCGTGATCGACGCAGGGCATGGCGGGCACGACTCGGGCACGCTGGGGTATGGCGGGATCGAAGAGAAGGACGTCGTGCTGGATGTGGCGCTGCGGTTGGGCAAGCTG
Source organism: Granulicella sp. L56 (assembly GCF_009765835.1). Lineage (NCBI taxonomy): Bacteria > Pseudomonadati > Acidobacteriota > Terriglobia > Terriglobales > Acidobacteriaceae > Granulicella > Granulicella sp. L56. The sequence continues at coordinate 1,254,562 of NZ_LMUS01000006.1, read as the reverse complement.
CTGCATGAACGGCTGGGCGCGGAGATCATCTATACGCGGTCGGACGATACGTTCATTCCGCTGGAGACGCGGACGGCGATTGCGAACAAAGCACAGGCGGATCTGTTTTTGTCGATCCATGCGAACTCTTCGCGGGATGAGAGCGCGCGCGGTGTGGAGACGTACTACCTGAACTTTACGACCCAGTTGGATGCGCTCGAAGTGGCGGCGAGAGAGAACGCGGTCTCGGACCAGTCGATCCACCAGTTGAGCGATCTGGTGAAGAAGATTGCCCTGAAGGACAAGATTGCAGAGTCGCGGGAGTTTGCAACGGACGTGCAGGAGAGTCTGTATGGCGGTCTGGAGAAGGGCAATGAGGGGTTGAAGGACCGCGGAGTGAAGAAGGCTCCGTTTGTGGTGCTGATTGGCGCGAATATGCCTTCGATTCTGGCGGAGATCTCGTTTGTGACGAATCCGAATGACGCGCGGGAGCTGGAAGAGCCGGCGTATCGCGAGCGGGTGGCGGAGAGTTTGTATCGCGGCGTGGCGAGATACGAGGCTGGTCTGAGCGGCGTGAAGCTGCCGGTGGAGCGGGCTAGTACGAAGTAGGGTGTTGGTGTTTGGGGTGGCAAGCAAATACAGGGGTCTCTCCACTGCGCTTCGCTCCGGTCGAGATGACGTGCTTTTGTTCCGCAGTAGAGCATTTAAGTTTTGCGGTGCGATATGAAGGACACTCTGACCTCAGTGAATTTGTTTGAAGTCGAAGTAGGCGAGGTTCATGTTGCCGCCCTTGAGGATGTGGATGGTGAGGACGCTCTTTCCTGCCGGGAGCTTGAGCTTCGTGATGGCGGGGGCGAGATTCCAGTGGTGCCACTGACGCCATGCGATCGGATCGGCGGCGTTGAAGGTGGATGTGATGTTCAGGGGGCCGCTGGCGGGTTGTCCATTGACATCGATTGAGATCGCTCCGCCGCGGTTGGAGGTGTAGAAGAGGTCGGCGCTGTAAAGGCCTGCGTGGGCGACCTGCACGGTGATGTTGAACCATTCGCCGGGCTCGGTCCATCCGACGTAGAGCTGGTCTTCGGTAGGCTGCACGAGGTCATAGGGGCTGTTGTCGATTACCTCGGGCTGATGCTGGAGGTTGTGGAACTTGGTGTAGGAGGTGTCTACGCCTTCGTCCATGCGGAACTGGTGCAGGTAACTTCCGTCGGCTGGGTTGAGAGTTCCGCTGCCCAGATTTTTGGCGTCGGTATCGTGATAGGCGACGCCTTCGCCGCCGCGATCGTAGAAAGCGCATTGGACGCGGCCGGGAATGCTTTGGACTCCGTGGAAGTGATCGTCCTGATAGGGCATTCCCTTGTAGGTCTTTTGGTGGCTGGCTGCGAATGCTGAGAAGGTGGTGGCCACGAGAGCGACGATCAGGGGAGTGCGGAAGTACAGCGTGCTGGTTTGCAAAAGAAGTTGCCTCCGAATGATTGAGCGTTGAGCTGAAATACTGTTGAGACAAACGTTTGTTTTATGAGGCTGGCAACAATTTTTTGCGGTAAATTGAGGCGCTGCCAATTATATGAAGATTCCTGACGAACGCAAGCACGGGAGCGCGTTCAGCTTGCAGGAGTTTTGGTGCTTCGAACGAACCGCAGGTCCTTCGACGCGCCTCTCGCGATAAAACTGAGAGAGGCTTCGCTCCGGTCGAGATGACGTGCTTTGCCACCGCCTCCGGGGGCATGGAGGCTTCGCTTACGAAGTGGCTCTGGTGTAGTCTGACCGATAGCAGGGGCAGATGCTTCATGGTCAATAGGATTGAGTTCAAGCTTCGAAGGGCGGCGCATCGCGTCGTGTTGTTGTGCCTCGTGGGGGGGGTGCCCGCAGCTTTTGGGCAGAGCACAAAGACGATGCTGGTCGAGCCTCCTACTCCGCTGTTGCCGGCGCAGTTTGGGCCGTGGCAGACTGATGGGGCAGCGCCTGACTGTTCTGGCTGCGCGCCAGAGGGAGTGACGGCGGCCGTGTTGAAAGAGGATGGCCTGAGCCGGGACAGCCAGATGACCTATCATCGCTCGAATAAAACGGGTGCGCTGGCGGTGGCGGCCTACCAGTTTGTCGACGCGACGGGCGCGGCGAGTGCGTTTACATTTTTGCGCAAGCCTGAGTCGCGGCTGATCGTGGCGAAAGAGGGCAAGGTTGGCGCTGTGATGGCGGCTTCGGGAGAAGACTATATCTTCCTGAGCGGTACGACGGTGGTGGTCGCCGATGCGAGCAAGGCCGTTGCTCCGGTGGTGAACGATCTGCGCGGACTGGAGACGGCGCTGCCGAAGATCGGAGGCACGAAGGCGCAGCTTCCTCTGCTGCCGACGCTGCTGCCGACCAAGGGGTTAGAGCTGGAGACGCTACGGTATGCGCTGGGGCCGGTGGGCTATCAGGCGATGGGCGGCGTGCTGCCGGGAGGTATCGTCGGCTTCGATAAGAGCGCGGAAGCGGTGATGGCGAAGTACAAGGGGCAAGGTTTGTTGACGCTGCTGCTGTATCCGACGCCGCAGATCGCGGGAGATCATGGGCGGGAGATCGTGGCGGAGATGAATCGCCAGGGCGCGGCAGCGGGAACGGTGAAGCTGCGGCGCGAGGGGCCGCTGGTGGCGATGACGACCGGAGCGTGGAGCCCGGAGGCGGCACAGCAGATGGTCGAGGGGGTTCACATGCAGGCTATCCTGACACTGAACAAGACCCCGCCACCGGAGTTCAGGAGCGAGATCCACAAGACGGTGAGCCTGTTGACCAGCATTGCCATTTTGTCGGGCCTGCTGGCGCTGGCTGCGGTGATCCTGGGGCTGTTCCTGGGGTTTGGAAGGGCTGCGATCCGGGTGATGCAGGGTAAGCCCGCGGCGACGGAGCCTGAGTTCCTGCGGATCGATCTGAGCGGACGGTCGGAGAAGATCCATCTCGAAGGGCAGCCTCCCACCTCGCAGGGATAGCGACGCTGCACCGGGGATGGTGCAGGCGCGAGGCTAAGCGGCTGATTTGAGAGTGCTTCGATCATTGGTTAGACCATGTTAGGCGAATATAAAGCGAATATGGTATGCTGTGTTGTATGGGAAGTAACCCCCGTAACTAATTACTAAATAACGACTTATGCTGATGATCTTTAAGCCTTGACACCTGATTTTGGCAAACTTAGTATTTCGCCAGAAAGTTCTGATGGCTTTGCCTCCGTTGGAACTATTCTCCCTAAAGAAGAGGCCACCCTGTTGCCGGGTGGCCTCTTCGCTTTTCCGATGTACTACTGATGGGTGATATCGAGTCCGTTATGTGTGGTGAGAAGAGCGTGACGATTCTGAGAGAGCTTCGTGCTCTGGTGTGCTGTGACCTGCACTGAGTGCGTGTGCTAGTTTGGCAGAATGGGCTCGCAGAGGGTGGACCACATGATTTTGCGATGGGAAAAAATGTACTCCGGTTTTGCTGTGATGTGCGTTGGAGTTTTTATTTTGATGGGCTTATCCGCCGACGCGCAGGATACGCGGCAGGTGACGGAGCCGAAGATTCCGGATTCGTGTGTGCAGTTGCCGGCGCAGTTGCGAGCGATGGGCAATATGCTGAACGTGGCCGATGAGGGCAAGCTGGATACGGAGCGCATTCAGTCAGCACTGGATACATGCAAGCCGGGGATGGCGGTGGAGCTGAAGCCGTCGAGCGGGAACAATGCTTTTTTGAGCGGGCCGCTGGAGATGCGTACGGGCGTGACGTTGTTGGTGGATGAAGGCGTGACACTGTTCGGTTCGCGCGATGCAAAGCTGTATGAGATGAAGGGCGAAGGCGTGACTTCCGGGTTGTGCGGGACGATTGCGCCGGGAGTGCCTGCGGTTTTTCCCGCACCGCAGCGTCAGCTAAAAGTACGCGGCGGCTGTCGGCCATTCATCAGCGTGATGGATGCAAACGATGTTGGCATTATGGGCAATGGCGTGATCGATGGGCGGGGATACGCGAAGATTCTGGGGAAAGACTATAGCTGGTGGGAGATGGCTCGGAAGGCAGAGCCGAAAAACGAGCGCTACTTTAACCCGCGCATGATTGTGGCCAGCCATGCGGATGGATTGATCCTGTACCGGATCACGCTGCACAACTCGACGAACTATCATGTGAGCGTCAACGGGACGAATGGATTTACCGCGTGGGACGTGCACTTGCAGACGCCGACGACGAAGGGAATGGATGCGCGGAACACGGATGGGATCGATCCGGGGAGTTCCACGAATATCACGATCGCGCATAGCTGGATCGACAATGGCGACGACAATATTGCGATCAAGACCGGGGTTACGCACATGAGCGTGCTCGGCAACCACTTTTACGACGGTCACGGAATGTCGATTGGTAGTGAAACCTATACGGGAGACAGCTACTTGCTGGTGGATGGTCTGACGGAGGACCATACGACCAGCGGGATCCGCATCAAGAGCAATGTAACGCGGGGCGGATTGGTGCATGATCTGGTCTATCAAAACATTTGTATGAAAGGCGTCGCTAACCCGATTGCGATTAGCCCGTATTACACGAACCAGACGACGGAGGGATTTGTCGACCCTAAGTATGTGGGCGACCGGATTCCGAACTACAAGGCGATTGCGATTCGCAATGTGGTGGATACCACGCCGGGCGATGTGTTACTGGCGGGGTTGGACGATACTCATACGTCGGAGGTTACGCTGGACGGCGTACGGGTAGAGGGGATTACGCCAGCTCAGGTACATGGGCGGTTTGCTACGGTGACGCTGGGACCGCGCGGAACAAACCTCGATTTTAGCGGGACAACGATCAAGGTTGTGCCATTCAAGGGCGTTGCGGCGGGCGAGGCGGGCTTCGGCTGCGACGGAAAATTTGTTCCGATGCAATAGAGGTTCAGCTTTGATTTGGCGGTACAGGGGATGTGCCGCTAGAATGGATGAGGCAGGCCGATGTAGCTCAGTTGGTAGAGCAACTGATTCGTAATCAGTAGGTCAGCGGTTCAACTCCGCTCATCGGCTCCAAATCCTTTCTCATCAGTACACGGTTCAGGCCGAAAAGCTGACTTCATAACATCCGGTAACAACTGGGCGGCTACATCGTGCAGTGGTTCTCGGAAGGCGCTTACTTCTGTGTGACAGTATGTGTCAAGGGTATCTTCACCTCCGAGTGCCCAAGGATGTCGAAATCCATCAACGGGTCTGCCGGGCACCATCGCTCAAACGGAGCACAGATTGAATCCAGTCATGCAAACATTTGACTCCTTTGGAGCGAGAGACCTGGATCGGACTGCCGCCGGTCTTTTCAGGGCTGCCTAGCAAGGCAGCTAACTGGTCTGGAATCAGAGTAAATGGCTGATAAGGTTGGTCTTGTGGGTAGTAGCTTTGGGATAGATTGTAAAAGCAAAAAGTAGAAATATAAAAATGCTTTTGGTTGATAAAAGATTGTTAGATGCTAATAATTCAGTGATATTGGGAATAAAACAAAACTAAATGAAGCGGAATAGTTGATTATTTGGGAGAAGTACTTGCGAATGATTACGTTCCGTCGTTGCTCTGAGGGAAAGGGACTTCAGAAACCCGTCCGTGTTTTCGATACGGCGGACCATTATTGCGCTTTGCATCGTGCTTTTCAGTGGGATGGCATGGGTTGCAGAGAGGTGTCGCCAGTGACATATAGTCGTTGAGCGCCTTTTTGACCAAAGAAGAGAACCGGAGAAATCGCTAAATGAAATTGCGCCTCTTACTCGCTTGTCTACTGATTGCGTCTATATGCGCCGGCTCCAGACCACTTGCCGCCGAAGTTGCGACTCTGACCTTCACTCCAATTGCTCCACATACGTTGGGAGATGCTCCGTTTCAGATCTCCGCTATTTCGCCGAGTTCAGGTGCTGTGACCTACACCGTTCTTGGTGGGCCGGCAATCTTGTCCCATGATGTTCTTACTATTACCGGAGGAGGAATCGTACGCCTCTTAGCACAGCAGGAGCCCGCAGGGTCCTACAAGGCTATGACGGCCCATACCGATTTCACCGTAAGTACGACGACTTCGCAGACAATGCGGTTTACGCAGAGAGGGGATGTGGTGAAGTCAGCCATCTCCTCGGATACGCCGAATTTCCTCTTCCTCGACAGCAATGGTCAGTTCTTTCTTCAGAATGCCGATAGCCAATATGACAAGGTTCCCGCGAACCATGTCTGGGAGCTTTACACCGGGAAAGATGCGCACGATCCGAAGCTAAAGTTGTCGAAGATCAACTCGCAGTTCGATACTCAGTTGCTTTGCGAATCCGGCAGTCCCGTGTATCGAAAGCTCTACAGCGTTCCCGGCATCACGCCGGGGCACGGTGGGTATGCGGATGGGAACTTCTGTGACCTGGTGGGGGTGTGGGTTGATCCCGATTCGGGTGATTGGTACGGTGTGGTGCACAACGAGTTGTATCCGAATATCCCACGAATCGATGTAATCTCCTATGCGATCTCAAAGGACCATGGGAAGACCTGGACTCTGCGGGGGCCCATTGCCACTTCTCCCTATGGAGCGGCCAATAAGAAGGACGCGTACTACGATTACGGAGAAGGTGATCCCCGCCTGGTGGTGGATACCGGCAGTGGATACTTTTATCTCTTCTACAACAGCCGGATCATGAAACCCTCTGGAAAGGGGTTCAGCGGGCACGAATGGGAGCATGTATCGAGAGCTCGGATACGAGACAAAATGGCCCCCGCGTCATGGGAGAAGTACTATAACGGAAGCTGGAGCAGGTTACCGGGCATTGACTGGACGTGCGATCCGTCCGGGCCTGTGCCATGCAAGACAGGGGACACTGCGAGTTCTCTCGCAAGTAGCATTGGTGGTGACAACGATCCGACGATAAGCCAGACCTTCGTTCAGCCGACTTCGAAGCAGACTGCGGCAGAGTTGGCGAAGTACAGTAACAGCACACTGCACACCGCGAGCGTGTCATGGAATGTCTATCTCGGAAAGTACATCGCCTTCGCAGAAGACCGTGATCTCCTGGTCAAGTCCGGAGACTTTGACGACTTTACCGATAGGATGTCTTTTTATGTCTCCGACAATCTAGCCACCCAGAAGTGGACCTATGCAGGCAGCGTGCCCTACAGGAACGCATCGTGGTATCGGTGGCTTGTCGATTCCGGGAACCTTACCTCAAGCAAGACGATTGGCAGTACATTTCTCGCCTACTGCTCCATCAATTGCAGCAATCCGAAGAACGATTCTGAATACATAAAAATAGCTGTTTCTCTTAGCTCTAACGCTACGCCGCCAGTCTATTTCTCCAATGCAGCCGGACTAGAAAATGAGTCTCACGCCTACTCGATCGTTCATGCCGATTCACACCGGTCAGCCGCATCAAGTCAGGGGGACTCCTGGGAGTTTGTCGCTGTCCCCGGAGATGCCGGGTTCTTCAATATTCGGCATGGGAAGAAATATCTCGGTGTCGCCGGTGGCAACGCGGGCCGTGCCTGGGGCGCAAAGGTGAAGCTGTCATCTCTCATATCGTCGGCTCACGGTCCGACAGAGATGTCACGCCAGCAGTGGTACTTCGAGCGTATTGATGCGGGCAAAGATACGCGTGTTGTAACGGCTCAATATCGATTGATCAATCGGTATAGCGGACTTGCGCTCAGCTTTGCGGGAGATCGTTTGGCTGCGAAAAAGCTCGCAGATGCAGTGACGGCTCCTATTCGGGACTGGGATGCATCTGCCGGAACATTCAAGGTGTGGAAGGCGGCCGATCAGGAATGTGCATTCAATGATGTGAGCAGCGCCGAGAAATAGCGCTCAGAATTAGCCTGGAAAACTGGACATAAGATAAGCCGCGGGAGACCTGCGCCTCCCTGCAATATATCCATGCTTAGCAACCGCAGGCTTCCATCCATGGAACCGCTATCGCATTCTGATGGATGAAGGCAAACCGTACCCTTTCTCATCTTCTTTCGGGGGAATCGTTGTCGCTGGACGGGCGGTTCTCACCCCGCACGGCTTAAGTCCTTCATTTCATTAGAGCAAGTATAGATAGTAATAATTGTGCTTATTACTATTATTTTTATTTCTATTAGTGTGTTTTGTTATGTTATTGTTTGCACTTGCTAGTCTTTTAGCAATTTCAGAATTCACTACTGAAACGAGAAGAAGCGATTCGCACTGGATCTTCGGGAGACTTCGATCAGAAAGTGCCCCAGCCAGTGGACAAGATGGAATTTTTTGGAGGCAAGCGATGTTCAAACATTTTTTACTCTTAGTGTCAGTGCCTTTGATTTTTATCGGTGCTGCTTTCGCTCAACAAGGATCGTCAGGGGCTCTGAATGGAGTTGTAAAGGATGCGTCGGGAGCAGTTATTCCTGGTGCTACAGTTGTGGCAACTGAACTTGCCACGAACGTATCCAAGACCACAATTACTACGGGATCAGGGAATTACACATTCCCTGCACTGCCTCCAGGTCTCTATAAGATCGCCGCAACCCATGCTGGGTTTAGTCCAAATGCGATTACCGATGTCTCGCTACGCGTAGCCCAGCTTCTGACGGTTGACTTGAAACTCGAAGTGGGCGCCACTGAGACTGTCGAGGTCTCCACCGATGCGCAGTTGTTAGAAAGCGGTACCTCCCAGTTGAGCCATTATGCTTCCGCTGAGACGCTGGAGACATTGCCGGTCCCGGTGACGGGTGATGGAGAGCGTCAGTTGCAGGACTATCTCTTCAAGAGCCTTCCAGGAACCACTGGCGAAACATACGTCGGTTCCATCAACGGAGGTCAGAACCTTACCAACGAGGTATATCTCGACGGCATATCAATGGGTAGCCCCGATACCGCAGAACTTGCACCGAGCCTCGATGCGATTGGCGACTTCAATCTGCAGACTGGCGCAATGAGTGCGGAATACAATGGCGGTGGAACGGCAGTTACGAATTACAGCGTAAAAGCAGGCGGAAACAAGCTGCACGGCTCGCTCTACGAGTACTTCCAGAACGAAGCACTGAATGCAAACAGCTACGATAGTAATTACAACGGCACGCCACGCCCGAAGCAGCGTCTGAATAACTTCGGCGGCACAATTGGCGGACCGATTTTTATCCCGAAGTTGTATGACGGCAGGAATAAGACCTTTTTCTTCGTCTCCTATGAAGGGACCCGAAAGAATAACTTTGTGATCGCTGGCTTGACGACCATGCCTACTCCGGCCATGCTCGGTGGCGATCTATCTGGGTTTCTCGATCCGGCTCAGACAGGAGATTCAAAATCCGGTCAGCCTGCTACAAACGGCACAAGCCCTGTTGTCGATGCGCTGGGGCGTCCTGTAATTTATGGGCAGATCTATGATCCAAATACTCAACGTATCTTGCAAGCCGGACAGATCGATCCTCTAACTGGACTTAGGGCAGTTAGCGGCGGGTTGGTGCGTGAACCGTTTGCCGATAACAAAATTCCGACGAGCCGCTTTGATGCAGTAGCGGCAAACTACTTGAAACTCAAATTTCCAACGAATTTTGTGAATGGAAGAGTTACCAGCAATCTTGCATCCTATGCAAGCAATCAGCCTGTGTTCAATCAGGACGACTACACGTTCAAGATCGATCAGAACATAGGAAACGCGCAGAGGGTGGACTTCCTTTACACAACCGTAAACCGCACCAGAAGTAACGGTTCAGGAGGGGCTTTCTCGACTCCCGGTACAAATCCACTGGACTCGTGGGACACCCAGGACAATCCCGGCAAGCTGGTTCGTGCCAATGACTACTGGACCATCTCTCCGACATTCGTTAACCATTTTGGAGTCGGGTTCAACCGCTTCACCAACAAATATACGACTCCATTTTCGAGCCAGAACTGGGGATCAACACTTGGAGTCCAAAACATTAGCCCCATAGGATTTCCGACCATCGGTATAGGCTCAAGCGGCACCGCGCTTGGCAGTGAGCAGACCTTTGGCAATGGTGCAATCGGTAGCGGTTCAGTTTTCCAGAGCACGATTTTTGTCGACACACTCTCCATCAGCCATGGAAAACACCAGTTGCAGATTGGAACGGAATGGCGATACTACAACCAAAATCAAACAAACCTTAACTCTGTTCCGGGCTTTAGTTTTTCCAGCGCCCAGACTGATGATGGTCTTCCCGCAAAAAATTACACCGGTAATGGCTTTGGTAGTTTCCTGCTCGGCCAGGTAAGCAGTGAAGCATCTAATGTTTATAACGGATCTGAGGGTTTTCGCCGGCGCGAAATAGGAACTTTTGTCCAGGACAACTGGAGATTGAACTCGCACTTGACGATCAATGCAGGCCTGCGCTGGGAGGTCATCGGCGCTTTTTATGAAGTACATGGAAAGATCACGACCATGAACCCTGCAACTCCTAATCCGGGTGCTGGAGATCTTCCCGGTGCATTGCAGTTTGCCAGCCAGCTTGGGCGCAAGGGCTTCGGAAAAACAGATTGGGGATATATTCTTCCGCGTTTAGGTTTTGTATATTCTGCCAGTCCACGATTGGTATGGAGGGGCGGAGTTGGAGTGAACTCTCAAGCTCCGGCCGGAAGTCCTTCGTTCAGCTACGAAGCCACTCCGTCAACTCAGGGCTACAGCGGGCTCATACAAGTGAACCAGGGAACAAACCCGACACCCGATCCCAGTATGGCCGTCACCACTCTCAGCACGCCGTTCCCGTCATTCGCCGGTACTCTGCCAAACTACGATCCTACCCAGTTGAATAATCAGGGTTCTCCGCAGGTAATCAATCCAAACGGATCTCACGCTCAGTATGTCGTGAACTATACCTTTGGTTTCCAATACGATCTTGGCCATAAGACGGTGGCCGAGATGAACTATGTCGGCAATACAACGAAGCGCATCTGGGCATATGGAACTGATCAACTGAACCAGTTGCCGATTGGCGATCTGAGCAAGTATGGAGATGCGCTGCTCGATCCGCTTTCACTCCATCCCGAAATTCCTGCGCCATATGCTGGATTTACCAGCAGCTATCTCGTGCAGCAGGCCATAGCTCCGTTCCCTCAATATAACGGAGGGAGTGTCAGCCAATTTGAATCACATAACGGATGGTCGAGATATGATTCCCTCCAGGCAACGATCACTCGCACCGTCCATCCGGGGTTGAGTGTCGTCGCGGCGTATACATGGGAAAAAATCCTGACAAACGCCAACAGCAACTACACTTACATTGCTCCACGGGATGTCAATAATCTGCGTGCGGAAAAGGCGCTTGCCATTGGGCTGGATGTACCCCAGCAGTTCAAGCTAACCACGCTCTATGATCTACCGTTTGGTAAAGGGCGTCCCTTTGCACTCCATGGGCCGGTTGATTGGATTGCAGGAGGATGGACGCTCAGTGCGAACCTTATCTATCAGTCCGGAGACGTACTGCAGGTCAGCGACAGCAGTGTAAGCAATGGAACGTTTTCTACAACGACCCCAAACTATACCGGTGCGCCAACCAAGCTCAGGGGCCCTGGTCAAATTAACGAGTCGGCGCCTTCTGGTCCGCAATATTTGAACCCCGCTGGCTTTACCCATGTGCAGACAACTTGCAGTCTTGTACCTGTCGGCACTCCCTGCAACAATGTCGCATTGTCCAATGGAAACGTGAAATCAGCCATGGGAGCATTTGGCCCGGGACTGGCTGATGAAAATGTGAGCTTGCAAAAGAATTTTAGCCTGGGCGAACAGCGCTCGTTCCAGCTCCGTGTAGATGCAGTCAATCTATTCAACAGAGCTGGACTCGGCGACCCTGTTGGAGATATCAACAGTCCGCAATTTGGTCAGATCATTAGCCCAGGAACAGACCAGCAAAATATTGATTCGGATTCATACTTCTACCAGCCTCGCGTAATCCAACTATCGGCGAGAATTAAATTCTGATGAAGTATTTTTGCAGTGCGGTCCTCCTAGTTTTATTAATGGAGGTCGCACTGTTGTCTTTATCAGCACAATCTGTGCCACAAGGAAAATTTCCAACACTCCCTGATACAACGCTCCATTCAGATATTCCAGCAATAGGCGATGCTTGTGCTTCTTTGCAGAAACAAAGTGAGCAATTCATCTCACTAGGGAGCTATTCAGTAGCCGCAGGAGTATTACAAAAATCTCTCTCTGTCTGTTCCAACCGTAAAGAGGTATTGCTTGAACTTGCGAAAGCGCAGCTGCTCTCGCAGCAAACTGATGCCGCATTAGCTTCACTTCATCTCTTGCTTGCCGATGATCCTGGCAATGTTCAGGCATTCATTACCCAAGGGCAGGCTCTTTATTTTGATAATAAAGATTCTGATGCAGAGTCTTCCCTAATGCATGCTGCCCATCTTGCGCCAAAAGACGCAGAGCCACATTATTGGCTAGGCAGAATCTACTATATGGATTTCCGTCTTCAGGAAGCGACGGCGCAATTTCAAGAAGCGTTGAAGTTGAACCCCGATACCTACAAAGCTTATGACGGTCTCGCCTTATGCTACGAAAATAAAGGCGACATAAGTTTGACTGTTAAAACTTATATGGATGGAATTGCTCTCGTCTATAAGAATCATCCCCATTATGATGTGATCTATGCTGACCTTGCCGAATTTCTTTTAAGATACGACGATAATCAGAAGGCTTTTACCGCGGCTGCTGAAGCAGTAACGAGAAATCCACGTGAACCGAGAAACTTCTTTTTGGCAGGAAAGGCTGCCGAGCAAGAAGCAAAGTACGATGTCAGCATACGATGGTTGACGAAAGCAGCGGAGATGGATCTGACCTATCCAGATCCGCATTATCTGTTGGCTCGAATCTATAAAAGGATCGGAAACATGAAGGCCGCTGCGGACGAAAGCACTAAATTTCAGATACTGTCAGCAAGAGCACCTCAGCTGCGCAGGTAAGCGGGCCTTTTGACTCTCCGGCGGCAGTGCGCTGGTATTGCGTTCTGTGTCCCATGTCTGAAACCCCTCTGAACTGAAGCTGCAGAATGAATTTGTGGCGGCGCGGACGATTTTTCAAAACGCGGTCAGGTTCGTGAGTAACTTTTGAGGTACCTCTTTTCGCGACATCAATTGGCCTTTCAACGTTTAAAGGTTTTCATTTTCAGAAACATGGAACGTCGTGAGGTCTTTAGCGGCGAGGGCAGTTTCCATAGGGTTGAAATCGATCTCAAACTTTTGATTGACAGTGTTTGAATAGCTGGGTACTATTCGAAGCGTTGTCAATTTGTAACCGATTACAGGGAATTTGAACTGTGTGAATGCGGTTTTTGGCGATAAGTGGCGACACAAATATAAACGCTTCAAAATTTTGTTTCTGGCAACGCCGACTCGGAAAAGAAGCGATATGGGCAACATTTTTGGAGGGGTTGTGAGCAAAATTTTTCAATTCAAACGAGCATTTCTTGGGTGTGCTGCCGTCGTAGCGATGACCGTACTCGCTGCAAATCCTGGTATGGCCCAGACGAACGAAGGTCAACTGTCAGGAAACGTTCTGGATAGCACAGGCGCGCAGGTCGTGAACGCGGAGATTACCGCCAAGAATGATGCGACCGGTTCGACCTACAGCATTAAGTCAACCAGCAGCGGAAGCTATCGCTTTCCCTCCATCACCCTCGGCCAGTACACGGTGACGGCGACGGCATCCGGTTTCAGTCCGTCAGTCAATACTGGCGTAGTGGTTCGAGTGGGTAGCGTTACCGCACTCGACATTCATCTCGCTGTTGGAGCGGCGACCGACACGATTACCGTTGCGGCGAATGCGTCCATGGTCGAAACGCAGTCTTCCGATGTTGGCGGCACGGTTTCGACGAGGCAGATTATCGATCTGCCGCTGGCACTTGGCGGAGTCGGTGCGCTGCGGTCTCCTGAAGCGTTCGTCTTCCTGATCCCCGGCACGGCTGGGCCTGGCACCGGCAACAGTGCGAACGGCATCTTTATCTCGAAGATTGGCGGCGGCCAGAACTTTGGCAATGAGGTCTTGCTTGACGGCGCTTCGCAGACGCGTTCGGAAAATGGCTCCTCCTTCGATGAGGAAGCCCCCTCGGTGGAAGCGATCTCTGAGTTCAAGGTGACGACGAACACTCCCTCCGCGGAGTTTGGCCGCACCTCGGGCGGTATCGAAAACTTCGTTACCAAGAGCGGAACCAATAGCTATCATGGCAGCGTGTTCGACATCTTCCGCAATGAAGACCTCAATGCGAACAACTGGTTTAACAATGGCTACAAGGCGTTTTACCAGAGCCAGGGGAACCCGGTCGAAGCCACGTACAACCGTGGAAACGATAAGCAGAACGACTATGGCGGAAGTATGGGCGGACCGATCGTCATTCCGCACCTCTATAACGGGCACGACAAGAGCTTCTTCTTCTTCTCGTGGGAGCAATACCGGCATACGCTGGGCGGACCCATTCCAAGCACGGTTCCAACTACGGCCGAGCGTGGCGGCGATTTCAGCGATCAGCTAGGTTCGGTGAAGCTGGACAACAACGGCAACCCGATCCTCAATCCGTGCGATGGCAGCCCCATGTATAACGGGGAGATCTTCGATCCGAATACCACGCAAACCGTCAACAATGTTCCGTGCCGGTTGCCGTTCAAGAGCGGTAACGGACAGCTCAATATCATTCCGCAGGGGCGTATCGATCCAGTCTCTCAGAACATCCTGGCGTATTATCCGACGCCGACCTCGCCGGGCATCGCGAACAACTACACGCTCAACACCTCGTCTCCTTTGACGAACACCACGTATACGGTTCGCGTCGATCATTCCATCGGATCGAACGATAAGTTCTTCGGCTCGTACAGCACGCGCGAAAACTTTCGCTTCAGCCCACAGAACTTCCAACTGCCTGCACCAGTTACGCCGAACGTTCAGACGCAGGACTTCATTACTCACTTTGGCCGCGGCGGTTGGGACCATATCTTCACGGCGAATCTGCTCAACCACTTGAACGTGGGCTACAACCGTTCCAACTCGATCAATGGAGCGATCGAAAATCAACCGGCGTACTCAAAGACCGATTACGGCAAACAGCTCGGTATTCCCAACGTCTTTCGTGGCTTCCCAGTCATGAATGTCAGCGGCTATGTCTCGCTGAGCCGCAACCAGGATGACGACAATATCGACAACGGCCTTCGCTTCAACGACTCTGTGAACTGGCAGAAGGGGCGTAACAGCTTCAAGTTCGGCGTCGACTACCGTTATCAGCAGTACTCGAATATTGCGCACGACTCGGAGAATGGCTACTTCAACTTCAACGGCAACCAGACGAAGGCAGCCAAGCTAAGCCCCTACCAGGATGGAACTGGTTTGGGAGGAGCGAGCTTCCTGCTGGGACTGTTTGACTCGGCAGGTGCAACCATCGTGACGCATCAGCCGCGCTGGCTGTCGAGCTACTCGGCTGCCTTTGCCCAGGACGACTTCAAGGCATCCAACGACCTTGTCCTGAACATCGGCATTCGTTACAGCATCGACCAGCCACGTAAAGAAGCGACCAATAGGACTTCGAACTTCAGCCCGACGGCGATCGATCCGCATAGCGGTTTGCCTGGCGCGCTGGTGTTCGGAACGAACTGCGGCGGCTGCAATACGCGCTGGGCTGATACCTGGTACAAAGATATCGCTCCGCGCATCGGCTTCGCGTACTCGCCTACCAGATGGAATGGTAAGCTTGCGGTTCGCGGCGGCTTTGCAACCCTGTATGCGCCGCTTCAATACAGCGACTTCGGCGGTTCTGAGATTGCAGGCTACTCGCTTCCCCTTCAGCAGAACAGCGATGGCTTCACCGATTCCTACCGTATCGACAACGGGCTCAATCCGTATACGATTGCGCCGAACCTCGATCCGGGTCTGTTCAGCAATGGGAACTCGGCGGCTCCGCAAAACTTCAGCAACTATATTAAGCCGTCGTACGGTCGTCCCGCCCAGGTCAACCAGTGGAACCTCCAGGTGCAACAGGAGCTTGCCAAGGACCTGATCATGACGATTGGCTATATTGGCTCGTCAGCCTCGCACCTCAAGTCGGGCATCGAGAACGTCAACAATATCTCGCCATCGGCCTTCGGGCTTGGTGACATTCTCAACCGTAGCTTTGCAACCAGTGCTCCGGCGCAGCAAACCAAAGTTCCGTATGCGACCTTCAACACGGCGGCGAACTACTTCCAGGCAATTCGGCCGTTCCCGCAGTATGACTATATTGCGACAGACTGCTGCCTGCAGAATGTCGGGCACTCTTCCTACGACGCTCTGATCGCAACCGTTGAGCGGCGCTTCTCGCATGGTCTCAGCCTGCAGGCTTCCTATACCTGGTCGAAGTCGATCACCAACGCCGATTCCGCACTGCCGGGAACGAACGCTGGCGTCAACCAGGAGCAGGATCCTTCCAATCCGAAGAGCATCAAGGCGCTGTCTGTTCAGGACATCCCGCACACGTTCGTGGTCAGCTACATCTACCAGTTGCCGTTCGGGAAGGGACAACACTTCCTGGGTTCGACGAACGGATTTGTACGGGCGGCGATCAGTGGATTTGAGATTGGAGCCGTGCAGCGCTATATGTCGGGTCAGCCAACGTCGTTTGGTTGCGCCGATGGTATTCCTGGCTATCAAAACTGCATTGCGTTCTCTCGTGTTACGGGTTCGAGCCTCGCGAGTCCCGCACGTAAGGGACACATCGATCCGTTTCGCAAGCTACGGGCAAATTATCCAAACATAGGTTCTGATCCGAACGTGGATAGCGAATTCAACGGTCTGACGAATACCGGCAATGCCGCCTATTCGCAGTTCCAGACGGCGCCGGCCATTTATAGCCAGAACCAAAGCAACAATCGTCTTACCCGCGCGGTACAGGCTGGAACCTGTGCGACGTGCGATAACGGCAACTTCGAGTTCGGAGACATTCCGCGTGTCACCGGCGAGCTTCGAAACTACAAGTACCTCAACGAAGACTTCAGCTTCCTGAAGAAAACACCCATTACCGAAGGCACGCTGCTGATCTTGAAGGTAGAACTTCTCAACGCCTTCAACCGGCACACCTTCAGCACTCCGGACACTCAGCCCTATGACTACACCTTCGGCGTGCCGACAGGGACGATCAACGGCCCACGCCAGATGCAGCTTACGGCGCGGTTCCAGTTCTAACTTGCTTGTCCTCGTGTGATAATTCCGGCGGAGGGCTTCCAGGCCCTCCGCCTTTTTATGAAATCCTTCTTCCCATTTCGTTTCGTTGTCTTGCTGCTGGTTGGTATGGGCACAGGCTATTTCGGTTCGTCGTCTTTTGCAGCAGCGCAACAGGCGAACAACACTTTATCCACTTCCAATCAGGCGGACGCGCTCGTGGCCCAGGCATTGCACAGTCTTCAGCAAGGGGATCAAAGCACTGCACAGCAGCTTCTGCTGCAAGCCATCGCGATCAGTCCTACGAATGCCAGCACCAATAATGCGCTTGGCAAACTGTATTCTGAAGAACATCGCTATCCGGAGGCGATGGAGCGATTCGAAGCCGTGCTGGCGATCAATCTGCGCGATGCCGATGCCCGCCGCGGCGAGCTTTCGGCTGCCGTGGCGCTTGCGCTGCAGGTCCGCGCTGCGAGTCCTGAAGCTGCGCTCGCGTGTTTGCAGCATGCCCGTGAAAATCTACCCGATGATCCCACGCTCCTCATAGACCTGGGCATTCAGGCACAGGGGATGAACCAGTTGGTGCTGGCCAATGAGTCCCTGAGTGCTGCGCTTAAGGTCAAGCCCGACGATCTCACTACGCTTTATGCTTTAGCGCGTGTGGAGACGGACCAGATGCATTCGGAGTTGGCGGAGAAGCACTTCCGGGAGTATCTGGCCGCACGTCCGGACGATGCCACGGCCCATTATGGGCTTGGACATCTGCTTCAGATGCAGCTTAAGACTGCAGAGGCGACGAAGGAGTTCAAGCGCTCGATTGAGTTGCAGCCGGTACAGACGGAGTCTTATTACGCACTTGGCCAGATTGCGCTGGATACACAGCACGATGCCGAGGCGGAGCCGCTCTTTCACAAGACGCTGGCTCGCGATCCAAACCATGGCGGAGCGCTTACCGGAATGGGAATCCTCTCTTATCGTGCGAAGAATTATGCCGAAGCAGAAGGGTATCTTGCAAAAGCCATCGTCAGCGCACCTAATTATCAGCCGGCTCGTTACTACTACAGCCTCGCGCTTGCCCATGTGGGGAAAAAAGCAGAGGCCGAACAGCAATTGAAGATCGCTGCAAGTCTGCAACAAAAGCGTGCTATTCCGATAACGCCAGGTACGCAGTAGAGATATGTCGTACACCGTTTCTGTGTGTCAATTTAAACGATTTTGTATTGTGGTTGTTCGCGGACGCTCCAATTCCATCTATCAGTCATTCATTGCAAGGAGACGCTTCTCATGAGTCGCATATCAGCTTTTACCAAGTCCTTTCTGCAGGTTGCCTCGGTCACCGCGCTTACGTGGATGGCCACATATCCTCTTTCGGCTCAGATCACCAATAACGCTGCCGTCACCGACACGCCCATTGAAGTGCACATCCTGCGGACGGAGGCTCCTGAAGCGATTCCGACCTCGGTCTTCGGCAGCTTTTTGGAGCCTATCGGCAAGTCGACGTATGGGGGGCTCTGGGCCGATGCGCTGGAGAACCCAAGCTTCGAAGATGGTTTATGGAGTGCTGGGAACATTGCCGGGATGCTGCATGCGCGTCCTGAGTTGCGGCGGGCATCGCAACTGGGAATTCCTCTGCCGTGGGAGCCGCTCGACCAGGCGCAGGGAAATCGTTATCAGCCGGTATGGGGAGACGCGGCGAACTCCACGCGCTCGCTGCTGGTTATGTCGCTACCCGGCAAGGAGGTGGGCATTCGCCAGATGGTCTACCTGCCGGTTCATCGCGAACTCACTTACACAGGCAGTATCTGGTTGAAGCACATTGAAGGCCCAGCCGATGTCACCGTTTCACTGCGCACGCATGATCAGAAGGACAGTATTCTAGTCGCGCAGAGTCTCAATGCAGCGGCAACCGCGTGGACAAAGTTCACCTTTACGCTCGTGCTCAAGCCAGGACAGGTCGCCCCGCTTGCTCCCGTGGACTTCGTGCTCGCGCTTAAGAACGATGCGCGCGTCGAGGTGGATCAGGCATCGCTGATGCCGGCTGACAACATCGACGGCATGGATCCCGACGTTATTGCGATGGCCCGTGATCTGCATTCGCCCTTGATTCGGTTTGGCGGCAATTTTACCTCTGCCTATGACTGGAAGGACGGTATCGGCCCCCGAGATAAGCGTGTCGGCAAGCTGAATGTCTCGTGGGGCATTCCGGAGTACAACACCTTTGGCACCGACGAGTTCCTTGAGTTTTGCAAACTCATCAACGCTCAGCCGCAGATCGCATTGAACCTAGGCACTGGTACGCCGCAAGATGCTGCGGCGTGGGTGAAGTATGTCGATCAGCACTGGGGCGACCATAAAGGTGGCCTGCTATGGGAGTTGGGTAATGAGCTATGGGGTGACTTTCAGGTGGGGTACCCGAGCCTGGAGCGTGTAGCTCAGAAGACGCTTGCTACCAGCCAGGCCGTGCGCAAGGTCGATCCAACGTCGCGCTTAATTGCCACCGGTGCGGATGAAGATCACTTCCATGACTGGAACGCCGCACAGTTGTCCAATCCTGTGGGGACGTTCGACCTTCTCTCTACTCACTTTGTGGTCAACGATAGTGTGCAAATGCCTGATTCCACAGCGCAGTTTCGTGCGATGGCGAGTCTCGCGCTGCCCATCGGGCTGGAAGAGCGGATGCACGCTATTCACGCGCAGATCCAGCAGAGCCCGCATCGCGATCATGTGAACACGGCCTTTACGGAGTGGCTTATGATCTCCGATTCTCATACCGGGTTGCACTTTACCAATATGGGCGGAGCACTCTTCGCTGGCGGATTTCTGAACATGATTATCCGCAACTCGAAGATCGTTCCCATCTCTGATATGACCGGGATCATGGAGTTCGGCGGGATATGGAGCAAGCGAGGCCAGGTCTACGGAGCGCCTGCGTACTGGGTCCTTCGCGAGTATGCGAATGCAGAGCCGCGCACGCTGCTTCGCGTGCAATCGAACTCGCCGGTTTATTCAGTCGCTCATGGTGTGAACCGCCTGCCTGACATTTCGGACGTTCCTTATCTGGATGTCGACGCTGCCGAGTCTGCGGGTGGAAGGTCTCTGGTGCTCTTCTGTGTGAACCGTGATCTGACGCAGGCGCTGACAGCCAACTTCGACTTCGCCAGTCTTGGGGTGAAGGGAAGAGTTGCCAAGGTGACAACGATAGCCGCTGACAATATCCTTGCCGAAAACAATGAGGAGAACCCTAATAAGGTGAAGCCACTGGTAGACACGGAAGAGGTACATGGAGCCTTTACGCACAAGTTTCCCAGTGCGAGCGTGACGATTATCGAGATTTCTCTTCAATAGATAGTGAGGGGGCGCTCAGCGTGATTGCCAGTCCCATTTGGTGATGAGGGCATTTTTTTATTTTTCCTTTAGGATGGGCACGTAGTAATCTTTTCCCTTTACAGTTATTGCGAGGTTTCTGGCTTGGCGAAGTAACCATTCCTTCTACGTTTGCTTCTAAGTCCTTGATGGTCATAGTTAGCAGCGTATGCAATTTCACGAACCGCAGGCACTTTAAAGGCATTCATCATGCGCAGACTCAAAGCTCTTCTTTGTAGTGCAACGTTAGTCGCGAGTGTAACTTTGCTTGCGCCCGTGGGCCTGATGCCGACGGCCAACGCTCAAGTCTCCATCGGTATCGGCATAGGCGGCGGCCCACCGCCGGTTTGTCCCTATGGCTACTATGACTATGCTCCCTACTCCTGTGCGCCTGGTGGCTTTTACGGGCCCGGCTATTTCTATAACGGCATCTTTTTAGGTGTGGGGCCTTGGTATCAGTGGGGCTATCGGAACGGTTGGGGTAATCATCGTTTTGCAGGCGGCCGTGGAGGAAGATATTACGGCAATGGAAGAGGCGGTCACTATGCCGGCAGGCCTGGCTATCGGGGTAATCCTGGGTATCGCGGCAATCGTGGACACGTTGCCCCACGGGCACCAAATCGTGGTGGCGGACATGCTGGCGGCGGACGACCCAATGGAGCACCGCACGGCGGCGGCGGTCGTCCCGGCGGCGGAGGTCGTCCCGGTGGGGGCCATGCTGGTGGTGGTCGTCCTGGTGGAAACAATGGCGGACATCGTTAGCCGATAGTTGCCGAATCCGGCAGCACATAGTACAAGGGCGGCGGGGCATAAAGCTCCGCCGCTTTGTGTTGTCCGGACTCACTTGTTTCTGTCCGAAGGACGCTTGCCGGCGATAATTGACTTTTGCAGGAGAGAACGGAGTATCTCAGGATGAAGCGACGGGACGTATTAAAGGGTCTTTCGATTGTGGCTGGTGGAGCGTTGTGTACCACGCCTGCCTTGTCGGCGTTTGCACTGGATGGCGATAAACCTGTGGCTGCGCCTCCGATGGCGATGGCGATTCGTGGCCTGGTGAGGAAAGACGGCAAGCTGATGCAGCCCATTCAGATCTCCGTGCAAAATGCGGGCGCGGATGCTGCGGTGGTGACGACGCTCGATGGCAGGGAGATCGACAGGAGGACGCTCGCTTCGGGACAGCGCACCTTCAACGTACTGATTGATGCGGTGACGGAGGCACGCGATGGTTCGGTCACGGTGAAGGTGGGAGAGAACACAAGCTCTGCGGTGATGAAGCTGCAGCCGGTTCGCAAGGTGCTGGTCTATGTGCTGCCGCACTCGCATCACGATCTTGGGTATACGGACCTGCAGGCAAATGTGGAAGAGAAGCAGATGCAGAACATCACGCTGGGAATGGAGCTGGCGAAGAAGACGGCGGGGTATCCGGAGGGCTCGCGGTTTGTGTGGAATCTCGAAGTGTTGTGGGGGGCTGATCTGTTTATGCGGCGTAGGCCGCAGGTGGAGAGAGATGCGTTTGTCGAAGCGGTGAAGAAGGGGTGGGTGGCCATCAATGGAATGTATGCGAATGAGCTGACGGGGCTGTGTCGTCCTGAAGAGCTGATGCAGCTATTCCGGTATGGGACGGAGTTGGGAAAGACGTGCGGCGTGCGTGTGGACTCGGCGATGATCAGCGATGTGCCGGGGTATACGTGGGGCACGGTGACGGCGATGGCGCAGGCGGGCATACGGTATTTTTCTGCTGCGCCGAATTTCTTCGACCGCATTGGAAGCCTGATGGAGCAGTGGCAGGACAAGCCGTTCTGGGCGTTTTCGCCTTCAGGCAAGGAGAAGGTGTTGGTGTGGATTCCGTGGACGGGCTATGCGATGTCGCATGTGATGAAGTTGAGTCCGGAGTGGGTGGGCAAGTATCAGGATCGCCTGGATACGGCTGGATTTAAATATGACATCTCTTATATTCGCTGGTCGGGACATGGAGACAATGCGGTGCCCGATCCGGAGCTGAGCAAGTTTATTAAAGGATGGAACGAGGAGTATGAGTGGCCGAAGTTTCATATCTCGTCGACGAGTGAGGCGTTCTCCGCGTTTGAGAAGCGGCATGGCAGCGAGGTGCCGGAGATGCATGGAGACCTGACGCCGTATTGGGAGGATGGTGCGGGATCGTCGGCGCTGGAGACGAAGCTGAATCGCGTGGCGGCGGACCGGCTGACTCAGGCGGAGGCGCTAGGCGCGATGTTCTCGCCTGCGGCCCTGAGCACGGCGAAGGTGAATGAGGCGTGGCGGAATATTCTGTTGTACTCCGAGCACACGTGGGGAGCGTGGTGCAGCGTGTCGGATTCGGAGAGCGACTTTACCAAAAAGCAGTGGGACGTGAAGCGGCAGTTCGCGGTGGATGCGGAGAGTATATCGAAGTCGCTGCTGGATGAGGCACTGAAGTCTGCGGGTGCAGGCGCGGATGCTGCGGCGATTGATGTGCATAATTCGACTTCGTGGCCTCGGAGCGAACTGGTGGTGCTATCGGCTGCCATGTCCTCCACAGGAGACCATGTAAAGACGGAGCACGGCGCTTCTATGCCGTCACAGAGATTGTCTACGGGAGAGCTGGCGTTTCTGGCGCATGATGTTCCGGCGTTTGGCAGCGCGAGGTTTCATCTTTCGCGGGCGAAGGCATTGGCTCCCGCGAAGCATGTGACGTTCAAGGACGGCCTGCTCGAAAATGGGATGGTGCGGGTGAAGATCGATGCGGCGACCGGCGATCTGGTGGAGATGTCACTGCACGGCAAGACGGAGAATTTGATCGATCGTAGCCAGGGGCAAGCGGTGAATGAGTATCTCTTCCTCGAAGGGAGCGATGTATCGAAGGTGCAGCAGAGCGGGACGGCTACGATCCATGTCGAAGAGGCGGGGCCGCTGGTGGTTTCGGTGCGCGTCGAATCATCTGCGCCGGGATGCAATAGCCTGGTGCGCAGGGTTCGGCTGGTCGCGGGGGAGGAGCATGTCGAGTTGACGAATGTTGTCGACAAGAAACGTGCGCCGTTGAATCCTCATCCCGGCAAAGGTGGACCGGGAGATGACTTCGCGCAGCGGGAGGCGAAGGAGAGCGTGCAGTTCACGTTTCCATTTGCCGTACGCGATGGTGCGATGCGGATGGATATTCCGCTGGGGATGATGAGGCCGGAGATCGACCAGCTTCCGGGAGCGTGCAAGAACTGGCTTCCGGTAGGGCGTTGGATCGATGTATCGAATGCGGAGCATGGTGTGACCTGGGTGACGCTGGATGCGCCTCTGGTGGAGGTGGGCGAGATCTCGGCAAACATGCTGGGATCGCAGCGTGACCCGAAGCTGTGGCGTAAAAACATTGCACCGACGCAGAAGTTTTATTCGTGGGCGATGAACAATCATTGGGGAACGAACTATCGGGCGTATCAGGAAGGCGTGGTCGAGTTTCGCTATGCATTGCGGCCTCATGCCGGGTACGACGCGGCGGCCGCGAGCCGGTTCGCGATTGGACTCTCACAGCCGCTGGTGACGACGGTGGCGAGTGCTGGTGCGGTGAAACCTGCGCTGCTGCGGCTTGAGCCGCAGGATGTGCTCGCGCTGGCATTGAAGACGAGCGACGATGGCGCTGGAACGGTGATTCGGTTGTTCGGCGCTTCTGGCGAAGAGAAGCGGGCGAAGTTGACGTGGGCTGCCCCGATGGCTCCGCAGCTTTGGATCAGTGACCTGAGTGAGCAACGGGTGAATCGTGTGCAGCATGAGGTGACGGTTGCGGGGTGGGACCTTGTTACTCTGCGCGCCGATCATGCTTGAGTTTGCTTCGCTGATTGGGACGAAGGATTATTCGATTCACCAATGAAGGATGGAGGAGTGATGAAGCGACGAGAGTTTCTCAAATCCGCGGCGTTGACCGCTGCGGCTTCGGCTGCGCTTTCCCCGTGGCAAAGGGTCGCCAGGGCGCAGCAGGGTGTGGTGGCCCCAGCCGTTCAGGAAGATGTAAAGCGCGTAGTTGCGGTGTTCAAGTGCCATCTCGATATCGGCTTTACCGATACGCAGGCGAACGTGATGCAGAAGTACTTCAAACAGTACTATCCGCAGGCGATGGCGCTGGCGGCCGAACGCAGAGAGGCCGGGCACGACCGCTACGTGTGGACGACCGGATCGTGGCTGCTCTACGAGTATCTGGAGCAGGCGAGCAGCGACGAACGGCGGAGGATGGAGCAGGCGATTGCGCAGGGCGATATCGCGTGGCACTCGCTGCCGTTCAGTTGGCAGACGGAGATGCTTGACCGCTCGACGATTGAGGGTTGCCTCGGCCTTTCGACGGCGCTCGACAAGCGCTTTGGGCATACGACGACCGCCGGCAAGATGACGGATGTTCCATGCCATTCGCGGGGGATTGTCGCTCCGCTGGCTGCCGGTGGAGTGCGGCTGCTGGATATCGGGGTGAACCCGGCGAGTACGCCGCCGGAGGTCCCCGATGTTTTTTTGTGGAAGGAACCCGAGGGAGCCGAGATTGCAGTGCTGTATCACCGGCACGATTATGGAAGCGTGGTGCGGGTGCCGGGCTCGGATCTAGCGGTGTCGGTGATGGTGAGGAGTGATAACTCCGGGCCACATACGACGAAGGAGATCGACGACATTTATGCCGGGCTTCGACGGCAGTTTCCTAATGCGAAGATTGTTGCGGGGAGCTTGAGCGATGTGGCGACGGCGATGGAAGGGGCTCGTGCGACGCTGCCCGTGGTGACGGAAGAGATCGGCGATACCTGGATCTATGGAGCGCCGAGCGATCCGCCGAAGATTGCGCGATACCGCGAGATGGCACGGCTGCGCGGCGAGTGGCTGGCGGGCAAGCGGATGAGTGTGGGAGATGCGACGGACCGGCAACTGCTGCTGCGGCTGGTGCTGGCAGTAGAGCATACCTGGGGGACGGACACGAAGCGCTACATCGACCACGATCATTACTCGCCGAAGGAGCTGGCGGAGTACATTCATAAGCCCGGCTACCAGACGATGGAGCGGAGCTGGAAGGAGAAGCGCGACGACATCGACGCGGGCGTGGCGAATATGCCGGAGGGGCTACAGAACGAGGCGAAGGCGCGGCTGGAGACGCTACGTGTCGTGGCACCGGACCACTCCGGAATGCAGGTGCACGATGCGAAGAAGGAGATTCGCACAGAGCATTTTGAGTTGATGCTCGATCCGCCTACGGGCTCGATTGCAAAACTGGTGAATCGGCAGACGAAGAAGGCATGGGCATCGGCGAAGCATCCGCTGGCGCTGTTTACTTACCAGACGCTTTCGCAGGCAGACTACACCGCATTCCTGGCGGCGTATGTGCGGAGCAAGCAGTGGTGGGCGCCGCAGGACTTTGGCAAGCCGAACATCGAGCGTTTCCATGCGGAGTCGCGCGAGTGGCATCCTGTGCTGAAGCAGATGTGGGTGGAGGAGCACCCGGAACATCATCGAGTGTTGGCGCAGCTTGCTGTGGACGATGCGGCGAGTGAGCAGCACGGTCTGGTGGCATGGCCGGGGTCGATGTATCTGGAGCTGGTCTTTCCAAAGGCCGAGGCTGTGGTGCAGCTTACGTTTTATGCGATGGGTAAGGCCCCGAACCGTATGCCGGAGTCGATGTGGCTGACGTTTATGCCGGAGACGGCGGGCAGTCCGAAGTGGAGCTTCGAGAAGGTGAATCAGGAGGTCGCGGCGGACGATGTGGTGCGCGGCGGTGGTCGCAGGATGCACGCAGTGACGTCGAAGTTTGCCTGCGGAGATGGGCGCGACCGACTGACGATTACAACGCTCGATGCTCCGGTGGTGGCTCTGGGCGCGAGGTCGCCGCTGAACTTCAGCGAGGAGCTGCCCGATCTAGGACAGGGCGTGCATGTGAACCTATTCAACAATGCGTGGGGCACGAACTATCCGCAGTGGGCTGGCGGAGACTGGATGTATCGCTTCACTTTGGCAGGCTGAAAATGAGGGCTGCGGTGAAAGCAAGGGTTGCATTCCTATGTCCGAGAGTCCGGACATGGGGTACCCTTTGGCCTTGGAACCCGATTTGGTACACGATATCCACTGTTATTTGACTGGCTTATGCGAAAGGGGCTTGATTGGTGCAGGTTTGGACGGCATACTGCAACAAGAGTTTTGCTGGACCGGATCTCCGGACGGGGCAACAGAGACATCGACGTGACCCGATATTGCCGTCAAGACGTTTTACGAATCCTGCACTTGCATGCGCGCCAGTTAGTGGCGTGGGAGCGAGCGGGACTGATTTCCCCCAACGAACATTACAGTTTTGAAGAGCTGGGCAGGCTGCGCACGCTGCGCGATCTGCAGGCGACGACGCGCATCTCGGCCAAGAGCATTCGGGCATCGGTGGATGCGATGCAGCGCGTGGGCGGGATGCGGAACCCGCTGATGGAGGCGAGCGCGGTGAGGCGAGGATCGCGACTGGCGTTTCGGCATGGTGGCGCCCTACTCGATCCGCTGACGCAGCAGCTTGCCTTCGACTTCGACACGACCGGCACGCGGCAGCTAAGCGTGGTGCGGGCCGGAGGGCATGACCCTGCGCGACAGGCTGCCGAGCTACAGGATATGTTTCTGCGGGCGGTGAAGCTGGAGGAGAATCCGGCGACGATTCCGTCGGCAATCGAAATCTATAAGGCGATTCTGGCGCTGCGGCCGGAACATGCACCGGCGCTGATCAATCTGGGGACGATTCACTACAACCTGCGCGAGTATGAGCTGGCGGAGAGCTTTTATCGTCGGGCGACGCTGGCAGACCCGGACTATGCGCTGGCATTCTTCGACCTGGGCAACGTTCTGGACGAGTTGCAGCAGTTGGGCCAGGCTACGGCGGCCTATCAGAAGGCAGTGACGCTGGTGCCCCACTATGCCGATGCGCACTACAACCTTGCACTTTCATACGAGCGGCAGGGGGAGCGGCGCAGAGCTCTGCGTCACTGGCTGGCCTATGTGCGGCTGGACCCGACGGGGCCGTGGTCGAGCCATGCGAAGGACCAGGCGCGGAAGATTCTGAACGCAGAAAAACTCTCCATTGTGAGTCGGGGTGGACGGCTGGTGAAGGTGGCGGGCTAGATCCCATCGTCAATTGTGGTTTGCAGCCGATGCTGTCTTTGGGTGCGCGTAACCTCTTTAAATGAGGTGAGCCGATGGGTGAGCAGCGAAGCGCTATTCCGTTGACGCAGTTGAGCGAAGATGAGCAGATGTTTCGCACTACGGTGCGGAGGTTTGCCGCGGAGGAGATTTCTCCGCTGGTGCGAAGCATGGATGAGGCGCAGCAGATGGACGCCGGGGTAGTTCGTCAACTGTTTGAGCTGGGCCTAATGGGCATTGCCGTTCCGGAGGCCTACGGTGGGGCGGACGGCAGCTTCTTCGAGGCGATCCTGGCTGTGGAGGAGATTTCGGCAGTCGACCCGGCGGTGGGGGTGCTGGTCGATGTGCAGAATACGCTTTGCGTGAACGCGCTGGTGCGGTGGGCGACTGAAGAACAGAAGCAGCGGTGGCTGCCGCGGCTGGCTGCGGACACGGTGGGTGCTTACGCGTTGAGCGAGGCCGCGTCGGGGTCCGATGCTTTTGCATTGCAGACGCGGGCGGTTCGGCGTGGGGACGACTATGTTCTGAACGGGCAGAAGCTCTGGATTACGAATGCGAAGGAGGCGGGGCTGTTTGTCGTCTTTGCTACCGTTGATCCTTCGGCGGGGTACAAGGGAATTACGGCGTTCGTGGTGGAGAAGGGTGCAGCCGGATTTTCGTTGGGCAAAAAAGAAGACAAGCTGGGGATTCGCGCTTCGAGTACATGCGAGCTAGTCTTTCGGGATTGCGTAGTGCCTGCCAATCAGGTGTTGGGTGAGGTCGGCAAAGGCTACAAGATTGCCATCGAGACGCTGAATGAAGGCCGAATAGGGATCGGCGCACAGATGCTGGGGCTGGCTTCAGGGGCGTGGGGCCATGCGGCGAGGTGGGCGAAAGAACGCAAGCAGTTTGGCAAGGCGCTGGTGGAGTTTCAGGCGATGCAGTTTCAACTGGCGGAGATGGCGACGGAGATCGAAGCAGCACGGCTGCTGGTCTACAACGCTGCGAGGCTGAAGGACGCCGGTGAGGACTTTTTGAAAGAGGCCGCGATGTGCAAGTACTTCGCCTCGCAGGTGGCGGAGCGGGTGGCGAGTCTTGCGGTGGAGGTCTTCGGCGGGGCTGGATTTGTGAAGGACTATCCCGTGGAGAAGCTCTATCGCGATGCGAAGATCGGCAAGATCTATGAGGGGACTTCGTTTATGCAGTTAGCTACGATTGCCAAGCTGGTGCTTTAACGCCAGGGATCAGGGCTTAGGGACCAGCAGGCAAGAGCGACGGCGATAGTGTTGCGACGATTTCAATGCTGTCTGCATGTACTTCAAATTTTGGGTTGGTTGAAGCAGTGGAAACCCATGTCCCAGAATCGGGACATGGGGCACCCTCCGTGGAATGTGTCCTAAGCGTTGAGGCGCGGGTCGTTTTACACTAGTGGTCAGGCCTCTTAAATCATGACGAAGACTTCCAGTGCCGCATCCCGCGCGCCGCTGCCCTTTCTTGGGCTGGCCTGTGCTGTGGGCGTCTCCACCATGTATTACAACCAGCCGCTTTTGCTGGAGATGGGCCATACCTATGGGGCGGCCGCCGGGCGCACCGGCTTTGTTGCCGTGGCGACGCAGGTTGGCTACGCGTTGGGGCTGCTGTTCTTTGTTCCGCTGGGCGATCTGCTGGAGCGGCGTGCGCTGATGATGCGTATGTTTGCCGCTGTCGCGGTGGCGCTGGTGCTGGTGGCACTGGCTCCGACCCTGGGCTGGCTGATTGCAGGGAGCGCCCTGATTGGAGTTTTTGCTTCGGTGACGCACGTTGTGTTGCCGATTGCTCCGGACCTGGTGTCGGACGAACAGAGAGGGCGGGCGATCGGCATTGTGATGACCGGCCTGTTGCTGGGCATTTTGCTGGCGCGGACCTTCGCCGGATGGGTGAGCCATATTACCGGCTGGCGTTCCGTGTTCATCGTCGCTGCGATTATCAATGCGGCGTTTGTGCCGCTACTATGGCGGAAGATGCCTAAGCTGCCGCCAAAACAGAAGCTGCGGTATGCCGATGCCATGAAATCGCTGTGGACCTTGTACCGGACACAGCCGCTGCTGCGCGAGTCCAGCGAGTTGGGGGCACTGGTGTTTGCTTCGTTTAGCTGCTTCTGGACGACACTGGCCTTCATGCTTTATAGCCACTATGGCCTGGGGGCGGGAGTTGCCGGAACATTTGGCGTAGTGGGTGCCGCGGGTGCGCTGGTGGCTCCGATTGCGGGGCGCATGTCGGATAAGCACGGCTCGCGGTGGGTGGTGTCGGTAGGGATATCGCTGCTGGCAGTCTCGTATCTTCTGCTGTGGGGCGAGGAGAGTGCGCGGCTTTCGACGGCGCTGCATATGGTTCTGCTGATCGTTGGCGTCGTGGTGTTGGATATGGGCGCGCAGATGACGCAGGTGGCAAACCAGACGCGGATCTTCGGGTTGGATGCGTCGGCGCGGAGCCGTCTGAACACGGTCTATATGACGGTCTACTTCAGCGGTGCGGCGGTGGGGTCGGCGCTGGCAACGGTGGCGTGGGTCCATTGGAAGTGGACGGGAGTCAGTGTCCTGGCGCTCGGGCTGATCGGGTTGGCGTTTCTGCGCCATGCGGTGGGAGACAAGACCGGCGGCCAGTACGAACATCATCCGCTGACCATTGAGGACGAACTGATGGAGGCGTAAGACGGCTTCATGGAAGGCTGCGGCGAAGGGATGGTATCGTCATCGAGGTGTTGACGAGCCATCGAGTTTCGTCGCGAACCTTCCGAGAGGACTGGACTTGATGCTGAATCAGAGGCTGAAATTGGTTGGGGCTTTAGTGTTTTTTCTTCTTCCCGTCGCGGGAAGTGCAGCTGCGGAGATTCGTCTTCCACATTTGTTCAGCGATCATACTGTGCTGCAGCGTGAGGCTCCCATTCATGTGTGGGGATGGTCGGAGCCCGAGGAGAAGGTTACGGTGCGCTTCCATGCGCAGACGCGCTCTGTGGAGGCGAATGCGGAAGGCGAGTGGAACCTGTGGCTGATGCCGGAGCAGGCTGGCGGGCCGTATACGCTGACGGCGCAGGGCAGTTCAGGCGGCGCGGCCTCGACGGTGACGGTTTCGGATGTTTTGATTGGGGATGTGTGGGTTGCGTCGGGCCAGTCGAACATGGAGTTTCCGCTGAAGGGCTTTGGCGGCAATACGGTGTTGAAAAATGGTGCGGAGGAGATTGCCAACGCCACGGTACCCACGGTACGGCTGCTTCGGATCGAGCATAAAAGCTCGGATGTGCCGGTCGAGGACGTCGATGGGACATGGACGCTGTGCACACCGGAGACGGCAGCCAGTTTTTCGGCGGTCGCGTACTTTTTTGGCAGGGAGATCAGCCGGAAGGAGCACGTTCCTATCGGCCTGATCGATGCGACGTGGGGCGGAACGCCGGTAGCTTCGTGGATCAGCCTGGACGGAATTGGCGCGGATGCATCGCTGATGCCGATCTTTGCGACGCGTGCGCGATTCGCGGATGAGCAGAGCAGAGCGGTCAGAGTGGAGGCTGCCGAGAAGCGAGAGGATGCGGCGGCGCTCGCTGCCCATCGGCCGTTGCCGAAACATTCCTGGCATCCGGACGAGACGTCCTGGCTGCCGGCAGCTTTGTTCAACGGAATGATTGCGCCGATGACGCCGTATTCGATCAAGGGAGTGATCTGGTACCAGGGCGAGACCGACAGCGCACCGGCGACCGCGCCGCTCTATGCGAGATCTTTTTCAGCGATGATTGGGGACTGGCGCAATCACTGGCAGGAGGGGAACTTTCCGTTTCTCTTCGTGCAGATCTCCAGCTTTCATTCCCCCGGCGAGCATTGGGGAATGGTGCGCGACCAGCAGCGGCGGACGCTGGCGGTGAGCAATACAGCGATGGCCGTGTCGCTGGACGTGGGCACGCCGGACAATGTGCATCCGCCGGACAAGCAGACGGTGGGAGCGCGATTGGCGGTGGCTGCGCGCGGCATGGTCTACGGAGAGGCTGTGGATTACTCGGGGCCAATGTTCCGTCAGGCCACGCGCGATGGTGACGGAATGCGCGTTTGGTTCGACCACGTCAATGGCTTAACGGCCAAGGGCGGCGAGTTAGCTGGGTTTGAAGTTGCGGGGGCGGACAAGCAGTTTGTTCCAGCTACGGCGAAGATCGATGGCTCTTCCGTTGAGGTGCGGAGTGCTGCGGTAAAGAACCCGGAATATGTACGTTACGGGTGGGAAAGTGTTACGAACGGCAATCTCTACAATGGCGCGGGGCTTCCAGCCTCTACCTTTACCTCGGAGTAAGGAAACGTAGTTTTTGAACGCGACAGGTGAGGCGGGTGTGGCCTCACTTGTCGTACCTTTTGATAGAGGTTCACTTATAAAGAAATGTGCAAAATTTTTCCTCCCCAATTCTCCTATGCACGAGTTATAGTGGTTGCGCTATCACACTGAACTGCTCTTCGATTTGAAATCTTCTCTGCCATGGTCTTCCAACAAGTTTATTTATCAGTATTTTGGAGGAATTCTATGAAGATATTTGGGCCAGTCGTCATCTGCTTTATGGTAGCGCTATCTTTTTCGCTACCAGCGGCAGCACAGGAATACAGGGGTACGATTCAAGGAAATGTAACCGATGCCAAAGGCTATGTTGTGGATGGCGCAGCGGTGGAGGCGAAGAGCAACGAGCAGGATTACAAGATCACCACGAATGCGAAGGGGTATTTCGTGATCCCATTCGTGCAGCCAGGGACCTATACGGTCACGGTGAAGGCCAAGGGGTTTCGGACGGAGGAGCGGCCGGGCCTGGTCCTCAATGTGGCGCAGAAGATTAATCTGAACCTGGGCCTGACCGCTGGCGGAGAGTCGGAGACCGTTACGGTATCCACCAATACAATTCAGTTGGCGACGACGGATGCCTCCGGCGGTACGGTCATAGATCCGGAGCTGGTGCAGAATTTGCCGCTGAACGGCAACCAGGTATACATGCTAATGGGGCTGACGCCAGGCGTGCGATTTACGCAGACCCAGTTTGGCGCGGGCGGCTACTCCGGAACCCGAGCATGGGACACCTCGAATTCGTATTCGATCACCGGGCAGCCGGGAACGACGAACCAGTTTTTGCTGAATGGCGCGCCGATCTCGATACAGGGCGGCGGACCGGCGGGAACCTGGACCGTCGCGCCGACCATCGACGCGGTGCAGGAGGTCAAAATAATGACCATCACCTTCGACGCGCAGTATGGGCGCGTGGGCGGCGGCGCAGTGAATACCATTATCAAGAACGGATCCCCTCACTTTCATGGCACCATGTTTGACAAGTGGCGCAACTCGCTGTTCGATGCGAACACCTACCAGTCGAGCCAGCAGAACGAAGCAAAGTCGTTTCACAACGAGCATGACTTTGGAGGAACCATCGGCGGTCCCTTCCTGAAACACAACGCCTTCTTCTTCTTCAGCTACGAGGGTTATCGCCAGGTGCTGCCCGCACCAATAGTCGGCACTGTGCCTACGGCAGATATGCTGCCAGACGCCAGCGGAAATGTTAACCTGACGAACTACCTTGCCGCAGTCAACAAGACGAATGGAATCTACGATCCGGATACGACTACCTGCGTGGTTCCGTCGGGGAGTGGTGGCTGCACGACGTATGGGCGGGCGGCTTTCCCAAATAATACGATTCCAGCTTCGCGGATCAGTCCGATTGGCGTGAATATCCTGAAGCTGATGCCGGCGCCGAACCGGCCTGGGTACCAGAACAACTTCGTTTTCAATGGAAAAGACAGGTACCGGTACAACATGCCGATTGCGCGTGTGGACTACAACTTCACCGACAAGACCCGGCTGTATGGTCTTTTCACGTGGTGGTCGGGAACTGAATATCGGAACGGCAACGGATTTACAGGGGCGGCGATCCAGGGCAATATCAACAACTACCGCTCGGGCATAACGCAGGTGTTGGACCTGACGCATACCTTTTCAAACACGCTCGTAGCGGACGTGCGAGCTTCGTTCAACCGCTACTACACCCTTGCACCGGATGGAACCCTATCGGCAGGCCAGGCGCAACTTACGCCAGGTGATCTGGGGTTGAATATGCCGCAGTTGCCGACTACCACTCATGACTACGCTCCTGAGTTTTCGTTCGGCGACGGCTATTCGTCCGTCGTCGGAAATCAAGGCGATCCAACTATGTTCGAGACTTATGACCTTGGCCCATCCATCACGCAGACAGTGGGGCGGCACACGCTGCACTATGGCGGTGAGTTCTCGCTGTATCACGATGTTTCGGGCGGGATCGGTCAGCCGAATGGTACCTTCGGGTTTGGTACGGGATTCACGCAGAATAATCCGTTTCAGTCGAACAAAGATGGTTCTGCCATCGCTGAGACGTTGATGGGATATGCGGACAGCGGCAATGTGCACTACGGGTTCGCA
This sequence comes from Granulicella sp. L56, assembly GCF_009765835.1. Lineage (NCBI taxonomy): Bacteria > Pseudomonadati > Acidobacteriota > Terriglobia > Terriglobales > Acidobacteriaceae > Granulicella > Granulicella sp. L56. Next base: position 1,220,586 of record NZ_LMUS01000006.1, on the reverse strand, counting down.
CCCTATGAGTCATACAGGTACTATGGCTTCTTCGTGCAGGACGACTGGAAGGTCAACGACAAGTTAGCCATCAACGCGGGTCTGCGATGGGACGACGAACTGTCACCCACAGAGCGGCATAATCGCCTGCTGGCAGGAATTTGTCTGACGTGCTCAAACCCAATCTCAGGCATGATCAACTATCCGGCGGGCAATGTGCTGCCCAATGGAGCGACGATGGTCAATCCTATTCTTGGCGCAGCGCAGTTTGCCAGCAGTAAACTTCCGGCGTATGACGAACATAGTGCGTACTGGCAGCCGAAGCTCGGCCTTTCTTTTGCCCCGAACCGCTTCATCGTCTTTCATGGGGGATATACCATCTCGAAGGCGTTCGGGATCGAATTGGGCGGAGCGTCTGCGTTTACCCAGGACACAGGCTACAACTCAACTCCGGACGGAGGTCTGCATCCGGCAACTGACTTCCGCAGCGGCACCCCGTTTCCGAATGGATACGCCACTCCTCCAGGCACCTCACAAGGAGCGTTGGCGCTGGTAGGCCAGGGTTTTGGAATCGATCAGCGCGATCGCAAGATTCCAATTGTGCAGCAGTTCACCCTTGGGTTCGAGGTGCAGATGCCCTTTGGGATGGTGGGTAATCTCGCTTACCTGGGAGCGCATACCACACGGCTGCGGGACTCTTTGCAGATAAATGGGATCAGCGCATCAGACTTCCAGAAGGGACACGACGACCCCAACTATCTCGATCAGCAGGTAACGAACCCGTTCTATGGGGTGCTGCCGAAGACGGTTTCGCTTGGGCAAAATCCCACCATCCAGGCGAAGTACCTGATGGTGCCCTATCCGCAATTTGATGGCAATCTGTACGTTTACACCAATGCGGGCGGCTTCAGCCACTACAACGCCATGCTGGCAAAGCTGGAGAAGCGCTTCTCTCATGGGCGCGCTTTCGGCAACGGGCTCAGCTTCCTGGGGTCGTTCACCTGGTCGCGGCTAATGTCGGCCACCGGCTTGCTCAACAACAATGGTGCCGGTCTCGTCGATGCCAAGCCGTACAACGCGGTCGATCCCAGCGACCGTCCGTGGGACTTTGCGTTCAGCGGGGTGTATGGTCTGCCGATCGGACGTGGTGGAGCCTACCTGGCTAACGCGCATGGGGTGTTGGGCGAGGTAGTGAATGGTTGGCAACTGGATTGGACGTTCACCAACGCCGGCGGTACACCTGCCGGCTTCCCCAACAACGATATATACACCTGCGGCCAGTACAACGAGCGGCCAGCGCATCGGTCGTATAAAAGCTACCTGAACAACAGCGAGAACCAATGCTTCACAACGTTCCCGGAGTATACGGCGGTGACGCAGTTGCCGGTTACGACGAAGCTGCGGAACCCGAACGCGGGGCAGACGGCACTGGGATTGGGGAAGAAGTTCTCCATCACTGAAGCCGCGAAGCTGGAGTTCAAGGCAGAGGTCTACAACGCTACGAACACGCCAATCTTCGGCGGACCAAACACTGGTTCACCGGAACAGGCGCCTGTCCGTGTTACCAGCGTGGCTGATCCAAACCAGCCGGGAGCGTGGTCGGGCTATGGAACGGTCGGCTCGACGCAGCAGAACTTTCCGAGACAGATGCAGTTCTCGCTGAAGCTTCTTTTCTAACCGACAGCAATCGATGAAGATTGGGCGGCGGCATTCTCGATGGATGCCGCCGCTTTTTTTGCCAAATCAGGAACATGGCTCACAGAGGCTTCCAAGAACCTGCCCATTGCGCGGAAGCTCACCTTTTATTTTCTTGCAGATAGCTCTCAGCCCCTCCGGTTTTTCTGCTTCCTCTTGACAGTCGCGAAATATGGCAGCTACAGTGCCCACATCATGAAATCCATACCAAGACTTATTCCGCAGCAGGAACATCCATGGCTATGTTCTCTTTTGGTAATCCTGGCCTTCTTCACCTTGTCCGTCTCCCATGTACTCGCGCAGGGCTATGGCTCGGTCTCCGGAATAGTGACAGACCCCTCCGGTGCTGCCATCGCCAGTGCCAGCGTAACCGCTACCCAGGTCGACACCGGTCACGAAACCACGGTCACGTCCAGCCAGAACGGCACGTTCGTCTTCACCGCGCTCCCGCCCGCCAGCTATGACTTCAAGGTCACTGCGTCAGGGTTCCAGCTTTATGATCAGAAGGCCGTTCTTCAAGCCAACCAGTCTCTGACCGTCAATCCGAAGCTTGCCGTTGGGGCCGCCACTCAGACCATTGACGTCTCGACCGCACCGCCTCAGGTCGACACCACCACCGGCACCCTGTCGCAGGTCATCGACCACGAGCGCGTCGTCGACCTGCCGCTCAATGGCCGCAATGCTGCCTCGCTCATGACTCTCGTCGCCGGCGTAGGAGATGCCACCAACGAAGGCAACGGCGTTAACCAGGGCAACGGCAAGACTTTTCCCGCGGCCGTGGTCATCACTTCGAATGGCACCCTGCCGAATCAGTCCAACTACCTGCTCGACGGTGGCAACAACGTTGACGAACTCACGAATGTCAACGCCCCCTTTCCCATGCCCGATGCCGTGCAGGAGTTCAGCATCCAGACGAGCAACTACGACGCTCAGTTCGGCCAGAGTGCTGGTGCTGTCGTCAACATCGTCACTAAGGCCGGGACCTCGCAATTCCATGGCTCCGCGTTTGAATTCTTCCGTAACGGCTACTTCAACGCACGTCCCTACTTCGCTACCGTTGCCGACAACCTCCATCGTCACCAGTTCGGCGGCACGATTGGCGGCCCTGTCATCATCCCGCATCTCTCCACGGGCAAAACTACCCAGTTTTTCTTTGGTTATCAGCACACGATCGCCAACCAGATCTCTACGGCCAGCAGCACGGTTCCCACGCTTGCGGAAGAAGGCCGCACCCCCTCGGGCGATCTGGCTGCTTATGCCGACCTCGGCAATCTCTGTAAGGCTGGCTTCGATGGCAGCGGAACCTGCATCACTGCCAGCCAGCAGGTCCGCAATCCCTTCACCAATGTCATCTACCCGTTCAACCACATCCCGCAGTCGGCCTTCGATCCGGCCTCGGTCAACTACCAGTCGCACTTTCCCACCGCAACCTCCGATGCCGGTGCCGGCCTCATCGGGAACCTTGTCAACTACTCCAAACCCGTCCTTCAGTCCTTTGACGAGTACACCGCCCGCGTCGATCACGACCTGGGCTCCCGCGATCATCTCTTCGGCCGCTACTTCTACGACTGGTACACCCAGTCCGGCGTCTTCAATCCCAACAACCTCCTGAGCTACGCCTCTTACTTCAACACTCGCTACCAGAATGCACTGCTATCAGAGACTCACGTCTTCACCGATCACCTCCTGAACTCGCTGGTGCTCAACTATCAGCGTGAGGTTGCCCTCCGCGGCGGCCCTCCAGGCAGCCCAAACATCACCGACTACGGGGTCACTAATATCTGGCAGCCCGCGACCGGTCCCTTCCTCTCGGCGACGATCAGCGGCTACTTCGGCGCCAGTTCCTCCGCGTATGCCGCCTGGGGTCGCAATAACTATTCCTTCAACGACGATCTTCACTGGGTCAAGGGCAGCCACAACTTCGCCTTTGGCGGCCACTTCGAGCTCTCCAAGGTCGACGTCACCAATGTCTACACGTCGTACGGAGCCTTCGGCTTCAACAGCGTCACGAACAAGATCGGCTCAAACACCTACTCCTACCCGAATGCCTACGGCAACTACCTCATGGGCTTTATGAGTAGTTTCGGTCAGGGCAACTATGAGTTGGTCAATGACCGTAACCACTTTCCTGGAATCTATGCTCAGGACAGTTGGAAAGCTACCCGCCGCCTGCAGCTTAACTACGGCGTGCGCTGGGAGTCCTTTGCCCCCTGGACCGATCGCCACAACCTCATGACCGAGATGCGTCCTTCGGCCTATGCTGCCGGCCAAACATCGCAGGTCTATACGAACCTTCCTGCCGGCTTGCTTGTCAGCGGTGACGCCGGCATCCCCCACAATGGCGTCCGCAATAAATATACCCAGTTCATGCCTCGCGTCGGCTTCGCCTATGACGTCTTTGGTGACGGAAAAACCGCCATCCGCGGTGGCTTCGGCATCTTCTACCAGGATCGCCTGCCTGCATTTTTCAATCTTACCCAAGGCAGCTTCGTCCCCAACACCATCTCGCTCGCGCTTACTAACCCCGGCATGTACGGGACCGTGGCAGGCGCCAACCCCGGTGGTCCCTTCAGCAACCCCTACTGCACTGGATGTTCAGTTGGCGCGGTATCCAACCCCTTCCCTTTCACCCTGCCATTCCCGAAGGATAAAGTCTTCCCCAACGCCTTCCAGGTCGCGGAATACGATCCCTCCGGCAACTTTCAGGTTCCGGTTACCAATGACTTCAACCTGATCGTCGAGCAGCAGCTTGCCCCGAGCTGGTCGATGCGCCTGGCCTACGTCGGTTCCACCTCCCATCACCAGCTCGTGAACCTGGAGCTCAACCCCGCCGTCAACACCGGCTCCGGCCTCAGCACCAATGCCCGCCGCGTTTATAACACCGCGCCTGTCGTTGGACCCTGCACCACCTCCGCCGGTTGTGCCACGGACTACTCGCAGATCGTTGAAACCGCGATGATCGGCAATGCTCACTACAACTCGCTGCAGGCCACGCTTCAGAAGAGCATGACGCGCGACTTCTCGGTCCTGTTCAACTACACCTTCTCCAAGTCTTACGATGACATGCCCCAGGCTACCCGCATCTCCAATACCGAAGACGTCAACCCCGGGGAGTCCTATGTCTACCCGCTCTACCCGTCCAACGCAGTCAACATCCCCGCCGCGGCTTACGTCTCTGACATCAAGGCCCTCGACCGTGGCCTCTCCGATATCGACCATACTCAGGTCGTTTCGGCGTCCTACGTCTATAACTTCCACAAGCTGCATTCAGACTTCCGTGCGGTCAACTACCTTGTGAACGGCTGGCGCACTACCGGGCTTGTCCGCTTCCGCTCCGGCGACGTCCTCACTCCTTATATGGGAAGTGACGTCTCCCTCACCGGCCTCACCCAGGACCGCCCCAACCGCGACTTTACCAAGGCGGCTTACAACAACGTCGTCGGAGGAGGTCACTGCGGCGCCGGCAAATCCTGCGTCAACTGGCTGAATGACGCTGCTTTCTCGGCGCCTGTTAACAGTGGCCCCGGAACCGGCTTCGGCAACATAATCAAGGGCACCTTCCGCGGCCCTTCTCTTACCGACTGGGACGCCGCCATCATCCGTTCCTTTCCCATCTACCGTGAAACAACGCTGGACTTCCGCGCCGAGTACTTCAATGTCCTTAACCACACTCAGCTCGCCAACCCCAACACTACCTTTACTAATTCGAGCTTCGGCACGATCACTTCCACCCAGGGTGATCCCCGTATCGCTCAGTTTTCCCTTAAGTACGTCTTCTAACCCGCCCCCATGCCTGTTTGGAAAGGCGGTCAACCAGCACTTCCATCTCGCATAGGTAGTTCATTTATGTCCCAACGGATATTAGTCGCAGAATTTCGGCCATAGAACCTGTGATGTCGCTGGAAATAACGCAGTGGGCCAACCCAACTGCGTTATTTCCAGCAGGACGAACACTCTGACCAGTCCTCGTTACGGTCGAGATTTTCTATTTCACCAACAACATCTGTTCTGCTGAGCATTGAAATCCCGCACGAGCGAAGATGTGGAAGTATCTGTCCCAACATGCTCCGGCCCAGTCCAGCTCAAGACCTTGGATCGCGAACTCGCTCGCCAATCCTCTAACTAGTAAGAGAATTGGATGTCTATACTTGGATTCAGGAGCCAATTCGCCGGCTCGAGTTCTGATTTGCTATGGCTCCCTTCGGGCCGGAGGCGTTGAGCACCTGAAGACGCGACCAAACCAAAACGCTCCATTCCGCGGGGCGGCCACATATAGGACACCGTGTTGTCGCTTTGTCTACGGTGATACATAGGGTCGGCGACGGTGTGGTTACAATGATTGAGGTCGGGATACGTCTAAAGAGAGGGCATTGAGTTGTTCCGTCTGAACTGCACATCGCCCGGGCGCGATTCGGAAGAGTACGGACCGTGAAACTTAAGGCACCGTTCTGGCCGCCATCATCTGGGAAGCACGGCCACGTCACTCCAAAGAGGAAAAGCGGGATGATCGAAGTTGTACCTAAGCGAAGCATAGCTACGAGAATTGAACAGGCTGGCTGTGCTGCGCGCGATCTTGCGCAGGCCGTCACAGAGAGCCGCACCAACTATTGGGCATCTTACGTGGCTGACTTCATGTGCCCTTTTCTATTTGCTTATTTTGGGATGCGGCATGGGTGGAACTTGCCGTCCACCATCCTCAGCTTTTTGTCTGGCATGGCTGTATTTAGCTTGATTGAATATTCCATCCACCGATGGCTTCTTCATGACCCGAGGAGTGTTCTCTTTCAACTGCACGAAGCTCACCACAATAACCCCGAAAAGCACTCGGCATTTTTCTTTCCGACCAGCATCGTGGTTCTTACCTTGGTTTGGGTGCTTTTAGCCAAGGCCCTCCATATTCAATCCGCTTCCTTCTTCATCTGCGGAATCGCAACCGGATACTGCTACTTCGGAGCTCTTCATCATCTGGAACACACGACGCGCATCAACCAGATCCCATTCCGATGGTTGCAGAAGAGATGGGCTGCACACAGTGTGCATCACCATCTTGATGAAAGTAACTTCGGCGTGATCACCTCATTTTGGGATTACGTTTTCGGGACACAACAAAACAAGAAGAAGCGAATGCCCTTTGGCCTGTAGCTTGCCAGCAAATGGAGTTCGGGCTCGCTGCCGAATGGGATCAACCATCCGCGCTTGGCAGTATGCAGGTAAGCTAGAACGGTTCCGCACTTGGCGTCTCATTCTCCCAAGAGGTTTCTTAACGCCAGAGGGGTCTATGGTCGCAGTCATTGAATCGAGCACCCTCTTATAGAAACTATTACGTGCGGGGGAAGCCATTACAGATGGGGAGTGTTCGCCACCCTTAGTAAGGCTCCGAGGCGTTAGCAAGGTAAAATCGCTTCTTTGGCCTTACTAACCCGCTTTACCCGCGCTGTATGCACAAACAAAGGCTGACAATATCCGCTTTATATTGTGTAGTTTGCGAATATTTTGAGTGGCTTGCCGAAGGTTCTGGCGGAGAGTGGGGGATTCGAACCCCCGATAGAGCTTTTGACCCTATAACGGTTTAGCAAACCGCCGCCTTCAGCCACTCGGCCAACTCTCCGACTCTTGTTGCGATTGTGTGATCGGCTTTTGTGATTATAACTTGCCGATGGAGATGTATGCTTCCTGTGCGATAAATTTGTGCGCTGTAGCAGAAGGAGTGCGACTTTCGCGATCGAGCCATATCTCCATTGAGGCCGAAAGCGGCGGTCTTCCTACGTTGTTGGGGTTCAGTGGATCAGGCTGCACAAATCAAGGAAATAAAATTTTATTTTTGCAGATAAAAGTCTTCAATTTGCCTTCCATCCATGCACTCACGTATAAATCTCACTGTTTTGCCATAGCAGTTATTTGCCATAGCAGTTAACGGACAGAATTCACATCGGAGTCTTTTGCTTATGACGCTCTTACGAATACGGACTGCCTGTGTTGCCCTCGCATCCTTTCTCTTTCTTGTTTTGGGCGTAGCGCCGGCGCAGCAGAATGGTCTGGCCATGCACCCACCGATGGGATGGAACAGTTGGAATCATTTTCATCGCAAGATTGATGACGCAACCATTCGTGCGCAGGCAGAGGCCATGGTCTCAAGTGGTATGCGCGATGCGGGCTATACCTATATGAACATTGACGATACCTGGCAGGGTACGCGCGACGCGCAGGGCATCATCCATCCGAACGACAGATTTCCTGATATGAAGGCACTGGCTGACTTCGTTCATAGCAAGGGGCTGAAGCTCGGCATTTACTCTTCGCCGGGGACAACCACCTGCGCGAAGTTCGAGGGGAGCTATTGGCATGAATTGCAGGATGCGCAAACCTACGCGGCATGGGGGATTGATTATCTGAAGTACGATCTGTGCGGCCTGCGCGACCAGATGCGTGCTGCTCCGACTCCTGAGGCTGCCAATAAGATCATGGTGGACTCCTATATAAAGATGCGCGATGCTCTACGCAGTACCGATCGGCCCATCGTGTACAGCCTTTGCCAATATGGCGACGATGCGGTCTGGCGATGGGGCACGAACGTCGGCGGCAATCTCTGGCGCACGACAGGAGACATCAACGACCATTACTCCCGCATGGCAGAGATTGGTTTCGGTCAGGCTGGGCTGTCCCGTTTTGCCGGCCCTGGCCATTGGAATGATCCTGACATGCTGGAGGTTGGTAATGGAGGTATGACGGCGGATGAATACCGCACGCACATGGCGCTGTGGGCTATTCTTGCCGCGCCTTTGCTGGCAGGCAACGATCTGACGACCATGACGCCTGAGACCATTGGGATTCTGACGAATCGAGATGTGATTGCCGTCGATCAGGATTCGGCAGGGAAGCAAGGCGACCGTGTCAGTGCTGAAGGCCCCATTGAAATATGGGCCAAGCCTTTGGCGGATGGTTCGAAGGCTGTCGGCATCTTCAATCGGGCACCCTCTCCATTGACCACACAAGTAGATTTCGGCAAGCTTGGATTCGGCCACGCAGTTAAGGCAAAAGACCTTTGGTTGTCAAAGGACCTTGGGACCATTCGCGAGCCCTATACGGTAACGGTGCCGGGGCACGGCGTTCTCTTTCTGCGCATATCGAAGTAAAACTGATGCGGTCGCCAGGTTTCGTATCCGAAGTTCTCCTGGATACATTCTGGCGACCGCATCTTTAAAAGTAGCAACCACGCACTAATTGGCAGCTATATCGGTTTAGAAGGCATCACGCTGCGTCCAGAATAGATGCAAGCCCTACCCCTTATAGCCCATGCCGGCAAGCACTCCGCGCATATAAGCGAAGCTCTTGATGACTCCAGGCAGCGGATCAGACGGGAAGATCTCGTACTCCAAGTCGACCTGTCCGGGATAGCGCATTTCAATCAGTGCCTTGAATATCTGCGGTACCGGCATCAGCCCATCGCCCACTGCTACTTGGCTCTCCTTCACGTTGCTCTGGGCGAGATCTTTCATGTGGATATCAAATAGGCGCGGCCCCGCTTTGCGAATTGCGTCAACAACATCGGTTCCGGTACGCATCGTGTGACCTACATCGATGCAGCAGCCCATGCGCGGGTCCATATCTTTCACCGCATCGAGCACCGTCAATGGGGAAGGCCACTGTTTGTCCTCCGGTCCATGATTGTGGATGCCCACGCGAATGTTGTACTCCTTCACAAATTTTTCTACTCGCGGCAGCGTCTCATGTGTCGGAGCGCCAACGATGAGAGATACACCGGCAGCTTTGCAATACTCAAATTTTGCGCGGATATCATCATCGTCGTCTTTTGGGAAATAAATTGTTCCAAGTGCAGTCAAAGTCATTCCGGCTGCTCTGTACTCGGCTGCCTTGGTGGCCACCTGGTCCAGAGGAGTCATGGGGAGATGGGTGTCTTTCAGGTTCAAATAAGCCGTCTTGAGCTGCTTCATGAAATCGATCAGGTGGGCCTGGTCGAAATTTCTGAAGGTGTAGCTGGCGATTCCCAACCGTATCGGAGAGGAGGAGGCTGATTTGTTCTCGCCTGCGAAAGCGAAGCCAGGGTTAGAAAGAAAGGCCGAGGCGCTCAGCATCGTACCTCCACGCAACAGGTTACGGCGGGACATTGAAAGGCTCATGCTGGGCATCCTACCTCCGCTTATGTGGGCTAGTCCAGCGCCATTTCAAACGAAGCCGAATCGCTCAATAATTTTTTAGTATTTTCTGTTGCTATTTTCAGGCCGCGCTGATACCGTTTCGTTCGTTCTGCGAACAATAACCTGCTTGACCGTGAAGTGATGCACCACTCCTGGAGGTTCACATGGTTCGCAATAAAATTTTTGTCATTCTTGTGCTGAGTTCCACGAATTTCATGTTTGGGCAGGCCGTCAACGCTACCCTGTCGGGCACTATTACCGATAGCACTGGCGCATCTGTTGCTGATGCAAAATGTTACTGCTACTGAATCGAAGATGATCATCGCTCATCAGTCTGTCTCGAACGCGAGCGGCAACGTCGGCACGAATCTCGTTCTAGAATTATCCGAGCATGCAGATCGGCGAAGGGCCGGGCGTTCTTCTCAAGAGCGTCCGGCCTCTCCAGCTTGAGCAAACTAATGGATTCAAACCGAATCAGAAGAGTAGAAGGGGATCAATCATGGAAGTTTTTTCACGACGTAATTTTCTCGCCGGAGCAGGCATCGCCGCTGCGGCCTGTGCAGCGCAGCCACTCTTTGCCTTGGTGCCGAAATCACCATTCAAGATTGGCGTCATCAGCGATGAGATTTCGCCGGACTTCGATCACGCCTGTTCCGTCATCTCCAAAGACTTCGGTCTGCAATGGGTGGAGCTGCGCAGCATGTGGGGCAAGGGCCTGCATGATCTCTCCGATGCTCAGCTTGTCGACGCCGAGAAGATTCTTGCCAAATACAGCCTTCGCGTCACTGATATGGGTAGCCCGGTCTTCAAGGTCGACTGGCCTGAAGCGCCAAAATCTTCATTTAGTCCAAAGCACGACTTTGGCGCCAATGACAGCTTCAAGCAACAGGGGGAACTCCTCGACAAATACATTACCCTGGCGAAGCGCTTCAAAACCGACAAGATCCGTTGTTTCGATTTCTGGAGGCTTGATGATGTGAAGCCTCATCGTGCCGCGATCGACGATCAGTTGAAGAAGGCGGCTGAGACCTGCGGTAAGAACGGTCTGCTGCTCGTCATCGAGAACGAGTTTGAATGCAACACGGCCACCGCACCTGAGGCCGCACGGACTCTCGCCGCAGTTCCGTCTCCGCACTTCGGATTGAACTGGGACCCGGCCAACGCAGTGATGCGCGGCGAGCTCGATGCCTTTCCGACCGGCTGGAATCTCTTGCCAAAGCATCGCATACTCCACTGCCATGTTAAGAACGCAGTGAAGGGGCCGGACGGGAAGATCGCCTGGTCTCCCGTCGACAAGGGCTTCATCGATTGGACAGCGCAGTTCCGCGATCTCAAAAACATTGGCTACCATGGGGCCGTCAGCCTGGAGACGCATTGGCATGGCGCCGCTACACACGAAGAGTCCACCCGCATCAGTTGGGCGGGCATGAAGGCAGCTCTTCAGAATTCAGGAACTCTCTAGATTGTGGTCAGATCTGCATCTTTAGATCACGTCAAAATGGGGTTCGGGGCTATCTCAGCCGAACCCCATTCGTCGTTCCGCTGCCTCATGGCGTCAGGTCCCCGCATATCTGCCATTTACCTTGATCTGAATGGAGAAATGCTGAATTCCGATGGTATAAAGGCTACACACAAAATTCGTCGACGAATCACTGTGAATGAACAGATCGCTGGTCTATGACGGTGGCCACATCTGGGCGGAAATCAATCTAACTATGCAGCACTTTATCTTTGCCGGCAAACAGACCGCCTCCAACAAAACGCCTCGCCAGATCAACCGGAACCTGCTGTTCAACTTCATTCGCACGCGTCCATCGGTCTCTCGTGCCGATCTCGCGCGGCTCTCCGGACTCCAGCGCAGCACCGTCTCCCTCATCGTCGAAGAACTTATCGCTGACCACTGGATATTGGAAGGCGCCACCGGTCGTCTTCCCCGCGGTCGCCGCCCCACGCTCATCAAGCTCAACGACCAGCGTGCCGTCATCGCACTCGACATCCACCCTGCGCAGACCACTGTTGCCGTCGCCGATCTCGGCGGAAAGATCATTGCGCAGAACGTCATCGTCCTGCCCTCGGATGCGGGTAAGGCGCTCACTGCCATCGTCTCCGGCATCCGCAAGCTCATCGCCGCGCACAAGGACAAGTCCTTCGACGGCATCGGCATCAGTCTTCCTGGCCGTACCGACCTGCACCTGCAAAAACTCATCTTTGCGCCGAACCTCAACTGGCCTGTCCTCAGCATTAAGTCCCGCATCCAGCGCGCCACCGGCCTGCGCGTCGAGATGGACAACGTGGCCAACGCCTGCGCTCTGTCCGAAGTCTGGTTCGGCGATAGCGATGGCATGCACGATCTCGTCGTCGTCAATGTCTCCGAGGGGATCGGCACCGGCATCTTCGCCAACGGTCAGCTTCTTCGCGGCGATAACGGCATGGCCGGTGAGTTCGGCCACGTTCAGATCGACCCCGACGGCCCACTCTGCGCCTGCGGCAATCATGGCTGCTGGGAGACGCTGGCTTCCAATCGAGCCGCGCTGCGCTACTATAACGACCTCTCGCCCTCTGCCCCGGCGGACAGCTTCGATCATGTACTGAAGCTGGCGCAGAGCGGAAACAAAAAGGCCGTCAGTGCGCTCGAAAAGACGGCACTCCAACTAGGCCGCGGCATCCGTATGATCGCCTCTGCGCTCGCCCCCAAGGAGATTGTGGTCGTCGGCGACATCACTGGCGTCTGGCATACCTTCGGTCCTATCGTCGAGGCGGAGTTGCGCAAGCACTCCCTATCGAAGTCTCCCGTCCTGCGGCCCGCTTATGATGGCAATGCCGCCCGGCTCCGCAGCGCCGTTGCTCTGGTCTTGAGCGAAGGCGTGGTCTAAGAGGCAATAGATTTTGCAACTAAATTGATGAAGAGGCTGAGTACGATGAAGCGACAATTTATTGGGGAACTCATTGCCGAGACGATAGCCGTCTTCATCATTATTGCGTTCGGCGACTCAGTTGCCGGCATGTACTCGCTCTATACGCCCAGCCCCTATCAGGGAGCCTACTGGGGTGTCTGCATTGCGTGGGGCCTGGCAGTCACCATTGCGATCTATGCAACTGGATCGGTTTCGGGCACGCACGCGAATCCGGCAGTCACGCTCGCGCTGGCCCTTTACAGAAAATTCGAGTGGGCCAAGGTCATCCCTTATTGCATCGCCCAGGTCGTGGGCGCAGTCCTGGGAGCGTCGCTGGTTTACGTGCTGTATTCGCCGGTCATCGATCATTTCAACGAAGCCTCGCATCTCACTCGAGCAGCCGGCGGCGCAGCAGGTGTCTTCTTCACCCATCCCGGACTGGCGATCACGCCCATGCACGCCTTCAGCGATCAGATCATTCTCACCGCCTTTCTCATCTTCGGCATCTTTGCAATCACCGAAACCTATAACGAGATGGCGCCGGGAGCGAACTCCGGTGCGCTCATGATCGGTCTGCTTGTTGCTCTGATCGGAGCATCGATGGGATATCTGGAAGCATGGGCGATCAACCCGGCGCGTGACTTTGGCCCGAGGCTCTTCTGCTATATGACGGGGTGGGGCAACTCTGCCTTCCCCTCGCCACAAAACTACTGGTGGGTGCCGATTGTAGGGCCGCTGATTGGGGGCGTTGTTGGCGGAGGTGCCTACCAATATTTGGTTCGGCCCTATCTTCCCGCACATGTTCGCGCCTTGAGCGGCGAATCAAAATAGTCACGCGCCCGTCTGGAAGCCGCAAAATAACCGGAGTTAGATGATTTCTTTCGGACTACCTTACTCTTCCCGGTAGATATACCCGTTCGCCACATTTGCAAACTGCTGTAGATCCTTGTCTCGCCATGCCTCGCTTCGCCCCAGTTCTTTAGCCAGCAGGTCCGCCACCACGGGAGCAGCTTCAATTGCCGCCTGCGCATCGAGAAACAGTGCGCGCGTCCGGCGTGCGAGCACGTCCTCAACGGTTCGAGCCATTTCGTAGCGAACTGCCCAAACTACCTCGCGCAGCCGGTACGGAAGCCGCGGATGCAAAAGCGCCGCAAGCGCCGCATCGTTGTCCGACAGGCTTTGCAGTAGAGGCAGATCGGCTCCATACACGCGCTCCGCCTCCGCCATCCCGCCGGAGCTATCCGTCCATCCATGCAGCTTCAGGTCCAGGGTTCGCGAAGCTGTCTTTGCCAGTCCGGCAACTTCGGCAGCATGGTTGATCGTGTCCTCGCCCATGCGCCGATAGGTGGTCCACTTTCCTCCTGTGATTGTTACCAGCCCAGACTTCGAGACCAGAATCGTATGGTCGCGCGAGAGCTTCGACGTCTTGCCGCCGCCCTTGCGCACCAACGGCCGCAACCCTGACCACATACTGCGAATCTCTTCTGCCTCCGGCTTGCGCCCAAAATAACGAGCGATATGCTCCAGCAGAAAGGTTCTCTCCGAAGCCATCGAGCGCGGCTCTACCGAAGCTCCATCGACCGGCACATCGGTCGTGCCCACAATCGTCGATTCATGCCACGGTATAGCGAACAACACCCGTCCATCGGCTGTCTTTGGAATCATCAACGCCGTGCTGCCCGGCAGAAAGGAGTGAGGCAGAACAAAATGCGTTCCCTGGCTCACGGCAAGCAGCGACTCCGCCGCCACGCCGTCCATGGCGAGAACCTCTTCCGTGAAGACGCCGCTGGCATTCACAACAACCTTTGCCTGCAAATCAAACGAAACGTCCTCTTCACAGTCGCGTGCCTGAATCCCAACGATCTTCCCGCCCTGTTTCAGCAGCCCCACGGCTTCGACATAATTAATAGCTGTCCCGCCCAAATCCTGAAACGTCCGCAGCAGCGAGATCGCATATCGTGCATCGTCGAACTGACCATCGTGGTACAGAATGCCCCCGCGCAGTCCCGCATCGGCAATCCCCGGCAACATCTCCACTGTCCGCTCTCGCGAAAGCAGCTTCGAGGGACCCAGCGAAAGCCTGCCCGACATTCGCTCATACACCTTGAGCCCAAAGCCGTAGTAGGGAAGCGAGAAGTAGTCGAACGCAGGCACGACGAACTGCAAATTATGGACGAGGTGCGGCGCATTCCGCAGCATGTGTCCCCGCTCCCGCAGAGCATCCATCACCAGCGTGATGTTGAACTGCTCCAGATACCGCACGCCGCCATGCACTAACTTGGTACTGCGACTCGAGGTTCCCTTGGCAAAATCAAACCGCTCTACCAGCACCGTGCGGTAGCCTCGCGAAGCAGCCTCCACGGCTGCGCCCAGCCCACTGGCGCCGCCGCCGATCACCACTACATCCCACGGCTCACCCTGCTCTCCAAGCCGGTGTAATATTTCAGATCTCTCGCTCAATCCTGTGTCTCCCCCGCCCAATTTCGTGCACGATCCAAGGCTCTGTGCCAGGTAGCCTTGACCTTGCGTCTCGCCTCGGCATCGATCTGCGGTTTGAACACGCGATCCATCTGCCACTGCCGCGCTATGGTCTCTTTATCCGGCCAATATCCCACGGCCAAGCCGGCAAGATACGCCGCGCCCAGTACAGTAGCCTCGGCATTCTTCGGTCGAACAACATCGATCCCCAGCACGTCCGACTGAATCTGCATCAGCAGATTATTCGCCGATGCTCCGCCATCCACTCGCAACTGTGCCAGCGGCAGGCCCGAGTCCGTCTGCATCGCCTCCAGAACGTCCATGGCCTGCAACGCAATTCCTTCCAGCGCGGCCCTTGCAATATGTGCCCGCGAAGTCCCTCGCGTCATTCCCAGCAGTGCGCCACGCGCATACTGGTCCCAGTGCGGAGCGCCCAGCCCGGCGAATGCAGGAACCAGCACGACTCCATTCGTACTCGTAACCGAAGCAGCCAATTCCTCAATCTCTGCCGAAGTCCGAATCATCTGCAACTCATCTCGCAGCCATTGCACCACCGCGCCGGCCATCAACATGCTTCCTTCGAGCGCATACTCCACGGTGTCGCCGATCTTCCATGCAATCGTGGTCAGCAACTTATTTTGCGAGATCATGGGCTTCGTGCCGGTGTTCATCAGCATGAAGCTGCCCGTGCCGAAGGTACACTTCGCCATCCCCGGCTCACTGCACATCTGTCCAAACAGCGCCGCCTGTTGGTCTCCAGCAATTCCGGCAATGGAGATGCCGTGCAGGATTCCCTTCGTCGTGCCGCAATGTCCGCTCGACGCAACCACCTCCGGCAGCACCGACCGCGGAATATCCAGCAGCTTCAACAGCTCCTCGTCCCATTCCAGCGTATGAATATTGAAGAGCATCGTCCGCGAGGCGTTCGTCGCGTCGGTAACGTGCCTCTCACCTTGTGTCAGCTTCCATATCAGCCAGCTATCGACTGTGCCGAACGCCAGCTTTCCTGCCTCTGCCCGTTCCCGCGCACCGGGAACGTTATTCAAAAGCCAGTTCAATTTGCTGCCGGAAAAATAAGCATCCGGCAACAGGCCGGTCTTGGCCTGAATCATTTCCGCATTGCCATGGTTCCGCAAGCCATCGCAAAATTCGGCGGTCCGGCGATCCTGCCACACAATCGCGTTATGGACCGGCTCGCCTGTCTCGCGGTCCCACAACACTGTCGTCTCGCGCTGGTTCGTAATTCCGATGGCCGCAATATTGCGTTCCGTCAGGTCTGCCGCCGCCAGCGCCTCGGTAGCTACGCCGCTTTGCGTAGACCAAATCTCGGTAGGGGAGTGCTCCACCCAGCCCGGCTTGGGAAAGATCTGCTTGAAAGGACGCTGCCTGATGGAGATCACATTGCCCGCACCATCGATCACCATCGCCCGCGAACTCGTCGTTCCCTGATCGAGCGCGAGAATATATTGCTTCTCCATGAGTCAGCTACCTCAACCCGGTAAAGTAAATCGTTACCGATAACTTTCAAATAATTTCGCAACCTCTTCAAGCATCGCGATCTTCCCGTAGAGGATTCTAACCGTAACTCGCGCGAATGAAGAATAACTATCTGAGAGACCGTTTCTCTTATCGCCGGAGGCAAAAAGCCCCTGCCTCCCATCGAGATCATGGGAGGCAGGGGCCCTATTCCATCACCGCGTGACGTGCTCTACCGAGGCAGCTCTTTCGACCCGATAACCGTAAACTGCTTCGTTATGCCATTGTCATCGGCTCCTGGTTGTGCGTCGCCCACAAAGAGCGTGTACTCTCCGGCCTCAATGCTGCGTTTTCCATCCGCAGCGACGGTGCTCAGGTTACGAGGACCGATCACAACATGCACATGCTGCCGCGCATGGCCATCCAGCGGAGTCCGTACAAACCCCACCAGCGAATGGATCGGAGCGGTAGCCGAAGCTGGGGCCTTCAGATAAATCTCCGAGACCGCATCTCCTTTTGCCGCGCCGGTATTCTCTACCTCGGCATCCAGCGTCAGCGGCTCGCCCGCGGCGAGCTTCTCCGTGGAGAGCTTCACATCGCTCCACTTGAACTTCGAATAGCTCAGCCCATACCCAAAGCCCCAAAGCGTAGTCCCGGTAAAGTAGCGATACGTCCGGTTCTTCATGGAGTAGTCGTCGAACGGCGGCAACTCTTTCGTTCCTGTATAGAACGTAATCGGCAGTCGCCCCGCAGGATTGTTATCGCCTGCCAGCGTATTGGCAATCGCCGCGCCGCCCTCTTCGCCCGGATACCAGGCTTCCAGCACGGCCGCCGCATTGTCCTTGGCCCACTTCACTGCCAGAGCGCTGCCGTTCATCAGTACTACGATCACCGGCTTGCCAGTTGCAGCTACCGCCTTAAGCATCTCCTTCTGCACGGCAGGTAGTTCAATCTCAGTGCGGTCGCCGCCGTCGAAACCCTCGACGTGTACGGGCATCTCTTCGCCCTCAAGATTCGGCGAAAGTCCCACAAACGCAACCACAACGTCTGCCTGCTCGGCAGTCTTCACTGCCTCTGCGCGCTCAGCCTCCACCGGCGGCTTCCACTCGAGCGAAAGTCCTGCGTCAAACAACGGTGTCTGATGCGCGTACTCAATCCGCAGATCATGGGCCTGTCCATCGCTCAGGTCCAGCACAAACGGCTCCGTCCTTCGCGAATGCTTCTTCGTCGATGCCTGCTCTGCGGTGACTTCTTTACCATCCAGAAATACCCGCGCATCCTTCGCCTCTCCGCGAAAGTTGAACTCATACTTGCCCGGCACAGGAGGCGTTATCGTCCCCGTCCAGCGCACGCCAAACGCCGCAGCTTTGACACCAGGCACCGGAGCAGCAGCGTTCCAATCGAAGTCCACCTGCTGGTCCACCCGCGTCACCACAGGCTTGCCCTTTAGATCAACATTGTCGAAGTACTCCCCTTTCAACCCAAATGCTGCGCTACCCTTCGCTGGATGGAACACCGTTCGCGGCACCGGAACTGTCAGCTCGGAAACATAAGGCGATCCCTGCGCATAAAGAACTTTCGCCTGTCCGCCAAACTTCGCCTCCATCCCTGACAGCGGCAACACAGGATGCGAGGGAATCGCGTTATAGTTCCCCTCGATCGCAGACAGCGCAGCCGCGTTCGGCCCAATGACCGCAATCGTCTTCACGCTCTTCTTCAGCGGCAGGATGCCATCGTTCTTCAGCAGCACCATCGACTTCTCAGCTACGTGCAACGCCAGCTCGCGATGCGCCACCGAGTCATCTTCTGAAAAAGGTATCCGCGCATAGGCCACCTTCGATGCCGGATCAAACATCCCAAGCTCGAACCGCGCCGTAAACAGCCGCTTTACCGACTGGTCGATCTCCGCCTCCGAGATCAGTCCGTCCTTCACAGCTTTTGTCAGGCTGGGATACTCATCCCCGCAGCTCGTATCCGTTCCTGCCTTCACCGAAACCGCCGAAGCATGTTCGATGTCCGGCGCAAACTTGTGCCCCTCAGCAACATCCGTAATCGCGCCACAGTCCGAAGTCACATACCCCTTGAAACCCCACGTCTTCCGCAGAGTATCTGACAGCAGAAACGTATTCGCGCAAGCCGGTTCGCCATCAATTGCGTTGTAGGCGCACATGACACTCCCCGCCTTGGCCTCCTTCACCGTCGCACGGAACGCAGGGAGATAGGTGTCTTCCAGATCGTGGGGCGAGACATCAATATTCGCCGTATGCCGCGTACTCTCTGGCCCCGAGTGCACAACATAGTGCTTCGGCGTGGCAATCGTCTTGAAGTAGTGCGGATCGTCTCCCTGCAACCCCTCAACAAACGACACTCCCATCCGCGATGTCAGAAAAGGGTCTTCGCCATACGTCTCCTGCCCTCGTCCCCATCGCGGATCGCGAAAGATATTGATGTTCGGCGACCAGACATCCAGCCCGAAATAGATGCTGTGAATGCCATGCCGCAGCGCCTCGGCATTCTTTGCCCTTGCCTCGGTCGAAATGGTAGTTGCCACCTCATGCATCAGCGGCGTGTCCCACGTTGCCGCCAGCCCAATCGCCTGCGGAAACACCGTCGCATAGCCCGACCGCGCAATCCCATGCAGACCCTCGCTCCACCAGTCGTACTCCGGTACATCGAGCCGTGGAATTGCGGCTGCATGGTTCTGCATCTGCGAGACTTTTTCTTCGAGCGTCATCCGACCGACAAGGTCGTCTACACGCTTTGCCACTGGCTGCGAAGAATCCATATATACCGGCATCGTCTGCGCTCCTGCCGCAGCCGTCCCTATCATTACCGTTGCAATCAAGCCTGCAAATAGAGGCAGCATCTTTCGCGACATCGTTACGCACCAGCTTTCAAAAGGAATCAATCTACCTTGCCAATTTAGCTGGTCGTAACCGCAGAACGCAATAAAACCGAAAGTAAATCGTTAAAACTGACCGGGCTTTCTCATTTTGTGCAAAGAGCTCGGGTTCCCCATCCTTCGCGCTTTTGCGAGGGGTGGGAGAGCAAATCTCTGCCCACTCAGCCTCCACTCCATCTTCGCAACAACGACATCGAATCAACCTTGGACGCGCCCCGCAACATAACGCACGCCGTAAACCACAGCACCGGCAATCAGAATCAATCCAGCCGTTCGCATCTCCCGCACAAAGTGAGGCCGCGAAAACAAGATGAAAACAAACCCACTCAACGCCAGCAAAACAGGCAGCGGATAGAGCGGCATCCTGAACCCGCGCACCTTGCGCTCGCGCCGATGCTTGGGCAGCAACACTGCTAGCCCTTGCAGCAGAAACTGAAACAAAATCCGAA
Source organism: Granulicella sp. L56 (assembly GCF_009765835.1). NCBI lineage: Bacteria > Pseudomonadati > Acidobacteriota > Terriglobia > Terriglobales > Acidobacteriaceae > Granulicella > Granulicella sp. L56. The sequence goes on along the minus strand of NZ_LMUS01000006.1, from coordinate 1,200,557 downwards.
TCACCACCAGCGTTGTAATCACCTCCTGCAATCGAAAGATGCAGCAAGCCATCGTCATCGCACCCAGTGTCAGCAGCGAGTGCTGCGGAATCCGGTGCTTCTCATGCACCGCGCCAAACCATGCTGGAAAGTTCCCATCCCGCGCCGCTGCAAAAGGAATTCGCGAATACCCCAGCAGCAGCGCCAGTACCGAAGCCAGCGCTGCCACCGCAATCAACACAACGACAACACCAGCGGCGGTATGCCCATAAAGCCGCTCCATAAACACGGCCATCGTAAACATCCGCGCATGGCTGTCGGTATCGGCGGCCAGTTCTCGCCATGGCAGTACGCCCAGCACACTCACATTCATCAGCAGATAAAGCGCGCCTACAATCCCAATCGCGCCGAGCACAGCGCGCGGAATTGTCCGCTGCGGATCGCGCACTTCTCCTGCCACAAAGCACACGTTGTAATAACCCCAGTAGTCATAGGCCGAGATCAGCATCCCCGCGCCCAGCCCTACAAAGAAAGCGCTGTTCAGATGAAACGCGCCTGCGGGAAAATCAAACGCGCGATGCGCATCGAAGTGCAGAAATCCCGCGACAATAATCAGTAGCAGCGTCAGCACCACCACCACACCCAGCCAGCGCACGATGCGGTCGATCTTCACGATGCTGCGATAGAGCACGATCACTGCAATCAGACACGCTGCCATCGCAATCAGCGTCTGTCCGCTCAGCACAATCGGAACGCCCAGCCACCGTGCCGAAAAGAATGCATGACCGGCATTGGGTGCGAAGAACGAAGCGTACTGTGAAAACCCAATGCACCCTGAGGCAATCGAAAGCGGAGCACTAAACAGCAACTGCCACGCATAAAGAAACGAGAACGCCTTTCCCCAGCCACGTTCGCCATAAAGATGTTTCAGATAGGCATACGACCCGCCAGCTTCGGGATAAGCCGTCCCCAACTCACTCCAAATCAAGCCATCGCACAACGACAGCAGCGCGCCCAGCACCCATCCCAGCATCGCCTGCGGTCCGCCCATCACGCCGACGATCAGCGGCAGCGTAATAAACGGCCCCACGCCTACCATGTCGATCACGTTCAGCCCCAGCGCCGAGCTGGTAGACAGCCCACGCTCCAGCTCCAACGGCTTTGGACGAACCACTCGCTTCATCGCACTCATTTATAACTAGAAGATACAGAAGGGGCGTACACAACCATGCTTCCGCAGAACAAAACCTTTCCTCACGCCATGCTCCGCGAGATCTTCGAGCAGCCCAATGCCATCGCCGAAACCCTGGCCGCCTACACCGAGGCCAATTGTCTTCGCGAGGACACCTTCCGCACCGCCCTTCAGGCGCTCGTCGGCAAAGAGAGCCTGCTCATCTCCGCCAGCGGCTCCAGCCGCCACGCCGGTCTAGTCGGCGAGATTCTCTTTGAAGACCTCGCCGGAATTCCCGTCGATGTCGAGTACGCCAGCGAGTACATCTATCGCTCCACCCATACCCTCAAAAATCCCTGTTTCCTCGCCATCTCGCAGTCCGGCGAGACCGCCGATACCTCTGAGGCCCTGCGCGAGGCCATTGCCCGGGGTACCTCGACCATCGCTATCACCAACAAGCCCGAATCCACTATGGCCAAGCTGGCAGGCTGCTCTCTGCCCACTATGGCTGGCATCGAGCGCGCCGTTCCCGCTACCAAAAGCTTCACCACGCAGCTCACAGTTCTCTCGCTGCTCTCTCTCTTCGCCGCGCGCATCCGTGGCCGCATGACCCGCGCCGTCGTCGAGTCGCACCTTGAAGAGATACAGGCGGTCCCTGCCGCCATGCAGTCCATCCTGCCGGAGTGGGAGTCGCAGATCGCCGAACTCTCTCCCAAGATTCAATCAGCCGAATCCTTCCTCTTCCTCGGTCGTGGCGTTCACTATCCCATCGCCCGCGAAGGCGCGCTCAAGCTCAAGGAGTCCTCCTACATTCAGGCCGAGGGCTACCCTACCGGCGAGCTCAAGCACGGCCCCAACGCCCTGATCGACGCCAACACCCCGCTCGTCGTCCTTGCCACCAGCGATCCACATGCCCCTGACTCTCTGCTGCGCTACGAAAAGACAGTCAACCTCCTCCGCGACATGCGCAAGCAGGGGGCAGTGGTCCTCTCCATCGTCAATCAGGGAGATACCCGCATCGCCGAACTCAGCACGCACACCGTCACCATCCCGCAGTGCGCCGAATACATCGCTCCTCTCTATGAAGTCGTTCCGCTGCAATTGCTTGCCTACTTTATGGCCATAGGCCGCGGCATTGATGTAGATAATCCCCGCAACCTGGTCAAAGCAGTGGTACAGGAGTAGACCGGCCACAAACGGCGCGTCAAGACCGCAAATCGGCGATACGGCGATACACTGCACTTGCATCAATGGAGGCAAACGCTCAATGAGCACAGCGGCATCCGAGCCCGAGAAGACGACGGTGAAGCAGGCAGATCAAACCGAAACTCCCTTGGAATCATTGGCGTCCATCTGCACCGTGATTGCGATCGGCTTGTTCGTCATGACATTCATCTTCCAGAACTACAAGATACCCTCCGGTTCCATGGAGAAGACCCTGCTCATCGGCGACCATGTTCTGGTAGACAGCACCTCCTTCGCCCCGCCGACGAAATGGGCTCCTTTCGTTCACTACCGCGATATTCACCGCGGCGACGTCATCGTCTTCTATAAGCCCAATCCCGAAACTCCCGATCTCCATCTGGTGAAGCGCGCCATCGGCATTCCGGGAGACCGCATCCATCTCCGCAACGGAATTGTCTACCTCAATGGCATTGCCCAGAATGAGTCTCAGGCGGGCAAGCCTGCCGACGACGGCAATCCGCAGCACGCCTTCGACCCATATCGTGACGACTTCCCCTCCGTTACCCCTCCGCCGATGGAGGTTGGGCCGGGCGGCATCACGGCAAGCTGGGCGCTCGATCTTCCAAACCACATTCAAAACGGCGACCTTGTCGTTCCGCCGGGCATGGTCTTCGCCATGGGCGACAACCGCACAGAAAGCGAAGACGGGCGCTACTGGGGATTCGTCCCCCGGGAGAACATCGTTGGACGCCCACTGTTCGTCTATTGGTCGTTTGAGACCCCGGCCGATCAGGTCAACAAAACCAGCCTTGGGGACCGCCTCGGCTTCATGAGCCACATGCTCGTGCATTTCTTCGATGAGACTCGCTGGCGCCGCACATTTCACATCATTCGATAGAGGCTGAAGCCGCGTTCGGGTGTCGTATGCGGAACTACGATTCATGCAGAAAACCGATTTAACTCACATGCAGAGCGACGAGGAGTCGCCCCGCTCCGGCGGCATCTTCCGCCTCTATCTCTTGCAATGGCCGGTCTTGGTGGCGCTGCTTCTGCTGGCGATTGTTCCGCCGCTGATCATCGTTAACCGCCTGCAGCGCCGTATCGTCCCCAGCATCAGCCCACATTCCGCCGCGTCAAGACCGCAAATCGGCGATACACTGACACTTGCATCTGTGGAGACAAGCACGCAATGAGCACAATGGCATCCGAACCCGAAGAGACGACGGCCAAGCAGGTAAATCAAACCGAAACTCCTTTGGAATCATTGGCTTCCATTTGCACCGTTCTGGCGATCGGTCTCTTCGTCATGACATTCATCTTTCAGAACTATGAGATTCCCTCCGGTTCCATGGAGAAGACGCTGCTGATCGGCGATCATGTTCTGGTAGACCGCGCCTCCTTTGCGCCACCTACGAAATGGGCTCCTTTCGTTCACTACCGCGACATTCGCCGGGGCGACGTCATCGTCTTCTTCAAACCCAACCCTGAAACTCCGGACCTCTTTCTGGTAAAGCGGGCCATAGGCATTCCCGGAGATCGTATTCATCTCCACAACGGAATCGTCTATCTCAATGGCGTTGCGCAGGATGAGCCACAGGCAGGCAAGCCAGCCGACGACGGCAACCCGCAGCACGCTTTCGACGCCTATCGTGATGACTTCCCCTCCGTTCCTCCTCCCCAATATGAGATACAGCCGCTTGGCATCACCGCAAGCTGGGCGCTCGATCTTCCGAACCACATTCAAAACGGCGACCTTGTAGTTCCGCCGGGCATGGTCTTCGCCATGGGCGACAACCGTACCGAAAGCCTCGACGGGCGCTATTGGGGATTCGTCCCCCGGCAGAACATCGTCGGTCGTCCTCTGTTCGTCTATTGGTCGTTCGAGACCCCTGCCGACCAGATGGACAAAACCAGCCTCGGTGACCGTCTTGGCTTCATGGGCCACATTCTCGTGCATTTCTTCGATGAGACTCGCTGGCGTCGCACATTTCACATTATTCGATAAAGGCTGAAGCCGCGTCTCGGGTGTTGTAGCGCGGAATATGTTCATGCAGGAAATTGATCCAATTCACGCGCAAAGCGACACAGAGTCGCCCCGCCCCGGCATCTTTCGCCGTTTTCTCTTTCTATGGCTGGCCCTTCTGGCCTTACTTTTGCTGGCGATTGTCCCGCCGCTGATCAGCGTGAATCGCCTTCAACACCGTATTGCTACCAGCATCAGCCAGAGCCTCGGCCGCCCTGTCCATCTGGACCAAGTCACCCTGAACCTGCTGCCGCTGCCGGGATTTACGCTGAATAATCTGGTCGTCGATGAAGACCCGGCCTTTGGTTCCGAGCCAATCATCCGGGCCAACTCGGTGCGAGTGACCCTGCGCATCCGTTCGTTGTGGACCAAGCGCGTCGAGTTCTCAACGATCAGCTTTACCGACCCCAGCGTCAATCTGGTGCATCTGCCTAACGGCAAGTGGAACCTTGAAAGCATTCTTCTGCAAGCTTCGCACATCGAGGCTGCCCCGACCGCGCAGAAGAAAGCTGGGCCAACTCCGCGCTTTCCATATATCGAAGCGACCGGGGCGCGGCTGAACATTAAGCTCGGCCAGGAAAAGATCCCCCTCTCTTTTACAGACGCCGAATTCGCCCTCTGGCTACCGAGTCCGGAACAATGGCACCTTCGCCTGAAGGCCAATCCCGCACGAACCGACACCGTCGTCTCGGGTGCGGGCACCATTCAGGTTGAAGGCACTCTTGGACGCGCTGCCTCTCTGAGACAGGTGCCAATTCATCTTCAAGGAGAATGGCGCGATGCGCCGCTCGGAGGTGCAAGCCGGGTCCTGTTTGGCCGTGACGCTGGCTGGCGTGGGAACATGACGCTCTCGGCAAACATACAGGGAACGGTCGGAAACAGTTCGGTAGAGGCTAAATTCAGCACCAGTGACGCTCGTCGTGCCGATTTTGTTCCAAAACACCCTTTGAATATCGAGCTGGAGTGTCTTGGCACGGCAACGAACCTATTTCATGGGTTCGATAAAGTTCGCTGCAGTTGGCCGCCGTCCGGCTCCTCCGGAACCCAGGTACTGATGCTCTCAGGATCACTGCCGGACATCCATGATCTTAATGCGGCGACCGTCGATCTCTCCATTCCGGGCATTCCGGCTGACACGCTCCTCGATTGGCTGCATGTCGTCAACGAGCGGGTTCCTGCTGATGTCACCATGGGCGGAACGCTGACAGGAAGCATCTCTCATCATCCCGACGCGTTGCCTGCTGCTCCATCGTGGCAAGGGGCTATCTTTGTGACCGGCGCGAAACTTGTGAGCACGAACACCGGCACATCCTCGCTGGTCTCCGGCAATATTGCAATCCATTCGGCCACGCAGCCTGGGCCCAAGGCTCATTTGCGCACAAAGCACTCTGCGCCGCCGGCAACCGGAAGCAGCTTTGTGCTGGCTCCCGCAGCGCTGGCTCTTGGCGGCAAAGAGCCAGCAACGCTGGAGGGCCATTTCGATGCGACCGGATATACGCTGCATCTCACCGGCATCGCCTCGCCTTCACGCCTGCTCGCGCTGGGAACCGCGCTGCCCGAACTGGGGGATGGGTTGATGAAGGCATTGCCCGCCAATCATGTCGCAACGCCCTCATCGGTCGATCTAACGGCGGTTCGTTCGTGGGGCGGCGCTCAGGTCTGGACAGCAAATTCGCCGCATCCATCTGCTCGCCACCCACGCCGTGCGGGACGTCCCTAGCCTCAATGCATTACAAGTTGCTTGGTATGCGTACTTGCTTCTATTTCGGGTACGCTGCCATCGTTCACCATGACCTCGCTGGGCGTACCTTCGAAGACGATCCGTGTCGAAGCGCTCGATCGTCCCATGATGCGAAGCCGCTCGGTCGTCGTGAGCGCTCCTGAACGTACCGTGACAGGAACTTCCGCGGCAGCGTCGCCATTGTTGCGGATCTCGATGGCAACCAGGAAGCTCGCTGCCTTCAGGCCTTGTGCCGGTAGTTGGCGCGGCGTCACATTGGCGATGGTCAGGTCAGGTAGACCGCGGTCATGATAGACCCAGTCATTGAAGAACCAATTGAGATCTTTGTGCGAGGACTGCTCCAGCACATGTTGAAACTCTTTTGGATCATCGTCTCGACTGCCGCTTTGGCGATAGCTTTGCAATGCCTGCTTGAGCGCATCGTTCCCAACGATGGACTGCAACATCCACAAAACGGCCGCCGCCTTGGTTCGGTAGTAGATCTCATCACTTGCCCGAATCAGGCTCTGTCCCTCCAACGTCAGGTCAGCGTTCTCGGACGGTGCGGGTTCGGCCAAAGCTAACGTGTTTACCTGCTGTTGCAGTTGTTGAAGCGCAACGTCGCGGCCTTGAGTATGCTCAACCCACAACAGGGACATGAACTGCGGTACGCCTTCGTCGAGCCATACATGAGAGGAGCGGAACCATGCGTGCGTAAGCGAGTGAACCAGGGCCGGAGCCAAAGTATCCGGATCGACGGCACGCATCGGGGCGACGAGAAGAGAGTCGTCTTCAAACGGCTGGCCGTTGTGGTCGATGATGTTGAGCGTGGTCAGGGGAGTGGGGCCGAGCCATTCCTTCAGCAGCGGTTGTACCTTGATGGCGGCTGCCGCATAGGTGGGTACCGTGTCGTAGTGGTCCGTCACAGCGGCGATCTGGTTTCCATCGGTGGTCGTGGCAGCTCCGGCGGTGAGGAACAGGCTTGCAGAGCGGAAGCCCAATGGACGACTGGGGAAGTCTGCGGTTGCAACTCCGGGTTGATTCGCTGCCGATGCCGCATCGACGTTCTCGTTGACGGCGACCATCGGTTTACGCTGGCCGCAGAAGAAGGCTGCATCGGGTGGGTTGCCGATGTACTCGACGGCGAGCCGCAGGTGGATCGTCGCAGCAGCCTGCTGCAGCCGGGTCTTGCCGACGAGCTGGAAGAGCTTGGCTCCATCACCAAGGAGCGCGGGCGCGGATGCGGTGGGATACCAAAGTACGTTGCCAAATCCGCGAAGAGCGGTGCTGTCAGGGGCGATCTTGTCCCAGTCCGCCGCCGCCGCCTGGTCGGGCGGTGCTCCAATGCGCTCCAGACGCTTCGCCGATTGCTGAATCTCGCCGGAGTAGAACGTTGTCAGTTCGACTGTGGCGTTGGGAGCCAGCGGTTGGGGCAGGGTTACGATGGCTTCTTTTGCCTGGCCTGTGTGGTCGGTGTCAGTGTCGATGAGGTGCTGCGCGAAGGCCAGAGGAACGACGTGGTCACCGCTGCGCATCTCGAAGCTCTCCCAGTTCAGCGAAGAGGACAACTGGAAGGCCAGATCGGTCAGCGGCTCAGTTCCAACGTTGCGTACGGTTAGTTTCGCTCTTACCGAAAGCTGCGACTTGGCGGGAATCAGATGTGCATCCAGATCGTAGGCGGTGAAGGTGAGAGAGTTGCGCTCCGTATCGCTGACGGTATCGATTGACCTTGCACTCTTCGTCGCGACCGATGCGGGAGGCTGGTCGCTGCTGAAGAGAACTTTGTCGCGCTGCCCAGCAGCAGGCTGCTTGACCTGAGCTATAGCTACGGGACATAGCGCCAGAGAGAGGGTGATCAGGTAAACGCGGTGCTGGAAACGGTTCTGCGGAAAAACGGACATCAGATTCAAATTCAAGACCCTAATCCCTTGCGGGCTTTCTCTGGCTTCTTCGCAGGCTTTTCTGCTGGCGGCCGCCGCTGGCGCATGGCTTCGTACATCACGACTGCGCCTGCCACCGAAACGTTCAGGGACGAGACCTGACCTGCCATGGGGATGCGCAGTAGATGGTCGCAGGTCTTCTTGACCAGATCGTGCAGCCCTGCGCCTTCACTCCCCAGTACAAGGACGCAATCGATCTTGAAGTCGAACTCGGTATAGTCCGGTGTTCCGCGCTCGTCGAGGCCGAGGACCCAGACGTGCTTTTGCTTCATCTGTTCGAGGGCGCGGACGAGGTTGGTCACGCGGGCGATGCGGACATGCTCCGAGGCTCCGGCAGAGGTCTTCGCCACCGTCGCGGTGACCGGAGCGGAGCGGCGCTCGGGCAGGATGACTCCGTCAACTCCGGCTCCGTCGGCGGTACGAAGGAGAGCGCCGAGATTGTGGGGATCTTCGACGCCATCGAGCGCGAGGAAGAAGCGGTGCTGTCCTTCTTCTTTGCGGGCCAGAAGGTCTTCGACGCCGAGAAACTGGCGTTCCTTGACGAGTGCGAGCACGCCCTGATGCATGTCTGTCTTTGCAATGCGGGTGAGTTGATCGCGAGGCTCAAGCGCGACGCGGATGCCTGCGGTGCGGCAGAGTTGGATGAGACGCTCAAGGCGTTCGTCGCGACGCTCGCGGGCGACGCTTACGTGGTCAAGCTGGCGCGAACCGGAACGGATGGCCTCCTCGACTGGATGAAGACCGTACAGAACTTCCATGAACTAAGTCTATCGTGCAGCCGGGTTATGTTCTCCAGTGTCACCCCACCCCCCGGGGGTACTTTGGGCGTAAGTCTTTTTGTTTTATGATTTTGCGAGAATTAAATCCTGCAAAATATTCATTCCTAAAGGTTTATCGGTAAAATATTCTATCTAAACGAGTTAGTCTGATTTTTCCGGTTTCGATCTTTCAGATATTTGTCTACTCTTTTAGTGTAATGAATGGGATAAAACTCTTTTGCAATCGCTATATGGTTTATTTTCTTTGAGTTAGATGGTTTTGGGGCTTGACACGTGTTTTTGCCTTTGTTCTTGGAAATATATTTTATAACTGGCTTGGAATCAGTTGGATAGAAAACTTATTGCTTGATGGATCTGTCCGGATTCTGGGCAAAGGCGAAATACAGGGGTCTCTCCACTCCGCTTCGCTCCGGTTGAGATGACGTGGAGAGGCCAAGGTAAGCCGGTCGCGATGACGTGGAGAGATCGAGATAGGCCGTCGAGATGACATGGGTGGGTCGCGACACGTGAGTTACAGAGATGGTGGCGAGTTTTTGATGGCTTCCGACGACGATTGAGGCGAAACGGTTGGCGGGTGACAGCGGTCAGGTCGTCATCATAGGCGGATCGCCAAGGCATTTGTTGTCATCGGCCATTTAGAATGAATCAGCCGGAGGCGTTGTGCTGGTGGCGCTATACGAGCGAGGAATTTTTGTGCTGCATGGATAAATTCAGCCCTAACCGAGTCTTTTTTAAACGCTCTCGCGTCAGAGAGAGTGTGCACGATGGAACAATCTCGCTCGCAACTGCTGTGGCCCTTCCGGCTCAGAGCGAGAACCTGGCCATTGCGCAGGGGCTGAAGCGTCAGGACCCCGAACTGCTCGACCAATTGATTGAGCTTTATCAACATCGGCTGATGCGCTACCTGCTGTTTCTTACGGGCAAGCGCGAGGTCGCAGAAGACCTGTTTCAAGAGACATGGATGCGCGTCCTGCTGCGGGGAGCGCAGTATAACGGGAAGGCCCGTTTCGATACGTGGCTGTTTACCATTGCACGTAATTTGGTGATCGACCTGTCGCGGAAGCGAACCATGGCGAGCCTCGATGAGATGAGCGACAGCAAGGAAGACGACAGGCCATTTGAAGTTGCGATGTCCGGCCCTTCTCCGCTGGAGCAGCTTGAGGAGCGAGAGAACTGCGCCGAGGTGGGCGAGGTTCTGCTGAAGCTCGAACCGAACTACCGCGAGGTGTTGGTACTGCGGTTCTACGAAGAGCTTTCGCTCGAAGAGATCGCAGGCGTTACGCGTGCTCCTTTGTCTACGGTGAAGTCTCGGCTTTATCGAGGGCTGGCGGCTTTGAAGCCGGAGATGGAACAGATTCGTGCATCCCGCCCTGTGGGAGAGGCGGCCCTATGAAGAGCATTCTCGATGAGCACTCTTTATTGATGGAGACTGGCCGCACACGCGGCGGCCCGGGTCTGCCGAAGATGAATGTGGCGGCGAAGGCATCGATCGTCAACCGAACGCACCGGGTGGTGCGGGAACGGGCGAAGATGCTGGAGGCGCGACGCAGCCGTATTCGCAGCTTGTGGATTCCGCTGACGGTCAGCTCCGTATTTTTGCTGATGATCTGCTCGGCAGTGTGGACAGTGCTGGATGGTTATGAATTGATTCCGATCGGCGTTCCCGATTCGAGCGATCAGTTCCTTGTGCTGGCTCTGTGGTTCTTTCCTCTTTCGATGGCGCTGCTGGTGACGGTGTGGTTCCGCCGGATGCGTAAACGCTCTGGCGGCGAGACGATGCCATGACATTGCCCTGGAACCACAAATCGAACAGGACTCGCGAGACTGCGGCGACGGATGAAGACCAGCTTAGCCTGATCCCGGCGTGGTCTGTCATTCTGGCGATTGCCGTGTTTGGAGCGGTTCAGTATCTTTTTCAGGTAGTGATGCCGCATCACCGTCATGAGATGCTGCCGATGCGGCTCATCATGGGGTATTCGTGGGGAACTGCATTTGCCACCTACGTTCTGCTGATTGGCTATGTCAGCCGCGATGTGAAGCGGCGCAATATGTCGGCGGGGCTATGGATGCTGGTGGTGATTGTGATGCCCGGCGGAATTGGTGCGGTGGTTTACTTCCTGCTGCGACAGCCAATTCTTTCGCGTTGCCCGCACTGCAGTACAGAGATTGACTCCAGTATTCACTTCTGTCCGCAGTGCCAGTTTCAGGTGGCTCCGGTGTGTGGGCGCTGCTTTCGCGGCGTGCAGATTACGGATGTGTACTGCACCCAGTGTGGGCATGACCTTGCCGAGGACCAGATGCCGGCACGGTTGCGGGTCTATAGCGACTAGTATTGTTGTATGGCACTGACCGCGCTCATCATCGATGACGAACCGCTGGCGCGGCAGGAGCTTCAGTATCTACTGGAGCGGGGTGGCGGCGTCGAGGTGCTGGCGCAGGGAACCAATGGGATCGAGGCGGTGGACCTGATCCAGACGCATAAACCTGATGTGGTGTTTCTCGACGTGCAGATGCCGGGGCTGGACGGATTTGCCGTGCTGAAGAAGCTGCTGGACCGCAAGGTGCCGCTGCCGCAGGTAGTATTCGCGACTGCCTTCAACCAATACGCCGTGCGGGCGTTCGAGGTCAATGCAGTGGACTATCTGCTGAAGCCCTTTGACCAGAAGCGGGTGATGCAGACGATTGAGAAGGCTGCGGCCCGGCTGACGGCTCCAGCGGAGTCGGCCAGCGAGGCCAAGCTGGATGCGCTGCTGCGGCTGATGGAAGAACAGTCGCATGGTGGAAAGGCGCATTCGGGCAAGGTGATTGTGCGGGCGCAGAGCAGGTTGCTGCTGGTCAACCAGCGAGAGATATGTTTTGCTTCGATCGAAGAGGGCACGATTACCGTGGTGACGCCCACGGTAGAGGGGCACTCGAACTGCCGGACGCTGGAAGAGCTGATGGACCAGCTCGATCCCGAGACATTCTGGAGGGCGCATCGCTCATTTGTGGTGAACATTCAGCATATCCGCGAGGTAGTGCCGTGGTTCAAGTCGAGCTATCAGCTTCGGATGGACGATCCCAAGAAGACGGAGATTCCGGTGAGCCGGGCGCAGACAAAACGGTTGCGGGAGTTGTTCAACCTGTAGCGGGTGATGACAACAGCAAGCAAGGGCAAAATGCAGGGGTCTCTCCCGCTGCGCATCGGACGGTAAAACTGTTCGATGCTTCGGTCGGGATAACGTGCTTAGAGCGGCTCTCCTCCAGATGTAGTTTTGCTGATTTGAGCAAAACGCAGATTCCCTTCGGGAATGACAAACAGAGGAATCTATACCTGAAAGGAATTAGCGATAGGGTCTAGTTTGACGCCGATATAAGGTCGGTCTGCTACGGAGTGACGCGAGCTGGCCGTCACTCCGTTCAGGATTCTGGGCAGGGGCTACTTGTTCTTGGCAGGTGCGCCTTCGACAACGATGTTGTTGGTGATGCCGAACGAGCCGGGAGCGGAGTTGGCCTGCATTCCAGCGATTGCGGCATCACTCTGGTTCGAGACGACGCCGTAGAGGATGACGTTGCCGTTCTTCACAATAATGTGAATGGCATGGTAGCCAAGAGGCGGACTGTTGGTAATGCCTCCGGCTGCCAGAGCGATACCCGCGCCGGGACCAATGGCGCGGCCAAGGCTACCCTGATTGGCGTTATATCTGCGCAGGCTGGGCGCGGTGTAGATGCGGTTATACACAGCAGCCCGGACGCGGTCGTCGTTCGGCGAGTAGGGCAAAACCTCGATATTGTTTTCGACCGAAGCGATGCCGGGGATGCCTTTGACCACGCGGCCAGCTTCGTCCTTGAGGGTGGGTCGTGAGGCGTAGCCATTAAGAACCAGGGTTTTGCCGTGGATGCCGAAGGTGATCCAGTCGAAGACGGCATAGTTGGTGAGGCCACCGATCTTCTTTTGGACGTCCTTGATGATGCGGACGGTGTCATCTTGCGACCAGGTGGAATTGGATTGGGCGCTCTGGGCAAGTATCGGAGCGGCGGAGAAGGTAAAGCTGAGCAAGGCGGCTGCTGCAATGGTTAGAGATCTCGAACGTGCCATTGTTTCTCTCCAATATCGGATGAAATTTGAGGTCAGAAAAAAAGATACTGCCTGCGGAGGACTGAGTCCAGTGGTTTAGCCTACGGCTTTCAGGATTTCATCAAGATCGGCGGAGATCTGCGCGATGGTATTGATAATGCTGTCAATTTTCTTCAGATTGTCGATGACCTGTTGGAGTTGCTTGATGGCCTGTTGAATCTGGCCGGTGAGCGTCTGGAAGCTGGCGTCATCGGCTTGAATGGTAGCGGCGACGAGCGCGCGCTGCTGGTCGTCGAGGTGCTTTCGCATGGCGTAGACCTGCTGCCATTTTGCAGGTTGGTTGATGAGCGCCGGGTCCATCAGGGTGTTGTCCATCTGGGTGAGCGTGTTGCCGATGGCGGTAACAAGTTCGGCCTGGGTCATAAGGTCTGCCACCTTTCGTTAGTTCTTCTTCTTGCTGCTGGTTGTCTGAACACCGTCTGCCAACGGTTCTACCTCGGCGGCAAAGGATTTTACCGAGGCGACAAGTTCGGCGAGAGAGTGAGGCTTGGCGTCTTTGGGCGCGAGGATGACAGCTACAAGGGCATCGTGGGATTTTTTGAAGGCTGCAATGGCTTTTGCGGGATTGGACTGGTCTACAAGGGCCTGGTTGCGGCGGAACTGCTTGATGCGGTCGCTTAGCTGGAGGAGATAGTCTTTGTCCGGCGCGGGCTGGGCGATTTCGCGGTTGTAGTCGGCAAAGAGAAGAACCCCCTGAGCGCTCTGGGTGCTCTTCAGACGCTCGTAGATGACCTGCGATTCACTGCCGAGCATGTCGAAGAGGGCGGTGAGCGCGGGGTCGTTTTTCTCGATGCTCTGGCGAATCTCTTCGTGGGTGCGGTGGCGCTCGATGAGACCGAGGATGATGCCTGCGGCGGCGGCAGCGCTGGAGACGGGGCCCGCGTAGTCCGCTGTGGTGGGAATGAGGTGATGGCCTGCCGCTGCTGTCTGGGCATCGGTGGCAAGAGTCGAAAAGCTGGTGCTGGCGGTCATGGCATCCGCTACGATCTTCCCTTCCTCCTTACCCTGGGCGAGTGTAGCGAGCGCGGAGGTATATTGCGCGAGTGCAAGGATGGCGTCGGAACGGAGCTTGAGCTCTTCAGGAGTGATGACGGCGCGGCTATCGATCTCGGCCGGGCTGAGTTGGGCGTGGTCGAAGGCCTGGCTGTCGATATAGTGCTCGTACTCGACTAAATTAGCGTTGACCAGCAACGTCTGGAAGGAGCGAGCGAGGGTGTCGGAGGATTGCTGAAATTGTTTGACGACAGGAGTGTAATCCTGGTCCGGCACGCAGCCCATCAGTAGAAATAGGATCATAAGCGCAAGGAGCGCTCTTCGGTGTACACAAATCTGACGTGGAATCGCCATCGCAAGTCCTTGGAAGAAGCAGGTAAAGAAGCAACTATCGCGGAAGAGTTAGGATCGTGCAAGAGAAAACTGCCGCAGTAGATTGTTCTTTTTGTCTGGAGGGCTAGATGAAGCGATGGCTTTTACGAATTGTGTTGGCAGTGGTGGCTCTGGCGGCATTGCTCTACGTGGGGGATTGGGTGGTATTCCGGGCTCGTAGAGGACCGATGGGCGTGATCCAGGTGAACCAGTTGCTGGCCACTCCACTGAAGGGGAACAAGATGGAGTACGACTTCATGGGCGTGGTGCCGGTAAATTGCAGCCGGTCAATCTTTCCGCAGAGGGGCAATGCTGCCTGCTGGTGGGTGGAACGGCATAAAACGCAGTGGGAATAGACCTGCCGATTGGCCTCCGGGAAGGTTATGGGTTCAGGTTGCCTTTGCGTGAAACCGGCTCGACGAAAAGCCGGTCGATTGCCGTTTGAACCAGGCTCTGGAACCGGTCGAGAGGGCAACTGTTGGTTGCGTCGGTGCTGCAGTTGGGCACAAAGATGGTTGCGATGGATGGGGCATGCCCGGTGGTCAGCGGGGTCTTGTAGCGCATTTGATCCAAAGTTTGGCTCATAAAATAGACCTGCAGGTAGAACTTGTTCGTCTTTGGATTGTGGTGCAGCTCAAAGACGAGGGCACTTCCAGGTGGCGTCGCATTTAACGGCTGATCCGGTAACAGCCAGTTCAGATGCAGCAGGCCGCTGAGCCAGGTGAGGTTGGAGTCGTGGCCGAGCAGCAGCAGGAAGCGGGTGCCTGGGGCACCAATCGCTCCACCCACACTCTTTTCATCAGCGGCCTGCTGCAAGGTCGCGGCGATATGGCTGGCCAGATTCGAGGCGCCGATCTGGGCAAAGTAAGGTGTTCGCAGAACGTAGTCGTGATAGCCGGTGTTCATGGTCATCAGCGTGTTCAATTCGGGACGTGAGACGCGGCCCCAGCCGACCTGGGACATCGGAAGGCCTTCGGTATATTGCAGCAGAAAGTTTTCCGCGAAGTCAGCGCCCTTGCTGACGGGGCCATCGATCTGAACCATGTCGGAGATATTCGCGGCCTTCACAATAGAAGTATCGTCCAACAGTTTCTTTGTGGTTGAGGGTACGTTGCAGGGCCGGTCCGGTTTGCAGTTCAAAAGAATTTGCTGCAAGTCCTCAAGCTGGTGCTGATACGCTGACGGCCACCACTGCGGATCTCCACCGAGTCTTCCACGGATGGCGGCTGCCAGCTCTTCGTGATTGGCAACGCCAGCGAAGGCACCAGCCTCAAAGAGCGGATCGAGGCCGCTGGTGTCGTGCACATTCACTTTGATGGGGCATGAGGGGGCCAGTCCTTTGAGCAGCGCCTGCGCCGAGCTGATGGTTCTTTCGGTGCGATTCGCGGCGGCAAAGATTGAGGTTGAACAATTTTGCTGGCCGTGGAAGAGATTGGCGTAGCGCTGCCTGTAGAAGCTGCCCATGTTGCCCATGAGGGTTGCCCCGTTTGGCGTAAGTACGCCCGGTGCGACTGGCCAGGTTGGCCACGGCTGCGTGTTGTATCGGTTGGAGCGAGTCTCGCTTTCGATGGGAGCGCGCACGCCGTGGCGGCTCACGACAATCACCATGCGCAACTCGTCGGACTGGCCGAAAGCAGGAGGGGAGATGGTTGCGATGCCAAGAAGGCAGGCAAGAAGAAGACGCAGTCTGCAAGTCACAGCAACCTCCCAAACGGGCAATGAAGCGATCGAAAATCAACAAGCGCCAAGCGATGATTTATCTGAGAAAGACGATGCAACTCGCGCTTCCGACAGGGGTGTAGTGGCCTGTGAAGGTGAGCAGCCCTGTATCGCGGCTAATCGAGAACGATGTGATGACGTCGCTCTTGCGATTGCAGGCGTATAAAAACTTTCCGCTGGGATCGATGTTGAACTGGTTGGGATAGTCGCCCATGGTGGAGACTTCGCCGAGAGACTTCAGCCTGCCGTCGCTCTCGATGGAAAAGACGGCGATGGTATCGTGCAGCCGATTTGCCGCGTAGAGAAAGCGTCCGTCAGCGGATATTTTTATGCCGGAGGCGAAGCTGGTGCCGGTAAAGCCCTGAGGCAAGGTCGAGATCGTCTGTTGAGGAGCGAGCGAGCCAGTAGAGGGATCGTAGTGGAAGAAGGTCAGCGTGGAGGCTTCTTCCTGAATGGAATAGAGCCATCGGCCATTGGGATGAAATGCGAGGTGACGAGGTCCGTCGCCTGTGGGCAGGGCGATGAAAGGTGTGGCGGCAGGGGTGAGCTTGCCTTTGCTCTGGTCGAAGCGGTGCACGTAGATTCGGTCCTGTCCGAGATCGGTATGCAGGACGAAGCGGTTGTTCGGGTCGGCCTGAATCATATGCGCGTGGGGAGCGTCGTGTCCGCTCCATGCAAAGCTGCCGGGCGGCGCATTGGTTGGAGTTGTGCTTCCTACCGATCCACTATCGAGGTGGAGATCGCAGGCGCGTGCGAGCTGGCCATCGGGAAGGATGGGAAATACTGCGATCGTTCCGCCGGCGTAGTTCGCGACGAAGACATACTTTCCATCGGCGTCGGTGGAAAGATAGGCGGGGCCGCCGCCTTCGGAGCTTACGGTGTTAAGGAACTTCAAGTCGCCGCTGGCGCGGTCAACAGCATAGGCGCTCACCGATCCGCTGGTGCCGTCAAAGTTTGTGACCTCGTTGGCGGCATAAAGATATCGACCGGAAGGATCGAGAGAAAGCCACGAGGGGTTGGCTGCTTCGACGACAAGCTTGATCGGCAATAGTGCTCCGGTGCGCGAATCCATCTCGAACAGGTAGATGCCCTTGCCGTTGCTGCCATCACCAATTGCACCTGTGTAGCAGCCGACGTATGCCAAAGTTCTTCCGTTGGGCGCGTTGTCTTTGGAGCCTTGCGCCACCGCCGAGACGGAGTGGGCTATCGAAAGGGCTGTGGCGCCTTTCAAAAATCCACGCCGTGAAAGAGCTTCATTCATGCTGACCTGCTTGACCAAATCTTCGGCTGCCACTTATTTTCCTCCTCTGTTCATGGATCAAATTTATTTTGCGCGCAGATCAGGTTGTTACCGATAGCGCCAGAGTCAGCAATAGCGCAACGATGGAGATGATGGTTTCGCAGACGGACCAGGTTTTGATCGTGTCGGCGACGCTCATGTTGAAGTACTCCTTGACCAGCCAGAAGCCGCCATCGTTGACGTGAGAGAAAAAGAGCGAGCCTGCGCCGGTTGCGATTGCCAATAGCTCAGGCCGTGCACCCGGAGTGTGCATCGCAATCGGGGCTACGATGCCTGCCGCTGTGGTCATGGCTACGGTGGCAGAACCGGTGGAGAGGCGTATCAAGGCGGCTACGGTCCAGGCGAGGATAAGAATCGGCACGTGAGCGTGGAGGGCAACTTCGACGATTGCCTGAGAGACGCCGCTATCCTGCAGGATGCGTCCGAAGCCTCCTCCGGCACCGACCAGCAAGGTAATCGTGGCCGTGGGCGCGAGGCATTCATTGGAGAATTTAAGGATTGCATCGCGGTTGAAACCGCGCATCTTGCCGAGCGTGACGAAGCTTACGAGAACGCCGACGAGAAGCGAGATGTCGGCATTGCCCAGAAGATGCAATCCGCTGTTGAGTGCGCTTTTAGGATGCGATAGCGTGTCGGCCCAACTGCCCAGCAACATCAAGGCAACTGGCAGTAATATAGTCGCCAGCGTGAGGCCGAAGCTGGGGAGACTGCGCTCTTCGCCATGATCGACGAACTCCGCAGCCATCGGGTTGTCCAGATCGAGGTGGACGCGGGGAGCGATGAACTTCGCATAGAGTGGCCCTGCGATCACGACGGTGGGGATAGCGACCAGCAGGGCATAGAAGATCGTGCGTCCCATGTCGGCGTTGTAGATCGACACGGCGACGAGCGCTGCGGGATGCGGCGGTACCAGTCCGTGGACTACGGAGAGTCCGGCGACGAGAGGGAGGCCGACGAGAATGAGCGAGGTGCGAGTGCGCCGGGCCACGGTAAACACAATGGGGATGAGGAGAACGAAGCCGACTTCAAAGAAAACCGGGAGGCCGACCACAAAGCCGATCACCATCATGGCCCAGTGGATGCGTTTTTCTCCGAAGAGGCGAATCAGCGTATAGGCGATGCGGTCGGCACCGCCGGACTCCGCCATCATCTTGCCGAGCATGGTGCCGAGCGCCACCACAATCGCGATGTGCCCCATCGTGCCGCTGAGCCCAGCTTCAAAGGACTGCACAATGGCATGCATCGGCATGCCTGTGACCATCGCCAGGCCAAGCGAGGTAAGGAAGAGGACGATAAACGGGTTCAGCTTGCAGACAGCAATCAGCAGGATGAGCGTAATGACCGCAACCGATGCCGAGATAAGCAGAAACATTGCATGGTGGTCGATCATAGACTTGGAGCCATCGAATTTCCTTTGATCAAAGTAGAACTACAAGTGGTTTAAGGGCGGATGAGTCAGGCTGTGGGTTCCTTATAAGCAACGCACTCAATCTCCACCTTGCAATCGACGACCATGCTCGAAACGACGCAGGCGCGGGCTGGCGGATTCTCTCCAAAATATTCCCTGAAGACTCCGTTGAAAGAATGAAAATCACGAGGGTCGTCCAGCCATACGCCGCAGCGTACGATGTGCTCCGGGCCGTAGCCTGCCTCCTGCAAAATCGACAAGACATTGCGAATGGCCTGATGAGACTGGACGATAATATTTCCAACGACTACTTCGCCGTTGACCATGGGAACCTGGCCGGAGACGTATAACCAACCATTCGCCTCGACTGCACGGGAAAATGGCAGATGCTGGCCACCGGTTCCTTTGCCGCCTTCTACGCCATATCGCTTAATGCTCATCGTCTGCTCCTTTGTTCCTGTAAGTTGATACTTAAATCTGTGGTGACTGGCGCGGCAGAAATTTGCCGCCTCGCTGGCCGGTCGACCTACCCTCTTGATAGGACAACACACCATTGACCCAGACGGCAGCGATTCCTTCTGCCGGGCTGATCGGCTTTATAAATGTGGCGGTGTCTTGCACGGTCTCCGGGTTGAAGAGTACAAGATCAGCGCAATAGCCCTCCTTGATCAGTCCGCGATCGGCCAGCCCAAATCGTGCGGCCGGCATGCCTGTCATTTTATGGATAGCCATCGTCATGGGGAACAGCTTCAGCTCGCGGCTGTAACGGCCCAGCACGCGAGGAAAGGTTCCCCATAGCCGGGGATGGGGCAGGGGATCGTTCGGCAGGCCGTCGGAGCCGATCATGGTTGCAGGATGGCTGAGGATGCGCCGCATGTCCTCTTCCGAGATGCTGTGGTAGATGGCGCCCGCAGGTTGAAGGCGCCGCGCTGCTTCCATCTGTTCGACGTTCCAGCTTGCGGCGATCTGCGCGAGCGTTCGTCCTGCCATCTCCGGATGCGGTTCGCACCATGTGATCATGATCTCCACACGCACATCAACCTGACGCAGATCAAGCGTGCTTGAGCCAGCCGCATAGGGATAACAGTCGCAGCCAACGGGCTGAGAGGCGCGGGCGTTATCTAATGCTTGCAATACTTCTCCGCTACGGCCCCAGTTGGCGATGCCTGCGCACTTCAGATGAGAGATGACGACCGGCACGGAGCTTTGATGTCCGATATGGAAAGCCTCGCTCATCGCATCGAGGATTCCTTCGGTTTCGGTGCGCATATGCGTGGTGTAAATCGCACCGGCTGCCGCAAGCAGTTCTGCCAATGCCAGAACTTCTTCGGTGGGAGCTGCATTGGCGGACAAGTAGGCGAGGCCGGAACTCAGGCCCAGTGCTCCGCCGTCCAGAGCTTCGCTTAGTTGCGCACGCATCCGCTCGATCTCCGCCGCGGTTGCGGCGCGGTCAAGGCGATCCATGTGATTGTTGCGCAGAGATGTGTGGCCTACGAGTGCCGCTACATTGACCGCAGGCTGCGCCTCTTCGATTGCTGCTACATAGGAACTGAATGTTGGATATCGGAAGACATCCGCAGTCCCTAACAGGTTCATCGGGTCAGGGGGCGCACCAGCAAGTTGCACGGGCGCAGCGCTGATGCCGCAGTTGCCGACGATCACGGTCGTGACTCCCTGCGACAGCTTTGGCAACATCTCCGGAGTGCGGATCACATTTGTATCATCGTGGGTATGAACATCGATAAAGCCGGGAGCTAGAATGTGACCGCTGCCGTCTATGACCTGCCGCGCGCTGTACTCCGGGATTTGCCCGACGGCGCAGATATGGCCGTCGTCGATGGCGACATCGCCGGCCCAGGGTTCGCCACCGCTCCCGTCCATAATATGCGCGTTGCGAATAAGCGTGTCGCAGAGAGGCATACTATCTTTCTACAGGAAACATTCGGTGGCGCGTCAGAATACCTCGATTGTCGCTATCTCTATACTGTGATTTCTATGAGGTCGGTTCGATGACAGAGAGAAAAGCTGTGGCCGGAATTGCCACATCTGATTCGCGTATTACGCCCCTGAACAAAGGGCTCGGAGCCTTCGAGCATCCGCTTGCACCGGAGGATAGTGCGAAGTTGGGATGGAATCTGCTGCGCGAGGACCTGAGTCTGCCGACGGCTGTTCTGTACCAGGAAAAGCTGTTGCACAACCTGCACTGGATGCAGCAATTCATCACGACTTATGGAGTCAAGCTGGCGCCGCACGGTAAGACGACGATGGCTCCGAAACTGTTCGATCTGCAACTGAAAGGCGGTGCATGGGGAATCACATTGGCAACCGCGCACCAGGTAGCGGTTGCCTATCAGCACGGCGTTCGCCGTGTCCTGCTGGCGAATCAACTGGTTGGCAAGCAGAATATGGCCATCATCTCGAGGCTGCTCGAAGACGAAGCCTTCGATTTTTACTGCCTCGTTGATTCGGCGGAACAGGTAGAACAGCTCGGCAGGTTCTATCGCGCAAAGGGACAACGGTTGCAGGTGCTGATTGAACTGGGAGTGGAAGGCGGCCGAACTGGTGTTCGCGATGCAGAGCAACTGCAATCGGTTTTAAATGCTCTTGATGCTTGGCGTGAACAACTGGTGCTTTGCGGAGTGGAGATCTATGAAGGGGTGCTGAAAGATGAGGCTTCGATTCGTGACTTTCTGCATCGCGCTGTCGATATCACGCGTAAACTTGCGCTGGAAAAACGATTTGGCGGCCAGCGCATTTTGCTTACGGGCGCGGGTTCTGCCTGGTACGACGTAGTTGCCGATGTCTTTTCAAAGGCAGAGTTGGGAGATTCCGTCGATGTGGTGTTGCGGCCCGGATGCTATCTGACCCACGATGTCGGCATCTATCGCGAGGCGCAGCAGGAGATTCTGAAGCGCAATCCTATTGCAAAACAAATGCATTCGAGCCTGCAACCGGCGCTGCAACTTTGGGCCTATGTCCAGTCCGTTCCAGAAAAAGAGCGCGCGATTGTGGCGCTTGGAAAGCGCGATGCCGCATTCGATGCTGGGCTTCCCACGCCGGTTCTGCGCTATCGGCCGGGAACTGCCGCGCCCGCGGCGGTTCCAGCAGGTTGGGAGCTTACCAAGATGATGGACCAACATGCCTATCTCCAGATTGCCGAGGGAGATGATATTCGCGTAGGCGACATGATCGGATTCGACATCTCGCATCCGTGCCTGACCTTCGACAAGTGGCGATGCCTGCCGATGTTGAATAGCGATTACGACGTCGTCGATGTGGTGCAGACGTTTTTCTGAGTCCTGCTGTTTGTATTGAAGCTCTGGTGGTTGGCTAAGGCTGGAAGAGCAGCTCGATGATGTGTCTCGCCAGCTCTTCGGGGGTTTGGAAGCTGCGGGGTGTGTCGCTGAAGGACTGCTGAATAGAGAAAGCGTCATCTGCCGCAACGTTGAAGGTAAAGTGGACGGTCTTGCGGTCGAGGTTGAGGTCGCCCGAGGTGCCGCGGTCTTTGGCGTAGTCGAGGACGATGTCAGCATCCTGATGGATGACGTGGGCGTCGAACCAAGGGAAACGGTCACGGGTGAGTTTTATGTCGTTGATGTTGACGATCTGGATGGTGGTGTCGGCGGAGGTGAGGTCGCCTTGTAGCCGGCGCCTGATTTCTGCAACGTCCTCTTCAAGGCACGAGGCGAGGGTAGTGAAGAAGGGCATGCCCAGATTGGCAATGATGCCTGCGTTGTGCTGCTGTCTGCCGTAGTCTTCTGCGGCTTCGTGGTTCTTCTGTTTAATGTCCTGTGCGAGGTCTTCGATCCAGTCTTTGGCCATCCGGGTTGGGCTCCTCATTCGATCGCATGGCTGTTGGCCAGCGAATCGAATATTGCTGGTTTGATGGCGATAGGGAGCAAAAGGCCGCTTGGAATTGATCGGCGCCAAGAACATTATTCGTTGGCGATAATTTCGCGGACGGTGGCGATGCGTTTCTTGATCCCAGCGATCTTGTCAGGCCAGTTGCCTCCGGCGTGATCTGGGTAGGGGACTCCGGCAGCGTACTCTCGTTCGGCTTCAGCGAGATGGTCGAGCAGGATGTCGAGTCGTTGTTGCAGGGTAGGGCCGCTCATAGGCAAAAGCCTATCACTTTGGAGGACCCAGGTTAGCCTTAGCCGTTCGAGAGTTCTTACGACGCAGATGTCGGTAAATATTATTAGATGCTTACTTGGCACGGGCGGGGTGCAGTCATAGGGGAGGCTACTCGGACGGTAATTTATCTTTGATGTTTGCGCCACATCGTCAATAGAGGTGTCCTGGCTCAGTTGCGCGATTTCTTTGTCGTTCGCGACTTTCGGAAGACACAGACATTCTTCTTCTTTGCGACATAGAAAAGTGCCAGCCGCTTTCGTGGCTGGCACTTTTGCTTCGGAACAGATTAGTAGAGGATCTTCAGGCCGAACTGCAGGATGCGTGGCTCGAAGGTGCTGGTGATCTGGCCTCCGCTGGTGGGTGTGGCTCCGAGGGTTCCGCCGAGGCCACTGCCTGGCAGGTAAAGGTTGGTGTGGTTGAAGAGGTTATAGCTCTCTGCGCGGAACTCGACCTTGAGGCTCTCGATGGGAGTGCTGAACTTTTTGTTGAGGGCGAGGTCGGTCTGGTAGAAGGCCGGGGTGCGGCCGGGGTTGCGCGAGGCGTTGCCGAAGGGGCTCAGCAGCGTGGTTCCGTCCGCGCTACGGGTGGCGGGCAGGGTGAAGGCAGCGAGGTTGAGGTACTGGATGTAGCCACTCGAGAGCCTGGTCTTCTTGATGAGCGGCTGCCCGGCGACGACATTAGGACGGTACTCGTTGGCTCCGCGATAGGTTGCCGAGATCTGCGGAGAGACGGCGTTGGCGGAGTTGGGCGAGTAGCCGATGTTGAAGGGCGTACCCGCCTGCATGGTGTTGATGCCGCTGATCTGCCAGCCGCCGATCAGTGCATCGACCGCGCCGTTGCTGCGGCTGAGGAAGCGGCGGCCATGGCCAACGGGCACCTCGTAGACGAGGCTGGTGACGTTAGCCACAGGCAGGTTGTAATCGGACTGTCCGTAGTCGGCCTTGATGTTGTTGGCGTCCTGCGGCGAAGGCGAGTTGCCTTCGAGCGAGGCGCTGGCGTTATCGAGCGAGTTGGACCAGCTAAAAGAGTTGAGCAGTGTCAACCCGGCCACGAAGCGCTGTTCGAAACGAACCTGTAGAGCGTCGTAGCGGGAGACAAACGAGTTCGTCGCCTCGGTGATATCGCTGGGCCAGTTGCCGAAGGGGCGAGTGAAGTGGCCGTTTGTAATAACAGACGGATTCAGTTGGTTGCCGTTGAGGAAGCCCTGCAGCTTGAGGCCGCGGTTGCCGACATAAGCGATGTCGAGCAGCGTGTTCTTGGCGACCTGCTGCTGCACGCTGAGGAAATAGCTCTGCACGTAGCTGTCGCGCGTGTTCTTCGGCACCCAGGTGATGTTGTCTGTGGCTGGATTGAAGGTGGTCACAAGGCTAGAGGGAAATCCCTGATCGACCGTCGCGTAGCAGTTCTGGTTCGGTAGCGGGCTGCAGTGGTTGGTGGTATTGGGTGTGGGCTGGGTGACCGAGGCGAACTGGGCCTGCGGCGCGTTGATGGCGAGAATGTCGCCCGAACCGGCGCGGGTGTAGTGCACGTAGCTGACGCCATAGCCGCCGCGTACTGCGATCTTCGATGTCGCCGCGTAGGCAAAGCCGAGGCGCGGGGCGAAGTCGTTGAGGTCAGGATTGACGAGCGTGTTGCCGTAGACGCCACCGCCGCCGGTGTAGGGAGTGATGCCGTTGCCCTGCACCGCTCCGGGGGTAATGGTGAGGACGGTCTGCGTGGTGGGATCGAAGTTGGAGATGAACTTCTTCTGCTCGGAGTAAGGCGAGCCGTACTCCCAGCGAAGGCCGAGGTTGAGCGTCAGCTTGGGATTGACCTTCCAGTCATCCTGCGCATAGGCGCTGTCGAGCGTCTGTCGGAGATGCGCGACGAAGTAGTTCGCCAGCGAGTAGTTGTTGGTGTTGCCGAAGAGAAAGTCAGCCCAGTAGTTGTCGGTGACGGCTGAACTTGCCGCTCCCGCGCAGCCGGTGCAGAGGCTATAGCCGCCGCCGTAGCTGAAGGAGCCGTAGAGCGGGTTGTTGTCGTTGACGGCCATCCAGACATGCTCATACTCATAGCCGAATTTCAGCGAGTGATTGCCCTTGACCCAGGTGAAGTTGATCTTCGGATCCAGCAGGGCTGGATTCTGCCACTGCGGGTTGGTGCTCTGACGGCCAAAGGCAGTAAAGCCAGTGATGCTGGTGGAGGGCAGACCGCCCGCTACAACAGGGTTGGTGGGCAGGCCCGGAATGGTGATGGCGTTGTTGCCGATGGAGAGGCTGAACTTGCCCGCTTTGGTCTTGGAGAGTCCGACGCGGACATCGAGAATCTTGTTAGAGCCGAAGAGATGCGTGTTGCCCAGCGCTACCTGCTGGTCGAGGACGCGGATGGTGCCGTTGGTCTGGCCGTCGAGGGGCAATGGCAGCGCTGGATAGTTGACGCCGGTTTCCTTGCGGTCGCTGATGCGGAGGAACCAGGAGCTGCTCGCGCTCTGCTGATAGTCGAGGCGGAGGTCGCCCTTGTCGGAGTTGTCGGTGAAGGGCACCTGCTTCGAGTAGTCGTTCGTCGCCAGGCCTGTTGTCGGAAGACCGGTAGTAGGCAGGCCGGGGATGCCCTTGAAATAGCCGATGATCTGCTGAGAGATAGGGTTGATGGCCGTGGAAGGAATCGCGGTATTGGCCTGGTAGATAGCACCGGTGACCGGATTTTTTACAGGAACGACAAGAACGCCGTTAAGTTCATTCTGTGTCGGCAGGGTAAATACGCTCAGCGGCTTGAGCGTCTGGCGGAAGCCTTCGTAGTCGAGGAAGAAGAACAGCTTGTCCTTGCGGATGGGGCCGCCGACGTTCATACCGAACTGGTTGCGATTGAAGGTCGGCTTCTGGAAGGGAATGACGTTGCCGGTGTTGCCGACCGTCCTCGGCTTGAAGTAGCCCGCAGCATTAAGGTCCGTGTTGCGGATGAACTCATAGAGGGTCGCATGAAAACGGTTGGTTCCGCTTGCGGACGCAGCATTGATGGTGGCTCCGGAGGAACGGCCGAACTCCGCGCTCTCATTATTGGTGACGACCTGGAACTGGGCGATGGAGTCGGGCGGAACGGCGATGATCTGGTTGTCGAAGCCCTGGTTGCTTTCGCCGTAGGCGTTGTTATCCATGCCGTCGAGCAGGAAGTTGTTGAACATACTGCGCTGGCCGTTGATGTTGTAGGCTCCGGCGCGCACCAGGCTGTTGACTGAGCTGGTGGTAGCGGCGGTGGGTGCCTGACGGGAGCCAGTGATCAAACCCAGCAAGTCGGAGTAGTTTCTGCTTACCAGGGGAAGAGCGGCGCTCTGATATTGCGTGATGGTCTGGCCGCGCTGGCTTGAATCCGTTTCAATCTGCAGCGCGACGTCGCTTACCTCAACCGTAGTCTGGGCGCTGCCAACCTGCAGTGTCAGGTCGATACGCCCGCGCACACCAACCGAAACAGTAATATTCTTCGCGATCGCATCGGCAAAGCCAGAAGCTTTTGCAGAGATCGTGTAGATACCAACGCGAAGTGAAGGGGCATCATAATCGCCGGAGCCATTTGTCGTTACTGTCGAGGTGGCTGCCGTGGCAGTATTGGTGATCGTAACCACCGCACCTGCGACTTCTGCTCCGCTTGCATCATGGATGGTTCCGACGAGACTTCCGTTCTCATATTGAGCGAAGGCGCTCAATCCTGGAAACATTAACAACAGCGCTAGGGCCAGATAAATCCATCCGGCAACTCGAACACCAGATTTACGTCCGTTTCCGTGAACCTCATCGTGAGAACATCCCCAACTTCTATCAATCAGCATTGAATCTCCTGCCTCCATAAGTTTTGATTGCCGGTGACTTATCTTCCCTCGAGACGGACACCACACTACGCCGGGCTCTGGGCATGGTCAATAAAGAAGTTACCGATAACTTTTTAGCAGGTTGAGATTAACGAAGCATTTATTTATCAGATGTTT
This sequence comes from Granulicella sp. L56, assembly GCF_009765835.1. Taxonomy (NCBI): domain Bacteria; kingdom Pseudomonadati; phylum Acidobacteriota; class Terriglobia; order Terriglobales; family Acidobacteriaceae; genus Granulicella; species Granulicella sp. L56. The sequence goes on along the minus strand of NZ_LMUS01000006.1, from coordinate 1,173,759 downwards.
ATGGTGAAATGTCCGCTGTAAATCGCAACCGAAACAAAATGGCGATTTGAATACCATCCTTCAGGCGAAAGGATTATTGGGAAATTGACGACCACGCAGAGCAGGCTTCCAGGTACGCGCAGGCAAAGAAGATGAGCTCCAGACGTAACGTGTCGAACTGTTTCTCGGGGGCGCTGGATTCGAGCAATCTTCGGCTGACTCCAACCATTGCACCCTGCAGCATCGAAGCTACCAGTTGAGGGTCTCTGTCGAGCGGTTCGGAGGCGGTCTTCAGCATCCCAACAATCGCCTTGTTGCATTGCACTCCCACCTGTTGCACGATCTTTGCGCCGTCCACATCGGAACTGATCGAATACAAAGCGACGCTCGTCTTCGCATCCCTCATTTTGGCAGTAAGGAATGCGGTGATGAGAGCAGTCGCCATCTGCTGGAGCGTGTTGCCCTTCTGTTCCCTGCAGACTCGTTCCACTGCCTCTGTCACCTCGTCCATGTGACGCCTCAAGGCCGCTTGTAGGAGCGCGCTCTTGTTCGGAAAGTACTGATACAAGGTTCCGACAGACACACCGGCTCGCATCGCCACCTTTGTCGTGGTCAGCCGTTCTTTTCCCGCGTTGAGCAAAACCTGAATGGTCGCTTCGAGAATGGCGCACACGCTTGCAGCGGAACGCGCTTGAACCGGCAATTTACGGGGTTGTAAGAGCACTGGGGAGTGTGGAGGCAAATGCGAACTCCTAAGGTGAAGCTTTCTTCATCTAACCACAAGCAGCCAGATTGGCGAGCAACATTTGAAGTTTGAACAAGCCACGATTTGCATAGACCAGGAGAAACAATAAATGACCACACCGACAATCCTCGGCGGCACCTTCACCTTCCCAAACACATTAATGACCGTGAACCGCATGGGCTATGGCGCGATGCAGCTTGCCGGTCCGCAGGTGTGGGGACCGCCCCGCGACGCCGACGCTGCGGTCGCTGTTCTGCGAGAAGCTGTCGCCGCGGGCGTGAACCATATCGATACCAGCGACTTCTATGGCCCCCATGTGACCAATCAGATCATCAAGCAGGCGCTCCATCCTTATGTGGATGGCCTCGTGATCGTCACCAAGCTGGGCGCTCGACGCGGCGAGGACAAGTCATGGATTCACGCTCTTTCGCGCCAGGAGTTGATCGATGGCGTTCACGATAATCTCCGAAACCTCGGACTCGACGCGCTCGATGTCGTCAACCTGCGCGTTGGAGGAGTGATGGGGCCAGCGGAAGGATCCATCGAAGAGCCTCTGACCGTGCTCGCGGAACTCAAGCAGCAGGGTCTCATTCGTCATCTCGGCCTGAGCAACGTCAGTCCTGAGCAGTTTGCCGAGGGGCGGAAAATTTCGGAGATCGTCTGCGTGCAGAACCTCTACAACGTCGCTCACCGGACCGATGATGTCTTCATCGACGATCTCGCAGCCCAAGGCATAGCTTATGTGCCGTTCTTCCCGCTGGGCGGGTTTACTCCCTTGCAGTCGTCGGCGCTCGAAACGGCAGCGGCATCACTCGAGAGCACGCCAATGCAGGTTGCGCTTGCGTGGCTTCTTCAGCGCTCGCCCAACATCCTGTTGATCCCCGGGACATCTTCGACCCAACATCTTCGTGAGAATCTCAACGCCGCAACGATACAACTGCCTCCTGAAATCACCGCCAGCCTCGACGCAATCGGCGAGGATTCGAAGTCGTGAGAGGGAGCGTTCGGATACCTGCCAGTTCTGTTCGAGGATTTGTAGGACGGTGTCTTTTGCTGCGGCGGTTTGGAGGAAGGGCTGACGCTTGTAGCAACTGAAGGTGATGAAGTGGAAGTGTTTGGATTGCTGGTAGCGTTTGAACACCCCACGAGCGAAGCTCGCGGGGACCCCGTTTGAGGCCGGTGGGCATGGCGGTACGAGCAGTTTACATTCCCACCCTTCGCAAAATACCGCGAAGGATGGGGTACCCGGCGTTGCCCAACCCTGTGTGAGACTGCATGATTGGGTGCCCGACTTACCCTTTACTACACACGAAGAACTTTTCGCCGCGCAATAGCCCGTACTCCATAACATCCTGTCCCTGGGCGGTTACTTCTTCAATCTTTTCGAAGCCGGCAGCCTTCAATCTGCTTCTAAAATCGCGCCCGTAGTATCGGACGTGATCGGATTGGCCAAAGTGCAGCTCTCTCAAAAGAGGGTTCTGGATGCTGTCGTTTTCGTAGGTATGCTCCCAGCCCTCAACGATCGGCACAGAGACTACCAGGTTGCCCTCTGCCGATAGGATTCGGAAGATCTCTGCGAGAGCCTGCTTGTCGGAGACGTGTTCCAGAACGTGGTTACACACTACGGTGTTGAAGCTGCCCGAGGGTAAGTCGATCTTTTCGATATTCAACTTCAAGTCGGCTTCCTTGAACAGGTCCGCGGTTGAATATTTTCCGTATAGCTTTCTGAAATTCTGCTCCAGTAGTTTCTCTGGCGCGAAGTGCAGTACCGGCTCTTTCAGGGCGTTCTTGTCCTTGCTGAACCAGAGCCAGAATAATCTGTGCCGCTCCAGCGAGCCGCAGGAGGGACAGAGGGCATCGATGCGGGGCGGACGTCCGAAGTGTGTGAACAATCCGTGATAGCTGCACACGGGACAGGTTCTCGAGTGTAGAGGCCGGATGGACTCGGCAAGTTGGAGGGCGTTATTTTTGTCTAAACGCTTCTGGCGCAACGCCAGGAGTGGCTTTGGAACAAATGGTTTGATTTCTTGCTTCAGGTTCATTTTTTGCCTCAACCTAGAACATTTAAAACTGAGATGCCGGTTTTGAGACTTCGAACGGTCGAAGCAAATTTACTCCACAGTGACGGATTTGGCGAGATTTCTCGGTTGGTCCACATCGCAGCCTCTTCTTACGGCGATGTGGTAGGCGAGGAGTTGGAGCGGGACTACTTCCAGGATGGGGAGGAGGAGTTCGGGGGCCTGGGGGATTTGGATGGTGTGTTCTACCAGGTGCTTGATCTCTTCGTCGCCTTCGATCGCGATTGCGATGACGCGGCCGCTGCGGGCGGTTACTTCCTGAATGTTGCTCAGGGTTTTTTCGTACTTCAGGACGCTACTGGGGTCATCCGGATCTTTGGTCGCGATGCAGACTACGGGGAGGGTCTCGTCGATGAGGGCGTTGGGGCCGTGCTTCATCTCGCCTGCGGGGTAGCCTTCGGCGTGGATGTAGGAGATTTCCTTGAGCTTGAGCGCGCCTTCGAGGGCGATGGGGTAGTGGATGCCGCGGCCGAGGAAGAGGAAGTCGTTGGCGGTGTGGAAGATCTTGGCGAGCTGGAAGCACTGGTCGTCGACTGAGCGCAGAATGTCTTCGATCTTGCCGGGAACCTTGGATAGCTCGGTGACGAGGTGGAGGGATTCGGCGTCGGTGATGGTTCCGCGAACCTGCGCGAGGTGCAGCGCGAGGATGAAGAGGGCGGTGAGCTGGGCGGTGAAGGCCTTGGTGGAAGCGACGCCGATCTCGGGGCCTGCGTTGGTCGTAATCGTCCCCTGGGCTTCGCGGGTGACGGCTGCACCGACGACGTTGCAGATGGCGAGGGTCTTGCTGCCCTTGGCGATGAGCTCGCGCTGGGCGGCGATGGTGTCGGCGGTCTCGCCGGACTGGGTGATGAGCAGGCCGATGGCGTGCGGGTCGGCGATGGGGTCGCGGTAGCGGTACTCACTGGCGTAGTCGACGTCGACGGGGAGTCTAGCCAGGCGCTCGATCATGAATTTTCCGGCGAGCCCCGCATGCCATGACGTCCCGCAGGCGGCGATGGTGATCTGGCTGGCGGTGCGGAAGTCTTCGTCGGTGATCTGCATCTCGTTGAGAAAGACTTTGCCGGTGTCGAAGGAGACGCGGCCGAGGGTGGTGTCGCGGATGGCGCGGGGCTGCTCGTTGATTTCTTTGAGCATGAAGTGCTTGTAGCCAGCCTTTTCGGCCATGATGGGATCCCAGGTGATGCGCTGGACTTTTAATGGCAGAGGCTTAGCTTCGAAGTCGGTGAGAGTGACGCCGGTGGTGGTGAGGACGGCGAGCTCGCCATCCTGAAGGAAGTGGATGTTGCGGGTGTGGTGGAGGATGCCGGGGACGTCGGAGGCGAGGAAGTATTCGCCCTCGCCGATGCCGATGACGGCGGGCGGGCCCATGCGGGCGGCGACGAGCTTGTTGGGCTCGTTGGCGGAGAGGACGCCGATGGCGAAGGCCCCGGTGAGGCGGTGGACGGTGCGGCGTACGGCTTCTTCAAGGACGATGCCGGGGGCCTGCTTGATCTCTTCTTCGATGAGGTGGGCGATGATCTCGGTGTCGGTCTCGGTGACGAAGGTGTGCCCGGCTGCGGTGAGCTGTTTTTTGAGGGCGAGATAGTTTTCGACGATGCCGTTGTGGACGACGACGAGGGTCTTGGTGCAGTCGCGGTGGGGGTGCGCGTTTTCTTCCGTCGGACGGCCGTGGGTGGCCCAGCGGGTGTGGCCAATGCCGAAGGTGCCGTGGATGGGGTTATCGGCGATGACGGCTTCGAGGTTGCGGAGCTTGCCGGGCGCGCGGCGCAACTCCAAGCCGGTGGAATTGCCTGCTACGGCGATGCCGGCGGAGTCGTAGCCGCGGTATTCGAGGCGGCGCAGGCCTTCAATGATGACGGGGACGACGGGCTGGGGACCGATATAACCAACAATTCCGCACATGAACTGAGTGTAGATGGTGGGGGGTGATTTTGTGTCAGATGAATTTGTGGGACTTTTGTGGGAGAGCATCAAACATATAGGGTGGTAGAGATGAAGGAAATGCGGAAACTTCTGATTGTGGTGCCGGCAGCGGCATTAGTTGTGCTGTTGATCGCGAGCTACCTGACTCGGGGCTCGATGGCGAATCTGCCGTTCCTGCGAGGGAAACGTGGGGCTTCGGCGGATACGCTCGTCGATCAGAGGCCATGGCAGACGGCGCAGGCGTTGGCTTCGTTGGCGACTTCGGTGGAAGAGAAGCGGCTGGCGCGGAATGCGGAGCGACTGGCAGACCATGAGGTCGATCAGGCATTTGCGCAGGCGCTGCGGATGGCGGCGTTGCAGCCTCCGGTGCTGAAGGGGGATGCGCTGGCGCTTTCGCAGAAGGTTGCCGTCTTGAAGGAGACGGTGAAGGAGGACCAGGCGACGGTGGACCGCGTGACCGCGGCGACGGCGAAGCTGCCCAAGGCTCCGGATGGCACGGTGCAGTCGGACGAACTGGATGCGGCGAAGGCGCAGTTGACGCTGGACAACGACGAGCTCGGGGACGCCACGGACGATCTCGCCAGGGTAAGCGGAGACAAGCGGGGAGCGATTCAGCAGGAGTTGACAGCGCGAGAAGCGTCGATGAAGAAGTTCGACGAGCAGGCGGATAGCGGCGCGCCGACGGCAGTTGCTTCGGCGAAGCAGCATGGAACGTTGTATGGGCGGATGAAATCGTGGTTCGATCAGCGCAGCAGGATGGACTTGATCAGCCAGGCAAAGGCGGAGGCGGATGCCGATGTCGTGGCGCTGACTGCACAGCACGCGGAGATCGAAAAGAAGGCGAGTGCGGCTGAGGCGGGGGTAGTAGCTTCGCCAAGCGGTACGGGGACGCCCACAGATGCCGAGGCAGCGGTGAGAGGCCGCGTCGCGCGGATGGGAAAGATGCATGCCATCGCGCAGGTCCATTCGATTCTGGATGACAGGTTACAGACGCAGCAGCAGCTTTCTGGCGTTTATGACCAGTGGCTGGCGCAGGTGGAGTTGCAGCACAGCATTGTGACTCATCTGCTTTTTCAGTCGTTTGCCGTGATTGCCTTTCTACTGCTGTGTGCTGCGTTGCTGGGCGCGCTGGTACGGATGATGCTCGACCGGTCAAAGATGGAGCAGCGCAGCCTGCATACGCTACGGATGATTGCGCACCTGGCAATTCAGTTTGTGACGCTAGTGCTGGTGCTGTTGGTGATCTTTGGAACGCCGAGCCAGACGCCAACGATCCTGGGACTGGCCACGGCTGGGTTGACGGTGGTGTTTCAGGACTTCATTCTCGCGTTCTTCGGATGGTTTGTGTTGATGGGGAAGAACGGCATTCGCGTGGGAGACTGGGTAGAAATTAATGGCATGGCCGGTGAGGTGATTGAGATTGGGGTGTTCCGAACCTCACTGCTGGAGACGGGAAACTGGAGCGACAAGGGGCATCCCACTGGCCGTCGAGTGACGTTCCTCAATAAATATGCCATCACGGGACAATTCCTTAACTTCTCGACGACAGGGCAGTGGATGTGGGATGAGATCAGCTTGAATGTGCCGGCGGGTGAAGACACTTTCAAGATGATCGATGAGATCCACGAGGTGGTGCTAAAGGAGACGAAGCAGGGGGGACAGGAGGCGGAGCGGGAGTGGCAGCGGGCGACGAAGCAAACGAATCTGAGTCTGTTCTCTGCGACCCCATCGGTGGAGATGCGTCCGGCCGGATCAGGGATCGATATTCTTGTGCGCTATGTGACGCAGGCAGGCAATCGGTTTGAGATGAGGAACCGCCTGTACCAGTCTGTCATCAACCTTTTGCACAAGACGGAGGAGAAGACGGCGCTTCCTGCAGAGTCAAAGTCTTAGCTTTATGGGTGGGCGTCAGCGAGCTTTGTGAGCCGGTCGAAGACTTTCTGTACAACGCGGTCGCAACGAACACCCATGAAAGGGAAGGCTTCCTTTGCCGCTGGCCCAACGCGCTCGAAGAGCCAGTTGCGCATCATGCCGTGGCCGCGATGCAACCGTATCTTGACGTTTTCTTCGGTCAGGTCGAGCGCCTGGGCGGTCTCGGCTGTGCTGAGTTCTTCGATATCGCGCAGCATGATGACGGTTCGATAGTTCTCTGGAAGGTTCAGAACGGCCTCTTCCAAAAACTCTCGTAGCTGGTCGGTCGAGGCATTCATTTCCGGGTCGAGCAAATTGCTGGGCGTCTTCATCGATATCTCTCCGTCATAGTCGGTGACATCTACCTGCGGATGCCGGTTGCGCGAGCGCAGGCGGGTCAACGCCTCGTGGACGGCGATGCGGCTCAGCCAGGTGGAGAATGCTGATCGGCCTGCAAATTGTTCAAGATGAGTGTAGGCACGAACATAGGCGTCCTGCATGACATCTTCGGCTTCGCCATCGTCGTGCAGAATGGCGCGGGCGATGCGATAGAGCCGTTGATTGTAGCGGCGCATGATGACCTCATACATGGCGAGGTCTCCGGCGCGAACGCGGTCTATTACCTCTTCGTCGGTCAACGTCTTCGATACTTCCAGAATTTCGATCTTCTCCATAACCTGCTCTTCTTACTTATTAATAGAGTGCGCAGGGTTCGAGTGGTTACAAGGATGCGCCTTCGTGTCCTGTTTTATGGCTTTCTTCATGGAAGACTGTAACCGGAGGTCATCTCAGGAAGTCTTTTGCGCGTGAGGTTGCAGTCCGCCACCTTGAGATCGCCGTCGGCGCATTTGCGCTCTCGCAGCTTTCGACAGTGCGCGAGGCCTATGGCCGAGAGGTAGGCAACGAGAGTATTGTTGAACTGCCATAGTTTTGTAGCAACATGTAATGAGTGAAATTCAACACGAATTGGAGAACACCATGAAAGCGCTTGTTTCCCTACTTGCTGTCGGCCTGCTGGCAACCCCGGCATTTGCCGCTCCAAAGTCATTCGAGAACGTCTCAGTTGTCGACGTGAGCTGTTCGAGCAAAGTCGCCGATACCGCTGATGCGCACACGCGCGACTGCGCTTTGAAGTGCGAGAAGAGCGGATTCGGCATTGTCACCGAAGACAAACAATTTTTGAAGTTTGATGCTGCCGGTAATGCCAAGATTATCAAGCAGTTGCATAAATCGAAGGAAGCAGATCATCTTCGGGTAAACGTCAAGGGCGATGTCGATGGCGATGTGCTGAAGGTCGACTCCGTCAAGCTGCTGTAAGCTTCGGCCGATTGCATCGTCGCGGCAGGGCGTCAGGCTCCGCCGCGCTGCAACTCCTTTGTCTTCAGCACAATAAAATACTCATAGATGGATTGCAGGGTCGCATAGGTGAGGCCGGCGACCCCGTCAAGGATAGCTCTGCGCACGAACATCATATAAATCCACTTGACGATGGGGCGACCGGGAAGGCGATAGAAGATCGCTTTCTGATGCAGGCGGCGGGTGTGAAAGTCGGGGTCGCGGAGCGCGGTCTTCCAGGATGGATTCTGCAACCCTTGTTGGCGGTGGATGAGCTCTGCCTCCATGGTGGAGTAGAGATTATGCTTATTGAGCCAGTGGGCGAACCCCTTTGAAAATGGATAGTGGTCGAACGGATAGCTGAGATCGGCGATGGTGCCCTCGACCTCGATGACCTCATTGATGGCACGGGTGTAGCGGCTGCGTTCGGGCCGGACGAGCCGGATATAGAAGGGCGAGATCTGCGCGTGCTTGAGCCAGGTGCCAAAGAGGAAGTCGCGGCGGCGGAGGCGGAAGCCTGAGATTTCGGCGGGGGCGACCAGAACGATCTGCTGCATCTCGTGGGAGAGCTCGGGGGTGGGGCGCTCGTCGGCGTCGAGCAGGAAGACCCAGGGATGCTTGAAAGGAACGGTGGCGAGAGCGGCGTTGCGATGGGTGGCGTAGTCGTCGAAGGTGCGCTGGTGGAGGTGGGCTCCGGCAGCCTGGGCGATGGAGACGGTGTCGTCGGTCGAGAAGGAGTCGAAGACGTGGATATCGTCGGACCAGGCGACGGAGGCGAGGCAACCGGGCAGGTCGCGCTGTTCGTTGCGGGTAAGGATGAGGATTGAGATCATCTGGGGGTATTATCGCCCGAATGCCCGATGCATTTGTTCAGGAATGGGAGCGGATGGCGAGAACGGCGTTGAGGCCGCCGAAGGCCAGGGAGTTGGAGAGCGCCAGTTGGGCGCTGGCTTCGCGAGGGGCGTTGAGGATGACATCGAGCTTGATGGATGGGTCGATCTGGGTGACACCGGCGTTGGCGGGGAGCTTGCCGTGGTGGAGGGAGAGGATCGTGGCCATTGCTTCGATGGCTCCGGTGGCTCCGATGGAGTGGCCGTGGAGAGCCTTGGTGGAGCTGACGGGGATCTGCGAGGCGCGGGGGCCGAAGAGCTGGTGGATAGCGGCGGCTTCGGTGGCGTCATTTGCCTGGGTTCCGGTGCCGTGAGCGTTAATATAGTTGACCTCGTCAAGTGAAGCGTTGGCGTCGCTCAATGCCTTTCGCATGGCGGCGGCTGCACCTTCGGGGGCTGGCTGGGTGATGTGATGGGCGTCGGCTGAGCTGCCAAAGCCGACGATCTCGGCGTAGATGGTGGCGTTGCGGGCCTGCGCCGACTCGAGGGTTTCAAGCACGAGCATGGCGCTGCCTTCGCCGAGGGTCATGCCATCGCGGTCGGCGGAGAAAGGACGGCACTGGGTGGGGGAGACGACGCGCATGGAGTCCCACGCGCGCAGGAAGCCGAAGGTGAGCGGAGCTTCGTGGCCGCCGGTGATGGCTGCCGAGACCATACCGGCGCGGACCATCTGGAAGGCGAGGCCAATGGCATGGGTCCCCGAGGAGCAGGCCGTGGAGATATTGAGGACAGGGCCGGTGATGCCGAGATCGATGGAGATGTGGCTGGCTCCGGCGGAGGCCATGGTGCGGGTGACGGTGAGCGGATGCACACGGGCATCGCGGGTGTAGAGCTTGGCGGTTTCGGTCTCTTCGGCCTGACGGCCTCCGCAGGCGCAACCTACGATGATGGCGACGTTATCGGGAGCATGATGCTGGAGGAGATTGCTATGTTTCGCGGCCTGACGGGCGGCGACGATGGCGAACTGGGTGGTGCGGTCGGTGGAGACGACGACGCCCGATTCGAGATGCTGGCGGGGGTCGAAATCCTTGACGCGGGCCGACTGGGTGAAGCGGAGACCCTGGGTTTCGCCGGGGGCTTCGGGGAAGTCGGGGAAGGGGGCGATGCCGGTCTGGCCGGAGAAGAGAGCGGTGCGGAAGTCTTCGACGGTGCTGCCGATGGGGGTGACACAGCCGAGGCCGGTAACTACAACGCGATTCACTTGATCTCTTCCTCGCGGCAGCCGCGGCTAGGGTGTGGTAACGGCAGCGGTGGGATGGTTCACACGGAGTTCGCTGACGCCGCGCACCATGTCGCCGACGGTCTTGATGGTGCCGAGGGCTTCGTCGGGGATCTCGATGGAAAAGGCCTCTTCGACCTCGAAAGAGATGTTGATCTTGTCGAGGGAGTCAATATTGAGGGAGTCGAAGGTGCTGTCCAAGGTGATTGAGTCCGCGGGAATGCTCTTCGACTTTGCGATGATCTCAATGCAGCGCTGTGCGATGTCGTCCATAGTTCTACCCAGCTTCCTCTTGGTGCTACTTCAACTTACAGGGATGCCTTTGTCAGTGTAAAGGCAGCCTGCGTTGTAGTGTGAGCGAAAAGGTTGGGGTAGCAAGAACGAGCAACTGCAACCGAGATGCTGCCGGGCGGGATATACCTCCCTGTCCTTCGCAAAAAGCGCGAAGGACAGGGCACCCGATCTTTATTCCTGGTCGAGAAAAACAGGAGGAATGAAGACCTACCACTGGAGCAGGACAAGTTCGGAGCAGAAGGCCGGTCCCATGGCGGCGAGGATGCTGTAGGTGCCAGCCTTGCCAGGGGTGTTGACGAGATAATCCTCCATGACGGCGAGGACCGAGGCGGCAGAGAGGTTGCCCACTTCGCGGAGGCTCTTCCAGGAGGGAGCGAGAGCGTTGGGAGGCAGGTTCAAGGAGGTCTCCATCGCTTCGAGCACCTTGGGGCCGCCGCTGTGGAAGATATAGCTGGAGATGTCACCAAGGGTGAGGTTGTTGTCGGCGAGGAAGCTCTCCACGTTGCCGCGGAGATGCTCGTTGACGACCTTGGGGACGTCGGGGGAGAGGACGATCTTGAAGCCGAGATCGCCGATGTCCCAGCCCATGATGTGCTCGGTGTTGCGGTAGAAGGTGGAACGGGTGTCGAGGACGCGTGGGCCGCAGCCTTCCTTGGCGAGTGCGGTCTCAGAGCCTGAGATGACGACGGCGGCAGAGCCGTCTCCGAAGAGGCCGGTCGAAATGAGGTTGGCGATGGACTGATCGTTGTCCTGCCAGGTGAGGGAGCAGAGCTCGACCGAGAGCAGCAGAGCGTACTGGTCGGGGAAGGCGCGGACGTAGTCGGAGGCGCGGGAGATGCCGGCCGCTCCGGCGACACAGCCGAGGCCGAAGATAGGAGTGCGCTTGACGCTGGTGGGGAAGGGCATCAGGTTGATGAGGCGGGCATCGATGGTGGGGCTGGCGATGCCCGTCACCGAGGCGAAGAAAATGGCGGAGATATCCGCCGGGGTGAGGCCGACGCGATCGAGGGCGGTGGTGATGGCTTGCTGGCCCAACTCGACGGCAGCTTTGATCCAGGCGTTGTTGGTGGGGCCGAAGCCGGAGAGGTTCTCGTAGACCTCAAGCGGAAAGACGAGGTTGCGGAACTCGACGCCGCAGTTGGCATGGAGACGGTTGATCAGCCGGGGCTCTTCCATCCGGTCCTGCCATCGGTTTCTGAGTGCTTCTGTGATTGCTGCCTGGGAGTAGCGATGGGGAGGGTAAGCCGTGCCGACGGACGAGATACGCATGCTGATAAGGACCTTTATTGTTGCCTGAGTAAACTGCTGTGCTGCGCGGTGGCTGGTTGCAAACGATGCATTCAGCCTACACGCAGAGATGGATTCGAGTCGCGCATTTGGACGGTTGGCGGAGAAATCAGTGAAGTCTGGCCAGTTCGCGCTGGTAGAGAGTGTTCTGGGGAAACTCTTTCGAAAGAGCGATGAGGATGTCTTTGGCCTCTTGCGGGCGATTGTCCCGCAGGGCGGCGACGGCGAGCATCATGCGGGCGAAGGGCGCGAGATAGTGGCCCTTGGCGGCGGTGAGGCGAAGCAGCCGGATGCCTTCTTCCCGGTCTGTGTTGGCGCCGGTGAGGTTGAGAATCCAGCGGACGGGCGCCGATTTGAGGCTGAGCATGTAGTTTTCGACCCCGGTGGCGAGGTAGGCGTCGTAGAGCGTGGGGTTGATGGCAAGGGCTTGCCGGGAATAGGCGCTGGCCTGCTTGCTGAGGTTCAGGGCGGCGATATCGCGCTTGTCGATCATGAGGGCATAGTCGGACTGCATACCGCAGATGACGGTCTTGACGTAGAGAGCGTTGGTGTCTTTGGGATTGCGCTGAAGAGCTGCGTCGGCGAGCCGCTCGGCCTGCGCGGCGCGGTCATCGAACGACTTGCGAACGTTAGGGTCGGGAGTGAGGCGCTGCCGGTTGTCGAAACGGCTCTGGTCGGCAAAGAGTTGGACGTCGATGATGTGGAGACGGTCGAACTCTCCGAAGAGCCACGCCGCTGCGTCGGAGGCTGGACCCATGGGGTCCTGAGGATGGGCGGACATCCACTGCTGGAACTTCTGGTGGGCGGCCGGAAAGTCGAGGTTATACATGTCGTAATAACCGTCATCGAGCGCGGAGCCTGTGAGCAGCGGGCTGAAGGCCGAGGCGAAGGGGCTCATCGCCAAAAGAAGGAAAAGCAGGGCCAGTGGAATGAGGTGTCGGGGCCTGGTCGAGTGAGAGCTTGAGATATTTGTCGCAACGTTTACTGACATTTTCTGGTTTGCCTGATCCCTTGAATTGAGTCGGTCCTATAGCCCGATCCTAGCTCTGATGTGAGATGCGTGATGAGTGGACGATGCCTGGGTGAGCAGATAGCAGGAAGATTTGAATGAATATCGCTGTAAATGACGCAGTGACAATACGATTGCAACTTTTGTTCCTATTTTATATGCAATTTTTTGCGTATCCGATGTGGATAGGTCGAGCTATCTAATTGATTTATAGCGACTTTGCTTTGGTGGTTCAGATGCTTTTAGAGAAGTCAAGAGACCTGCACTAGAACTCCTGGCACGGATGTATGGGGGTCGAGGGCCTGCAGGTGATCTCGAAGATCCGTTTATTGCGGCGCTTCTTATAACGGCCCATAGATTGCTGAATCAGGAGAACTACATGAAGTTTTTGAAATTTTCTGCTTTGGGGGCGGTGCTCATACTTACTACCGCCTTCGCGTCGGCTGACACCCTTCAACTGGGAAGTTATGGCCAAAATACAAACGGCATTACTGTGACTGGAAACGCAAACAGCGCGTTGCAGATTGCGGGCGGCAGTACATACAACATTGGTGATGGAGGGGTGTGGACGGCTGCCGTAGGCAGTGGATCTAACCTTTCAAGCTGGGTTTCCCAGGATCCGGGAAATTATCCCGGTGGCGGCAACGTTGAAGCAAACGGAACCTACACCTTCACTTCGACGTTCACTCTAGGGAATAGCTCATACGCCGGTTCGATTTGGGTATTGGCCGACGATACAACCGATGTCTATCTTAACGGCAATCTGGTTCAGGATTTTGCTGGCGGAGCGAACTCCACCTGCCAAACCTTGCAGCCGAATTGCATTTCACCTCTTCTGGTCACACTTCCCAGCGGAGACTTTCTGACTGGCTTGAATACCTTGACGTTTGACGTTCACCAGACCAATGGGAGCGCCGAAGGAGTGGATTTTAGTGGTTCAATTTCGAGCGTTCCGGAGCCAAACTCGCTGATTCTTCTTGGAACCGGCCTGATCGGTTCTGCCGGAGCCTTGATGCGCAAGATGCGTTCGTAACTTTGTAACCTGGCTTTACAGGAGGTTGCCGGGAGCGACTTTTTATGAAGCCAGGAGGCAAAGGTTTATAGCCGCCAGATTCTTCTGGCGGCTATTTTCTTTTCCCCGACAGGTCTATTGTGATCGCAATGGATACGGACGCATCTAGCCTTTGAGGGCAGGGGCTTCGTTCTTCTGTTTCTCTTCCAGATACCAAGCCACGGTCTTCTTCAGGCCCTCGTGAAAGTGAGCCTTGGGGCTATAGCCCAACTCAGCGGTGGCACGGCTGATATCCGCCAGCGAGTGCTGGATGTCGCCTTCGCGGGGTGGGCCGTAGATGGGTTTGGCGGTAAAGCCGAGATGTTCGGCGATGGTGGCGTAGACCTCGTTGAGGGTGTGGCTCTTGCCGGTGCCGATGTTGAAGACCCTTCCGGTGGCGACTTCGCTGGGTGCAGTGCAGGCCAGCAGGTTGGCGCTGACGGCGTTGTCGACGTAGTTGAAGTCGCGGCTGGTGAGCCCATCCCCGAAGATGGTCGGGGCCTGCCCGGCCATCATCTTGTAGGTGAACTGCGCGATGACGCCGGAGTAAGGCGAGTCGGCGGCCTGGCGCGGTCCGAAGATATTGAAGTAGCGCAGGCAGACGCCTTCGAGCCCATAGGCGCGGTAGAAGGACTGGATGTAGTACTCGCAGGTCAGCTTCTGGACGGCGTACGGAGACAGCGGACGAGGCAGCATGTCTTCCTGCTTGGGCTGCGTGGGCTGGTCGCCATAGGCTGAGGACGATGCCGCGTAGACGATGCGGCGCACCCGGGCATCTTTGGCAGCAACCAGAAGATTGAGCGTTCCGTTGATGTTGGATTCGTGCGAAGAGACTGGATCTTTGACCGAACGGGGCACCGAGGCGAGCGCGCCCTGATGAAGAATAAAATCAATGCCTTCGCAGGCGGATTTCACGCCGGCAACATCCTGCAGGTCCGTCTCTTGAAAGGAGATCTGATGCTTTATGTCGGCCAGGTTTTCGAGGTTTCCTGTTGAGAGGTTGTCGATGCCGCGAACCTCGTGTCCTTGGTCGACAAGGGCGTGGGCCAGGGTTGAACCAATAAAACCTGCAATTCCTGTAATCAAATAACGGGCCATCTATCCTCCACCAGGGACGTCACTGGGCGTAGTCAAAGTTTATCGGAGCGGAGATATCCGCAAATCAATCATTGCTATTGCGGCACGCTGGGAACTGTCAGTTTGTCAATTTCGTTTCTGTGAGTCCATGCAACTTTTGTGCGGTTCATAGGGCGTGGGGAGAAACGGCGCTTCGCACCAGACAACGTGGCAAACGAACAACCCATTATCTGATATTTTTGCGATCTATTCCTGCGTTCGCGGCTTTTACGTCGACAAAGCGCATGACTCACCCTCTCAGGGAAGGGCGAAATAACCTGAATTTGCAGGAAGTCAGAGGCTCGCCGCGAAGTTGAAGGAAAGATGCGGATTTTCAGAAGCCAATGCGATAATTCAGATATATGTTGACCAAGAGCCCCGTTGTTCTTCCTCAGATTGCCCAGGAACGCTTTGATCGCTTGAAGAGCCGCACCGCCAAAATTGGAGTCATTGGGCTCGGCTATGTTGGCCTACCACTTTCGCTGCTGTTTGCCGAGGCTGGATTTAAGGTCACGGGCTTCGACATCGATGAAAAGAAGGTGACGGACCTTGAAGCCGGTCGCTCGTACATCTTCCGCATCCCGGCCAATGAGATTCAAAGCGCGCGTTCGCATGGGTTCACGGCAACTACGAATTTTTCTCAACTGTCGGATATGGATGCCATCCTCATGTGCGTTCCTACGCCACTGACAGAGCATCGCGAGCCGGACCTGAGCTACGTTGAAAATACGGCCAAGGCTGCTGCCCCGTGGGTCCGCGAAGGACAGCTTGTTGTGCTTGAGAGCACAACCTATCCCGGGACGACGGAAGAGTTGATGATTCCGGTTCTTGAGGCTGGCAACACTAAGGGATTGAAGGTCCAGAGCGAAGGGTCGGCGGCAGAACATGGCGTCTTCTATGTGGCTTTTTCGCCGGAGCGCGAAGATCCGGGCAACGATACTGTGGCGCGGCGCGACATTCCCAAGGTGGTCGGCGGCCACGAAGAGATTGCCACAACACTGGCCGCGACTTTGTATGAGGGCATCTTTACGCGGGCAGTGCAGGTCTCGTCGACGCGCGTGGCCGAGATGACGAAGCTATTGGAGAACATCTATCGCTGCGTGAATATTGCGTTGGTGAATGAATTAAAGCTGCTTTCGCTCAAGATGGGTGTGGACATCTGGGAGGTGATCGATGCTGCGGCGACGAAGCCTTTCGGCTTTCACCCCTTCTATCCAGGACCCGGCCTTGGCGGCCATTGCATTCCGATCGACCCGTTCTATTTGAGCTGGAAGGCCAAGGAATATGACTTCAATACGCGATTCATCGAGTTGGCCGGAGAGGTCAACGAGGCAATGCCCGCGCATGTGGTCAACGCAGTGGGCAAGGCTCTGAATCAGCAGAAGAAGGCTGTCAACGGCGCGAAGATTTTGATGTTGGGGATGGCTTACAAGAAGAATATCGACGATCTTCGCGAGTCTCCATCGCTAACGATTATCGAGTTGCTGCGCGAGGAGGGAGCTGAGGTGCTCTATAACGATCCCTACTTCCCGACCGTAGGCAGAGGGCGGCACTACAACCTCAATATGACCTGCACGCCGCTCGACAATCTGGAGCAATACGACTGCGTTCTGATCGTGACGGACCACTCCGATTACAACTATGAGGAGATTGTCAGCCAGTCTAAGCTCGTAGTAGATTCGCGCAATGCTACGAAGGGGATTCGTTCTCCCAAGGTCGTTCGTTGCTAGACGCAGATTTGAACTGAAAAGAGCGGGGACATATGTCCTCCCGCTCTTTTATTTTGGGAAGATCTACCGTTGGGTGAGCAGCTTTCTGTAGGTTGCAGTCGTCTGCAACATCATGGCTTCGGTCGTGAATTTTTCCGCAACTCTCTGTCTTCCAGCTATGCCCATGCCTTTTGCTTTGACTGGGTCGGCAAGAAGCTGCGTGATGGCCGCGGCGAGAGCGTCAGGATCTTCTGCTGGCACGATGAAGCCGCTAACACCGTGCTGCACGGCTTCGGCATTGCCGCCGACGTTGGTAGCGACCACGGGAAGAGATGCAGCCATGGCCTCGACGATGGCATTGGAGAAGCCCTCGCTGCGTGAGGGCAGGACAAAGATGTCGGCTCCGGAGAGGTGCTCCCGAAGATCGGTGATACTTCCTGCGAAGTGAAAGCGGTCGCCAAGATTCAGGTCGTGGACGAGGGCTTGAAGCTCCTCAAAGTAAGCCGGATCGAGAACTCCGCCGGCAATGCTGAAGTAGATGTCGGGGAACCGGGGAGCGATCACTGCAGCAGCTTTGATAAAGACATCGTGGCCCTTGACGTGGCGGATGTTGCCGACAGTTGTGACCAGAAGCTTGTCTCGCAGAGGCGCCGATTGCAACGATGCTTCCCAATCCGCGAGGTCGAGGCCGTTATAGATGGTTTGGACGCGATCAGGATTGATGCGGTCGACTTCAATGCAGTGTTGGCGGACAAGCTCGGAGACTGCGAAGACAGCGTCGGGGAGGCCCGCCATAAGGCGATAAGCGACTTCGTGTTTTGGGGTCCGCAGTATCCCCATATCCCTGCGGCTCCAGATCAGCTTCGCCTTTGACAGAAATTTGGTTACAAATCCACCCCATATGTCGGAACTCTCAAAAAAAGTTTGGACGATCTGTATTTTTTGCTGCTTGAGAAAGCGCCGTAGGGCAAGAGCGCCTTTGAATGCTCTTAGATCGTAGGTGCGTTGCAGAGGAAGAAGATAGACAGGGCACGGAGCAGCTTCAAATGCAGTCGTTGCCGGATCAGCAGAAAACGTCAAAATGGAGGCCCGGTATCCATAGTGCGGAAGCAAAGCGGCGAGCTTGAGTGCGATTCGTTCGCCACCGCCAAGATTCCTGGAAAATTGATCGACGACAAGCAGAACATGAGGCAGCCCGGCATCTTCGCTTTGGGAGAGATTCGATATCCGGTGCAGAGAAGTAATCATAGTGTTTACAAAAGCTCAGTTGCATCAAAGGCAGCTTTACCCGCAAGGGCTAGTGATAGGCCATATAGGGGTTGGCGGAAGCGGTCGCATCGGGAGCAACCATCTTCGATGTTGATTCGGGCTCTGTGAGATAGGTCGCGGACGCCGCAGCCCCTATCAGCGCCCATAACAGCCCATTGATTTCAAGATAGGTCCACCGATCGCCGAAACAATTAAGAATCATGCAGGTGCTGATGCAGAGAAACAGGGCAAATCCGAGTCCTTGATAGAGCGGGTCTTTAGCATTTCTCCAGAGGCGATACGCGAGGGCGAGCATTTGGAAGAGAAGGACTACCGCGATGATGCCGCCAATAATCCCGGTCTCGATGAGGACCTTGATGTACCAATTGTGAGTATCTTTCAGGTTGTCTGTATGTTGTCCGAATTGAAAGGTGGCAAAACCCATTCCAAAGAGCGGTTCATTGTAGAAGGCCTTTTTCGCATTTTCCCAAAGATCGACGCGCTCCTGGGCGGACGCCTCAAGCTGGCCATTGGCGTTTGTGGTCATCATGACCCGCTCGGTCACGGCTACGGGTACGATAGCTTGCCATGTGAACAGAAAGACCGCGACGACGATGATGATCTTTCGATCTTTCAATATGCCAAGCAGGAGAGCCCCGGCCACGATTGCAATATAGGACGCACGGGAAAAGGTATACATTGTGGCAAAGATCGTAGTTCCCACCAAGGCATAGCAGAGCAATCTGGCTTTCTTTCGCTTGAGAAATTGGGCAAAGCCCCAGAAAAACATGGAAAACTGGGCCAGAAAGGCTGCAAGGCCATTTGAGCCGGCGAAGCCGAGGGGGCCGCCGTCGCGTTTGTCTTCGTCAAAAGTGGCCCATGTTCTGGACATGCTGTCCATGAGTGCACTTCGATCAATGAACATCAAAGTGATGGCCGAGATGAGAATGACTGTTCTTACCGCTTTACGATCTTCTATGGTCAGGCCAGCCGCTACGAAGACCAGCGGCAGGAGCATATAGTCTTTCCATACTGCGAAATTGGCATCGTTGATCCAAAGCGGTGCATCGGCATAACCAAGTGCAGTTCCCAGCCACATGGACATATACGTGTAGAGGCCGAAGACCAGCCATGTGATGTAGATCTTCGATTTTGGAAGCTTTTTGCCATGGAGCAGGGCTCCTACAATAATGGCCAGAATAAGGATGGTGATGACATTGGCGCCCAGTGGGTAGAGCAAGAAATGGTCCCGCATGGTCCGATACGGCAGGAATGGAAGAACGTAATATAGGCCCCAGAGGGGACGCCCACCTAAGGAAACGAGCGCAGCAACCCAGAAGCCAAGATAGGCGATCAACGGAATGTTATGTGCGAGTCCTAATCCCAAAATGCGATCTCCGCGATACCTGTACGGCGAATGATTGTGGCAAGCAGAATAATTTTAGCGGATCCATACCTTATTCTTGCCTGCGATGAAATTGTAGAACGCCAACGCCGCGGCCGCATTGAGCATGACAAACGTGCTGGAGATAGCGGCGGGCTTGAATCTCTTGAATGAAGGGCTCAGCATTCCGACAGCAGCCAGAAGATAAAAGCTGATCTGGAGCCAGAAAATCGCTCTGTAGAAAGAACCTCCAGCGAAGGCGGAGGTAACCAGCATCACCACCAGGAACAGCGGAACGAACAGTCTCAGCAGTTTATGGCTGATGAAGCGGAAGAGCAGCGGATTGGCTGGGGATAGGAGCCACGGCGCAAGCTGAAGCAGTTGATAGTTGCCGGTCAGGGTGCGGACTTTGCGGGAAAACTCCTTGCCTTTCGCGCTAAAGAGGCGGTCGCGGGCGATGGCCGATGGCTGGAAGATAACGCGTTTGCCGAGTCGAGCCACATGCATAGGAACAAAGACATCGTCGAGAAGGGTTCCCGCAGGAATCTCGGTATAGAGTTCGCGACGGATAGCGTAGATCGCCCCGGTGACGCCTACGACGGAGCCTGATGCAGATTCGAGTTTGCGGACAGCCTTTTCAATCTTCCAGTAGATACCGAGAGCTTCGGAGGACGCTGTGCCCGAGGCATCTTCGAGCAGCAGTTCGCCGCTCACCGCGCCAACGTCCGGATCGGCGAAGCAGGAGATCAACTCGGAAACCGCGTTCGTTTCGACAAATTGCCGCGCATCCAAGAAGACGAGGATTTCTCCGGTAGCCTGCTTGACCGCTTCGTTCAGTGCAAACGCTTTTCCGTTTGATTCGTCAAGAATGACGGAGACAATCGGAGGGATTTGCTCGCGCAGGATACTAGCGGTTCGATCTGTAGATCCATCAGAGGCAATCACAATCTGGAGGTGGTCCTGAGGATAGTCCAGAAGGCGAAGGTTCTCGAGTTTAGCGGGGAGGTTGGCCTCCTCGTTTCGAGCCGCGATGATAATTGAGGCAGCCGGGGTTACATGGCTTTGAAAGATGGGTCGTCGGTGCAGGGCAACGTAGATCCGAAGCCAGACGATATAGCCAAAATATGCATAGGCAGTGAGGGCAAAGCAGAACCAAAAAAGCAACTTCACGGCAGGTCTCCATGCGAGATGACCGTGCTGAGACGGAAACAATGGTTAGAGTACGAACGCTCGCTGATGCGACTGATTCGCAGCCGATTGCTCCAGAAGGCCATGGAATGCTGTCTTGTCGGTAACTCGCTTTACAGTTATCCGCTCCGTTGTCTTTCTAAGAGCGCGTGGGCTGCAAAGCATTAACCCAGGACGCCTTCGTTCCGATCATATATTACGCCGCAGTTTGGTGGCTTTTTAGTTTAGCCGAGCGGGTTTGGTCGATCTTTTTTAATGCCCGATCACCCAAATGATTAATGCTTTCTCCCAAGGGAGAAATAAATAAGAGACACGCAATCAGATAGATGGAAGTTTTAGCCGCTCTGAGCCGCAGAGCATCCTGTATCTGCTCCCGAAGAGGATAGGTTAAAGCTGCGCGGATCTGATGGGCTAACTTCGGGTCGGCTATGTTGAGCAGTGCCGACCGGAAGTCTTCTGCAGCAGCAAGATCGTGTAGAGCATGACTCGATGTCTCGAATAGCCTGTTCAGGATAAGCGACTGCCCTGATGTCAGGTTATGTATGCCAGAGTGGGAGGCGAGAGCACAGGCTTCGCGCAAATCGTCAGCCGCAAAATTCCAAAGTCTTTTGCGCCCGACGATGACACATCTCTGCAACAGTGCAGTGAAACGGTCTTCATCGTTGAAGGTAGTGACAGGTTGCGGAAGAAACTCCTGTAAGGCATAGGAGTTATAAACAGTGGAAATAGCCCTTGCATCAAAATCTCGCCATGTCTTATAGCTGTCTTTTGCAGCCACGGGCACGGCGGCCGAACCGCGCATCCCGCTATGTTGTCGTACGTGAGAAAGAACACAATTCAAGCGCTTTCCCTTGAATACCCTGACCAGGCGGAGAAGCATCTCGTAATCCTGGGACCTTACAAAGGCTTCATTAAAGGGGCCGACACGCTCGTAGCATGATTTACGAACCAGCATGATGCTTGGGACCGCGATCCGATTATGATGCATCAAGGCCAGATAAAGTTCTTTGTCCCCCGGTGGCTGAGCGCGGGTCTCCCAAGAGGTGACACCTGAATCAGACACTTTAAAGACATCAAATTCGCCATATACAAAACCGCATTCCGGGTCATTCCTAAATACTTCGGACAGGCGTTCAATGGCATCGTCGACAGCAATATCGTCATCGTCGAGGATGTAAATCAATTCACCGGACGTCTGTTCTAAGCCGAGATTGAGAGCCGAGGACTTTCCACCATTTGTTTTGAAGATGTATCTTACGGCAGGCGCGAAGGATGCAACGACCTGAGCGGTATCGTCCGTCGAACCGTCATCGATGACAATGATCTCGTCGGGAGGCAGCGTTTGCCTCAAAAGACTCAAGAGAGCCTCTTTCAGAAAGACACTACGATTGAATGTCGGGACGAGAGCACTCACGCGCATACGAAGTCCTTTAACTACAACTATTAGGGGATTGCTTTTACGCGACCACCGAAATAGTACATCTTGAGCGATCAATATTGCAAGGACGATAATAATCGAACTTTTTGCCATGGATCAATCCTAAGTTGTTCTTATTTATAGATATTAGGCTGCTCTACCCCGATCATGCCAGATCGGAGCTGTCAGTTCTTGATAGAACCCTTATCCATCCTGCGAACTTTGGTGGGGCTATTGTCTTGGGCTGTAGGCTTTTCGTCACATTCGGGTGCAGCAGGACGAACGCCAACCCACGGGAGGTCAGTCTTTTCGAGCAAAAGTCGATCAATCCGACATGCCATTGTGTGCGGCATTGGCTCGACACTGTTACCATCGCTTTGCGCGCACAAAATCTAGACCAATCATGGCTTTTTAAATCCATAGATTGAGAGGTTTTCGTCACGGTCTGAGATCGGCGCAAAGGAGCTTTAGCTTGCAGTCGCGTGTATGGCAGATTGCCAGAAGCGTTCTATCCAACTGGTTTGCGACCGCGGCCACTTTGTCAGTCGGTTTTTTCCTGGCCCCGTTTGTCGTCCATCGGTTGGGGGATGTTGCTTATGGCGTTTGGGTCTTGGCGGTCTCCACCGTCAACTATCTGGCAATCCTTGATATGGGCATGGCCAGTTCAGTGGTACGGTTCGTCTCCAAAGGACACGCCACACAGGACCACGAAGGGGCTTCTGAAGTCCTGTCGGCAGTACTTTGGGTCCGATTACAAATTAGCGCGCTGCTGCTCGTCCTGAGCGGAGTGCTCGCGGCGGTATTCCCGCTGATTTTCAAAGTTCCACAGTCATTAGCAATTGACGCTCGCGAGGCCATACTTGTCATCGGTGTTACCGCGACAATTTCCATGTCGTTCGGGGTGTTTAGTTCTACGCTTTCTGCATTGAATCGGTATGATCTGCGAAGCTATGTGACATTGATCCAGTTAGCTGTCCGTGTGATTGGGGTTGTGTCCGTGCTGCTTGCCGGCCATGGTATTGTTGCCATCGCATTCTGCGAGCTTCTCTCTGCTTTGGTTGGTAACGGCTTGCTGGTATATATCGTCCGCAGAATTTATCCGGAACTTACCATTCACCTGACGAAACCGAAAGGGGAAGTTCTTCGCAAGATCTGGTCGTATAGCTTCTATGCCTTCCTGGATACGGTGGCAGTCCAGTTGGTTTACCAGTCAGACAATCTGGTGGTTGGCGCTTTCATTACGGCGTCTGCGGTCACGTTCTACTCCATCGGCAATTCGTTGTGCCGTTACACGAGCCAGATTGTCAGCGCCATGACCAAAACTTTTACGCCAGCCGCTAGCATGTACGAGGCCGAGGGAAATACAGCTAGCTTGCGGTCGCTCTATATTAATGGCACGCGGGCGACGATGGCCGTCTCTTTGCCGATTGCGCTTACCTTGATCATTCGCGGCGGCAGCTTTATCGGCGTATGGATGGGGCCGCAGTATTCCAAAGTATCAGGAACCGTGTTGGCGATTCTAGCGACAGCGCTTCTGTTTTCTCTTCAGAATGTGACTGCAGCATCAATAGCTTTTGGCGTTGGGAAACATAAGGCGCTTGCCAAGTGGGCGATTGGTGAAGCGATCGCAAACTTGACGCTTAGCATTATTCTGGCGCGCAAGTTTGGAATCTATGGAGTCGCAATCGGAACTCTCATCCCAAGCTTAGTCGTGCATCTTATCCTTTGGCCGCGATACATCTCTCAGCTCGTGGGCATTAGCGCATTTGACGTGGCATGGAAGGTATTGGCTCCTGTTTTTCTGTCGACGGTTCCATTTGCCATTGCCTCCTACGCTGTTGATGTGCATTTTCCCGTGCATTATAAGACCACGTTTTTTATGCAGACCATGGCTCTGTTGCCCATCTTTATCGTCACAGTTGGCCTAACGTTCCGAGATAATGTGAAGCGCCAGATCCTACCCAGGGTCAAATCGTTTTTAGGCAGATACAGGGTAGGCAGTATGACGTCATAGGCTGCAGTTGGGGGCGTTTTCACTCCTTGCGCATTGGCATTTTGCACGCGCTATGATGAGTTTGGTCGATTTCGTGGGGCGGTTTGGGAGGGAAGTGTGGAAAATATTAACGAAGCGGGGGAAGCTGGCAGAAAGCTTACTATCGCTCATTTCATGCCCTGGAGCGGTATGGGCGGGGTCGAGATCGCTACACTTCGCTTGACGGCCGCAACGCGGGATAAGTTCCATCACGTTGCATTTTGTTTGCACGACGCTACCCCGTTGATAGACGCATTTGAGAAATTGGGGATCGAGACAGTTATCTACACTCCTCCCCAGCCTAGCTTGAGACATGCTCACAAATTTTACAAAGAGTCTCTTGCCGTGGCACGCCAACTTCGACAAGTCGGAGCGGATGTAGTCCATTTTTCTGACGCAAAGGCAGCAATCCACAATAGTCTCGCTGCTCCATTGGCACGCTCTCGCAGGGTGTGCCATCTCCGAGTTAGCTATCCGCGCTTGAGCTTGCGTGAGAGGCTTTGCCTTTTGCCGATTCAGAGTTTTATTTTCGTATCAAAAGAGGCGAAACAAACCTTTGCTGTCTCTCTTCCTGAGACCAAGGCTCGCGTTGTCTATGACGCGATAGAGGTTCCGGAAGATGATAGGACGGAGAGCAATGCGGACGTTCGACGTGAATTAGGGATCCCAGATGGCTGTCCTCTGGTCGGGGTTGTTGCGCGCGTTTCCCGGCAGAAAGACTACTTCACCTTGGTCGATTCTGCTGTAGAGATTTTAGCGAAGCATCCCAATACGCGGTTCCTGATCGTAGGAGATAATTCCCTTGTCGATCTAAATCGAAGCCACTACGAAGAGGTGGCCAGGAAGCTTGATGAATTAGGAATTGCGAATAGTTTCATCTTTACCGGCCACCGCACCGATGTGCCTCGTCTGATTGCGGTGATGGATATATGTGTTCTGTGCACTCACCGAGAGGGATTTCCATTGAGCATCCTGGAGACAATGGCGATGCGAAAGCCGGTGATAGCGACTGCTGTAGGGGGCATCCCAGAGATTATTCAACCTGGCGTCACTGGATATCTGCACGGGCACGGCAACAGCAAAGAGCTTGCCGCCGCAACAATATCGTTGATCGAAGACCCCGAAAAGGCAAGGCGTTTCGGGGCAGCGGGAGCTGAGCATGTCCGGAAAAACTTCTCGCTTCAGGGCTTTATCAACGAGATTTCGAAGGTCTATTCGGATGTGATGCACGAATAGTGCTCACACCTCTCTTCTATCCATATATGCAGGCAGTAGCATTTATAGAAATGCGTTCAAATTGTACTCAATGCGCAGCGGTTGCCGAGCATCCGTATGGTCAGATCGGAGTTTTATGTTGAATCGATGGTTCGGATTTGTGGGTATCTTCTGTTTTCTGCTTATATTTCCTCTTGTGCTGTTGGGATACAGCGGGAACGAACACAAGCCTGCGGACGTCTCTGCTTCACCTGGGGGGCATACCTGGTTTATCCGCCCGGATGGCGGTGACCGCAAGCAGTGTACGGGAACAGCGGATGCTGCCTATTCTGGTAAAGGGTCCAAGAAGCCGTGTGCGTTCAATCATCCGTATTATTTGTTTACGAATGGCGATTACGGCAATAAGGGCTGGGTGGTTGAAGGTGGAGATACGATCATCGTTCGCGGCGGCCCCTATCGAATGGGATACAAGGGCCCGCATGTGAAGAATTACTGGGGAAACTGCCCAGGCGACCCTTACGGCTGCTCGATGCCGCCGTTGCCTTCCGGGCTGCCCGATCGCCCGACTCGTTTGCTTGGCGAAAACTACCAGAGCTGCAACAAGAAAACTCAACTGTTTGGAGGCTATGCGCTAGGCACCATCATTAATTTGTCGGGTTCAAAGAACGTGGACGTCGAATGCCTTGAACTGACGGATCATAGCCAGTGCACCCGTGTCGGAGCAGGGCAACCAGCATCGGAGGGATGCTATGCCGGCGATCCCCTTTCGGATTACTCAGGGACTGGCATCTCTACCAATGACGGCACTGCAAATGTTCTTCTAAAAAATCTTGATATTCATGGACTGACCACGCAGGGCATCGGTGGGCCGATCGGCGGAAGCGTAACGGTCGATCATGTGAGGATTGCAGCCAATGGCGGCGCTGGATGGAACTTTGACAGCGGGAGGGGAACTAAGAATACTCCCGATGCATCTGTTCATGCCTCCTATCTCACGGTGGAGTGGAATGGATGCAATGAGGAATATCCAATTACACATGCGGTACCAATTTTCAGTTGTTTTGATCAGGAGAGCGGTGGCTATGGAGATGGTGTCGGTACGCCGGGCACTCCCTTAAATTTCACCTGCGACCACTGTATTTTTCGCTACAACACTCAGGATGGGCTCGACCTTTTACATGTCAGCGGCGGCCTCATTTCGATCACCAATTCGAGCTCATACGGAAATATGGGCCAGCAGTGGAAGATGGGCCCCATGCATCGTGTGGTCTTTCAAAACAATTTGACCGTACACAACTGCAGACGAATGTCGGCACCTATGGCCGGCGCTCCGGAGGGATATCACAGATACCTTTCTCTCTTCTGTCGCGCTGCCGGCGACGGCATTGCGTTTGCGGTGAATGACGATGGGACTTATATTTTTCGGAACAATAGCTTTGCCGGCTATGGAACCGTGAGCTACGACATTAGCTGTTCCGGTACCTGCACGAAGGCCAATATCATTTTTCAAAATAACCTGCACATTGGTTATAAAGATCCATTTGGGGGCGAGCTTCCGGCTGTTTTCTATACGAGTCGCTTGCCAAGGAACCCATTTATCGCGAGGGATCACAACATTTACTACAATATGCGGACTTGTCCCTCTGGTTCTTCGGAGCGTTGTGTGAATCCGAAGAACGCGAATATGCCTGTATGGAGTGGTGAGGCGAGTCTCGACGGAATCGACTTCCACCTGACTAGTGGAAGCCCGGCTCGGGGCACGGGAGTTGCCGTGCCGGGGTTGACGAAAGACTATGACGGCGTTCCCCGGTCAGGCGGCTCTGCAGCGGACATTGGCGCATTTCAATATCATCCGTGAAGCATTCAAACCTGGTCGAATGATAGAGGTCCGTTTGCTGGGGGTTGCTAACCGGGCTTTTGAAATTCACTGCTATACTGAGCCAAATCAACTTGGAATGACCCGCCAGCCGTGGGTGATTGATGAGAGGTCACGTTGCGCATCGGTATTATGCTGGATTCGCTGACGACCAGCGCCTGGGTCGCCAAAATCATCGAAGATATTCAGAGTTCGGATTTTGCTCAGGTTGAGTTGGTTATTCTGAATACGCCGGCAGCAAAGCAGAAGCCTTCGCTTGGAAAGAGGCTGAAAAACCATTGGAAATTGACGCTCTACCATCAGTATGAACAGTGGGATTATAAGAAAAATAAAGTTGAAATGGACGCAAAGGCTCCCCGAGATTTGTCAGCGTTACTCAGCGGGGTGCCAAGTATCAAAGTCGAACCGATTCGTAAAGGCTTCACGGATCGATTTAGCGAAGATGACCTTGTCCTGATCAATGCAGCCAATCTGGATGTTGTATTTCGATTTGGCTTTCGCATTATTCGCGGGGGCATTTTAGATACGGCGAAATATGGAATCTGGTCGTTTCATCACGATGACAATCTCGAGTATCGGGGCGGCCCGCCTTTTTTTTGGGAGATATACGAACAAAATCCCGTATCCGGGACTGTCCTCCAAATTTTAACCAGTTCCCTGGACGGCGGACGCGTTATTTACCGTGGCCATTCCGCGACGGATTTTACATCTCTCTATCGAAGCCGTAATCCCGTCTATTGGAAGACCGCAGAATTTGCAATGCGTAGGTTGCGTGATCTCAATTCCAAAGGTTGGAATTACATCGAGTCTTTGGCGACCTACAACGAAACGAATACTTACGATAGAGGAATCTACAGGACTCCAAATGCTTTTCAGATGACCGTTTTTCTCGGGCACCTGCTGAAGCGGTCGATCAAGGCTAAGATCTTTTCCCGACTGCATGGTGGATATGTCCAGTGGTTTGTCGCAGTCAGAAAGCGATTGCCGGAGCGCAGATTTGACGATGCGTCGGCTTACAGCATTGTTCGTCCATCCAAGGATCGCTTCTATGCTGATCCTTTCCTTGTAAGAAGAAATAATAAGAACTATCTCTTTCTAGAAGATTACCGGTATAGCGAAGGACGAGCCGTTATTTGCTGTTCGGAAGTAAACATGGATGGGACGCTTACTGAACCCGTTGAGGTTCTTCGCCGTCCCTATCATCTTTCCTATCCGTTTCTATTCGAGCAGGATGGCCAGATGTACATGATTCCTGAGACGAAGGAGAATCGTACGGTGGAACTATATCGTGCGGACGAATTTCCGACTCGCTGGTCGCTTGCATCTGTGTTGTTGAAGGATATCTTTGCAGTCGATGCCACAATCCATCAGGCAAATGGGAAATTCTGGATGTTCGCGGGCTTGTCGAATGGCAGATACTCCAACTGCGATGAACTCGGAGTATTCTATGCCGACTCGCTCTTTGGACCTTGGACGCCGCATCCTAACAATCCCGTTGTATCGGATGTACGCCGGGCCAGACCTGCCGGCGCATTGTTTTATGAAAATGGGAAACTTATCCGGCCTTCTCAGGACTGCGCAAGAGCCTATGGATATGCGCTCTGTTTTTCGGAAGTGCTCGTATTGAATGAAATGGAATACCTTGAAAAGCCGCTGGCACGGATCGAACCTGGCTGGGTCAAAGGTAATTTGGGGACCCACACTTATTCCAAAACGGATGACTTCGAAGTGATCGACGGCAACTTCGCGGCAAAAATTTCAACTAACAAGCAGTGATGCCAGTCTTCACCTGAAACGCCCTGCTCCATACCGGAGATTATTGGGCCTCCGTCTAAAACAATTGATGGTCGAAGCGATGCGGTGGATTCGCCAGGCCCACCAAAATCGTCCAGTGACTTGCGGTATCTCCGCGGGTTTGCGATGAAGCGCTCAGTCCAGGCCGGGCTGGTAAGATGAGGGTCTGGCGGCAAGAAGATCATTGTCGAATAAAGTATCAATGAGGTTCTGGTATGTCCAAGTTTTCTGCAGATATTGCACGTTACAGGGCGAAGGGTAACACCGGTAAGGAGCTATGGTTGAACCCTGCGGTCTGGGCGATTGGATGCTATCGGTTGGGCAATTGGCTAAATGTTGACCCGCCATTTTTCCTCATAAGTATTCCTCTTAAAGTGATCTCATTGCTGGCAAATAAGTTTTGTGAAGTGTTTATGGAGATGTGTATTGATCCGTCCGCTACGATCGGCACCGGCCTCTATATTCCTCATATAGGAGGAGTTCATATCAATCCACAGGCTGTCATCGGAAACGACTGTGACATCACACATCGTGTCACGATTGGGGCTTCGGCCATGGGGCGGCAGGGTGCTCCCACAATTGGAAATGATGTTTATATAGGTACGGGCGCGGCCCTGGTCGGTAAAATAAGAATAGGCAATGGAGTGAAGATTGCCGCCAATACGCTCGTTATGAGTAATATTCCCGACGGCGCAACGGTGATGGGTGTTCCTGGACGTATTATTATGCGGGCTCCCAAAGCAAGCCCGTCGCCGGCATCGGTGCAAGCGGAGAGAATAGATGCAAACTGATTCAGAGCGTCTGGAGCTGCGGAGTTCGATCAAAGAGGCAGTGGCGAGGCAGGATGTCAGCGCGGTGGTCGCACAGGCGCGAATACTTCTTACGCTTTCGAGTAAGCCTGGCGATGTAATGTTCTGTGCCAATACCTTCGCTGGGATGACCGATGCGATCGAGGCACAGTTGGGCGCGAAGAGGCTGAAAACGTATCTCGTCCGATCGGTGACAGTAGAACCGATCCTTCCTTTTCTGATGACCGAAGCGCTATTTTCAAACTATCTGTTGGATCTCCATGTCGGCGGGTACGGTTCCTATGTCGATGAGATGATGAATCCTCACAGTGCCCTGGCAAAGTTCAAACCGGATGCAGTGATTGTTGTTCTCGATTTAGAAGATGTTGCTGGACGCTTGCCGGAGTTATGCACAGATGGCATTGGCGCGCGCGTAGAAGCAGAGATAGAGGAATCGCTGGCAAGAGTGGGACAGATGCTCCGGAGCTTCCGTTCTGGCAGTTCTGCTCGAATACTCTTCCAAGGGCTTGTTGTGCCGGATCGGACATCACTCGGGGATGTTGGAGATGGGAGCCTGCAACATAGCTTTGTTAACGCAGTGATCCGGTTGAACCAAAAGCTAGCGCATTTATGCAGGAGCATCTCTGACTGTGTCTTCTTTGACATTGACCATGTGGCTGCACGCTATGGTCGTGGAAGCTGGCGTGATATGCGGCTCTTTCTTTCTTCGCGCTTGGCAATCGCTCCCGGCGCATTCAAGATGTACTCCCAAGGCCTCATTCGTTGCTTTTCCTCGCTGTACCGTGCGCCTCGGAAGGTTCTCTGCACGGACTTGGATAATACGCTCTGGGGTGGTGTTCTTGGTGAAGAGGGCCCGGATGGGATTGTTACCGGAAGTGCTTTCCCGGGAAATTGCTATCTGGAGTATCAGAAATATTTGAAGCAGTTGAGTTCCAGAGGCATTCTGCTGGCTATTGTTTCAAAGAACAATGATGCTGATGTTCGAGAGGCCTTTCAGCTTCGTGCGGCGGATCTTGCTCTCAATTTGGATCATTTTGTCGCAACTAAGATCAACTGGAATGAAAAATCGAACTCGATTCGCGAGCTTGCGCAGGAACTCTCGCTTGGGCTGGATTCGTTTGTTTTCGTAGATGACAACCCTGTGGAGTGTGAAGCGATTCGCCAACACCTGCCCGAGGTGGCTGTCGTCGCAGCGCCCCTTGACGAACCCTGGAAGTTAGTTGAAATGCTGTCGTCGCAGCCCTTCTTCGACGCGAACGTGGTCACGGAAGATGATGTTAACCGTGTGAGCGAATATAAAGCGCAGGCTCAACGGGCCGAGTTGGCCACGAGTTCCAGTGGACGCGATGAGTTTCTCGCTTCGCTGGGGATTGTATGTACGTTTGTCAGTGCGCTTCAGGGGCCTCTCTCTCGATCTGTCCAATTACTTGGCAAAACAAACCAGTTCAACTTGACGACGCGACGCCACTCCGCGGCAGACATCGAAGGGTTTGCTTCGACTCAGGGCGGCCAGGCTGTCGTGATTCGGGTACGTGATCGTTTTGGCGATGCCGGAGTCGTCGGATTGGCTCTTGCGCGCAACCATGGCGATTCCTGTTATATCGATTCGCTGCTATTATCGTGTCGAGTGATCGGTCGCGGCATCGAGACGGCGCTTCTCGCTCATCTAGCCGAGGGTGCATTAAGAACTGGAGTCACCAAGCTGGTGGGTGAATTTATTGCAACGAAGAAAAATGCGCCGTGTGCAGATTTTTATCCTGATCATGGTTTTGTCAGAATTGAGCAGGATCAAGATACCTCCGGCTCAGTGTTCTATGAACTCGATTTGACTGCTTCAGCACCAGCTAGTCCGGAATGGATAACTTTGGAAGGAAATGAATTAAATGAGCTCTCAGCAAGTGCCGTCGTCTCTGCGTGATATTTTCGCCGATATTCTCGAAATTTCTCCGGATCAGGTAACCCCAGATCTTGGTGTTGGAACTGTCGAAAACTGGGATTCTTTTCGTCATTTGCAGGTCATTCTTGCACTTGAGGGTGAATATGGGGTGCAATTTGATCCCCAGCGGATTGCGGAACTAACAACCGTCTCTCAAATTCAGGCAGAGCTGGTACTGAAGGGAGTGCAGCTCTAATCCCTTGTGCAGTGATCCTCTTCAGCTCTTTGTCTCAGCGCCTTGAACGTCACGGATAATTGGCAAAATTACTTCCAGAGGATCGGAACAACGTACCGGTATAACACTTAGGGTCTGATCCGTCGGTAATCTAGGTAGGCGGCTGACAACGACTCGGACTCCTGGCATATAGCGATTGATGTCTTCACATAGAACCTCGCCGGCGGCTTTTGCCATGGCGTATTCAGTCATATCCGCTGGACGATCCGTGACAGCGACCGAAGATGGATAGAAGACCGAGATGCTTTTTGAGATGTCCGTTGCAAGTGACTGGCACAAATCAACAAAGCTATCGACATAGAATTTTGTGAATTCCCGATAGATGTCCGGAGAGTATAGCCCTTTTTTTACTCGAAAGATTTGGCCTGTCGCGTAGTAGTAGGCGTGAGTCACGGGCTTTGTCAGGTTGCGTAGTTGAGGTGCAGCTGGATGCAGGGCATTGAAAGCTATAACACCGCAGCGGCCTCCCGATTCTTGTATTTCTTTTGCAACACCCTCTGCTTCTTCTTTTCCAACGGCATAAGTAATGGTCACATCTCCTCCGCCAGCGGCAATGACTTTTGCGGTCAATTCTCCAAGTCCGCGCGACCCCCCGACGATCAGTGCATGAGTCCCGGAAAATTCATCTGCACCAACATAGCGTGCGACACTGTCCATCGACGCTTGTAGCGCGGGAGCCACTCTGGAGAAAGTGTCAACGTGGCCAGCAATTCCGAGCCCCTCGATCTCCAATGTCACCATCCTGTAACGCTCAATCGCCTGCTTCACACGATAGTGAACTAAAGCGTCATGCATTTCATCGTCGATGAAGGTGATATTTAATCCAGAAAAAATGGAGTGAAGTCCAGGGCATATCATGCCGACCAATCGAGATAGAGAACCCAATGCTGCCACGCGATGCGGCTGCACAACACCCGCGAGCCTGGGAAACAAACGGGCCAATTCTTCCGGTGGTGCTGCGACGTCAACAGTTCCGGATTGCGAGGCCATCTCCTCAAACTGCAACTCTTTTGCATCTCTCGAAGTAGTATGGCTGTGATACTCAGGAGAGAATTTTTTTGCTGCGAGTTCGACGTCTCCTAGTACTACAGTAATCTTTGCGGCTACTATACCGCCGACCGAAATGCGTGCCTTAATTTCTCTACTATTTGACGCCGAAATAATTAGGCTTGCCGTTGTGTCAACGTAGACCCACTTGCAAAAATCGACCTTTATCTGCCGAACCAAACGAAACTCCGGTATTTCGGCAGCCATCCATTCCAACGCCCAAAGCAGTGTGTGAATACCATGTACCACGGGGGCTCCCGGCTGCGTCCGTCGCGCAGCAATAGCATCCATGTGCATGGGATTCCAGTCGCCCGTCAGGGTGGCAAATTGTTGCTGCATGTCTTTTGAGAAATAGCGAGTTGTCTCTATATTTTTTGATGTCATTAGAATCTTGCCTGTTTGGTTATCGAGATTATCAACTTGAGAATCAGCGAGTCATCCCGTCGAAATACGCCCAAGATCATGAAACAGACACGTTGCCGAGATCATTGCGGCCAGGCGTAGCGGGAGGAGCCAGTCGATGCCCCAGTCGCATTAGCGGCCTTTCGACCACATAGTAACTAAGGATGGCACAGACCAGCACGGCGATCAGATTCCACGGGGCGCTTTGCAGAAATCGTAAGGATGAATCATCTTTCCGGTGAAGAAAGAACAGCTCCTGCCATAGATAAAGGCTGTAAGAGATTCTTCCTATAAATAAAAAGGGTCTTGTTTCCAGCAAGCGCCCGATCCAACCTTCCGGATGCAGCATTGTGCTGATCACCATCAATGGAAAGCCGATACAGGTCATTTCTCCCATGAGATGTCCCTTCAGTAGAAATTGTGAGAGAAGAAGGGCAACGATTGTTAGCAATATCAGGGCATTCCGAGATGATATCTTTGTCATCCATGTGCGGAAAGCAGGCTTTGTAAGCAATACTGCCAATAATGCGGGTACGAGCAGATCACGCAGGGCCATATCAGTGCGCCAGGCAGCGAGTGGCGAG
This sequence comes from Granulicella sp. L56, assembly GCF_009765835.1. Classification (NCBI taxonomy): domain Bacteria; kingdom Pseudomonadati; phylum Acidobacteriota; class Terriglobia; order Terriglobales; family Acidobacteriaceae; genus Granulicella; species Granulicella sp. L56. The sequence goes on along the minus strand of NZ_LMUS01000006.1, from coordinate 1,140,046 downwards.
TCAAATATCTTGAAATGATGAGCAATCGGCGGCCAAAGGAAAAAGATTACGGAGAGCGCCGTCAAAAGAGGAATTATCTTTTTTCTCCCGAAAATGAGCAACGACGGAAGTAATAGATAAAAATGTTCCTCGACCGCGAGTGACCAGAAGTGAGTTGTGTAACGATCGTCCGGGGACGTCACACCGTTTGCTGCTTCATAAAAATTCCGATAGCAAAATAATGAACTTAAAGATGCAGGCAATGTTGGGTGAAGAGTGCCGACGATTGCCAAGATACCGACCGTCGCCAGAAATACGATGGCGGCTGGCTGAATACGAAAAACCCTCCTGATGTAGAAGCCACGTAACGAAATATGCCCATGCATTCGCTGTTCTTCAAGGAGGCGGGAACAAATCAAAATTCCGCTGATTGCAAAAAAAAGTTGTACACCTCGATCTCCGAAATTTTGGAGCTTAGAGAAGTTTGCGCCGCCTATAGTGATTCCCCGCGCATGATAGAGAATTACCGCGCCAACTGCGATTGTGCGCCATCCATCAAGCGTTTTGATATATCCGCTCTTGGGCCTGACGGGAACTTGTTTTTTTTGACTTGTCTCCTCGTGATTCATCGAAGGAGAGAGCGTCGTCGATTTGGAAGAGGTTGGCATCAGCGGGTAGTCGGGCACATGGAAGTTAAAAAACGAGTTGCCGGTTCTGACGGCTCATATTCCTTCTCCGTCGTTCCATCGGCTTTTTCGCGCGCTGAGTCAAAGTATACTCACAGCTATTTTGCCCCTTCGTGATACGAGGGGAGGAGGGCCCCTCGCAGCTTGAACAGGGCCACTACCGAAGAAGGCGCCACTCGCAGAAGGAAGATCACTGCCGAGATTTTTGTGCTCTTGTAGAAACTGTTGGCAGCCTGAAGATGGGTAATCGCGGTGGGAATATCCTGGTTTCGCAATGCTATTTTGCCCCGAATATTCTCGAGATCTGCGGTTTTGGTTGCCTTTGCTTGAAGCAGCAATGTTGCTTCTTCCGAGCCTTCTGGCCACAATGTGAGTGCATTGGTGAGGACACGGATATTGTAGTCAGCCATCCAAGTCAAATCCGCCGAGAGGCTGGCAGCATGCTTTCTGTAAAGAACAAGGACCTTGCGATGGTAGCCGATGCGATGGCCCGCGGCGGTGAATCGTAGCCAGCAATCGAAATCTTCACATGACCGAAGCGACTCATCAAAACCAAAGCGTTTGAGGACTTCGGTGCGTGCAGTGACGGAAACGAAGACATGGCAGCGCCGAGAGATAATGGCGGCAGAGGTTGCTTCACCATTAGAAGGGCAGACATCCATATATTCCTTGCCGTCGTAGATCGATTGCCCAAAGAATCGACAGTTGCAATAAACGAGATCATATTCAGGATGCTCGCGCAGATACTTGGTCTGCTCTTCCAGGTAGTCCGGCGTCCAGATGTCATCAGCATCAAGGAGTGCCACCATGCTGCCAGTCGCTGCACGAAGTCCAGTATTGCGAGCACCGCTTAGACCGCGATTTTCCTGCTTGATATAAATAATGCGGTCGCGATAAGGCAGCAACAACTCTTCCAGTGCCGGCGTATCAGGTGAGCCATCATTGACTACAACGATCTGAAAAGATTTGTATGTCTGGCCGAAGACGGATTCGAGAGTGTCTTTGATATAGGGGGCAGCGTTATATGCAGGGATGATGACGCTCACCAGATCGGCGGACTGATTGCCCAGGGTGTCCTCGTTTGCCAGATTCAAGCGGGTTGACCTTTCGTTACGTTGATACTGTTTACGGCCTAGTCTAGTATTCTGATTCTGTTACTGCAATCGGCGAATGCCGCTTGAACGAGAGCCAACTTTGAGTGCTTAGACAATGTCGATGGAACAAGTGCTAACTTCTGAACGCAGGCTATATCTTCTTTATCATGAATTGAGGCCCAGTGGCAGTAAGTACTCGTATGTAATTGAAACTAATGAATTTGAGAAGCATCTCAATCTCTTCTCGCAGAGAAGAACACAAAACGCAGGCGGCTTGTGGCCCGAAATAACCTTTGACGATGGTCATATCTCAAATTTTGAATACGCATTGCCGATCTTGCAGTCACGGGGATTGAGCGCGCAGTTTTTTATTACAGTCGGTTGGACTGGACAGAAGCGCGGCTATATGGGGTGGAACGAGTTGCGGATGCTGCTTGATGCCGGCCAGTCGATAGGCGCTCACGGATGGACCCACACTCTTCTTACTCATTGCAACGAAAAAGAGCTGCAGACTGAGCTGGTCGATGCACGAAAAACATTGGAAGATAAACTAGGGGTTCCCATCGAAACGATGTCGCTGCCCGGAGGGCGCTATAACCGCCGTGTTCTGGCGGCATGCGCGGAGGCCGGGTATACGCAGATATACTCCTCGATTCCAAGATCGGAGCCTGTGTCGTCGGGACCGTTCATGGGTCGGTTGAATATCCGTGGCGATATGAAGCTTGAGTGGATTGCAGAGCTTCTTAAGCCGAAGAGCCGGACGCTGGCCAGTCTCGGCAGGCAATATAAGGTCAAGGAAGCCGCGAAAGCTCTGCTGGGCGATCGGCTCTACGAAACGGCATGGGCGCTTCTGAATCGAAAAGAACCGGATACAGACGGCGACGGGGTCACAGCGAATGAAGATTCTACACATCATCAGTAGCGGCGGCATGTACGGTGCTGAGGCCGTGATCCTGAATCTTTCGCGGACGCTTAACGAAAACTCTCATCGCAGTGTCCTGGGCGTTTTTTCAAACTCCGCGAATCCGAACCTTCAACTTCACGAGGCCGCAATCGGTGAAGGGATTGAGTCGAACGTAATTCCATGCAATGGCCAGATTGACTGGACAGTGGCTGGCAATATCCGAAGGTTGGCAGCGCAAACAGGTGCTGACGTTGTCCATGCTCATGGTTACAAGGCAGATGTTTATGTGTACTTCGCATTGCGCAACACTGGGATACCATTTGTTTCGACCTGTCACAACTGGCTCAAGGGCGGTCCGGCGGTCTCTTTTTACGGCATCGTGGATCGCTTTGTACTGAGGAACTACGCAGGAGTAATCGCTGTATCGGATGAAGTGAAAGCGTGTCTGCTTAGGGCTGGAGTCAGAGCGGATAAGGTTTACTCCATTCAGAATGGAATCGACCTGCGGCCCTTTGTAAAAGCAAGATCCTCGCTTCTTCTTGAAGTCAAGGTTGCAACGGCTTTGACTGTTGGTTGGATTGGCAGGCTTTCGAATGAAAAAGGGGCCGATATCTTTCTGCGGGCTGCCGCTCAGGTTCTTGTTCAATGTCCACAGGCAAGGTTTGTCATCGTAGGCGACGGTCCCGATCTCGCAATGCTCCGTGCGCTGGTAGACGAGTTGAAGATAGTGAAGAGCATATTGTTTATGGGCCGCAGAGGCGATATGCCTGCTGTCTATGCATCACTGGACGTAATGGTCTCTTCATCGCGCCAGGAAGGATTACCGATGGCGATTCTGGAAGGTATGGCTAGTGGGCTTCCACTCGTTGCCACTGCTGTAGGGGATGTGCCGACGGTGGTTTTGGATGGCAGCGCCGGAATTCTGGTTCCATCGGAAAATGTGGATCTACTTGCCCGTGGGATTATTGAATTGCTCCAGAGTGAGGACATGAGGGCGAGCTATGGTGCTGCCTCAAAAAAGAGAGTAGAAGACGAGTTTTCTGCAGAAAAAATGACAGCAAACTATCTCGTAGCGTATCAACAAGCACTTGTGGCTAGAGAGAAATAGAGCAATCTTAGTGCACGACCAATTTTCTATTCGGTCAGCGCAACCTGAGCTTTGCGGCATGAAAGGAGTGAAACGATTCTCCATGCAATTCTTCAGCGAAGGCTTCTTATTGGAGTGTAGGAGCCTCGACCGTCTTCTTTGCCGGGCGAAATCCAAGTAATCTCGTGCGTAGGTTTAAAAAGGGATGTTCTACCAGGCAGAATGTGAAAAACGCTACTGCTGCCGACAAGACTACAAGAATAGACATGCCCAATAATTGGCTTGCAACCGAGGCGATAGGAAAGAAGCCGAGACGAGGGAGGACATAGTGAAATACTGGTCCCTGCAAATAAGGGTGGTTCAGATACATTCCGAAGGATAGGCGTGATATCCAATAAAAGAATCTGGATCGAAATAAAGTTGTGCCGGAGTTTAACCCAAACCAGACAAGAGACCCAAAGAAAAACGCAAGGCCGGTGAAGTTCAGGACTTCATGTTGTATATGCCGCAGCGCTAGCAGAAGAATAAATCCGACCAGGACTAGAAGCGAAGAGCGCCAAAATTTATTAACTACCTTTGTGCTTCGACTAACCCAGAGGTTGGAAATAATCAGACCCATAATCAGGCCGTCGCAATGAGTATGAAATTTATAGTAGATCGTTGCAAATAGAGCTGGATCGTGCGTAAAAAAGTTACCCGTGTGATGAATCCATATGGCAGCCCTCATAAGAGGAATGAACAATAGGATCGCCCAGAGCCATATGCGAACAGTCTTCGGATCTCGTCTTCGCGCAAATAAATACAAAAGGAGGGGGGTCAGAATATAGAACTGTTCTTCGGTCGATAGAGACCATCCACCCAGTACGATTCCATAGTTGAAGTAATTGGCAAGAAAGACAAGATCAGCCCAGCCATATTCTTTTGCTGCCGCATTATGCCAGTAGAAAACCAGCACGCATAAGAAAGTAAAAAAATATAGCGGCCAGATACGAAGCCCTCGGCGCAACATAAACTGCCGGATAGAGATGGTGCCTTCCTTCCACAACTCCCTCCATAGTTGGCCGCCGATGAAAAATCCGCTCAAGACGAAAAATAAGTCAACGCCAATCCACCCATTGGCAACAAAGGACATCCTGGAGTAGAAATTCTCACCGTACCGAGATGTGAATGAAGTGCTGAAATGCCCATTGATGACAAGCAAGATAGCTATAGTTCGCAGGCCATCGAGAAACGGGATCTGGCTTGAAGGACGATGCCGAAACTGGTCGAAGGCTCCAGCAAACAGGGACGAGGAAGTGAAGCGCCGAGATTTATCGGGTACTGAATGAGAGTCGGCCATATCGAGACACTTCTAACCCTTTCGCTATCGACGTCAAACCCTGAGCTTTTAGAGAGACGCGCAGAATGATAATAATGCGCTTCAGGAGCCGCTGTCGAAAACAGTAAATGGCTGGCATTATCCAGCCCCTGGCACCCGATTTGTTAGGCTCACCAACGGCCATTCTCCATAACGATTTGTGCGTGTCTGCTATAACTATAGCGAGCACTATTTTCAGAACGATTTCTCCACCCATCCCCTTATATGACTAAAGTTCTTTTGATCTTTGGAACAAGACCAGAAGCGATAAAAATGGCTCCCGTTGTTCAGGCCCTGTTTTCTCGCCGTGATGTATTAGAGACAAAAGTCTGTGTCACCGCACAGCACCGGCAGATGTTGGACGCAGTATTGCACCTGTTCCAGATTGTTCCGGACTATGATTTATCGGTGATGGAACCAAACCAAAGCCTCTCAGCGTTGACCGCAAGATGTCTCACAGGGATCAGTGCAGTGTTGCAGCAGGAGAGGCCCGATATTGTTCTAGTACAGGGAGATACGACTACCACCTTTGCTGCGAGCTTGGCGGCCTACTACGAGAAAATTCCAGTAGGCCATATCGAGGCTGGTCTGCGGACCGGTAATAAGTTTCATCCCTTTCCCGAAGAGATCAATCGGCGACTTAGCACCCAGATAGCGGATTTGCACTTTGCGCCTACTCCCATTGCCCGCCAGAATCTGTTGGCAGACGGCGTTGCCGATGAAAGAATATTCGTTACGGGGAATACGGTAATTGATGCACTCCTCCGGGTCGTTGAAAATCAATCTACTCCGAAGAGTGCTGCGCGCTGGGCCGAGTTTTTTCAATCCCATGGCGTCGCTATCACGAAGGAGAGGCGCTTTTTACTGGTCACTGGGCATCGCCGCGAAAGCTTTGGCGATGGGTTTGAAAATATCTGTCAGGCGATCCGCGATATTTCTTTAGCAAACCCGGATGTAGACATTATTTATCCCGTTCACTTGAACCCAAATGTTCAGGAACCCGTGAATCGGATTCTGCACGGGTTGTCGAATGTTTACCTGATTCCGCCAATTGAATATGAGCCGTTTGTGTTCCTGATGTCACGGGCATCGCTCATTCTTACCGATTCAGGCGGCGTTCAGGAAGAGGGGCCGTCGTTTGGTACACCCATATTGGTAATGCGAGAGACGACGGAGCGGCCTGAGGGAGTGGATGCGGGCGTGGTCAGGCTCACTGGCACAGATCGTGCCAAAATTGCCTCCGAGGCAAACGAGATTTTACAAAATCCTGAAAGCTGGGATTCAAAGGGGAAGCAAAATCCCTATGGCGATGGTCATTCCGCAGAACGGATTGTCGCTGCCCTCATGCATCATTTCGGAATACCGGCAAATCATCATGCGGCAGGTCGTTTGTCGTGAAGCACAAAGCGAAGCTTGTTTATATTCATTCCGATAGCCCTAACAATGTCCGAGTCTCGAAGTGCCTCCAGGTATTTGAAAAGCTGTTTGAAGAGGTGCATTACATCGGATGCGTCCGCACCGGAACGTGGAATGAAAAGGACGCGATTGATGGAGTTCATTATCACATCGACAATCGAAAAGCGCGCCGTGGCATACGCGGTCTTATCACGTCGCTGCGCTTTACCGCATATGTAAAGAACCAACTTCGTGCAATATCCCCTGATATCGTTATTGCGACAAACGAAGACTATGTTCTGCCATTCTCAGTAGGGTATTTCAAGCGCCCTCCAGTCCTTGTATGCGACTTGATCGACAGTCTTGCGATTCGCACTGTTGACGCCCTGCGTTACCTCAACCCCTTATGGTCCATGCTTTCACGGTGGTCACTCGGCAGTATCGATGGCCTCGTGGAAGTGACGGATGAGCGTCTAGCTCGCCATAAAAAAGTACCGAAACACCATGTCGTAATATTCAATTCGCCTCCCGCGGTGCCACTGCAGGCGCGTCCGGATTTGCCCGATAAATTTATCTATGTGTGTGGGTCCATTCTCGATGATATTTCGGGGGTGGAAGCGCTTCTAATTGCCTGTGAAAGAACGCAAGGTGCTTCGATTGTCTTTGCGGGCAGGCCAATCGGGCCCTGGATGAATAACTCGTTTCTGCATCATCCGCTTGTAAAGAACCTTGGTGAGACGACGCCGCATGGATCGATGGAAATTGCCGCGGCTGCTACCGCAATGTTTGCGCATTACAAGCCATTTGTGGAAAACCATATCTATGCAGCGCCGAATAAGCTATTTGATGCCATGATGGTTGGAATTCCACTCCTGATCAACTCTGAGTGTCTCGTCAGCGATTTTGCAAAGAAAACTGGTTTTGGAATGCCTACGAAATTTGGCAGTGTCGAAGAGCTACAACACGCAATAGAAGTGGTCTATGCTCCCGACGAGTCGTTGATTGCAGCATGCCATCACGCGATGGTGTTGTTCGAGACGCAATATTCCTGGCAGAGGATGGAAGAACGATGGGCAGTCTTCTTCGACAAGCTTTTATTGGATTGCCTGAAAAGTGGCTAGCCATCCCCCAATAGATCTATCACCTCTTGATGAAGTACGAATTATTCATTAATTGAAATGGTTCAAGGTAACTCACGGTGGGCATCGAGATACCAAAAATTATCTGTCTGAAGAACCGTTCTGCGATGTAGAAGCAAGGCAAGCATCAAAGGGCGCTTCTCGACTTGTGATATAAAAACTGAAGTTCTCCATACGGATGTTCAAGAAATATCCGTCCTGTGTTTTCGCCACCCATGTCAGGCGTGGCTGCTCCATTCTTCTGCCGGTTCTTACGAGTTAGGATGTCCTGAAGTCGAGGAAATCTTCTCAGATCGGCAATGAATTGGCCCTAATCTTTAGCTTAATTCCATCCTCAATACGCGATAACTTCCAGTTATGGTCTCATCGGGACTGCTGGCTCTTGCCTAATCAGCTATTAGTATCTTTGAATTAGCTCCCATCCCTCTTACTACCTTTGTTTAACTCCAAAGTAGGATACGCAATATCTTTTGTGTTAGCTTCATGCACATTTTTGTGGGGTATGCATGACATTTGTAAGTGCATACCCTGATGTTAGGTAGCTAGTTTAAGTGCTTCCACTTGAACCAGAACCAGAAAAGCATTCTGCTCTCGGCGGAAATAAACTGCTTTGAAGCAAATGGAGATCATCTTGAAGTTGCAGTATTTAGTTCTATCCGTTTTATTGCTAGTTGCGCCCCTGTCTTATGCGAAGACAGTGAGTTCTATTACGATCTCTCCCCAGGGAGCAGTCCTGCAAAGCGGTTCAAATCTGAAATTTAGCGCGCAATGCACTTATGTTGATGAAACCACGGATGATTGCACCGCAATAGGAGGAGTGACCTGGAGCAGTGCGTCAAGTATCAATAAATACATGACCGTTGATAGGTCGGGATTAGCAACATGGAACACCGATCCAAAGACAGTTCCCTCGCCTTTTGGCGGCTATTATTCTTCTCTGTCATCTTTCGTTATTGCGACCGCAGGAACTGTGAGCAGCCGTGCCGCAGTCTATGGCCAACATCCCGGCGATATCTGGTATCAGTACATGACTCCTGATCTCACTTCGTTCGATACGGATTCACTTCCCACAGCTGTTTATCTAGGTATGAATGTTGCCGTCGGTTCGACGATAACGGTTGGAAGTGGATTTGCAATCAATAATCCGGGCTCGGCAACAGGCAATCCACTTCAGGCCACTTGCAACTGGTTAACCTCGGATCCGACGAAGGCTACCGTAGATAGGCAGGGTCTCGTCACAGGAATTGCTCCGGGGAATGTCACAATTACATGCGGTAGAGCGGGAAATGGGACATTTGGCAACTCGGGGACTCATGGCTGGGTTGCTCCTGGGAACGTGATTACGCTGACGATTGTCAACGGTGGAACAGGGAACCAAACTTGGTATGTGCGCCCAAAGGGCGGGACGCTATATACCAATGCGACAGATACTGCGACTGGCCAATGCGATGGCAAACACAATGCAGATTACCCAGGCTCTGGCGTCAATCAGCCTTGTGCGGTTGCGAATGTCTATGATCTTTGGTTGGACGGACAGCCTTATTACCACAAGGGATGGGTCATCTCTGGTGGCGATACGGTCATCGTCGCGCAGAATAGCGCGGGATATTACAGCGGCGGAAGTAGCCGTTCCCCTGTCAACGGAGTAAATACCTGGACTCCTATGCCGACCATTCCATCCGGTACGGCTTCACGGCACACACGTATCCTTGGAGAGAATTATGCGAACTGTACCTCTAATTCTTCCAAAACGCTTATAACTACAGGCTGGGGAGCCCAAACCTTTGCCAATGTTCGAGATTCGCAATATGTTGACGTCGCCTGTTTTGAAATTACTGACAAAGCGCAATGTGTAAATAGCGGAAATTTTACCAATGCGTGTTCAAACGCGGATAACTATGGTGCCACTGCCATCATGCAAAGCGCATTGACGGCGTCCGTCAACTATACCGACCTATATATCCATGGATTGGCAGTTCAAGCAATATATGGGGCGACTGGAGTCGGCGTCGTTGGAAATCGCATTTATATTCGCGGAATGCCGCTGGCGGGCATCAATATGGACGATGGCCCATGGGGTATTGGCAACATATCAGTTGCCGGCGGATTTACACTGAACAACTCAACGACAGAATTTACAGGTTGCGTAGAAGAGTACCCTGTCGTTCATAACTACCCCTACATCGAATGCCGAGATGCCAATGCGGGTGGATACGGGGATGGACTTGGCACTGCCAGCGCAACTGGAGACTGGTTATTTGATCATGACATTTGGAGGTATAACTTCCAGGATGGTCTTGACCTTCTCCATTCCGGGCTGAATAGCTTAGCCGTTACGAATTCACAGAGTTATGGAAACGACGGACAACAATACAAGATTGGGTCTGGGAAGGTAGTTATCTTCAGGAGCAACATAACTCTGAATAACTGCCAGAGAGTAGGCCAATTATTTGGCGATGAGCCAGCGAGTGCAATTGTTCCTGGCGTATCTCTGTGTCGGGCGGGTGGAGATTCGGTTCCAATCAGTTTTGATGGACAAGGAAGTGACTGGTTTCAGGGAAATACCTTCGCTGGTTATGGGGCAGTAACCTTTGACATTGGATGTAACTACGACTCCTGCGCCTCATCTGATACTCGGTTTGAGGACAATGTGAGCGTTGGCATGTGGGCTCCAAACTATAGCGATCAACCAGCCGCGCTATTTTATGCAAATGCGGGCGCTCTTCCTCCAAATCAAGGGTGGGCCATTCGCGATCACAATCTGTATTGGAACTTCAAACATGGATGCTCTTCACTTCTGGCGGGAGAGATTTGTGCCGATCCTAAATTTGTTAATGAGCCTTCACTTACAGTCACGTCCGAGACTTCGCTTGACAACTTCAACTTTAGTCTCAGTTCGGCAAGCCCAGCTATTGGAACTGGAATTACTATTCCGGGGCTGCTGACCGATAGTCTCGGGCTAACAATCCCCGATCCTCCTTCAATGGGGGCCATTCAATATGAAGCAAGTTCCAGCACTCCCTCTTTGTCGACGGCGACAATAACATTAGCTGTTACATCGAATACGGTTGCTGCCGGACAACCAATAACAATATCGGCCACATTGCTTCCAGCAGGCAACGTGGTGCCGACTGGAATGGTTTCATTTCTAAATGGCACATCTTCTCTTGGCACAGCGACATTGAATAACTCAGGTGCGGCTACGTTGTCACTCTCATCACTTGCAGCCGGAAATTACACTGTGACTGCCGTATATACCGGAGACTCGAATTACGCTGCGGGGACGTCGAATCCTGTGTCTATTACTGTGAGCTCCGCTACAGCCACACCGCCGCCAGCGACAGGTTCCACACCTCCACCGGCGACGGGTTCCACACCTCCACCAGCGACAGGTTCCACACCTCCACCGGCGACGGGTTCCACACCTCCACCGGCGACGGGTTCCACTCCTGCAATTGTTGCAATCAAGATTAGCCAGCCGGACTATGGATTCAACGTAATCCCTGGTTCGACACGGCGCATCTTTGCTACCGTCACGAATGGAACATCGAACCAGGTTACCTGGTCTGTAAAGTCAGGCTCGGCACAAATCTCGTCGACCTCCGGGCCATGGGTAGACGTTACTGCGCCGGTAACAGGATCTTCGTGCTCTTATACCGGAACCAGTGCGCAGTATGGCGTAACCTCTTCGACGCAATTCACGATTGAAGCTGACTCGGTCGATGATGGAAGCGAGAAAGCGACGGCTACCTTCAACGTGTGCAATCCCGCGGTTGAAGTCTCAGTCGTTCCGTTCTACCGCACGCTTTATGCGAATCAGCCAGCCGATGTGCAGAGCCTGGTGCTTGGTCCCGTCGATCAGAATGTGCATTGGGCAATTACATCGCAGCCCAAGGGAGGAGACGGCAAGCTGACCGATTCAACTTCCCGCGACGCACTCTTCACTGGAACGGTTGCAGGACGTTATCAACTGACGGCAACAAGCGTGGCCAATGCAGGGAAGAGCGCGACCGCAATCATGTACGTGACTGGTCACAAGATGCCGTATCGCGTCACGCCTAATCAGACGGAACCAGTAGATTGCACGGTAGATCCATCCATGCAGGGCGCAGTCTACGACGTTGGGCTCTCACAGAAATTCAAAACCCTGGCGTCGGTGCCTTTCCCCACGATGGTTCCCGGCTCGACAGTTCGGTTGCACAATGAAGATACGACCGGGTTGAATCCAACGACCTATCACGAGTATGTCGAGATCTCCCAGCCCGCCACGGCAGAGCAGCCATTCCGAATGTGCGGTGTACCCGATGCGTCAGGCAATCTGCCCATCATCGACGGAACGAAGGCAACGGGGCGTTCGGATACAAGTACGGACATAGCAGGTTATGGTCTCTTGACGCTTCATAACTCCAATTCCTTCGCGTACTGGCCAAAATTTGTGGCCGCGCAATATATTGCCGTGGAGGGGATTCAGTTTCGCAATGCGAATCCTGGAGTCAGTTACACCGCTCCCGCTGGTTCTTCCCAGAGCTGGCAGAGTTCCGCGGCATGTATCCATATCAGCGAAGCGCAGAATGTGGCATTTGTCGGAGACGACATTGGAAGCTGCGGCAACGGCGTCTTGAGCGACTTCAATAGCAATGGCGGGTGGGGAGCATCCGATTTGAATGTGCTTTGGGAGGGCAACCACATTCATAACAACGGAATTGCCGGCTCAGATCAGGACCATCAGATGTATCTCCAGTCGTGGGACAATGTCGTGCAGTTCAATCGCATCGACGACTACACCAAGGGAGCGTTAGGCGCGAACATCAAGTCTCGTGGCCTCCAGGACATCATCCGCTACAACTTTCTCGGAGACGGCGCGCAGCGGCAGATGGATCTGGTCGATGTAAAAGATGCTCCTGCCTATATGTCTTTCGCGGGATTTCTGAGCGGCGGGTCTAATTCCTTCCATGCCCTGTACACCCAGGACAGCTATCCTGCGGACCAGATTGCTGCGGAGCAGGAGGCATGGAACTCGCACTTCGTCTACGGGAATATCTACCAGAACAGCACCTCCTCGGCGCCAATCCACTTCTCGATGGATACAACTGGCGGGGAGCTCGCACGAAAAGGTTCGCTCTACTGGTACAACAACACGTTCTACCAAAGGAGTTGTACCGCATGCCTACCCCTCTCATGGACACTGTTCGATACTACCGGGGGAGATGGAAAGTACTATCCCCAGGCAGAGTTTCAGACGGTGCAGGCCTATAACAATATCGTGTGGATGGACAGTGTCTCCAAGTCTCCCTTTCAATGGAACGATTACTCCGCCTTCATTGGAGTTGGTGGAGGGAACCTCCTGCCCTCGAACTGGGGAAGTGGCTTGACGACTGGAGGCGCCGGTTCTGGCTGGAGCGTGGATCCGGGTTCTGATGCCTATCAGAATAGTCTGCCTCTCGATCTCCATCTGACCGGCTTCGACAAGAATGACATCACAACGACAGGCTCTATTCCGTTCGATCGGAATTCGTGGACTCTCGGCAGCGACATTCCGGCGGTGCAGGCCGTTCCATCCGCAGTCTGCGAGATGCCGGCACGGTTCGCCTATCTCCCCAATCTAGGCTACGCTGTCCCCCGGACCGCTACTCCCAGTGTTGGCGCAACCGATACAGTCGCCGAGACCGCAGATCTCATCAACCAGGCAGCCGGAAGCGGCAGGTACAACACGCGCTACTCAAACTGTCACTGATAGGCATTGAGCAGCAAGCCCAGGAGCCCGGAACACAGCCAGCGAACAGGTCTGTGTTCCGGGCTCTTGGCATGGATGCCGGTGCAAATCGCTCCAGTTGAACCCACGATGTAACCTGCTTCCGCCAAACCCCCGCGCTTCATGGCAATGTTTCGGTAGACTCATAAGGTACGTTTGCTTCGAGGGTACTTATTCATGAAATTCCGGTTTATTGCTTTAGTCGTCTGCTTGTCCCTGACGACCGTTGCGGCCCAGGCTCAGTTTGGCCTCTATCTCAACCCCATCGCCACCCGAGTCAGCAACTCGCAAGCCGATACGGGCCCCTTCGCTTTCCTTGGAGCGAACTCCACCTCCAGGATGTTCTACGGCGTGGATATGGGAGGCTACTATAACTTCTATCAGCGGGGCAAAACCGAGGTCGGTCTGGATGTTCGTGACTCCATCGTCCACGGCAACAGCGCATCGCTGAACAGCTTCATGTTAGGTCTCCGGGTTGAAACCAAGCCCTTCAGCCGTCCATTAAAGCCCTATATCCAGGCTTCGGTCGGTGTCGGCACCACTCGTCCTCCTACCAGCACCGTACGCATCAACCGGGCACAGTATGGAGTCTTTGGTGGTGCCGATTACTCGCTCAGCCGGCATGTGGATTTCCGTGTCGTCGAAGTAGGGTTCAACTCTCTTCAAACCGCCAGCAGCTCCACCATTGGCGGCAATGGCAATATCCCTGCTTCGAAGCTGCTTAGTTTCAGCACCGGCTTTGTCTTTCGCTTCCGCTAATCATTCAGCGCAGCGCGATTATTCCGGGCCGTGAACTGGGCTTTATCAACCGATAAGGCCCAGTTCTTTCTCTGCATCCTTTGCCGTCTGCGTATTGGGAGCAAGGTCGGCTGCCTTCTTCAGGTGAAGCTCTGCATTCGCCTTGTCGGAGAGCTTGCTGTAGATCATCCCCAGGTGATATTGGATCGATGCGCTGTCAGGCGAAGTCTTCACCGTATCTTCCAATACATCGCGCGCCGAATTGTAATTTCCCTTCTGGTAGTAGATCCACGCCAGGGTATCGGCTGTATCAGGCGAATTGGGCATCGCGCGTCGGGCCGTCTGGGCCAGCGACAGCGCCACATCCAGATTTCCCCCTGTCTCCGTCATCAGATAGGCCAGGTTGTTCGAAGCGACTGCCTGGTCGGGATCAATCGACAGGGCCTTCTTGTAAGAGTCGGTGGCGCCACTGCGATCGCTCTGAGCCTCCTGCAGCGTGCCCAGCACTGTGAACGCCTGTGCATCGTTCGGGTGGTCCTTCGTCCACTGCTGCCAGGTGGCAATGGCCTTACCTGTATCGCCGGTAGCAGCCTGCGCGCGGGCGTATGCCATCACGGCTGCCTGGTCCTTGGGATTGATCTGCATGGCTTTCTGGGCCGATACCAGCGATCCCTTGGCATCGCCTGTCTGCATCTGCAGCCCTGCTAGCAGGTCATACATTTCGCTGTTTTGCGGAGACTTGGCAATCTGCTCCTGAACTCGGCTCAACGCCTTGGCGGGCTGCTTTTGATACAAGTCCGTGGAGGCCAGCAGGCTGAGAGCGCGTGCAGAGTTCGGGTTGTTCTGAAGCGACTGCTCCAGCAGGCTCTGTGCTTCGGGGATCTTCTTCTGGATCAGACGAATCTGGGCCAGCTCCAGATAGGCCTCGGCATTCTTTGGATCAAGCTTGATGGCTTGGTTGAAGTCAGCCTCAGCTTTGTCCCACAGTTTTTGGCTTCCCTCGGCCATGCCGCGCCACAGGTACGGAATCGCCGATTGAGGAGCGATGGCGATCGTCGCCTCTGCCACCTGTGCCAGCGTTGTAACGTCGTGAAGCTGCATCGAGACCTGTGCCAGGCCGCTCTGCGCCTCCAGGCTCTTCGGATTGATGCGTGAAGCGTCGCGGAAGCTCTGCTGTGCGGTAGTGGTGTCGCCCTTCGCCATCGCCGCGCGACCCAGCCAGAGCTTGACCTGCAGATTATCCGGATTGGCCTTCGCTGCCTTCTGCAGCACACCGAATGCCTCGTCCGTCTTGTTGTCATTCAGCAGAATCATGCTCTTCAGAACAGCCACTTCAGGAAGGCTGGGATCCGTCTTGTTCAGCTCGTCCGAGATCTCGCGCACCTTCGGAATGTCGTGCTTGCGAAGCAGAATCTGCGCATAGACGAGCTTCAGCGGAGCGCTCTTCGGATGTTTCGACACCAGGTCGGCATAAGCGGCCTCCGCCTTGTCAACCTGATTGGTGCGCAAATAATAGGACGCCAGCAGGTCAGCACCCGTACCCGTATCATTTAGATCGTCAGTCGCCTGATGAAGGGTCTCCTCCGCCTTCGCGTTATCGTTCCGGCGGATATAGAAGTTGGCGAGGCTCGCCCGAGCGATGATGTTCTTCGGATCGGCGGCAATGGCATTCTTCAACTCGGTCTCCGCTCCCTGCAGGTCGTTCTTCTTCTCCAGCAACGCCGCCAGGACAAGGTGGGCCGTCACGTTCTTGCCGTCAAGCGAGACTGCCTTGCGCAGCTCGTCTTCGGCAGAGGTGCCGCTGGTTGGATCGGAGCTCTCAAGCAGTCCAAGCGATGCATGGAAGGTCGCACGGTTCGGATCGAGCGTAAGAGCTTGCTTGATCTGCTTGAGCGCCTCGGCACGATCTCCCTTGGTCGCCGCAATGCTCGAGAGCAGAGCGTAGGCATCGGCATTATTGGTGTCCAGTGCAAGAACTGCATTTGCCTGGTCGGCGGCTTTGTCCGACTGATGGCCCGCCAGCAGCAGGTTGCCCAGGTCAATGCGTGCCTTTAGGTTGTTCGGTTGCAGGTCGACGGTGCGCATCAACTCCGCATAGCCCTGCATCATGGCGCCCTGCTTGAGATAGACCTTCGACAGCTCGTAGTGTGCGTCGCCGAAGTTGTGGTCTACCTTCAACGCATTCGAGAACTGGATGGCGGCTTCCTTCAGCTTGCCCTGGTCCTCATACCGCTTTCCGCTGTCCAGATAGCTGTGCTTCAGCTTATTGGGGTCGCGTTTGCAGCCCATATTGAGGCCAAGTGTCACGGCCAGGCCCAAAACTACCAAAACTCGATATGCCGCCGGAGTCAGTGATTTCTTCATTACTTTCCTCGATCCTTTTCAAACAAACTTTATCTCGTAATGCTTGCTCTCTTTGCTATGGAGCGATATAGGGTACTCACTTCACCCCTGAGCAATTTCCGTTCCATCTTGTCCTTAGTTCGGTATGAACCGGGACAGCATGGGTGCCATCAGGCTGGTAAAGTGAACCGCGCGTTCGCGGGCATCCGCCACCGTCTCTGTCGGCGCAATTTGTGTGATGACGCGCACCAGCGCTCCATCGGTGCGGTCCAGGCGGATGGCGTCGGCGACCATATAGGCCCTTGCGACATATTCATTGGGAATGCTCCGTCCATGCGCCTGATACCAGTAAATGACGAACTGTCGGATCTCCCCATTGCTGATCTGGTATTCGCCCACCCTGTAGCTTTTGCCATTCACGTCTTTCAGGTTGATGTAGCGGCGGGAATCGAACGTCCAGCCCGCTCCCGGCAGGCAATTCTGAGGTGAGTGCATGGTCTGGCCCGTGCGCTGCGTGGGAAAGTAGCCAATGAAGAGCCCGATCGGCAGGTTAGCAGCAACTGGCTCAGATGTTTGGCTGATGTTGACAGGCTGTGAGCTGGTGTAGATGCGGTTGAGAAAATCGCCCTTGCCCAGCACAGAAAGAACGTCGTCGGCGATGGGCAGGTCCTGTGCTGTCCATGAGCCGATCGTCTCCGGCATCAGTTTCAAGGGCTCGCTGGGGGGCACGCGGTCGGTATCGCCGCGGCTGTGCAGGATTAGAGCAGTGACGACAAGAAGGAGGACAACCGTCCAGAATTTGGGTGACTTCATGCTTTTTCCCCAGTCGTCGGCCAGATAAGCTGCATCGCCCGGTGGACGAGGTACAGGCAACAGAGGGAGATGACGAACATGACCCAGCCGGAAAATTCGTGAAAGAACCCAACCGCTTTGTCCGGGTCCCAGTACTGCACGCACAGGCCGGTGCCGACGATGCGGACAACGTTCGCGGCCACCGCGATGGGAATACTGGCCAGTGCCAGAATCGTCCGGCGCGAGGTCCGGCGCTCAAGGAAATAGCCGTAGAAGACCGCCAGCGCGAACAGGCTCATTAAGGAGCGGATGCCGCTGCACGCCTCGGCTACCTCCAGCTTCATCGCCGGTAGCTGGATGACGTTGCCTTCCTGCAGCACAGGGACGCCCAACATCGGCAAGATGTCGCTGGCGATCCGCGATGCCATCAACTGCAATGGAAAGGTGATGTGATTGAAGACGATGGCGGGAATCGGAATGGCGAGAATGAGCACCAGCAGGGGAAACCGCAGCTCACGCAGCATCTTTCCGCCAAAGAACGTCCATATCAGCCCTCCCATCAGGAGGAGGAAAGACATGCGGGTGGTAAAAAGCTCAACCCCGTAGACGCCAAGAATAAGCAGGACGATGCCTGGCACGATCAGGGAGAGCCCGCGCCAGCTTGGTTGCACTGGAACTGCGCTTAGGGCCGCTTTCTTGTCCCAGATCAGGTACCCGGCAAAGAGCGGCACCAGGAAACCGTGAGAGTAGTCAGGGATGGTGTACCAGTCGTAAACCAGCTTGCCTGCGATGTGGTAGTAGATGGTGACCAGCAGCGCGGCGACGATGGCATAGGGCAGCCAGCCATATCTGCGGGGTTCGCTCGCAGCATTCGAGCCGTTAGGCCCACGGTCTTCCCGGCTCGCGGTCAGCTCAGGAGGATAAGGCTCGGCTTGGGTACTGCCTGTCATTCGTAAGACGTTATACTTCACATGTCTCCTGTAAGCAATTTGAATGCCGCAGCGATGGGCTGGTTCTTTCCCGGAAAGAACTCCAATCCCCCGTCAAAGTGGAAGACGATGGGTTAAGTCATGGGAAAAACATTTCCCACATGTGCCGTCAATTTGCACATTAATGCGGCCCCATCGCTACAGCAGCGCTCCTTTTGGGAACTATAGACCATAACCAAATCAGATGGCTGCATGACTATGGGCAGAACCAGCAAAAGGTTGCAACTTTTTAGTCAAACCCTGCCTTGTCCTCCAGTTTGGCATTCTTCGTGCTTCAGAACCACGTATTAGCCAAAAGGATTCCTATGATTGTAGGTTTTACGAAACAAAATCAAGAGTGCACAGGACGGGCGGTTGACCCAACCGGCCATGTTGGCACGACAATCTATCGCTGGGGTGTAGCGACTGCTGCAAAGGCAATCGATTCAACACCACTCGCGCAGGGCTCCCTGTGGGGCCATTATCGGATATTCAAGACAAAAAGGCTGCAACAGGAAGCAGATGAGGCAGAATGGGAGAAGCCGGTTAGCGGCTTGAAGAGAGGGAGTTACCCAATGAAGTGGTCTCTTGTCGTGCTCATGGCAATGTTGCCTGCAATGCCTTCTGCCGCAGTTGCCCAACAAACGCAATCCCCAGCCGCTGCAACCGCACAGAGTGTTCCCCCTGCCGCGACGGATGCAACGCAAAAGCCATCCACGACGGACTCCAGCGATATCGCCCACTACATGATTGGCGCTGAGGATTCGCTTCAGGTCACGGTCTGGAAGGAGCCTACTCTTTCGGGTACGGTTCCCGTCCGGCCCGATGGCCGGATCTCCCTCGTTCTGCTGGGTGACCTGCAGGCCGCGGGACTGACCCCCATGGCACTCGCCGCCGACATCACCCAGCGACTTAAGAAGTACGTCCAGGACCCCATCGTCTCGGTCGTTGTTCTCGGTGTTAACAGCCAGCGGATCTTCGTGATCGGAAATGTCGGCCATGTCGGCGCGCTCGCGATGACCCCGGGCATGACGCCGCTGCAGGCAATCTCCTCGGCTGGCGGCCTCTCGCCCTTCGCTCACGCCAAGCGCATCTACATTCTGCGCGGCACCGGCGCTGCCCAGAAGAAGATACCCTTTGACTATAAAAAAGCGCTGAAAGGCGACGATAAACAGGACGTCTCGCTCGAACCTGGCGACACGATTGTGGTTCCATGAGCCGCTACCTGAAGAGTTGTATTGCTACCCTGGCGCTCATCGCTGCGGCGGCTTCCGTAGCCTGTGCGCAGGCGGTTCCCGCTGGCACCATGTCGCCCAGTGTCGGCCCCAGCCTTCCCTCGGTCGATGGCGTCTTCCACTACGCCTTGCGCGCCTCGGAGATGGTCGAGATTGGAAGTGAGAGAGTGGGCACCGGCAATTCGGCCGTTTTCTCAGGAGACGCAGCGTACAACTCCACAAGCGTTGTGCATCCATTCAGCATGATCTACGCTGGCGGCCTTATTCTGGGCAATGAGTACGGCGGTCACGCGACTTCCTTTCAGAACCTTGCCATCTCTCAAGGTCTGGTTGCCGGCCGATGGCACTTCGCCGTCTCGGATTCGGTTAGTTATCTGCCGGAAACCCCCACGCTGGGCCTTTCCGGAATTCCCGGCGTAGGGGACCTCGGATCAGGGACGGGTCAGGGAGTATCCAGTGGGCCTGCGGGCGGAGTGCTGACGAACAATGCCACCAATGTCAGTAACGCCCTCACTGGGAACGTCGAGAGGGAACTTACTCCCCTGACCTCTATCAGCGGCTCAGGGGACTGGTCGATGCTTCGCTTTCCCAAGGGAGAAGGTCTGGAAAACACCCAGTACTCGGGAAACCTTGGCCTCAATCATCGCCTCGATGCGCGAGACACGATCAGCGGAAGCGCTCTCTATTCGACTTACAGCTACGGGGGCGGCATCGGTCTGACCATGCAAACCCGTGGTATCACTGCCGCATTCGAACGCACTTTAAGCAGCTCGCTCAAAGGGAGCGCCTCTGCGGGGCCTATGTGGCTCAGTAGCTCCAATAGTGCGTTGATCCCTTCTCGTGTGACGGTGAGTACCAATCTCAATCTCAGTTACATCCGCGAAATCACCCAGATGAGCGTAAGCTACTCACGCGGAGTCAACGGCGGCTCCGGGGTGCAGCCCGGTGCTCTCTCTGATGACATCTCGGCCTCGATTGGCAGGTCCTACGGTCCCGACTGGAGGGCCTCTCTGAGCGGGAACTATACTCATACGTCCGGACTGTTGCAGGAGGGGGCTCTTGTCGGTTCCTCGACCTCCCTGTTCCCCTATGCCGGTGGAACAACCAACCTCACCTTTGCCGGTGTGCAGGTTTCGCGCAAATTGACCGATTCCTTCTCCGCCTTCGCCACTTACAACATTCAACATCAATCCATCGACGATTCGCTGAGTACGCAAAATGCCTTTAGCGGTCTAACGCAGACGTTTGGAGTTGGAATCACCTTCTCTCCCCGCTCCACATCTCTCGGTCAGTTTTAAGGAGTTACCATGCTTGGCCATCGCGCATTAAATCTGGAAGACTACGCCGCTATTCTGAAGCGCAGATGGTGGATCGTCGTCATCCCGGCGCTCATCCTCCCCATCTTCACTTACGGGATCAGCCATCTCGTGCAGCCCCGCTATGTCTCCCAGACGCTCGTACTGGTGGAGCAGCAGAAGGTCCCCGACAGCTACGTCAAACCCGTTGTTACAGAGGACCTCAGCACTCGTCTTGCCTCGATGAAGGAGCAGATCCTCAGCCGCTCCCGCATCCAGCCCATCATTGAGCGTTTTAACCTGTACGGCACCAGCAAGATATCCATGGACGACCGCGTCGACGCTGTCCGCAAGAACATCGACATCAAGCCCATTCAATCGGCGGGTTCGTCGGGGATGCCTGGTTTCTATATCTCCTACCAGGCCAGTGACGCTCGAACCGCCCAGGTTGTCTGCGGCGAGATCACCTCGCTCTTCGTCAGCGAAAACCTCAGCGACCGCACCGCCTCCGCCGAGGGCACCACGTCCTTCCTTCAGGCCCAGCTCGCCGACGCCAAGAGTAAACTCGACGATCAGGACTCCAAGCTCGCCCGTTTTCAGGAGCAGTACGCCGGCAGACTTCCCGGCGAAGAAGCGACCAACATGAATATGTTGACCAGCCTCAATACTCAGTTGGATGCGGCCACGCAGGCACTCGCACGGCTTGAGCAGGACAAGAGCTACGAGGAGGCGATGCTGGCCCAGCAGGTGGCTCAAAGTTCAAGCACCTCCGGTGGGGCCGTAGCTCCACAGGCTCAGCAAACCGAGTTGGAGTCTCTTCTCGCTCAGGAGGCTGACCTCTCCGGCCGCTACACCGAAGACTATCCCGATGTTGTCGCCGTCCGGCGCAAGATCAAGGATCTTCGCGCCCAGATGGCGAAGGCTCCCGCACCCGCGAAGGCTTCGTCGATCTCGACTCCCAATGCCCATGATTCCTTGAGCGTGCAGCAGCTTCGCGCCCAGCTCCGCTCCGTCGAACAGGGAATTGTTCAGAAGAAGCACGATCAGGCCCAGATTCAGAACCAGATCCGCAGCTATCAGGGACGCATCGAGTCCACCCCGGCCGTGCAGGAGCAGTTCAAAGACGTCACCCGTGACCATGCCACCGCCCAACAGTTCTATGATGATCTCCTCAACAAGATGAACCTGGCTAAAATGGGAACAGATCTCGAAAAACGTCAGCAGGGCGAGAACTTCAGGATCATGGATGCGCCCAACCTTCCTGAAGCGCCAACCTTCCCCAACCGGCTGGTCTTCGCGCTTGGAGGTTTCGTCGGGGGCCTTGCGCTGGGCATTTTGATTGTGGGCCTCATCGAGTATCGTGACACCGCAGTCCGCAGCGAGCGCGATATCTGGGCATTCACCAAGCTGCCGACCCTGGGGGTGATTGGCTTCTCCAGTGACGACGAGCCCGCACCGTCCCAGCGCAGATGGCCGTTTCGCCGTCAGCCAGACCTTGCAGCGGACACCAAGCCGCTCGTGAATGCGGGTAGCTGATCATGTACAAGAGCTTCTACAAGCTGCAAAGCAGTCCCTTCGGTACCAGCCCGGACCCGCGGTTCCTCTACATGATGCCGCACACCCGCGAGGCCCTCGCCTGCCTGGAGTACGGCATCTCCGCCCGCAAGGGCTTCACCGTGCTCACCGGCGAGGTCGGCACAGGCAAGACCACCTTGCTGCGTCGCGCTCTCAGCTCCTTTAGCAGCCGTCGCGTGTCCACCTCGTTCGTCTTCAACCCGCGCCTCGACACCCTGGACTTCCTCGAGTTCGTGCTTACCGACTTCGGCATTGCCCCGACAACCCGCACCAAGTCCGGCATGTTGCTCCAGCTCAATCGCTGGCTCATCGAGCGCTTTCGCATGGAAGAGACCTGTGTGGTCGTCGTCGACGAGGCGCAGAACCTCTCCTGGGACCTGCTCGAAGAGATTCGGCTGCTCACCAACCTTGAAACCTCGTCGGAGAAGCTGCTCCAGATCGTCCTCTCCGGCCAGCCCGAGCTTGAGGAGAAACTTCGCCACCCCAGCGTCCGCCAGCTTCGCCAGCGCGTCTCGCTGTGGTGCCGCACCCAGTCGCTCACCGAGAGTCAGACCCACGCCTATGTGGCGGAACGTCTCCGCATCGCCGGTGCATCGTGGCCTATCTTCTCGCAGGAGGCGCTCAGCCTCATCCACCGATTCAGCCGCGGCATTCCGCGCATCATCAACCTGCTCTGCGAGCACTCACTGATTGTGGGCTACGTGGAACAGATTCGGGAGATTACTCCGGCCATTGTCGAAGGCGTAGCGGTGGAGCTCGAACTTGAGACGCAGCCATTTCTTATCTCCTCAGCGGCCATGGGAGGCGGTGGCATGTCGTCGCCACTCTCCGTATCCGGCGACGCTCTCAACTTCAGCACAGCTTTTAACGGTGATCCCACGGGAAGGCAAGATCGATGAGCCGCATATACGAAGCACTCCAGAAAGCAGAGGCCGAGCGCGCTCTGGAAAAACGCGAGCGCGAGCCGCTAATCCCAGAACAGCCAGCAGAACAGCTAGCCAATCCGGCCCAGCCAGCCGATTTCGAGCCTCTTGCGCAGACTGCTGCCGCCGAGGCGGAATACGAGTCACCCGCTGCCGCGACAGCGCCTCCCCGTTACGCGGCACCGGCCCCGACCCCGGTCGTAGCTGCTGCCGTCGTCAAGGAACCGCTTGACCTCAGCAAGATCGAAAGGCGTCCCTGGAGCCCGGCCTTCGCCCAGCTTCCGGCGCTCCTGCATCGCGGCCCTGCCGTCGAGCAGTTCCGCAGCCTCCGCTCGCGCATCTTCGAGCTGCGTGACGTCAGTCCGCTTAAGTCGATCCTTATCAGCAGCGGTATGCCCCAGGAGGGCAAAAGCTTCGTCTCCACGAACCTGGCCCTTAGTCTCGCGCGCCACAAGAACAGCAAGGTACTGCTGATCGACGGCGACATGCGCCGCTACACCATGCATCAGATCCTCGGCTGCGAGTCGCAGCCCGGCCTCGCCGACTATCTGGCGGGCAAGGCTGGCCTCGTCGAGATTATGCAGCGTGCCGAGGAGATGCCGTCCACCGATTCCGCGAAGCAGCCCATATTTCCTAACCTCACCTTTATCGCCGGAGGCAATGGCGGGGACAAGGCAGCGGACCTCTCCGGCAGCCCGCGCTTTGGCGACCTGATCCGCCAGGCCTCTCCCTACTTCGACTGGATTATTGTTGACTCGTCCCCGGTTCTCCCTGTCTCCGATGCGGTCAACCTCGCCCGGTCCTGCGATGGTGTCCTTCTTGTCGCCCGCGGCGGGGTCACCAAATTCCCCGTTGCACAGCGCGCGCAGAGCGAGTTGAAAGCTGCGAAGGTTCTTGGTTTTGTGCTCAATGCTGTGCGCGAGGCTCCTCAGGTCGGCAGCTATTATGGCTACGACTCCACCAACGAGTAACGGACTTGGGACGGCGCGGAAAAATCACCAGGTATTGAAGGTTCGTCACCTCAATCTTGCCGTAAATTGAGATGGAATCATCGAGCTGCCTTCTTCCCTGGCTGGGAACAGGTTTAGTTTGGATCGTTTATCAGGGGCGAATGAAAAGAAGGGCTTTAGCCCTTGGGGTATGCTCTCTTATGTTGTTGGAATTTGCCAAAGGCTGATCGAATCTGGACGGTGGCAAAATCCGATCCAAGTCAGCCATGAAGAATATTGATGTTGTCCAGGGTTCACGGTCTACAGCAGATCGCCGGTAAGAGAGAGCAATGATTCGCCTATTCAACGTGTACTACCCAACTCGCACCATCGTTTTACTGTTGTGCGAGGCGCTGATTATCGGCGGTTGCTTTCTGTTGGCGACGGTGCTGATCGCCGGGCCAGACTCCTATCTCGTCCTCAACTTCGAATACGGTTGGGTCAAGATTGTCGCCCTCATTATCCTCACGCTGCTCATCTCCTATTACTTCGACCTCTACGAACCGCAGCGCATCTCCGAAAGCTGGGAGATCTACTTTCGCCTTCTGCTCGTCCTCGGCTTTCTCTCCTTTCTGCTCTCCGGCATTATTTATTTCTTTCCCGCCATCGACATCGCCCACTCCGTCCTTCTGCTCGGCCTTATCTTCCTTACCATCGGGCTGGTCGCCTGGCGTGGCGTCTATGAGTGGCTCATCGGCAGGGACGCCTTCCGCGAGAGGGTTTACGTCCTCGGTGCCGGCGAGCGGGCCCAGATGGTCGTCAATCTCCTGCGCAATCGCCGGGACGCCGGTATGGAGGTCGTCGGCTGCGACGGCTTTACCGACGACAAGGCAGAGCGGCACGAGGTCTTCGGCGCCGCCATGGCCGATCTCGACGGCTCGAAGCATCACATCGACCGCCTGGTTGTAGCGCTCGAGGATCGCCGTGGCACTCTCCCCATGCGCGAGCTGCTCAAGCTGCGCTTCAATGGCGTCGTCATCGAAGAGGCAGGCGCGCTCTTAGAGCGGCTGACCGGCAAGCTCTACCTCGACGGCCTCCGTCCCAGTAACTTCATCTACAGCGAAGGCTTTCGCGTAAAACCCTCGCAGCAGATCGCCCGCCGCATCGTCTCCACCCTGACCGCGGCCATCGGCCTGCTCCTCTTCCTTCCGTTCTTTCCCTTCGTCGTTCTGATGGTCCGCATGTCGTCTCCCGGCCCCATCTTCTTCCGGCAGACCCGGGTTGGCATGGGCGGGCGCAATTTTTCCGTCTACAAATTCCGCACCATGCGTACCGATGCCGAAGCCGCCGGAGCCAAGTGGGCCACCAAGAACGATCCTCGCGTCACCCGCATCGGCATGTTCATGCGCAAGACCCGGCTCGACGAGGTCCCCCAGCTCTGGAACGTCCTGCGCGGCGACATGGGCTTCGTCGGCCCCCGCCCCGAGCGGCCTGAGTTCGTGCCGTGGCTCTCCGAGCAGATTCCTTACTTTGACCTCCGCCACATGATCCGCCCGGGCCTCACCGGCTGGGCCCAGGTCCGCTACGGTTATGGAGCCACCCTCGCCCAAAGCCGCGAAAAGCTGGAGTTCGATCTCTACTACATCAAACATATGACCCTGGGTCTCGACCTCCTCATCATGTTCGAGACCATCAAGACCATCATCCGCCGCCAGGGCGCACAGTAAACCCTTCGTAAACAACGAAACCCCGGCCAAAGCCGGGGTTTCAAACCTGGAAGCATCCTATAGCTGTTTCCTCTCAGGTGTAGCTTCCCTTTGTTTGTCATTCCCGAAGGGAATCTGCGGTTGCTCGAATCATCAAAACTACATCTGGAGGAGAACCGCTCTAATAAATCCTGCTCCGCGACGAAAGCGCAGGCTTCAGCGTTCTCTCGGAGGTCTTCTTCACCAGACCGGGAATCCGCAGCGGCCGCGGTGGAACTTCCGGCATCCCCGCCTCGCTCAGTTTGTACAACAGCGACCGATAGCTGATTTGAAGCCACTTAGCGGTTTTTTGGCGGTTCCAGCTATTCTCCTGCAAGACCTTCAAAATGATCTGCCGTTCCAGATCCTGAGTCGCCTTCTTCGTAATGTTCTTCAGCGATACCGGCTCGCTCAGATCAATCTCCGTGGTGATTCCGCTGCGCGGCGTCTCCGGCATCAGCTCCGCAACCAGCGCATCCTCGCTCCCTATAAGGACATAGCTCCGAATAAGATTCTCGAGCTGGCGGATATTTCCCGGCCAGTGATAGTTCTGCATCAACCGCACAGCGCTCTTGGAGAGTAATTCCGGTGCATGGTGGAAAACTTTTGCATAGTGCTCGATGAAGTAGTCGATTAGGACGGGTAGGTCTGCAATGCGCTGCCGCAAAGGTGGAAGATTAATCGTTACTGCATTGATTCTAAAGAGGAAATCGAGACGGAACGTCCCATCTTCCACCTGATTGCGAAGGTCGCAGTTGGCAGCCGAGACGAGCCGGGTCGTAATCGAGCGCGGGTCATGTCCTCCAACCCGCGTAAAGGTGCCATCCTGCAGAACCTGCAACAGCTTGGCCTGGACTGCGAGATCAAGGCTTCCAACCTCGTCGAGAAACAACGTCCCCATGTGTGCTTGTTCCACCCGGCCCTGTTTCGTCGACATGGCCCCGGTAAAGGCGCCTTTTTCGTATCCGAACAGCTCGGTTTCAAGCAAAGAATGGGGAATTGCGGGGCAACTTACCTTAACCAGAGAGCCGCTGGCACGCTTGGAGAGAGCATGGAGCAGGCGAACGCAAACCTCTTTCCCTGTGCCACTCTCCCCCTGGATGAGAACAGGGACATCAGTCTCTGCGACTCGTTCCAGTTTGTTTCGGACTGCCTGCATTGCTGCAGTTCTCCCGAAAATGATGTCGAGTGGCGGCAGGTTGAGCGCAGCAACGGATTCAGCGTGGTGAATCAAGATTATTTTTCCTATCAAGGTGCAGGAGGCACAATATTGCAATGCCAGTCATGTTGCACGTAGACAACCAATTGGCTCAAAGAGATGGAGATGGGGACATCTTTTTTGCTCAAACTAACGTATTAGAAGAGTAGGCCTTCTTCGATTGCTGATGTAATCCCATATTCATCAGCTTTTGCGAGGTCATAGTGAAAATGTTTACCAAAGTAATCTGCAAAAAAATGACATTTTGTTCTCATCTGCAATGTAAGTTGCATAGTAAGCTAGACCTGTTCGGAGAAGAGAAATGGAAAACCTTTATCTCTTTTGTCGGCAAAGTTGTTAACATTTTTTCTGTCGCGGTTCTTTCACGACCGATCTAGAATTCGGGCAGCAGGGCCGTCAGAGTATTTTGACGGATAGATCGAAGACGAGTTGGGTTCGAATAGGGAACGATTCGGGTTCATGAGTATCGCAAGATTTGGTAATTGGCCAAGTCTGCGACAAAGAGGTTTTTTGGTATGGCAACTTCGCTGTCTCATCCGGTCTCTGTTTCGAAGTCCACTGCGAAGTCGCGGGCCCAGATTCTTATTCTGGAACCGGACCTGGCGGTTCTTGATTATCTCCGGTCGACCCTTGGGGGCAAATACGTCCTTAGTCTGTTCTCGGAAGAACAAACGTTGCTTGACAGGCTCGAACAGCGCGACGAGCCCGATCTTCTTTTGCTGGCCCTGCACAGCAACCGCGACTCGCTCCCGTTGCTGACCCAGATTCGTTGTTCCAAGCCGCATCTTCCAGTCATTGTGCTCTCAGGCTCGTCCGAGCTGCGTGACATCGAGACGGTCATCAGGCTGGGCGTCAAGGCCATCGTGATGAAGCCATTTGTCGGCTGCGACGTGGAAGCGACCATTGAAGAGCAGCTCGCATCCGCGGACAAGAAGACATCATCGGCGGATACGCCTCGCGAGATACCTCTGAACGAGACCCATTCCTTCGTGCGGTCTAGCAAGCGGATGCGCGATCTGGAGTCGCAGGCCGCGCTGGTGGCCCGCGCCGATATCCCTCTGCTCATCCTTGGGGAGAGCGGCACCGGAAAAGAGATTCTTGCGCTCTACACGCACATGATGTCGGCCCGCAGCCAGCATATCTTCCTGAAGGTCAATTGCGCTGCCGTTCCAGCCGAGCTGCTCGAAAGCGAATTATTCGGTTACGAGCAGGGCGCATTTACCGGCGCGATCAAGACCAAGCCCGGAAAGTTTGAAGTCTGCACCGGCGGAACGATCTTTCTCGACGAGATCGGCGAGATGCCCGCGATTCTACAGGCTAAGTTGTTGCAGGTATTGCAGGATGGAACTTTTTCGCGCCTCGGCAGCCGCGCTCCGATGAAGGTGGATGTGCGCGTGATCGCGGCAACGAATATCAACATGAAAGAGGCGATGGCGCAGAAGACCTTTCGCGAGGATTTGTACTATCGCCTCAACGGCTTCACGCTCAACATCCCCCCGCTGCGCGAGCGCAGGGAGGAGATTCCCGTGCTTTCCGAGTACTTTATGCGCAAGGGAGCAAAGCGGTATGGGCGCGATGAGCTTCCCTTCTCGCCAAGACTGATGAATGCGCTGACTGAGCATCCCTGGCCCGGCAATCTGCGCGAACTGGAAAACGTTGTCAATCGCTACCTGGTTCTGGGGGATGAGCGCGCGATTCTGGACGAGCTTTCCCCGTCAGGTGGTAGCCAGAGCTCTTCCGGTACCGCCGGAGAAGCCTCAAACGGAGCCGGGCTTAAGGCCCTGGTTCGAGGGTTGAAGGGCGACGCGGAGGCGACGGCAATTGCTCGCGTGCTTGAGGGAACTGGATGGAACCGGAAGGCCGCAGCCAGCGACCTTCAGATCAGCTACAAGGCTTTGCTCTACAAGATTAAGCAGTACGATCTCTCTCCGCGGAGTCAGGCTTAGTGGCGCAACGTGGCGATGGAGAGTCAGCAAATACACATCGGATCGTTGTCCGGTATGAAGACCGGGCTGTGCGCGGCTTTGCGGAAGTAACGGATTTGGGATCGGTTGAGGAGCTTCTGCACAGCACGCAGGAGTCGCCTCTGGACTCGATCAGGCTGCGCCTGCTGGACTCTCAGACAATCGAAGAGGTGCCCACCAAGGATGCCAAGGCGGTCTTTTTCGTCAAGACGTTCGAGGGAGATCTCAAGCACAGGGCGCTGCACTTTCATGGACATGCGCCGGTTCTTGAAGGCCTGTGGGTGCGCGTTTACTTCCATGACAGCGAGATGATTGAGGGAATCGTCAGCAATAACTCCGACTTTGTGCTGCAGGACGGCTTCTTTTTGATGCCCACCGACCCGAACGGCAACAACAAGCTGGTTTACGTGCTGAAGGGCGGCCTCAAAGACTTTCATGTGCTGGGCCTGCGGAACCCGTCCAAGAGCCTCCATAAGGCTTAGGCTTATGGTCTATCTGTAACGAAACTAAGCAGCGCAAATTGAAATGGCCCTCTCGATAATCGGGAGGGCCACTTGCTTGAAGCGGTAGAAGAGTTTTACGCGCCGACAGGCTCGGCTACCTTGACGTTGACCGGCGTGAGCCAGTTGTGGCGGTCGGGCTTGAGGCCGTTGACGATGGCAAAGAACTCTTCGTGCAGGGCGCTGGTGATAGGCCCCATGGTGCCGTCGCCTACCAGGATGCGGTCGACCGAGCGCAGATGTGTAACCTCGGCGGCGGTGCCGGTGAAGAAGGCCTCGTCGGCGATGTAGAGCATCTCACGGGGCAGCGCCTGCTCGACGACTTCGATGCCGAGTTGCCTGGCCAGCGTGATGACCGAGGCGCGGGTGATGCCGCTGAGTACCGAGTTGGCGAGGGGCGTCGTATAGAGGATGCCGCCCTTGACGAGAAAGAGGTTTTCGCCCGAGCCTTCGGAGAGATAGCCGTTGACGTCGAGCCCGATGCCCTCGGAGTAGCCGTTGACCTCAGCCTCCATGCGGATGAGCTGCGAGTTCATGTAATTGGCGCCGGCTTTGGCGAGCGAGGGCATGGTGTTGGGCGCGAGCCGGTTCCAACTGGAGATGCATACGTCCGCGCCGGCATTGCCGGGGACGTATTTGCCCCAGGGAAAGTTAGCGATGTAGACCTCGACAGGAGAAGTGAGGGGATTGACGCCAATTTCGCCATAGCCTCTAAATGCAATAGGCCGGATGTAGCAGGGGGCGATGCCATTGGCTTCGACGACATCGACGACGGCGGAGCAGAGCTGATCGACCGTGTAGGGCAGGGGCATACGGTAGATCTTGGCGGAGTCGAGCAGGCGCGACATGTGCTCCTGCAGGCGGAAGACGCCAGCTCCGTTGGGCTGCGTATAACAGCGGATGCCTTCAAACACCGAAGACCCGTAGTGGACGACATGGGACATGACGTGGATCTGGGCTTTGTCCCAGGGAATGAGGTTTCCGTTGTGCCAGATATTGTTCGTAGTCTGAAGGGCCATGCGATTCGCTCCTGAGGGCTGAATGTTTAATTATAGCCGTGTGTTGACAGGGGCGTGGGAGAATGAGGAGTGATTCTTGACGCCCATTCGATGAGCCTGGCGGTGCTGGAGCGGTCGGCGTACGTGCGATTCTCCGTGTTGGCGCTAAGCTCCATCTTCTTTCTGGTAGACCCGTTTGCCGCGCTGCCTACGTTTCTGGCGGTCACGGCAGGGGCGGATAAACAGCGGCGGCGGCGGATGGCGTGGAAGGCTTCGCTGACGGCACTCGTATTTCTGTCGGCATTTGCGATTGCCGGGCAGTACATCTTTCGCATGTTCGGGATTACGCTGCCGGCGTTTGAGATCGCGGGCGGCATCATCCTCCTGCTGATCGGGCTGGACATGCTGGAGGCGAAGCGGTCGCCGACTCAGGAGTCCAGCGAAGATACGACGGAGGCAGCAGCAAAGGACGATGCCGGAATCGTTCCGCTGGGCATCCCGATGCTGGCCGGGCCAGGAGCCATTACCAGCGTGATGGTGCTGGTAGGCCAGGCGCAGACGCGGTGGCAGATGGCAGCCATCCTGATCTCGATCTTTATTACAGCGGCGATCTGCTATCTGGTGCTGGGGAACTCGGACAAGGTTGCTCGGGCGCTGGGAGATACCGGGATCAGGATCCTGGTGCGCATCATGGGACTGCTGCTGGTGGCGCTGGCGGTGCAGTACTTCGTGAACGGCATGGTCGATCTGGGTGTGATCGCGAAGCCTTAGCGGCAGGGGTAAGGGCTAAGAACTAAAGCTGGGAAGTGTCCGTACCGTCACTATGCTGCGAATTCGGCTGGTGAGAGCGTTATTGGTTTGGACCACTGTTGCCAGTGCTGCCACTGGCTACGCGAAGACCCATGTGGATGCAACGCAGGCGCAGGCAATGCTGGGACTTCTGCGGGAATGCAGTACAGGGCCTGTATCGGCGCAAGATATTGACCGAGTAATCACGCTGCCGGGAACTCAGCTCATTATTGGCCAGCAGAATATCTCGCGGAGGATTACGACGGCGCAGTACAGAGATGTTCTTATCGCAGCATGCAAGGGCAAAATTGCACATATAGAGCCGTCTGAAGCTGGTGCAAGAGCAGAAAAAGGTGTGCAGGGGCTGACCGAAGATGTAGCCCCTTCGTTGATCTGGGGAAGACAGCACGCTGCCGAGTTGCAGAAGAGATTAGCGATCGCAGAAGCAAACCAGAAGTTCGACGGGGTTGTTCCGCTTGCGCTGAAGAATTTGCCCGAGCCGGTGCAGTTGGCGCCGAAGCTGTACTTCGTGATGGGCGGGCGTGCGGGAGCGGCGGCATCTGAGCAAGGGATTTATATTGATCTGCTCGATGATCTCTGGCGGTCGAAGGGGCACTCCGAACCGATGACACAGCAGGAGATGCTGGAGTTCTTTGCTCACGAGACCCATCACGTCGGCTACGGTCGGATTCTCGATAAAAAGCAGGATCAGCTCCATCTGCAAGGCGGACAGATTCAGGCGTGGACTTTTCTGGTGGATGTGTTGATGGAGGGAAGCGCGACGCTTCTGATTAACGCGCATGGAAGCTGGGCAGAGCTGGAAGACCAGCGACACATTCAGCCCGATCTGGAGCGGTTGCCGAAGCTGCTGCCGGAATCGCAGGAGATCTTGCAGCGGTCGATGGATGGAAAGCTGTCGGAGCAGGAGTATCAGACGGCCGTGTCGGATTTCTTTGGCGAGGGATATCACGCAACCGGAGCAAAGCTTTTGTATGTAATCGAGGAGGAGCGCGGCAAAGCAGGTGTTCTTGCTGTGATGGACGATCCCCGGAGCCTGCTCGCCGTATACAACCAGTGCGCACATGTGAAGCAGGAACCATTCCGGTTCAACCCTGAGTTGGCGAAACGGCTGAAGACGATGGGTGAAGATCGTTAGGGATACCTGTGCGTTTTTCTTTGGAACGTAGCTTTATCTCCAGTCATCCAAAGAACGTCGGCAAACCCTACCAGGAGATTTGAATTCATGGAACAGCGCTTTAACTATTTCAAGGCAGCACCGGATGCTTACCGGGCGATGAGCGGGCTGGAGTCTTATCTGCATGGGTGCGGGCTGGAGGAAGGGCTGTTGCATCTGGTAAAGCTGCGTGCCTCGCAGATCAATGGCTGCGCCTTCTGTCTGGACATGCACTGGAAGGACCTGCGGGCGCTGGAAGAAGAGGAACAGCGGTTGTACTCGCTCGATGCCTGGCGGGAGTGCCCGTGGTACACCGATCGCGAGCGTGCGGCTCTGGCCTGGACCGAGGCGCTGACGCTGATAACGCAGGGCCATGTGCCGGATGCTGTGTACGAAGAGGCGCGGAAGCAGTTCAATGAGAAAGAACTGACCGACCTGAGCATCGCCATCACCACCATCAATGCGTGGAACCGGCTGAGTATTGCAGCGCGCACGACTCCGGGGACGTATAAGGTCGGAGCCTACAAATCCCACACGCAGTAGGCAGCGAAATGCCGGTTCGCGCCGGAGTTTCGCCCCTTCACTCAAAAAGATCAGGACGCGATGACGGGACTTGAGACGATTACCCTTGCCGGTTTGCTGGCTGGCACGTTGGACATCACTGCTACCTCGACGCTGTTTGCCCTGCAGGGCCTTTCGCTTGAGAGGCTCTGGCAGGGAATTGCCAGCGGCGCGTTAGGAGCTTCTGCATTCAGCGGAGGAAAGAAGATTGCCGCCATCGGCCTGCTCTTTCACTTTGCGATTGCGTTTGTGGTTGCAGCCGTCTACTACGCGCTTAGCCGCGTGTGGCCATTCCTGATAGAGATGCCGTTTGTGTGTGGCGCTGTCTACGGCGCTGTCGTTCATGTGGTGATGAGCCGCATTGTGCTTCCGCTATCGGCAGCTCCTAAACGAGTATTTTCGGCGAAGGCCTTTCTGATTCAACTGGCGATTCACATCTGTTTTGTCGGGCTTCCTATAGCTCTGGTAGTTAGCCACTTTTCTCGATAGAACATCTGATGTCCGTCGTTCGATTTGGTCATCCCGGACGGACTTCTGGTAAGGTGGGCGCGTTGGAAGTTCGCCGCCCATCGGCGTTGCGGACTTTTCCGGCAAGGGGGGATCGATGCTGCGAAGAGATTTTCTGAGTTTGGCGGCGACGGCTGCGCTGGCAGGTGCATCGGGGATGGCTGAGGCAACGACGCCTGCGGCGGCGAGGGGTACTCCGGTACGCATGGGCAGGACGATGGACCTGGGGCTGGTGATCTCGCCGTTTCATGGGCCGGAGGAGACGATCAAGCGGGTGCATGATCTGGGCCTGACAACCTGCTTTCTCTCACTCGACGCTTATATCGGCAAATTTACGCCGGAGCTGGCGACCGAGATGCGTGGATTGCTCGACCGCTATGGCGTAAAGGCGACTGCTGTGGAAGTGGTGGGGCCGGGCAAGCTGGTGT
Source organism: Granulicella sp. L56 (assembly GCF_009765835.1). Taxonomy (NCBI): domain Bacteria; kingdom Pseudomonadati; phylum Acidobacteriota; class Terriglobia; order Terriglobales; family Acidobacteriaceae; genus Granulicella; species Granulicella sp. L56. Next base: position 1,105,970 of record NZ_LMUS01000006.1, on the reverse strand, counting down.
GGGATTTCATGCAGGGGCCATCGACGATTGGGCTGGTTCCACGGGCCACGCGAGCGGTGCGGATGGATGCTCTGCGCCAGGCTTCTGACTTCGCGAAGCTGGTGGGTGTGGGCCAGGTGCAGACGCACTGCGGATTCATCCCCGAAGATCCTGCCGATCCGCTTTACGCGGAGGCGGTGGTTGCGATTCGCGAGGTGGCGAAACACTGCGCGGGCAATGGTCAGGACTTCCTGATGGAGACCGGGCAGGAGACGCCGACGACGATGTCGCGGATGCTGCGCGATGTGGCGCAGCCGAATCTCGGAGTCGGGCTCGATACGGCTAACCTGATTCTGTATGGCAAGGCGAACCCGGTGGATGCGGTGGACATTCTGGGGCCGCATGTGAAGAGTATTCATGCCAAGGATGGCCGCTGGCCCACCGACCCCAACAAGCTGGGCGAAGAGGTGCTGATCGGCACCGGGCTGGTCGATTTTCATAAGGTGTTCGCCAAGCTGCACCATCTGGGGTACAACGGCGCGGTGACGATTGAGCGGGAGACCTCGGGGCCACAGCAGATTGCCGATGTGCGCGAGGAGAAGGCGTATCTGGAGAAAGTTCTGGCCGATGTGGTCGGCTGACGATTGCGAGCATAAAAGGGGAGAACGCATGAAGGCGATGAACAGGCGGGAGTTTGTGAAGGCGGGGGCTGCGGCATCAGGACTGTTACTGCTGAAGTCAAAGACAGTGTTTGGGTACGAGGCGAATTCGGCAGTGCGCATGGGGCTGCTGGGCTGCGGCAACCGGGGAACGTCGGTGGCAAGCTCGTTTGCAAAGAACACGACGGCGCGTGTGGTGGCACTGGCAGACATCTTTCCCGACAAACTCGCGTTAGGCAAGCAGCACTTCGATCAGTTGAACGCAGGACTCGGCCACGCGGCGGTCCAGGACAGGCTGACGTTCCATGGTCACGACGCATTTCTGGAGCTTGCTCACTCCAAAGACATCGATATGGTGCAGATCTCGACGCCGCCGTGGTTTCATGTCGAACATCTGGAAGGTGTGGTCAACGCAGGTAAACATGCCTACTGCGAGAAGCCGGTAGGCGTCGATGTAGCGCAATCGAAGAAGGCGCTGGAGATTGCAGCGAGAGTGCAAGGCAAGCTCAGCGTGGATGTGGGCTTCCAGGTGCGGAAAGCGCCGCCGATTGCCGCGGTGATCGAAAAAGTGCAGGCCGGTGCGCTGGGAAAGATCGCGTCCATCTCGGCGAGCTACTATGCGCCTGCCTCGACCGAGAAGACGGCACCTGCAGGCGCTTCGCACGACGAGTGGCGGCTGCGGAACTGGCTTTGGGACAGGGTGCTTTCAGGCGACATTCTGGTCGAACAAAACATTCACATCATCGACCTGTGCAACTGGGTGCTGGGCGCGCATCCGCTGAAGGCAACGGCTACTGGAGGCAGAAATATCCTGACGCACGCCGGTGACTGCTGGGACAACTATCAGGTGGACTACACCTACCCGAACGACGTGCACGTAAGCTTCGTCTCGACGCAGTTCGGCGACTACGGCTTCTTTGAGGCAGGCTTGCGTGTCTTTGGGGCGCAGGGGTCAGCCGACATTCCGTATGCAGGCGCGATCAGAATCCTCGGTAAGGATGCATGGTCATGGCAGGATGCGCAGGGCGCCCCAACAGAGCCGGGCAAGTTTTCCGCGAGCGGCGAGTTCAAGGACAACCTGGAGTTCGCCGATCGCGAAAAGGACCGGAGCTTCATCGAGAGCATAACGTCGGGCCGCTTCCACAACCAGATTGCAGCGGGCGTGGAGACCGCGCAGACCTGCATGTTAGGCCGCATGGCCGGATACACCCGGCGCGAGGTGACGTGGGACGAGTTGCAGACGCACGGAGAGAAGTTTGCGCTGGGGATGGACGTCAGCCGCTTCAGCTAGCGAACGAACAAGGCTAAGGATGCGATCACCAGCCCGATGCCTCCAATGCCGATGCCGAGAAAGAAGTAGGATCGGCGACGCGTGAAGAGCGTGATCGAGGAGAGGACCACGGCGATCTGCAGCAGCGCTTCGCCGAGATCGTAATGGCTGGCGCGCCGCTCCGCGAGATGGACCTCATGCTCGTATTCGTGGGCCTTCTGCTGCTCTTCGACGAGGTCACCCTTCCACTTTTCGATGTGCGCTTTATACTCCTGCTGCTTGGCGGCTGCACCGGCGGCGTTGGCGAAGTTTTGCAGTGGAATGAGATCCACCGTGACCGAGAGGCTGTCCATCCGGATCTTCTTGGCCTGGTAGAGGTTCCATTGATCGGCGACGCGGGATTGCATCAGGATGGCTTCGGTGTGGCTGCGATGCCCGAGCACGGTGACCATGGCAACAAGAACGGCAAGAATAGAGATAGCCAGGGAGATACGGGTGAGCGATTCACCACCCTCTTCGTTGGCCTCGTGGAGTTGCTTGGTGAACTCCTGCATTTCGGTGGGTTCCATGATGGGGATTTTAGCTTGAGAAAGCGGTTTTGGGTGCGCGGATAAAAGAATCAGGCCGCCTTCAGATTTCTTATCACCGCGTCTCTATTGAGGATGGCCGAGTTTTCTACAGGAATGGCCGGTTTTCAACAGGGTGAAAGGTTGCATGAAGCCGAACTCACTGCTAATCTCAGGAAGTCGCAGAAACGCAGTGCTTGCAAGGAATTGAAAAGCACGGTACTCTGAATAGGCAGTAAGAGAAATAAAAGCTTCGCACCTTGGCTCTTGTAGTAGATGAGCGGCTTGTAAAGGGATGTCGGAGCGCAGTCCAAGCGTTTGATCGGCAATGAGCCTAAGGCCAGCCGGTAACCAAACCCAAGCAACTGCAATTGAATATTAGGAGCTAAGTGCTCCGCGATCATGTTTTGGTCGTCACGATGTTTTGAGATATCTGTGCTGCGCGAACAAGATTGTTCGAGCGTTTGAGGCAAAGTAGAAAGCCTCAAATAGCTTGAAAAAAGAAGTTGACAGACGATGAAAACTTCGATAATCTTAGAAAGTTCGCTAAAACGTCACGAACTGCTGAACGGTACGCTAAAAGGCTGAAACAAAGCCACTAAGAAGTAAGCGAAGCCTGAGTAAGCAGTCAATACAGACGAAAACAGCGCATCAAGTTCGAGGACACAAATCTGGCTTATGCCGATTTCGTCCTTGATCCAAAGCTGCCCACTTAGGTGGATGCAGTTCGGATCTTTGACAACATAGTTGAACGTGCCAGTCGTGAGATGATACGAAATTTGGTTTAGTCATTCTCACTAGTTATAAACCTCCGGTCTTTCGAGCACCGGGGGCGCTTGAACCGTCCCGACCCCTGTCGATGGACGGCAAGCAAACCAAGATTAAACGAGAGTTTGATCCTGGCTCAGAATCAACGCTGGCGGCGTGCCTAACACATGCAAGTCGCACGAGAAAGGGTAGCAATACCTGAGTAAAGTGGCGCACGGGTGAGTAACACGTGAATTATCTACCTCCGAGTGGGGAATAACTGAGAGAAATCTTAGCTAATACCGCATAACACTTACGAGTCAAAGCAGCAATGCGCTTGGAGAGGAGTTCGCGGCAGATTAGTTAGTTGGCGGGGTAATGGCCCACCAAGACGATGATCTGTATCCGGCCTGAGAGGGCGCACGGACACACTGGAACTGAAACACGGTCCAGACTCCTACGGGAGGCAGCAGTGGGGAATTTTGCGCAATGGGGGAAACCCTGACGCAGCAACGCCGCGTGGAGGATGAAATCCCTTGGGATGTAAACTCCTTTCGATAGGGAAGATAATGACGGTACCTATAGAAGAAGCCCCGGCTAACTTCGTGCCAGCAGCCGCGGTAATACGAGGGGGGCAAGCGTTGTTCGGATTTATTGGGCGTAAAGGGTGCGTAGGCGGTTTGGCAAGTCTTGTGTGAAATCTTCGGGCTCAACCCGAAGCCTGCATAAGAAACTGCCGGGCTTGAGTATGGGAGAGGTGAGTGGAATTTCCGGTGTAGCGGTGAAATGCGTAGATATCGGAAGGAACACCTGTGGCGAAAGCGGCTCACTGGACCATAACTGACGCTGAGGCACGAAAGCTAGGGGAGCAAACAGGATTAGATACCCTGGTAGTCCTAGCCCTAAACGATGATTGTTTGATGTGGCAGGTACCCAATCCTGCCGTGTCGAAGCTAACGCGATAAACAATCCGCCTGGGGAGTACGGTCGCAAGGCTGAAACTCAAAGGAATTGACGGGGGCCCGCACAAGCGGTGGAGCATGTGGTTTAATTCGACGCAACGCGAAGAACCTTACCTGGGCTCGAAATGTAGTGGAATCCGGCAGAAACGTCGGCGTCTAGCAATAGACCGCTATATAGGTGCTGCATGGCTGTCGTCAGCTCGTGTCGTGAGATGTTGGGTTAAGTCCCGCAACGAGCGCAACCCTTATCTACAGTTGCTACCATTTAGTTGAGCACTCTGTCGAAACCGCCTCGGATAACGGGGAGGAAGGTGGGGATGACGTCAAGTCCTCATGGCCTTTATGTCCAGGGCTACACACGTGCTACAATGGCCGGTACAAACCGCTGCAACCCCGCGAGGGTGAGCTAATCGGAAAAAGCCGGCCTCAGTTCGGATTGGAGTCTGCAACTCGACTCCATGAAGCTGGAATCGCTAGTAATCGTGGATCAGCATGCCACGGTGAATACGTTCCCGGGCCTTGTACACACCGCCCGTCACATCACGAAAGTGGGTTGCACTAGAAGTCGGTACGCTAACCGCAAGGAAGCAGCCGCCCAAGGTGTGATTCATGATTGGGGTGAAGTCGTAACAAGGTAGCCGTAGGAGAACCTGCGGCTGGATCACCTCCTTTCTAAAAGAGAACGTCTTGGCACACTTCAACGCCCTGCGATTGCAGGCAGCCTGATTTTGCGATTAGGTTGAGTTGATAGTGACGTTGCCAAGAACCATCTGCAAGCACTTCGGTGACTGCAGATGAGCCTGAACTAAACCTTCTTTTTTTCGTTATCTGTCAACACCGATGGTCAATGGCGGCGTAGCTGCCATGCACGTTCAACTGTGTCCTCGAAACCTTTCGAGAGAGCTCGATTTTTGATTCTTAGGAGTCAACAACAGAGCAGCCTGCGCATCGAGCCTTCGGGTTCCATGCTGTAGAGTCGGGCCTGTAGCTCAGTTGGTTAGAGCGCACCCCTGATAAGGGTGAGGTCGGTAGTTCGAATCTACCCAGGCCCACCACCTTTATCTCAACTACCCGTCTGATTTAGACTTGTAGCCATGGGGCTGTAGCTCAGTTGGGAGAGCACCTGCTTTGCAAGCAGGGGGTCAACGGTTCGATCCCGTTCAGCTCCACCATACTTCTCGATTGGCATCTTCGATATGTTTCACCAAGCGATGTCTGCTTGAGGTTGAGCTTCTGCTCTTGATAGAGCGAGGTTGAACCTTGAGCAGGAATGCTCAAGCCGCCTTAGGGTGCGATGCGACAACGTAGCAATACGGTTCGCTCAACGATTTTTGACAACTGAATAGATTGGGTAAATATAACTACAAGGCTGAGCAGCATGTCTTCGGGTAGTTTCCGAAGAAGGCTGTCAATCAGTATTGAGTGTCTTTAGAATAATTTTCGTGTTACCGACCTGATTCTCGCAAGTTGAGATGAAGGTTGTACGACACAGGCGTGGACAATTATCAAAACGTAGATTGCTCTAGTTGCAGAGGTTTTCACTCTGCTGCGTGCGAGTAAATTCTATGGTCAAGCTACTAAGGGCGCACGGTGGATGCCTTGGCAGAAACAGGCGATGAAGGACGCGGCAAGCTGCGATAAGCTTCGGGGAGCGGCACACACGCGTTGATCCGGAGATTTCCGAATGGGGAAACCCACCCAGGTAAAACCTGGGTATGTCCTACTGAATTCATAGGTAGGAACAGGCGAACGGAGGGAAGTGAACCATCTCAGTACCTCCAGGAGGAGAAAGAAACCTCGATTCCGATAGTAGTGGCGAGCGAAATCGGAACAGCCCAAACCCGTGACATTTCGGTGTCTCGGGGGTTGTAGGGCCTGCAAAAGTAGAGTTACCAATCTGGTTGTTAGCTGAATCTTCTGGAAAGGAGATCCAAAGAGGGTGACAGACCCGTAGGCGAAAACGATCCAGACTCGAAGCAGGTACCTGAGTAAGGCGGGGCACGAGAAACCCTGCTTGAATCCACGGGGACCATCCCGTAAGGCTAAATACTCGTTTCTGACCGATAGTGAACCAGTACCGTGAGGGAAAGGCGAAAAGCACCCCATTGAGGGGAGTGAAAAGTACCTGAAACCGTGTGCCTACAAGCAGTGGGAGGACTATGCCCGTAAGGGAATGTCTGACCGCGTGCCTATTGCATAATGAGCCGGCTAGTTATTCTTGTCAGCAAGGTTAAGCGTGAGCGAGCCGCAGCGAAAGCGAGTCTGAATAGGGCGATAAGTTGGCAGGAATAGACGCGAAGCGGGATGATCTACCCTTGGCCAGGTTGAAGATGGGGTAACACCCATTGGAGGACCGAACCGGTGTTTGTTGAAAAAAGCTCGGATGAGCTGAGGGTAGGGGTGAAAGGCTAATCAAATTCCGTGATAGCTCGTTCTCTCCGAAATAGCTTTAGGGCTAGCGTCGGGTGATTTGGATTGGTGGTAGAGACATGGATGGACTAGGGGGCTTTCCGGCTTACTGAATCCAATCAAACTTCGAATGCCAATTACAACCAGCCCGGCAGTCAGACTGTGGGGGCTAAGCTTCACAGTCAAAAGGAAAACAGTCCAGACCGCCTGCTAAGGTCCCAAAATTACAGTTAAGTGGGAAAGGAAGTCGGAACTCTCAGACAGCCAGGAGGTTGGCTTAGAAGCAGCCATCCTTTAAAGAAAGCGTAATAGCTCACTGGTCAAGAGGTCCGGTGCCGACAATACAACGGGGCTAAAACTGTATACCGAAGCAGCGGATGCACATCTTTTAGATGTGCGTGGTAGGAGAGCATTCTCTCGTGGATGAAGCGTAACTGGGAAGATACGTGGACATTAGAGAAGAGACCCTGCCGGCATAAGTAGCGATAATGAAGGTGAGAACCCTTCACGCCGAAAGTCTAAGGTTTCCTGAGGAAGGTTAATCCGCTCAGGGTTAGGCGGTCCCTAAGTCGAGGCCGAAAGGCGTAGGCGATGGAAATCCGGTTAATATTCCGGACCTCCCAATACCTCGTTATACGATGGGGTGACGCAGAAGGATAAGCAGGACCTCCTATGGCTATGGGGTTCGATACGCGTAAGCTGGTTTCTCTAGGCAAATCCGGAGAGACTTAACAGTGAGGCGTAAAGCAGTAAGCCGTATGGCTGAAAGCTGCTGATTTCATGCTGCCAAGAAAAACCTCTAAGGAGAGGGATTGGGAACCGTACCACAAACCGACACAGGTAGACGAGGAGAATATCCAAAGGCGCTCGAGTGAAAGCTTGTTAAGGAACTCGGCAAATTAGACCCGTAACTTCGGGAGAAGGGTCGCCCCCTGGGTGCATAGCCTAGGTGGGCCGCAGTGAAACGCGAACGGCGACTGTTTAACAAAAACACAGGTCTCTGCAAAGTCAAAAACGACGTATAGGGGCTGACTCCTGCCCGGTGCCGGAAGGTTAAAGGGAGAGGTTAGGGCGCAAGCTCGAAGCTTTGAACTGAAGCCCCGGTGAACGGCGGCCGTAACTATAACGGTCCTAAGGTAGCGAAATTCCTTGTCGGGTAAGTTCCGACCTGCACGAATGGAGTAACGATCGTTCGACTGTCTTAACGAGTTGCTCGGCGAACTTGTAGTACCGGTGAAGATGCCGGTTACCCGCAGCTAGACGAAAAGACCCCGTGCACCTTTACTATACTTTTACTATGAGTTACGGCTCTTGCTGCGCAGGATAGGTGGGAGGCTTTGATACCGGACTTTTGGGTTCGGTGGAGCCAACGGTGAGATACCACCCTGCGAGTGTTGTGATTCTAACCTGCTCCCGTGATCCGGGAGAGGGACATAGTAAGACGGGTAGTTTGACTGGGGCGGTCGCCTCCTAAATTGTAACGGAGGCGCGCGAAGCTACACTCAGGTCGTTTGGAAATCGACCGTCGAGTGCAAAGGCATAAGTGTGGTTAACTGCGAGACCTACAAGTCGAGCAGATGCGAAAGCAGGCCTTAGTGATCCGGTGGTTCTGTATGGAAGGGCCATCGCTCAACGGATAAAAGGTACGCCGGGGATAACAGGCTGATCGAAGCCAAGAGTTCATATCGACGCTTCGGTTTGGCACCTCGATGTCGGCTCATCACATCCTGGAGCTGTAGAAGGTTCCAAGGGTTCGGCTGTTCGCCGATTAAAGTGGTACGTGAGCTGGGTTCAGAACGTCGCGAGACAGTTCGGTCTCTATCTGCTGTGGGCGTAGGAGATTTGAAGAGGGCTGTCCTTAGTACGAGAGGACCGGGATGGACGAACCTCTTGTGTTCCAGTTGTCCTGCCAAGGGCACGGCTGGGTAGCGAAGTTCGGTTGTGATAACCGCTGAATGCATATAAGCGGGAAGCACGCTCTAAGATGAGATCTCCCAACCCAAAAGGGAAATGAAGGGCCCAGGAAGACCACCTGGTTGATAGGCTGGAGGTTGAAGTGCAGTAATGCATGTAGCTTACCAGTACTAATCGCCCGTTCGGCTTGTCCATAGAATTTACTCTGCGCAGTGAGAAAGTCCACTGTTCTAGAGTCATTCAATACAAGCTTTGTAGTTATAACTTTTGGATAAAACGCAACATGCAACAAACGTCTAATCCCAATCTATTCAGTTGTGGAAGATCGCGAGAGCGATATTTCTAAAGTTTGCCGGTGAGTTTACCGCGAGGGTCACACCCGTTCCCATCCCGAACACGGAAGTTAAGCCTCGTTGGGCCGATGGTACTGCACGCGTAAGTGTGTGGGAGATTAGGTGATCGCCGGCATAATACAGAAGCCCCATCCTTTCGAGGATGGGGCTTTTCATTTATGATCCAGAACAAATAAGCGTACTTCCGGACAACGCGCAGTACCAACTACAGGGGCAAAGGACCAATGGGGGAAGTGACGCAGACAGTGAAGACAGGAACCAGCAAGCTAAGCACTGAAATTCTCAAGACCAAGCGGCACTTTGAAGTTCTTGATGGACTAAGGGGAATTGCGGCTTTGTCGGTGGTCACCTTCCACTTTATGGAGATGGCCATCGCTGACTACAGTAAGAATTTCATCGGACATGGTTTTCTGGCTGTCGATTTCTTCTTCTGCTTATCCGGGTTCGTTATCGGATACGCCTACGATGACCGGATTGGCAAGATGGGCGTCGTGGAATTCCTTAAATCAAGGCTGATACGACTGCACCCTTTGGTTATCCTGGGTTCGGTCCTGGGCTTGTTCGCGTTTCTCTTCGATCCATTTACCGGTATCCAGCATGCCTACAGCATAGGCAGAGTTGCGCTCATCTTCCTTGCCTCGATCTTTCTTATCCCTTATCCCGCGATGACAGAGCGTACTTTTAATCTGTTCAGCTTCAACGCTCCTGCGTGGTCGCTGTTTTGGGAATATGTTGCCAATATCTTCTACGCCTTCATCCTTTACAGACTCAGCCGTCGCTCGTTACTACTGTTTCTTACGCTCGCAGCTGCTGTTCTTTGCGCGGTCGGTTATCATTCCGGATCGCTGGGCGGCGGATGGAGCGGCCCAACCTTCTGGGATGGCGGCGCTCGTGTCGCTTATTCGTTCTTAGCAGGTCTGCTTATTTATCGTTTCAACTGGATTATCAAGACGAGGCTCGGCTTTGCGAGCCTATCCCTGCTGCTGCTGGCCGCATTCATGATGCCGTACTTCAAATGGAATGTGCTGGCAGAGGCACTGGTTATTTTGTTCTATTTCCCTCTGCTGGTCAGTCTGGGAGCTGGAGCCGCGCTGACGAAGAGGTCTGAAACCCTCTGCGTATTTTCCGGGAAGATCTCCTATCCGCTGTACATGACGCACTACGCCGTGATCTGGATGTTTATGAATTACTACAACACTCATAAACCTGGAACGCAGCAACTGGCTCTCATCGTGACGACCGGCGTGATCCTTCTAACGGGCGTCGCGTATGTGGCAATGGTCGCTTATGACATCCCCATCCGGAGGTATTTGACTTCCAGGAGGAGAGTTGTTGCATCGACTTCGCGGCCGGGCCACTCCTCCGTTCAGTGACAGGAAGGGCTCTATCCACACAGGGCATAAAGATGTTTCACTACTGCGAATCGTCGTCTGAGGACTGAGATTTCTGTTTCGCATCGCGCTTTGCCTGAGCGGTAGCTTCCTTTGCCTGAGCTTTGGCTTCCTTGACCTCTTGAGCGGCCATCTTTTCGGCTTCCTTTGCCTCAGCTTTGGCGCCCGCGATGGCGCTCCTGGCCTCTGGAGGAATGATGGTCAGCTTAGGCGGTATAGGTGGAGCGGCAGGCAGTGGCATAACGCTGGTCTTTTTCAGCGCGATATCGCCGTGGCTGGTGGTGAGACGGAGCGTTGAGCCGCCTTTGCCTATGGTGCCGGTAAAGTTCTTATGGGTATCCGTGCCTTGGTTGGGCAGGGAAAAGTCGTTATCCAAATCGCCATCGGTGGTTTGAGCATCGACCGAAAAGCTGGAGTGCTCAGGCACCGTGAGCGTGATATCGCCCATGCGGTTCTCGATGGTGACATTGCCCAGCGGCGGAGCGCTGGTGAGATTCACAAAGCCATTGCTATTGGTGACGGAGACGTCGCCGGCGATGCGATCGAGCGTAATATTGCGGCTCCTCGTGCTGAGCGTGAGCGGCCCGACAACCTCGCTCGCGGAGAGGTCGGCATTGTTGCTGATGTCTGCCTCGCCATCGAGACGGCCGAACTGCATGTCGGTGCGTGTCGAGTGGAAGTTGATGGTGCCACGGATGTGCTCTAGGTGGGTGGAACCGAAGAAGTCGCCATTGATCCTGACGGGTCCGTTCAGGTCAGAGAGCGTGAGGTCCTGGCCGCGACCTTCGACGATGAGCGGGCCCGTGATGCTGTGCGCCGAGAAGGAGGAGTCACTGTTATTGATGCGGGCGGTAACAGGGCCTGTGATGGCACTCAGTTCAACATCGCCGTGGTTGGCGGTGACGGAGACGGGCGCCTTAATGGCGCTGACGCGCACGTCGCCGTGGTTGGCGTTCACGCTGATGACGGCTGTCGGAGGCACGGTGATCGTCAGATCGCCACGTCCTCCTGGAAGCGGGGGCATGGTGAGCGTGACCATATTGTCGTTGGTGCTGGTCTGCGGAGTGAGCTGCTGGGCTTTATGGTCGGCGTCGGAGTCAGAGCGGCTATAAATCTCTTTGTGGATCGCGATGTGGATCTGGTTGTCGTCGCTGGTCCCGGAGACGATGACGTCGCCGCGCGGGTTGTCGACGGAGAAGCCGTTGCCGGCCGGAAGGGCCTGAACGATGGACTGGTCGCTCTCGTGTTTGTCGCCGAGAAACTGGTCGAGGTCATTTTGGTTAATGCCGAAGTTGTGATTAAAAAAATCTCCGTTCCCATGCCGAAACCCGCTGAAGATAACGCCTGCGATGACCAACAGCAAAAGCAGCGAGAACACGCCGCCTCCCATGCCCCTGCGATAGGCAGGATGGGAAGGATCGGCTGAGATGTAGCGGTCGAATGCCCATTCGAGGAACATCACAACGCCTGCGCCGATCAGCACTACCGGCCACCAGTGACCGTACCAGTCCCACACTTGATGAGCATCGAGGCGGCCCATCTGTACCAGCAGGAAAGCGACGCCGATTGCGATCAGGATAAATGGCCCGACGATTGAGCCGTGGCGCATTCCGCGCGCCTGGTTGCGATAGGCGGCTGCCTGGGCACGAAGCATATCGCGCTGCATGCGGGCCTGTTCCTTCATCACGCGACGCTGATACTTCCAGTCATTGCCGTAGGGCGGTCCTGGCGGCGGGTAAGGTGGAGGGTTGGTGGCCATGGCTTATTTCCCTTCCTCTTCGTGCGTATTGGAGGGAACGATGGAGGTGGTGGTCGTTGGTGCCGGTCCGGACGGAGGCGCAGCCGAATAGGGCGGCGGATACGGAGGAGCGGTCGCAGCAGTGGTGAAGACAGCTCGTTGCAGGACTGCCATCACGCCTGCGACGATGATGAACAGCGGCCAACTCCGGCCCCACGAGAGGATATGCGAGCTGTCCAGCAGGAAGAGCACGCCGACCAGTATGATCCAGATCGACCCGCGCAGCGCATGAAAGGCGCGGAATTTATAGGCGGCCGTGCCGTCATCGGCAAGCGGGCCGGTCTCCGTCATCTTGTGGACGAACTGCCACACCCCGAACCCGATTAACAGCATCGGCACAAACCAATGCATTGGAAAGCCGTGGAACATCCCCGAGTTGCCGATGAGAAAGAGTGCGCCAAGGCCAATCAGCCAGATCGCCCCGGTGGGGAAGCGACTACCGCTATAGGGAGGATTGAGGTCCGCCGGAGGCGTAGCCGAGCCGGCGAATGGTGTCCCGGGTGGTACATAGTTCTCCCACTGCGTATTCCAGTTGGGAGGCGGCGGAGGAGGTGTGTAGGGTGGGTAACCCGGTGCTGGTGGAGCATAGCCCGGAGTAGGAGGCACTGTCGCGTCCGGCGCCGAAGCCGTGTACTGTCCGCTCGTCGTTCCATGCGCCGCTCCGCTGGGCCACGCTTTGCCGAAGCCAAGGCGTTCGCCCAGATCATTCAGCCCGAAGGGATTTGGCAGCGGTGTACCATCGCGGCGAGCCTGCGCGGTGTGATGGGCTTCGATGGCCTGATAAAAGACCCAGCCGAAGACGAAGAGGAGGAAGATACTGTTCTCGTCCGCCAGGCTCACCAGCACGGCAAAGACGATCAGGTGCACGATGCCCTTGGCATATTGACCGTTGTACATCGCACCCACGCCGGGGATGAAGCCCAGCAGGGCGGCGAGGCCGGGATTGGGTTCGTCCGCGGAAGGCGGCGGCGGAATCGTTCCGTCGACCGGGTAATTCACGCCGGGAGCGGGGCCACCGGCAGGATTGGGGGTGCCTGCTCCGGCCAGCTTGGCCACCAGGCAGGGTTCGCAGAAGACGCCCGAGCCGACAGCGCGGGTGCACTCCTGGCACAGAGGCTTGCCGCAGTTCTGGCAAAAGGCAATTCGTTCACGATCAGGATGGTTGGCGCAGTTCATACAAGTTCCCCTTCCTGCAGGTACTTCAAAACACTGGGAGTAAAGACAACAAAAGCCTGGGTGGCGGGGACAGGGGCTGGCCGTTCGGTGGAGTCGGCAAACTGCACATTGCCGCTCCGGGTCTCACGCTGGCTGGAGCCGGGGCCGGGTTTGGGACGAGACTGCTTCGAGTCTGGTTTCTGTGTTGCCGGTTCCTGCTTGGTTGGTTGCTGGGGCTGGGCAGCCGGAGCGCTCTGGTTCGAAGGCAGGCTGTACTGGTCGTTGTCGTTGCTCGAGCGTTGCAGATCGCGCACGCGAGATTCCAGCTCATACACGACCTTCAGATTGTCATAGTAGCGATGAACGGAGGCATTCGCATCCGTGATATTGCGCTTGATGCTGGTGGGCCGAAGATCGCTGACGCGCAGCTGGTTGAGGTGAACTCCGGTAATGTTCATGGTCAGTGCGATGGAGAAGAAGGCCATCGCCGCAGTCATCGCCAACCTCGGCTGCAGCAGCGTCTGGCCGATGGAGCGCAGATGGAAACCCGCAGCTACGCGGCTGCGGAAGGGTAGAACGTTGGAGGCATACGCCGCCCCTGCTGGCTGCATCGCGGCGACCGACACCGGGCCGGAGTGTCCCAGCAGGGTGCTGGGTTGCCACAGGCCGCTGCGTTGTTTGCCGGTTACAAGCTGAGGCTGGTTAGCGTCAGCCTGGGACTGGGCGTTGCAAGTCTGGGCAAGAATGCGTTCCAGCAGGGCCGCCGAAGGCTCGGGCCGGGGCGACTTCAACATCTCCAGCCAGTCGGCCCCTCGCTGGGCGTCGGCCAGCATGGCGCTGCAAGCGGAGCAGGAGGTCATGTGCAGATCGAACGCTGCCTGTTCTGCCGGGGAGAGCGTTCCGTCGAGCGCGTCGGCCAGCATCGCCTCGCATTGAGCGCAGTGTCCGGCTTCCCCCGTCTGGGGAGGCTGTGCGCTACCGAATTGGTTGAACTCTGCCACTTACATCACCCGCCTTTCTATCTGGTCTTTCTCGATCCGTATTTACTTGTCTTTCTATACCCGTTTCTCTTATCTCTCTATACGTTGCAGAAGCCTCGCAAGTTCCCCGCGACCGCGACTGATGCGGCTTTTAACCGTTCCCTCGGGTATGCGGAGCACCTGTGCGATCTCCTTGTAATCCATATCTTCCAGATCGCGCAAAATGACCGCTTCGCGAAGTTCGGGCGATAGCTGCTTAAGGGCGCACTGTATCTGGCTTTTCAGCTCCATCGAGGCAACATGCTGCTCCTGCGAGGGGCGGTGATCGGCCAGCCGATCGCCCATCGTCGGGCTGCCGTCCTCGCCGTCGAAGCTGACATCGAGCGAGTCGCTGGCGCGGTCCAGCCGCGTCCGCCGAAAGTGGTCGACAAGCAGGTTGCGGGCCAGCGTCGTGATCCAGGTCTGAAAGCTGCCCTTCTGCGTGTCGAAGCTGGCCAGGTTCTTATAGAGCTTCAGGAAGACGTCTTGCGTCAGGTCTTCGGCGTCGGTGCTCGAACCGGTGAAGCGGTAGCAGATGGCATAGATACGCCGGTGCTGCGAGGTCACGAGCTGCTGCCAGGCGTGCGAGTCCCCGGCCATGCACTGGCGTACCAGTTTGGCTACAGCTTCCTGCGCGGCTTCCTGCTCGGGGGTGCGCTCCAACATTGCCTCTGGCGTCTTAAGTGGTGGAAGAAGTGTACCTCGCGGCGCTGGTGCCGAGGGGGTTTGATGTGAGGTTCCATGACCAGAGTGGGGAAGTACGCGGGGCGTCGATTTACGTCCGGCTGGCCGGCCCGGTGCTGGAATCGCGATGTGAAGAACGCCCATGGATGCCTGTACGCAGCGGCATTCACCGTAGTTCAACACACACTTGAAATACCGCTATACCGTGGCCAATAGGGGCAGGATCTGCCAGCGAGCGCCAAAGGCGCGACCTATACCAGCCTGGGGCAGAACCCCAGTAAGCGATCCCCCGAACTGATAAGGGCTGAAAGCCCGACCTAAAAGGTGTCAAGCCCCGAACACTGGAAAAATCCGGAGCTGGTTCCTATAACCACCACAAAATAAACATCTTATTTCCCGGAAAATAAATCGATGCAATCTGCAAATGAGTTTCCAGCCATTTGATAGTCTTTAAGTACCGCAAAGAAAAGGCCCGGCGATCAACGTCGGGCCTATAGCTATTTCCTTTCAGGTGTAGATTCCTTTGTTTGTCATTCCCGAAGGGAATCTGCGTTTTGCTCGAATCACCAAACTACATCTAGAGGAGAACCTCCCTAACTCTTTTCGATGCAATATTTTAGGGGTTAAATCCTTTGCAATGAATATTTTGCGGAGATTAAATCGCTCAAGTAGTTGAATCGAAATGCTTTAGGCGAAAAATACCCCCGGGGGGTGGGTACCTCGCAATTCCGACTCATCCTTACGGCGTGGGAGCTGAGATCACGCCGCAGGCGATCCGGTTCCCCGCATTGCCGGTCGGATCAGTCTTCATGTCGTCTGCCTTCTCATGCACCACGATGGCCGTTCCGGCAAGAATGTTGTTGGTCTCGCCCGGAGTCAAGGAGAGGTCGGCAACCTTGAAGCTGGCCGAACCCATGTGGTCCTCGCCGATGGATACATTCTGCGGCAGGTCCCCGTTGTGATGGCCCTCCGGGTTCATCGTCCCATGCTTCTTGCCCGCAGGGTTGAAGTGGCCACCGGCACTCTTGAAGTCGGGCGCATCGCAGGCTGCGTGCTCATGGATGTGGACGGCGTGTTCCCCAAAGGGAAGGTTCTTAAGGTTGAGTTTGACGGAGAGCTTGCCGCCCTTGAGCTGACGGAATGTTGCCGTGCCCGCGTCCTGGCCCTCGCTGGTTTTGATAGGGACAACCAGCTTGTTGCTGGGTTTGGCGAATGCAGGTGCGGCGGCGAAGGTGGCTAAGGCCAGTAGGCCAATGGTCATGCGCATGGTGCTGTCTCCCTTGAGGCTCGATTCGGTCTGCGACTGCTGCCAGTTTAGAGCTTCGATCAATAAGATTTGATGCACGCCATAGAAAACTCGCGATGCGTCGTACGAAAAGTCTGCAATGTGTATGTTTATTAGATGATGTCGTCACGAGTTTCCTCTGTGTCCCGATTTGCGGTGCGTCTCGCGTTTGCCTCAACCCTGATCCTGCTGCCGGTGGCAAAGGCGCAGGATGCTCCCGATGCGAAGCCCGAGCCAGCCAAAGCAGCCGAACCCAAAACTGATCTGGCTCCTCTGCCTGCGGACGCGCACGTACAGCAGACGATGCAGCTTGACGGCAAGCCGCTGCACTACACCGTCACGGTGGGGACGCTTCCCGTGAACAATAAAGAAGGCAAGAAGGTCGGCGAGGTCGTCTACACGGCCTACACGGTAGAAGGAAAGGACCGTCCCGTCACCTTCGGGATGAACGGCGGCCCCGGTGCCTCGTCGGTCTATCTCAACCTCGGAGCCATCGGTCCCAAGCATGTAGCCTTCGGCGCGGAGGGTGACAGCCCCTCCGATCCGGCCACCTTGACCGACAATCCCGGCACCTGGCTCGGCTTCACCGATCTGGTCTTCATCGACCCCATCGGCACCGGCTTCAGCCGCTCGCTCGTCTCCGAGGACCAGACCAAAAAACTCTTCTACACCACTGTTCCCGACATTCAATACCTCTCAAGAACGGTCTACGACTGGCTGGTCAAAAACGGCCGTCTCGATTCGCGTAAATACTTCGTCGGCGAGAGCTACGGCGGTTTCCGCGGCCCGCGTGTCACGCATTATCTGCAGACTGAACTCGGTGTAGCGCTGAACGGAGTTGTTCTGGTCTCGCCCTACCTGAACCCTACGGTTGAAGACAACGGCGATCTCTCTCCGCTGCCCTGGATGATGACGCTGCCCTCGATCGTCGCCGCTCACATGGAACGCGAGCACAAGCTGAGCGCAGAGGCCATGGCTCCGGTCATCGCCTACACGCGCACCGACTACGCCGCTGCCCTGATGAAAGGCCGCTCCGACCCAGAGGCGACGCAGCAGATGATTCAGCACGTAACCGAGCTGACCGGCCTCGATCCCGTCTTCGTCAAGCGTGCTGGAGGCAAGCTCGAAACGCAGGCTTATCTGCGCGAGGTCTACCGCTCTGAGGGAAAACTGGGCAGCCGCTACGATCCCAACGTCACCGCATGGGACCCGTTCCCGAACGACCCGGACCAGCGCAGCAACGATCCTATTCTTGAGAGCATCATCGCCCCCACGACGACCGCGATGGTCAACTTCGTGACCCAGACCGTTGGCTGGAAGACGGATGCGCGTTATGAAGCGTTGAGCGGCAATGTAAACCGGCTGTGGGACGGCGGAGACGAACTACGCAAAGGCTCAGTCGAGCAGCTTCGCGAGGCAGTTGCGAACGATCCCAAGATGCATGTGCTGATCGTCCACGGCTGGAACGATCTCTCCTGCCCGTTCATGGGCTCGATCCTGACTGTCGATCAGATGCCGATGATGGGTGATCCGAACCGTGTGCAGGTCAAGGAATATCCTGGCGGCCATATGTTCTATAGCCGCCCGTCAAGCCAGATGGCACTGCAAAAAGATGTGATGGAGATGTTCCAGGCGCATTAAAGAGCGTTGATGCTGCGCCTTGAGCCTTCCAGATCACCCGCAAATTTATAGCGATTTCCTCTCAGGCGTAGCTTCCTTTATTTGTCATTCCAGAGGGGAACAGATGTGGCATCTCTTGTTTGTCATTCCCGAAGGGAATCTGCGTTTTGCTCGAATCACCAAAACTACATCTGAAGGAGAACCTCTCTAGAGGTCGTGGAGCTCTAGCTGCTCGGAGTGGTGCTCGTCGGTGAAGGGTTGAAAGTGGGCGCGGCAGCGGGCTTCATAGACGCCTGCGGCTCCTACGACGACAAGCTCCTGGCTTTGGCCCAGCCGCTGGGTATGGATCGCTGGCTGGCCGCAGACCATGCATACGGCAGAGAGTTTGGTGACCTCGTCGGCGATGGCCATCAGCGCGGGAATCGGGCCGAAGGGCTCGGCGTTGAAGGTGGTGTCGAGTCCGGCCATGACCACGCGCTTGCCAAGGTGAACGAGTTCTACGGACAACGGAATGAGGCGCGTGTCGAAGAACTGGGCCTCATCGATGCCGATAACGTCGATCTCGCCAAGCTGCGGAAATAGCGCAGCTTTCAGATCTTCGACAGTGGCGACGGTGATGGCGTCGTGTGTCTGTGAGCTGTGGCTGGCGATGGCGGTGCGGTGGTAGCGAAGGTCGATGTCGGGCTTGTAGCAGGCGACGCGCTGACGGGCGATTCTGGCTCGTTTCAGGCGGCGGATAAGCTCTTCGGACTTGCCCGAAAACATAGGGCCGGTGATCACTTCGATGCGGCCGGGGACGGTGGTCATGGAGCTATCGTAGCGGGTTTAGCGGTGGATTTTAGCGCATCAGATGCGCTCGACGAGGACGGCTGTGCCATAGGCGAGGACCTCGGTGACGCCCTGCATCAGCTCGTTGGCGTCATAGCGGAAGCTGATAACCGCGTTGGCTCCATGCTCGGAGGCATGCTGCGCCATCATGGCAAAGGCGTCCTGCCGGGTCTTCTCGCAGAGCTGCGAGAGGATGGTGATATTGCCGCCGAGGATGGTTTGCAGGCTTGCGCCGAAGGTGCCGAAGATGGAACGCGAACGGACGACGATGCCGCGGACGACTCCCAGATTGCGGACGATGCGATAGCCGGGAAGCTCAAGGGCAGTGGTGACCATGGTGGGATCGAAGGCGATGGGTGGTGGTGGGTAGGCGGACATAAGGCTCCTTTAGCTATGCGAGATTGTACTCGGGCGCATCGGTTCGGAGAGGAAGTCTTAACACCGATTTGCACCGATAGCACCGATTAAGAACAGGCACAGCAACCGCAGGTCCTTCGACTCGCGCTACGCGCATCGCTCAGGATGACAATGTTGTGTAGGTATCGCTTATCGCTATTGCTGGCGGAAGCTGCGGCCTCGCTGTTCGGGGCCGAAGGCGAAGATGAAGATCAACGCGACAATGACCACGCCTTCAAAGAGGGTGAGCGCCCAGGGATAGCCGAAGTGGTCGCGTAAGAGAAATTCGAACGAGACCGCCGGGGAGGCGATGAGGACGCCGAGCTGATAGACGAAGCCGGGGAAGAGGCTGCGCACCGAGTCGGGAGAGAGTTCGTTCAAGTGTGCCGGGATTACGCCCCAGGCTCCTTGCACTCCGGCCTGCATCATGAACGAGCCAAGCACGAGGATGAGCATCGAGCCTCCGAAGGCCCATGCAGGGATGGAGAGCAATGAGACTACAAGAGCCGCGATGATGGAGTAGCGGCGGCCTATCTTCTCCGAGATCTGGCCGAAGAAGAGCGCGCCGACGATGGCTCCGATGTTGTAGACGATGGGGATTCCGTAGAGCGGCTGGACGCCAAGGATTAGCGCGTGTTTGATGCTCGGCAACGTCTTGAGGAAGTCGGGATAGAGGTCCTGCGTGCCGTGCGACAGGCAGGTCATGACGGCCATGACCATGAGCAGGTAGAAGAAGCTGCGCTTGTGCTGGAAGAGGGTTTTGAAGATGCTCCCGATAGAGCCCATGCGGTGCATCTTCCAGGCTTCGGACTCGGGCGAAAGGGCTGTCAGTCCGATGATGGCGACCGCTACGAATGAGCCGACGACGAACATGACACGCCAGCCGAAGTGCGGTGCGATGGTCATCATACCGACCGCGGCAAGCAGATAGCCGAAGGGATAGCCGCCCTGCATCATGCCGGAGAGGATGCCGCGCCGCTCGCGAGGAGCGTTTTCCATGGCGAAGGATGCGCCGATGCCCCAGTAGCCCCCCATGCCGATTCCGTAGAGGGCGCGCAGGGCAAAGAAGATGATGTAATTGGGCGCGAAGGCGCTGAGGGTCGTGGCGGCTGAAAAGTAGATGACGCAGGCGATGAGAGGCTTTTTGCGTCCATAACGGTCAGCCAGCGCGCCGAAGATGAGAGCTCCGACGGGGCGCATGGCCAGGGTGATGGAGATGGTCCAGACAATGGCGAGCTTTTCGACGTGGAAGTGCGCGGCGAGAGCGTCGAGCAGGAAGATGACGACGAAGAAGTCGAAGGCGTCGAGGACCCAGCCCAGGATGCCGGAGCTTACAGCGAACTGCCAACCGGGAGTGCTCTGCTCGTTTTGCGATAGGGGTAGAACTTCGATGCGGCTTCTCCTGCGTTTTTGGCTATGCGGGATTGTATCGAAGACACAGATAGCAGGTTTGTATAAAGAGGGTTTCTACCGCAAGATGCTTAGGCAGTCTTCTTCGCCTTCTGTGTGCGGGTGATGCCGATCGCCAGAAACATGCAACCCAGAGCGCAGTTTGCTAGAGGGTGAGGTGCGGGATGAATTGTAAAGAAGCTGGGAAACCACTGATCTCTGATGGCACTAAAGAAAAAGATCGCAGCGATGTAAATCCATCCATTCCGTTTCATGGCCCAAATAATACTCCCTTTTGGGAGTGCCACTGCGGTCAACCGTCAGTCGCGGAGAGCTTTAAGTAAGTCTTTGACGGCTCCGCTATCGATGGCGTGGGCGGCTTTGGCTGCGCCTTCGTTAAGGGTAGGTGCGAGGTCGGAGGCTACAAGGACGGCGGCGGCGTTGAGCAGGACGATGTCGCGGCGTGGGCTACGCTCGCCAGAGAAGATGGCTTCGAGAATGGCTGCGTTGGTTTCGGCGTTGCCGCCGCGAAGGGTTTCGATGGAGGCTCGGTGTAGGCCCGCGTCTTCGGGGGTGAGGGTGCTGAGAGTGACCGCGCCGTTGCGAACTTCGGCGATCCGGCTGGAGGCGCTGATGGAGAGCTCATCGAGGCCTCCGCCGATGCCGGTGTCGCCGTGGACGACAAAGGCGTGGCGGGTGCCGAGCAGGGCCATGGCTTCAGCTACCAGCGGGACCAGATGCGGCGAGTAGACGCCCATGACTTGCGCGGCAGCTCCGGCGGGGTTGGTGAGAGGGCCGAGTACGTTGAAGATGGTGCGGACGCCGAGGGCGCGGCGGACGGGCATGACCGCCTTCATGGCCGGGTGCATGGCAGGCGCATGAAGAAAGGCGAAGCGGTGTTTGCGCAGAGCGGCGGCTGCTGCGGCGGGGGAGAGGTCAACGGGGACGCCGAGGGCTTCGAGGATGTCGGCTGAACCGCATTGCGAGGTGACGGCGCGGTTGCCGTGTTTGGCGACGGTGGCTCCGGCAGCGGCGGCGACGAGTGCGGTGGCGGTGGAGATGTTGAAGGTGCCGCTGGCATCGCCTCCGGTCCCGCAGGTGTCTACAAGCTGAAGCCGTTCGGCATCGCTCAGAGGGAAGGGAGTGGCGGCGGCGCGCATGGCTTCGACGAAGCCGGCGATCTCGGCGGCGGTTTCGCCGCGGGCAGCCAGGGCTCCGAGGAGAGCGGCAAGTTGTATTTCAGACAGCTCTCCGGCGAGGATCTGCTGCATGAGGGCGCGGGCGGCCTCGCGGGTAAGCGTCTGGCGGCCTTCGACGATCTGCTTGAGGTGAGGTTGCGGGGGCATTCGGTTAAGGGTAGCAGGTGGTGCCATGTAGGCAAGAGCGCAGGCGCTTGTTCCAGGATTAAGGGACGAACAAGATGATCGGGGGAAGGCACGATAACCGCACCGGTGTGCGAGATTTGGTTGCGACGGCTTGTTGGCGTCCGCTACACTTCAAAGGCAGGCAGATCGCGACAATACCTATGAAAATTCACGAGTATCAGGCTAAAGAGATTCTTCGCAAGTACAACGTTCCCGTCCCCAATGGGGAGATGGCAACCACGCTCGAGCAGGCCGATACGGCTGCCAAGAGTTTGTTTGCCGCCGGTAATGCGGCGGTGGTGGTCAAGGCGCAGATTCATGCGGGCGGACGCGGCAAGGGCGGCGGCGTGAAGGTAGTGAAGACGCTCGAAGATGCGAACGCCGCGTCGAAGGCGATTCTGGGGATGCAGCTTGTGACGCATCAGACCGGGCCTGCCGGACAGAAGGTACAGCGGCTACTGATTGAAGAGGGCTCGGCGATTGACCGCGAGCTTTATCTCGGGCTGGTGCTGGACCGGGCTTCGGCGAAGGTCGTGTTTATGGCCTCGCAGGCTGGCGGTATGGAGATTGAAGAGGTCGCGGCGAAGACTCCTGACGCTATCTATAAGGAGTACATCGAGCCTGCGGTCGGCTTTCAGCCATATCAGGCACGGCGCCTGGCGTTCAAGCTTGGCTTGCAGCCGACACAGATCAACCAGGCGGTCGCGTTTATGACGGGTCTTTATAAGGCCTTTGTCGATACCGACTCGACGCTGATGGAGATCAATCCTTTTATTACGACGAAGGACGGCAAGCTGCTGGCGCTCGATTGCAAGATCAACTTCGACGACAATGCGATGTTCCGGCATAAGGATTTGAAGGAGCTGCGCGACCTGTCGGAAGAAGATCCGCTGGAGGTTGAAGCCAGCAAATTTGCGCTGAACTATATCAAGCTGGATGGCTCGATTGCCTGCATGGTGAACGGCGCTGGGCTGGCGATGGCGACGATGGACATCATTCAGTATGCTGGCGGCGCGGCGGCGAACTTCCTCGATGTCGGCGGCGGCGCGAACCAGGAACAGATCGAGAATGCATTCGGGATTCTGCTGAGCGACCCGAATGTGAAGGCGATCTTCATCAATATCTTTGGCGGCATTCTGCGTGTGGATGTGCTGGCAACGGCAGTCGTTGCGGCGGCTAAGAAGCTGAATGTGCAGATTCCGATCATCCTTCGGCTGGAAGGAACCAATGTCGAAGAGGGCCGGAAGATACTTCAGGAATCCGGGCTGAAGTTTGAGGTTGGGACGACGATGAAGGAAGCCGCTGATCTTGCAGTGGCCGCTGCAGCGAAGGTTTAGCCTGCCAATCTAGTCACTGGGTGTCACGCATGAGCATTATTGAAGGAAAGAAGATCGCCATCGTTGGCGGAGGTCCTGGCGGACTGACGCTGGCGCGGCTGCTTCAGATGCGTGGTGCAGACGTCGCAGTGTATGAGCGCGACCATAGTCGTGAGGCGCGCGTTCAAGGCAGTGCGTTGGACCTGCATGAGGACTCTGGGCTGGCGGCGCTGGAGGCTGCCGGTCTGATCGATGCTTTCTGGGCGAACCACCGACCGGATCTTGACCGTCTTCGCTTGACCGACCAGAACGGAACGATACTTCACGATCATCCACGCACGATGTCCGGCGCGGGCAAGCGTCCTGAAATCGAGCGTGGTCCTCTGCGTGAAATCCTGCTGGATTCGCTGCGCCCTGGGACGGTGCATTGGGACAGGAAGTTGGAATTCGCCGAGTTTCGCGGTCACGAGGTGGCATTGCATTTTGCAGGAGGGGATAGCGTTCTGGCGGATGTAGCCATTGGCTGCGATGGCGCGAACTCACGATTGCGTGCGCTGGTTACGCCCCTTCGTCCGGAGTATGTCGGGGTTACGCTCGTCGAGGGCCTTGTGCCTGCGGCGAAAGGCGCGGTGCCGGAACTCTGGGACCTGTTGGGCGGTGCGGCGTTGATCGCGCTTGGGAATGAGCGAACTTTGGGAATGGGAACCAAGCCTGACGGAAGCATTCTGTTCTATGCAGGATTGAAGTGTAGCGAGGCGGACGGTAAGAGGCGTCTCGAGGAAGCGGATACCGCGGACAAGTGTGTGGCATGGTTTCATACGAACTTCAAGGGGTGGAGTGAGCTGTGGGCGCCGCTGTTCGCGAAAACAGCGGCGATGGCTTGGCGCCCGCTTCTGGTTTGTCCGGCAGAGCAACAGTGGAATTCGAGGCCCAATGTGACGTTGATCGGAGATGCGGCGCATGTGATGCCGCCGTATGCCGGGGAAGGCGTGAACATGGCGATGCTGGATGCTCTTGTACTGTCGCGGACTCTCTTCAGCGAAGCAGACCTGGCCAGCGCGATTGCTGCCTATGAGGTTGAGATGTTCGCCCGCATGCAGGACATGACGCAAGACACGATGTTGAATACCGAGATGTTCTACGCGCCGGATGCAGCGGAGCGCGTTGTGGGACTATTTCAGAGTTTTGGGGGAGCCGCTTCGGTCTCTTCCATGGCAGAGCATTGATGCAGGGCTTTGGTTGCATGTGCAGAAGAAGGCATTGAAGCGAAGTACATCGCGCATTGCTTGGACATTAGACAGGAGAGTGACATGGCAGTTCTGGTTGATAAGAATACGCGGCTGATTGTGCAGGGAATTACAGGGCGTGAGGGGACTTTTCATGCCAAGGGTTGTGCGGAGTATGGGACGAACGTTGTTGGCGGCGTGACTCCGGGTAAGGGCGGGACCACCCATGAAGGATGGCCGGTCTTCAATACCGTCGAAGAGGCCGTGAATGCGACAGGCGCAAATGTGTCGGTGATCTTTGTGCCGCCGCCGTTTGCTGCCGATGGAATTTTAGAGGCGGTGAACGCGGAGATTCCGCTGGTCATCTGCATTACCGAGGGAATTCCGACGCTGGATATGGTGAAGGCGTGGGAGATTGTGAAGCGGTCGAAGTCGCGGCTGATCGGGCCGAACTGCCCCGGCGTGATCTCGCCGGGCAAGGCGAAGGTCGGCATTATGCCGGGCAGGATTCACAAGGAAGGCAGTGTCGGCATCGTCTCGAAGTCAGGAACGTTGACCTATGAGGCTGTCTATCAGTTGACGACGCGTGGTATCGGTCAGTCCACGGCGATCGGCATTGGTGGCGACCCCATTATTGGAACGACGCACATTGAAGCGCTGCGGTTGCTGAACGACGACCCCGAGACTGAGGCGATCATCATGATCGGCGAGATCGGTGGATCGGCGGAAGAGGCGGCGGCGGACTTCATCAAGAAGCACGTGAAGAAGCCGGTGGTTGGCTTTATCGCTGGCCAGACGGCTCCTCCGGGACGGCGTATGGGCCATGCGGGCGCGATCATCTCTGGTGGCGAAGGCACGGCCGCAAGCAAGATGCAGGCGATGAGCGATGCCGGAATTACCGTGGTGAAGACTCCGTCTGAGATTGGCGAGGCGATGGCCCGCGTGCTGGGCAGGGCTTAGTTCAACTGGCAGGCAGCCGCGTGAATCAGCGGGGCTGCTTGCGGTAGAACATCGCGGCTGCGAAGAAGACGATTGCGACCATGAAGGCCAGGCGTGCGTGCAGCCAGTCGTGGTAATGGATGCTGACCAGGCCGTCGATGACCCAGGCGGCGAAACCGGCGAACCATATCCAGGCGGTTTTACGCATTCAGCGGGCTCCAGTCTTACTTTAGACGGGAGTTTGGCCTCTGGGTGTGGCTTGGCGCGATTGCTTTACACTGGATAGATAAGATTCTAAGAGGAGATTTCCGTT
Organism: Granulicella sp. L56; assembly: GCF_009765835.1. Classification (NCBI taxonomy): domain Bacteria; kingdom Pseudomonadati; phylum Acidobacteriota; class Terriglobia; order Terriglobales; family Acidobacteriaceae; genus Granulicella; species Granulicella sp. L56. Next base: position 1,080,388 of record NZ_LMUS01000006.1, on the reverse strand, counting down.
GTCACAGCGTACATTCAGCATTATCAAGCCGGACGCGGTCCGCAAGGGCCATGCCGCCGCCATTCTCGCCGAGATTGAAAAGGCGGGCTTCAAGATTGTTTCCATCAAGCGGTTGTCCATCTCCAAGGCGCAGGCCGAGGGCTTCTATCATGTTCACGCAGCTCGCCCGTTCTTTGGCGAACTGACCGAGTTCATGTCCAGCGGCCCCATCTTTCCGCTGGTGCTCGAAAAGGACAATGCCATCGCCGATCTGCGCAAGCTGATGGGTGCGACCAACCCGGCGCAGGCTGAGGAAGGAACGATCCGCAAGAAGTTTGCGGCGTCGATCGGCGAGAATGCTATCCACGGCTCTGACGCTGAGGATACCGCAGCGTTTGAGATTGGCTACTTCTTTGCGGGTTATGAACTGAAGTAGTTTCGTTGGCTTAAAAAGCTATGGTAGGAGCGGATGCTCCTGCCATAGCTGCGTTTGCGGCTATTTGTTTTTGAATATTTTGAGGTCGATAGAATCGCCCATGACCTTGTAGCCTGCATCGTTGGGATGTAGGTGGTCGCCATGTTCGTCTGCGGGCAGATAGACATTGGGGTTGGCGGGGTCGCGGGTGGTTTTGTCGAAGTCGATGACGCCATCCAGTTGGTTGGTGGTGCGAATCCATTGGTTGACGGCTTCGCGTATGGTCTCGCCTGCGGGTGAGGAGTAGCCCGCCCCGACGTAGGGGGTAAGGGTCGCGCCGAAGACCTTAATGCCATGAGTGTGGGCGCGGGTGGCGAGCTGGCTGAGGCCGGCGATGAGATCATCTGCGGACACAACATCGTAGGGACGGTGGGGGTCCTGCGCATGGCCGATGTCGTTGATGCTCTCCAGAATAATGAGGTACTTGACGCCTGCCTGGGCGAGGACGTCGCGGTCGAAGCGTGCGAGCGCGCTGGGGCCGGTGCCGTCGTGGAGGATGCGGTTACCGCCGATGCCTTCGTTAAGAACGCCGAACTTTGCGGTCTTTTTATTGGCCTGGAGGCGGGTAGCAAGAACATCGGGCCAGCGAGTGTTGGCGTCGCGTGTGGCGTACGCGCCGTCGGTGATGCTGTCTCCGAAGGCTACGATGGCTGCGGCTTTGCCGTCGGCTTTAACGTCGATGCCTTTGAGGAAGGGCCATGAGTAAATCTCCGTAGGGGTGTCGAGAGACTTTGCGCTGACGACGTTGCCGGGAGCAGTGTAGTTCGTCTGGTCGGCAAAGCCATGTGCCGATATCTGCCGAATGGCCTGTGCAGGAATGAAGATGCTGACGGCGACATTAGACGTCGGCTGAAGTTTCAGATTGACGGGATCGCTGACGACGAGTGCGCCGGGAGGGATGACGATGGAAGGCCGCCCGTTGAAAGTGAGAGGGCTGGAGGCGGCGGGGTTGATATCGCTGCCGGTGGCGCTGAGTGCGACGTTGGCAGCGCCGATGGTGAGCGAGTCGAGTCCGAATTCATTGGTGAGGATAACGCGGACTGTGGGACCGCCGATGGAGACGTGGACGATCTCGCGATAGGTAGTATCGGCTGCTCCAAACTTCTCTTCGCGGTTGGCCTGCGCCATGGGAGCGGTGGCCCAGGTGCCGACCCAGTGGTCGGGCGACGCGGCCGCGGCGGTGTTGGTATTGAAGCAGCAAAGGCAAAAGAGGAGGAGTGCGAGCGGGGGGAGAATTCTGCTTCTGAGGTTCATAACCATCCTTAGAGGGATTGAGCTGACGCTCCAATCTTACTGCTGTTTCGTGGGGGCGTGAGGGTTGCAGTATAGTGGCGAGGGTTGCTGAAACGTGCGCAACCGGGCGCTGAATGGGACGAGATCAGGCCGCAACCACAGACTGCTGAAGGCGAAAGAACTGAGGAAGAAATGACGAAGACTCTGGCAAAGGTTATTCTGCTTACCATGACAACCGGAATGGCAGCACATGGAGCAGTAACGAAGGCAGCATTTGGAACGGCATCCGACGGCAAGGCCGTAGACATCTACACGCTGAAGAGCGATGTACTGGAAGCACGCATCATGACGTATGGCGCGCGCATCGTCTCGCTGGAAGCACCGGACAGAGATGGCAAGAAAGCCGATGTTGTGTTGGGACATGATTCGCTGGCCGGTTATACGGCGGACAAGAACACCTACTTCGGTGCGATTGTGGGCCGCTACGGCAATCGCATCGCACATGGCAGCTTCAAGCTCGATGGCAAGACGTATCAGATTCCGAAGAATGATCACGGCATCAATATGCTGCATGGCGGCACGGTAGGCTTCGACTCGCTGGTGTGGCAGGGGCGCGAGATCCCCGATGGTGTTGAGATGACGCTGGTGAGCAAGGACGGCGATCAGGGATTTCCCGGAACGCTCACCGCGCATGTGCGCTACACGCTGCACCATAATGCGCTGCGCATCGACTACAGCATGTCGACCGACAAGGACACGGTGGTGAATCTGACCAACCACTCGTACTTCAATCTCTCGGGAGAAGGCAATGGAACGATTCTTCACGATATCGTGACGATTCCCGCGGACAAGTACACGCCGGTGGATGCAGGGCTGATTCCGACGGGCGAACTTGCGCCGGTGGAAGGAACGCCGTTTGATTTCCGCAAACCGACCGAGATTGACGCGCGTATCCATGAGAATAATGAACAGCTCAAGCGCGCTGGCGGTTATGACTTCAACTGGGTCCTGCGTGGAGCCAATGGAGAGACAAAGACAGCCGCGCGTGTCTACGATCCGGAGACGGGCCGCGTGTTGACGGTGACGACGACTGAGCCGGGTGTGCAGTTCTATACCGGAAATTTTCTGGATGGGACGATCAGCGGCAGGAGCGGCAAACCCTACGTGAAAAATGGTGCGCTTTGCCTGGAGACGCAGCACTTTCCGGATTCGCCGAACCATGCGAATTTCCCCAGCACGGAGCTGAAGCCGGGTGCGCCACGGCACAGCACCACGACGTTTACGTTTACCACTCAAGCGAAGTAAATGCCTGTGCGCGGCGGCTGCCGGTGCCGCCGCGCGAGGTTTTTAAGGCTGAGGTTATGGATAAAGTCGTTGCTTCCGCGGATGTTGCTGTTGCCGATGTAGACAGTGGCGCAACCGTGATGCTGGGCGGCTTCGGGTTGTGTGGGATTCCCGAAAATTTGATTGCAGCGCTTGTGCGGCGGGGCATCAGCGGGCTGCATACGATCAGCAACAATATGGGCGTCGATGGCTTTGGCATGGGGCTGATGCTGGAGGCGGGCATGATCGCGTCGCACATCGGCAGCTATGTTGGAGAGAACCGCAGGCTGGAGACGCTTGTACTGCGTGGCGAACTGGATTTGACGCTGGTGCCGCAGGGAACGCTGGCTGAGAGGATTCGTGCAGGTGGGGCAGGCATTCCAGCGTTCTATACGCCTACAGGATTGGGGACGATTGTCGCGGAGGGAAAGGAGACGCGAACGATTGGGAACCGCACCTATGTTCTGGAGCACGCGTTGCATGCCGACGTTGCGCTGATCAAGGCTTGGCGGGGAGATCGCTATGGAAATCTCGTCTATCGTAAGACCGCGAGGAACTTCAATTCAGTCATGGCGACCGCTGCCGATCTTACGATTGTCGAGGTGGAAGAGTTGGTTGAGCCGGGAACACTTGATCCCGATCATATCGTTACGCCGGGCATCTACGTCGATCGCGTCGTTGTGGGAGCGGCTTATATCAAGCCGATAGAGTCGAAGTTCATTCAGGCGAGAGGCGCGTCATGAACGGCAAGGAACGCATTGCGCAGCGGATTGCGCGGGAGATCAAGGATGGCTTTTACGTCAACCTTGGTATTGGTCTGCCCACGATGATCGCAGCGTATGTGCCCGCAGGAATCAACGTTGTGTTCCAGTCGGAGAACGGGATGTTGGGAGTGGGACCCCCGCCGACGGAAGAGAATACCGATCCTGATTTATTGAATGCAGGCAAACAACCTGTGACTGAGTTGGCGGGATGCTCGTTCTTCGGGAGTGAACAATCGTTCGCGATGATTCGTGGCGGCCATATGGACATGAGCGTTCTTGGCGCGATGCAGGTGGATGAGCAGGGCGATCTGGCGAACTGGACGATTCCAGGCAAGATGGTGAAGGGAATGGGCGGTGCGATGGACCTGGTTGCAGGCGCGCGACGCGTGGTGGTGGCGATGGAACACCAGACGAAGGATGGCGCATCGAAGATTCTGAAGGCGTGTACGCTGCCGCTGACAGGCAAGAGCGTTGTCCACGATATCGTGACGGAACTCTGCTGGATTCGCGTCACAAGAGAAGGGTTGCTGCTGACGGAAGTAGCTGAAGGCTTCGATGCTGCGGCCGTTCAGGCACGAACAGAGGCGAAGCTCATCGTCTCCTCTGATTTGCAGATGATGATGTGAACGCTACGGAGCCGGCGGACGATTGAGGTGGGGAAGCGGAGAGTCGAATTGCGATGGCGTTTTACTGGTCACGCCGAAGATGAAGACCTGGCCTGGCAAATATCGCTGCCGAACCTCGAAGTTCTCGAAGGCCGCGCCGCCTGGAAGCGGGTTGTGCGATGCCCAATAGACGCGACGGCCGTTTACCCGCACCCGGAGATCAGGCTCGATGTCGTGTGCGGGGACTCTCCAGTACTGGGTCAGCTTTGGAAGGCGATAACGCCAGTGCTCGGCGCCGGTGACGGGAACTTCCGAAGGGTCGGGCTCGTTAGAGGTTCCGAGTGCGATCGCATCGCCATCGGAGGTTCGCAGCATCTCGTCGAGTGGATAATTTTCGCGCTCAACGAACGCGTCGGCGGTATAGGTGCCGTATAGATCGTGGCTATTCACGACGCGGTCTTTGAGCCATAGCTGGCGCAGGCGTTCGTAGTTGCCCATGGTTGCGGTGACGGTCAGCTCCTCCAACGCTGGGCTGTCACTGTATTGATGGACGGCCAGCCGGAGCTCGTTGGGGTGGTCGCTGTCGATCGATGCGATGAGATAGACATGCGCATTATTTGCGGTGAACTGCTCCACATCGATTTGCACGGAGAGCCGTTCGATAGGACTGTCTTGATTGGGGAAGATGCGTAGCTCGCCTCGGTATGAATCACTCGAAGGAGATGCGCCGGGATCAACCCATAATCGTTTGCCGCGGGAGCCAGGATCCATGCGGCTGGGCTCCAGCTCGCTGAAGGCCATACGGCTGGATCGAGTGCCGGGCCCAAGTACGACCGGTTCAATTGCGATGTAATTGAGCAGCTCGGGCTTTCCTGTCGTCGCGGAGATGACGCCGACACGGATCAGCCCGCGAGGCCCGAGCAGGCCGCCGGTGGAAGGCAGGCCAAAGACGATGCCGTCTTTTCGGCCCCAGATGAGCGGATCACCTGGATTCTGAGGGCGAATCCATTGTGAATTTGTAACTGGGGTTTGCACCGAGGGAAGCTGCAGGGCGATAGCGGTTGGAGACAGCGCCAGAGCGGTAACAACCGTGATCATGATCTTCAGCAGGATTCGGAGTGGGGGCACAGATGTCATTTGAGGGAAGTGAAGGAGATTTTTCATGAGTTGGAAAGGAGCCGCAATGGCTGCGGATAATTTTGCCATTAATTTAATCCTTTAAAATATTTATTGCGAGAAAAGAGAGTGATATTGCAGGCAAGTAATTTGCGTCTCCACCAAAATGTGGGGACGCTATTTGCTCGACGATTGTATGCGCGGTTTTGGAGGAAATCGGAATAGGATGAAGATGTATAAAAAGCTATAGAAGAATCAGATACGCATTGGCCACAGCGCCAACTGGTCATTAAGGCTGGACTCACATTTTATGCCCACCATAGTGGAAGTAGCGAAGCATGCCCGAGTATCGATCGCGACGGTATCCAATGTAATCAGAGGCACAAGACGCGTAAGCCCTACTTTGCAGGAGCGCGTCCAGAAGGCCATTCGCGAGTTGGACTATTCGCCGAACGAGATTGCGCGAAGTCTGAAGGTGAAGCAGACCCGCATGCTCGCACTCGTGCTGCCGGATATCACGAATCCTTTCTTCCCCGAGATCATTCGCGGAGCAGAAGATACTGCTTTCGATCGCGGCTATTTCCTGATGACGGCGAATACGGATGAGCAGATCGGCCGCGAACGGAGGATCATTGCGGCGCTGCGGTCTTATCGCGTCGATGGAATTCTGCTGGCCTCTGCACCCGGCAAGGACTCAGGTCACATTCGCAGCATCATGCAGGGAGGCATCTCGGTCGTATGCCTGGACCGGACCGTCGCTGGCATCCATACCGACGCCGTTCTTTTGGATAATGTACGCGGCGGTCGAGAATGCGTACGGCATCTGATCCAGGGGGGCCATTCGAAGATCGCAATTATTACAGGGTCTTTGTCGTTGCAGACAGGGCTTGAGCGGCTGAAAGGCTATGAGGAAGCCCTGCGCGAATCGGACATCGAAGTAGATCGAAACCTCGTGCTCGAAGGAGATTTTCGATACGAATCAGGCTATCGGTTGGGGAAGGAATTACTGAAGCGGCGCGTGAAGCCCACCGCGATCTTTGTATGCAACGGGGTTATGACAGTCGGAGTATTGAAGGCATTTGAGGAGTTGGGAGTACGGTGCCCGGAGGATATTTCGCTGGCAACTTTTGACGATCTCGCTGTGGACCGTTCTTTTCATCCTCATTTGACCGCGGTGGTACAGCCTGGTTATGAGATGGGCGCGCGCGCGGCAACGATCCTGATGGATCGAGTTGAGGGCAAGTTGACGAACGAGCCGTTTGTCGTCCGAATTGTGCCGACCCTTGTGGTTCGCGAGTCGACACGGACGCAGAAGCCACAGACGTCGCTTCGTGGAAGTAGCTCCATTCGCTAGACTTCGACCGATTGGGGTTCGTCTAAATAAAATATCTTGACAGGTGTTTTCATTGCGTGCTGAAATGGCTCCGAAATTTAAAGGTTTAAATAATTCTTTTCGGATCGACTTTTTAGGAGCGCACCAATGAAGACGTTGAGAGTACTGCCAGTTGTTTTTTTCATGGTTTTGACGACCATTCTGAGTCTGACGAGCAACGCATGGGCGCAGGCAGATCGCGGCGCCATCAAGGGGGAGACTCAGGACACGCAGCATGCAAACATCCCCGATGCTCAAATCACGCTGAAAAACGAAGCGACTGGCGTGATCGTGACCACGACCTCCGGTTCCTCGGGTCAATTCAATTTCCTCAACCTGTCCGCAGGCGTCTACACCTTGACCTCGATGGCGAAGGGATTCAATACCTCGGTGCAGCAGCACGTCACGATCGGCGTTGGAAGCACGTTTGGAATTACGGTGACGCTGCAGCCAGGACAAGTCGAACAGACGGTAACCGTCTCGGGGAATGCTGCCACGGTAGAGACGCAGACCTCCGATATTGGAACCGTTATTACCCCGCAGGAGATCAAGGACTTGCCGGTCTCCCTGAACGGAGATATGCGCAATCCCCTGAACTTTGTTACGCTGACGCCGGGTGTGAGCGGTTCGACACCTGGGGCCTCGCCGGATTATCGCTTGCACATCAGTGGTTCTAATAGCTACGCGAACGAGGTGTATATCGACGGCGTTCCGGTGATGAATACGAACCTTGGCGGCGACATCGGCGCTAATCACCCACCCATCGACGCAATTGGTCAGTTCAAAATCATCAATAATAATCAGAGCGCCGAATACGGACTGGCCAGCGGCATCGTCTCGTTTGCGTTCAATTCAGGGACGAATGTCTATCATGGAAGCCTGTTCGATTATCTCCAGAACGATGCTCTCAATGCCGCTGGGTTTGTAACCAACGCTCTGGGTCTGAAGAAGGCGCCTCTTAAGCAAAATGAGTTCGGTGGAACGTTTGGCGGCCCGGTCTGGATTCCCAAGCTCTACAGTGGTCGCGATAAGACATTTTTCTTTGTCGACTACACGGGTTTCAAATATCGCCCCAGCTCCAACAATGGCACGCTCACGACAATCCCAAATGCATTTCGTACAGGAGACTTCTCACAGGCGCTGGGGCCGCAGCTAGTGGATTCCGCCTCGGGCCAGCCTGTCTTCGATCCTGCCGGGCGCCCGGTATATCAGGGAGCGATTTATGATCCCAACTCGGCCCACCCCGTTGTTAGTCCCTATGATCACAAGACCTATCAGGTGCGCGACCCGTTCCCCGGCAACATTATTCCGAGCGGACAGCCTGGGCTGAGCACAGTTTCGCAGACTATCCTGAAGAGCTTCCCTATGGCGGACAACGATGCCATCAATAATAATTTTCACCGTCTTCAGAGTTCGAAAATTGACGAGCACCGCTTAGTTGTGAAGATAGACGAACATATTTCAGAGAAGCACTCTATCGCTGGAAGTGTCTTTGTAGGCGGCTATTCCAACAGCAATAATGGCGGCTTGAATCTGCTCGACTCGTCGACGACTAATTCGCCGACTACTCAAATACGGTTCACCTATAACTACACCCACTCTCCGACCCTGGTGAATAACCTCAATTTTGGTTTCATCCGGGATACAGGCTTTACTGGTCCTCTGCAGGCGGGGCCGGGTCTAGCCGCGTTAGGCATTCAAGGATTGCCTCCCCTTGCGAGCGACAGCCCATTTCCGATCATTGGAATTGGAACAGTGCAGAACAGCATCGGCTCTGCGAGTGCATCGACCGACTCCGAAAATCGCTTCATTGTCAGTGACAACGTGACGCTGGTTCGCGGTGAGCATACTCTGACGATTGGTGGAGAGTTGCGGCGTTTGAGAAGGGATGAAGGCGGCTTACCTGGTGGCAGTTTCACTTTTGAGCCGACCGAGTCGGGACTCAATGGAACAGGATTTGTGAATGGGAACCAGGCAGTTTCTATTCCTGCCGGGACGGGGGCACCGGCTGCAAGCTTCCTCTTTGGGGGGCTGGATTTTTCGCGGTTCGATTATCCGGTGGAAGCGGCATATCGATGGTGGCAGGGAGGGATCTATGCTCAGGATGACTGGAAAGCTACATCGAACCTGACACTGAATCTCGGCTTGCGCTACGATCTCCAGATTCCTCGGACAGACATCAATGGAAAAGTCTCCACCATGGATCCGACATTGGCTAACCCAGCGGCAGACGGACTTCCCGGCGCATTTGCTTATTACGGTCACGGTGCTGGCCGCAATGGAAAAACCCGCATCGGCAATATTGACTATCTCGGATTTCAGCCTCGGGTTGGCTTCGCGTACTCTCCAGACGCGGCGCACAAGACTGCGATTCGCGGAGGGTTCGCGATTACTCGCCCTATCGGCAATGACAATGCCGAAAACGGAATCGGTGGCGGTCTCTACAATACGGGTTTTGCCGGACTGGCCACGGTCAACAGACCTCAGGACTATGTAGGCTCGCCTGCCTACTACTGGGATAATCCCTATCCGGCGGCGTCGATCAGCAACGGTCCGGACCTTGATCCGGGGGCACTTGTGGGCAACGATAATCCGCCGATGATTCGTCCGAGCTCCGGCACTCCGCCAACTCAAATATATTGGTCAACACAGGTGCAACAGGAGATGCCAGGTGGGATGGTTGCTAGCATCGGTTATGTGGGCATGCACACCTATCATCTCGGTGTATGGTCAAAACCGAACCAGGTAGACCCAACAGTTGCGGCGAAGTATAGCGATGCTGCCGCAGCCGCGGGCATGCCACTTAATCAATTTCTGGTTTTGCCTGTCAACGACCCGAAAGCAATAGCGGCAGGCGTTAAAGTGCCCTTTTCAAACTTTATTCCGATCTTCGGTGCGGGGGCAACGGTAGGGCAATCGTTGCGGCCTTTTCCGCAATATGGAGATGTGGACAATCCTTTGAACCCAATCGGCAGCGTGTCGTACAACGGCCTTCAGACCAGTTTGCAAAAGCGCTTTTCCGATGGATTGACCCTTCTGCTTTCTTATACGTTCTCTAAGACGATTGGTGATGTTGATTCCAACAACGGTGCCACGTCCGGAGCTGAGAATGCAATCTATGCAGGTTCTTTCTATCAGGACTACTACAATCCACAATCGCAGCGTTCTGTCACGAGCTCAGATATCCCCCATGTTCTTTCGCTCAGCTATACCTATGAACTTCCTGTTGGACCGGGCAAGCGCTTCCTCAACCATAAAGGCGCAGTTGGCAGAGCTGTGGGAGGATGGTCTGTATCGGCGATCCATCACTATCAGAGCGGTCGCCCAATCCACCTTGAATACGATGCGTTTGGAGCGAATAACCCCTACTATTCCAGTGATGGTTTTAGCTTCCGCCCTGACGTCGTTCCAGGAGTGCCGCTGAAGAATCCTTCTTACAGTAAGAAGTGTTCGGGCCCGATCCTGGCGACCTCAGGACGTCAGCCCTGCCAGTTCCTTATCAATCCAGCGGCATTTGCGATTCCGGCACCCGGGAAGTTTGGTAACGCGCCAAATCTGTTCTCGTCCTTGCGGATGCCGGCCTACATCAATGAAGATTTGTCGATTACAAAACGAACGACTATTTATGGCAGAACGAACCTCCTGTTCCAGGCTAATTTCTTCAACGCGCTCAACCGTACGATATTTTCATCTGGCGGTAATGCCCAGACGTTCATCATCAACGGCGCTCCAGCAGACTTAAGTACCAATAGTCTGCAAAACTCAAACACGGTCTTCGGACTGATGACCGCTCAGCAGAATGCCCCGAGAATCATACAATTCGGCATGAGACTGGAGTTCTAAACGATGGCCATGACCATGCTTGCAAAATTAGTTATTTTTGCAGGCATGGTTGCGCCTATCTCGGCACAAATTATCCCCGAACAGATTGCCATCCATGCTCGCGCAGCACAACAGGCAGAACAACGGAATGACTTTCACACAGCGGTAGCTGAATACGAGCGGGTGGCAAAACTGTTACCTCAGAATGCCGAAGTTCAGAGCAATTTAGGAGTGGCCTTATATTTTGATCATGACCTTGCGCGTTCGATTACAGTATTCTGTCGGGCGATAATGCTTAGCCCCAACTTATTTACTCCGCACCTCTTCTCTGGACTGGCTTGGTATCGGCTCTCGAATCCTGATTCTGCGGTGTCAGAGCTGGAAAGAGCCGTTCATATCAATCCTTCCGATACAGTTGCGCACACATGGTTGGGATATGCCTACGTTGCACAATTTCGATATGATGCTGCGGCGAAAGAATTTGAACGAGCTTGCCAGTTTGCACCTGGCGATGTCGATTCCTGGTATGCCCTTGGCCAGTCTTATCTACAGATCGGGAAAGATATGACTCTTCAGTTGCTTCAGGTCGCACCAAACGGGGGCCGTGCGCAGCAACTTGCGGGAGAGCAATTGCAATTGCGCGGAGATCACGAGAAGGCGCTCGATGTTTATGAAGGAGCCCTTGCTCGTCGTCCAGACATCGCGGAACTGCGAGCGCTTGTGATCGAATTGGGTGGCAAGGCAACGGGCACGACTGATAGTTCACAAGGCAATACGGATGAGGAAGACGCTCTTTACTGGCGCGCACACAATGCAGAGCAGAAATCGCGCGAGGCCTTCGAGAAAGTTATGCAAATCGCGCCGGACTCCTATCGAGCTCATCAGATACAAGCGGATGCCTTCGACGCGGCGCATCAGCCTGACAGAGCTATTCAGGAATACCGAACAGTATTGAGAATGAAACCGGATCTTCCCGGAGTGCACGAGGCGATTGGACGAAATTTGGTGCGGATTGGAAAGCTACCAGAGGCGCTGGAAGAATTTAATGCAGAGATAGAGATTCAACCCCACTCGGCATCAGCACATATGAATGCTGGCCGCGCCTTGCTGATGATGGGAGACGATGCAGGTGCAGGAAAGTTACTGAATAGCGCTCTTCAGATGGATAGGCCTCCATTGGAAACTTACAGCCTTCTTGGAAAACTTGATCTGAGGCGTAATGATTATCGTGCTGCCATCAATGTGCTCACGCATTATGTATCCATCGTTAAAGACAACTCAAATGCCTATTACCTGCTTGCAAAAGCGTATCGGGAAGATGGAGATAAAGAGAAGATGAATCATGCGCTAGAGCTTTATAAGACTACTTCGCAAGATGTTCAGGAGCGAAATATTGCGCAGAAAGAGCTTGACCATCTTAGTGGCAGAAACCAGATCGCGGAGAACTCGGCTGAACTAAAAGATGGAGCAACACAAATAGACGATAACCGCTAACATGCGCAAGGGCATGGGACGTCTTCCATGGTCTCGATTTGACAATAAACGGAATGCAGAATGATGAAAGGATTTGCCGATGTCAGCTTCACGGGTAGATATGCCAGTTAAAGAGGTCGTTCTTATTACAAGCGGAGATTTGCGGCTGTCGGCAAACCAAGTGTGTTGGCCAGCCCAGGAAGAATTAGAACGCAAGCTGACAAAATGTTTTGCTAATGAAGGGGTGGTAGTGAAGCGAGCTTTCCCGGTTGACGCACGGGCAGGCCATGGTTTCATCTCGAGCCAGCGAATGGGGATGGATATTTTTAGCAGCATCGATCCCGATGCCAATCTCGTATTTGCAACAGCGGCATGGCAGTATAGTCATCATGTTTTGCCTGGTATGCGCAGTCATCGAGGTTCGATACTGACCGTTGCGAACTGGTCAGGACAGTGGCCAGGTCTCGTTGGGCTATTGAATTTGAACGGATCACTTATCAAGGCAGGTGTGAAATTCAATTCACTCTGGAGCGAAGATTTTACAGACGAGTACTTCCTACTCGGCGTTAGAGAGTGGATTAAAAAGGGAAAGGTAACACACGATCTTTCGCATGTGCGCGATCTGGATGTCGGTGCATTGCCTATCGATGCAGCGAATCGAGGCAGAAAACTTGCACAGGCCCTTCAGAAGCGAAAAGCCATTCTCGGTGTCTTCGATGAGGGGTGCATGGGAATGTACAACGCAATTATTGATGACGAATTACTCAATGCATCAGGAGTGTTTAAAGAGCGACTTAGCCAATCTGCACTCGTGGCGCGGATGCGTACTATTTCAGATGACGATGCCAAAGGTGTAAGGCAATGGCTGGATGCGAAGGGGGTACGTTTCGTTACCGGCAAGGACGAAAAGACCGAGCTTACCGACGCGCAGATTCATGAACAGTGCAAGATGTACATTGCAGCGGTTCGTATGGCAGATGAATTTGGTTGCGATGCAATTGGTATTCAGTATCAGCAGGGTTTGAAAGACATGGTTCCTGCATCGGATCTCGTGGAAGGCTTGCTCAATAATGCTGACCGGCCGCCTGTACACGGCGCGCAGTCCGATAAGGAGCTATATGCAGGCGCCCCGCTTCCTCACTTCAATGAAGTGGATGAGTGCGCTGGGTTGGATGCCCTGGTGACGAATCGCTGCTGGACGGCCCTGAAGCTGGATCCTTCGACTACGCTCCATGATCTGCGTTGGGGCGAGCACTATCAAGGTGCTGGTATCGACAATTTCGTTTGGGTATTACAAATCTCAGGGGCCGCTCCCGCGAACCACTTTGTAGATGGCTATCGTGGAGCGTCCAGCGAGCGGCAGCCTCCAATGTATTTCCCTTTGGGCGGAGGAACATTGAAGGGCGTTGGCAAACCGGGAAAGATTGTCTGGAGCCGTGTGTTTGTTGAGGGCAATGCGTTGCATGTGGATATTGGTCTCGGTGAGGTAGTCAAATTGCCCGATGAGGAGACGATGCGCCGTTGGCAGCAGACGACGATTCAATGGCCCATGGTGAGTGCGACGTTCGATGGAATTTCACGCGATTCGTTTATGGCGAGACACAGAGCAAATCACGTCAGTATTGCGTATGCTCCCGACGCGAAGGCCGCTTCTGAAGCGCTTGCCGTCAAATCTGCCATGTTCCAGGAACTGGGTGTGAAGGTCCATTTATGCGGTGCCGTCAGCTTCGGCCAGGAATGAGCAAGCATTGATCTACCAATCAGGAGCAGGTTTGTGAGTATTGTTGCGGGTGTTGATTTTGGAACTTTGAGCGTTCGCGTATCGCTCTTTGACAAGAAGGTGGGAAGACTGGCATCCGGAGTCGCGGAGTATCCGCTGAACCGTGTAGCTCATGATCCTAATTTTGCCACGCAGAGCCATGCGGCGCAGATGAATGCACTCGAAAGTGCGATGCGAAAGGCGCTCGATGCAGGGAATGTAAGTGGCGACACGGTGAAAGCGCTCGCAATCGACACTACAGGATCCAGCGTCATTCCTGTCGGAGAAGACCTGCAGCCGCTCGATGATTACTATCTGTGGTGCGATCACCGGGCATGGCGTGAAGCGCAGGAGATTACGGCTGCCGCCCACGCGCGGGGACTTGAAGCCATCGATTGGTGCGGTGGAACCTATTCGTCGGAGTGGGGATTCTCCAAGCTGTTGCATTGGCTGCGAAACAATCCTGAAAAGCGCGAACGCTTCGCCACTGCTCTTGAAAACTGTGACATGGTGGTTGCGACGCTATGCGGATCCACCTCCGTCATCAATTTGCCACGCAGCGTGTGTGCGATGGGGCACAAGTGGATGTGGAATGCCAAATGGGGTGGGTTGCCCTCAGCAGAATTTCTTAGCTCTATTGACCCGCTTTTTTCAGGAATAAGGGAGAAGCTTGAAGGACGCTATGAAACTTCAGATCGAATTGCCGGACACCTGAGCGGTGCATGGGCCGAGCGGCTTGGCCTACGTGCTGGCATTCCGATTCCGGTTGGAGCGCTGGACGCGCACTGGGATGCGATTGCCGCTAACATTCGACTTGGCGATGTGGTGAATGTCATCGGCACCTCGACCTGCATCATCGGAGTAAGCGAACAGCAGACACTTGTGCCAGGGGTGTGCGGAGTTGTGCCGGGCTCGGTACTACCTGGATACGTTGGTATTGAAGCAGGCTTGTCCGCGGTGGGCGACATCTTCGACAGCATTGCTGGTCGGGCAGGTATGGATGTCCACACTCTCATGGAGGGGCTCAACAGCTACCGTGCCGGGCAGACAGGACTTCTACGGATGACGTGGGACAACGGCGACCGCACGGTTCTGGTAAACCCAAATCTTGGCGGTGTCACTTTTGGGTGGAATTTGATGAGCACTGCAAAGGACGAGCTCTTCGCCGCGATTGAGGGAACTGCGTTCCACACGCGCATCATCCTGGAACGAATGGAAGAGGGAGGTGCGCCGGTGAAGCGCATTATTAATGGCGGCGGTATTCCTCGAAAAAATAATGTACTGAACCAAATTTACGCGAATGTGTTGAACAAGCCTGTTCTTGTGCCCTCTGGAGACGTCACTAGCTTGGGTTCGGCAATCTTTGCTTTTGTGGCCAGCGGTGACTATGCCTCAATCGAAGAGGCCCAGGATGCACTCTGCCCGTCTCACAACATATTTCTTCCCGATGAGCACGAAGCCTCGGTATATGACGAACTTTATTCTCTTTATCGCGAACTTTATTTTTCGCTTGGAACGCAGGACGCGCCTGCTGCATGCATTGGGCATGTCTTGCCCACATTGCGTAAGATTGCAAGCGAAGTACCGGAGCTTAAATGACGATCAATTCTCATGTAATCAAAAGCACTATGGTAGGCGCACTTGGCGGCCTGTTGTTTGGATTCGATACAGCGGTTATTTCCGGCACCACGCATGCTTTAACGCAGGTCTACCATCTTTCCC
Organism: Granulicella sp. L56; assembly: GCF_009765835.1. NCBI lineage: Bacteria > Pseudomonadati > Acidobacteriota > Terriglobia > Terriglobales > Acidobacteriaceae > Granulicella > Granulicella sp. L56. The sequence goes on along the minus strand of NZ_LMUS01000006.1, from coordinate 1,064,745 downwards.
CCGCGCTGCTTGGAGTCACCGTATCAAGCGCGCTAGTGGGTACGGTTATTGGCGCAATGGCAGCAGGCATACCCGGGCAGCGATTTGGCCGCCGAGATAGCCTTCGCGCGATGGCTGTCTTTTACATTATCTCCGCACTGGGATGCGCGTTTGCCTGGAGTTGGCCGGCATTGATCTTCTTTCGCTTCATTGGAGGCGTCGGCATCGGTGGATCATCTGTATTAGGACCAATGTATATCGCCGAGATTGCTCCAACCGAATGGAGGGGGCGACTGGTCGGATTTTTCCAGGTCAATATAGTTGTCGGAATTTTGCTTGCCTATGTCTCTAATTTCTTGATTGGCATGATGCATCTGGGGGCGCATGAGTGGCGCTGGCAATTGGGGATCTCGGGGTTGCCCGCGGTTCTTTTTCTGGTTGCACTGTTTGGCATTCCGCGCAGCCCGCGCTGGCTTGCTATGCAGATGAAACTGGAAGAGGCGCTCAATGTGCTTCGTCTCACCGGCATCCCAAACCCGAAGGAGGATCTTGATGAGATCGTTGCCTCGATCCATTTGGAGCGATCTGTTTCGGCCGATCCCTTATTCTCCAAACGGTATCGGCTCCCGGTGTTTCTTGCCATTACAGTAGGCATGTTCTGCCAGCTATCGGGGATCAATGCCATCCTCTATTATTTGAACGATATTTTTGCTCTGGCCGGAGCTTCCAAGGTATCTGGCGATTTGCAGGCTGTAGCTGTTGGCGCCGCCAATCTCGTCGCCACCTTGCTTGCCATGTCGGTGATTGACAAAATTGGCCGCAAGAAGCTGTTGCTATTTGGCACTGCTGGGCTTGCGCTATGTCTGTCCGCAGTCTCTTATGTCTTTCTCACCCATAAACACCTCGACTGGCTTGTATGGCTCCTCATGATCTACATCGCCTTCTTCGCGGTGTCTCAAGGTGCCGTTGTCTGGGTCTATATCAGCGAGGTATTTCCGACTCGGGTCCGATCGAAAGGCCAGAGCCTTGGCAGTTCGTCGCACTGGGTAACCAATGCCGCCATCTCGCTGGTATTTCCTCTGATGGCTGTGTCTTCCGGCGCTTATCCGTTCATATTCTTCGCAGCGATGATGGTGCTCGACTTCTTCCTCGTCCTGTTCTATTACCCAGAGACCAGCAATATATCTCTCGAGCATCTGCAGACCAGTTTAGGTATTGACTAAAATTCATTTCAAATTTGATGAGGTAATAATGATGAAAATTGCTGCTCTTTTTCTATTGGCTGCCAGCTCCATGGCGATGGCGCAGTCGCAGAACTGGCAGCCAGATATAACTCAACAGCAGACCTATATCTTGCATCGCACTTCCAGTGCTGATCCCACTGGCGGGAATGCTGATTTTCGTACCGTTGCTCCAGGCGCTACCTACACTGTCCTGGATACGGATGGGCCGGGGACGATCTCGCACATCTGGTTCACGATTAACGATCGGGAAGCGTACCATCTCAAGCGCATCGTCTTGCGTATCTATTGGGATGGAGAAGCGACGCCCAGCGTGGAAGCCCCCATCGGGGATTTCTTCGGCCTTGGATTGGGCACTTACCACAACTGGCAATCCGAGATGCTCTCCGTTGGTAGTATCAAGGCCTTGAACAGTTACTTTCCGATGCCGTATCGACATCACGCACGGATTACAGTTACCAATGAAGGGAAGGAGCCGATCGATAGCCTTTATTACAACGTCGACTATCGTACGGAATCACATCCACTCTCCGAGGGAACTCTATATTTTCACGCGCAGTATCGGCAAGCCCAACCCAATCATGGGTGGACAAATGATTGGCCGAATAATTATGTGCCGCTCACGAACAACAAGACTAATTTAGACGGAAAAGATAATTATGTCTGGCTCGACGCAAAGGGCCATGGCCAGTATGTCGGCGTCACCATGTCCGTACTACAGAATCAGGACGGATGGTGGGGCGAGGGCGATGACATGTTCTTTATAGATGGAGCAAAGCTTTCTTCAATTAGTGGCACTGGCAGTGAGGATTATTTTTTGGGCGCGTGGGATTTTGGCGGGCAATCCTTCTCCTATTCTCTATATGGTGCACCTGTTGTAGGTGACGAATTGGCGGGTGGAAGATCGAGCGTCTATCGTTTTCATTTTGATGCTCCCATCCCTTTCAGTGAATCGATCAAGGCAACGATTGAGCATGGTCATGCCAACCATCGTTCTGATAATTACTACTCGGTTGCCTATTGGTATCAGGCGGAGCCGCATGCGCCCTTTCCTGCATTGCCTCCTATAGATCAGCGAATCCCGGCATTACAGATGGTGGGTGGCCCTGGTAATGGGAGCGGCTCTCGCTAGAAGTAATTACTCATGCGGGCTTCTTTCACTGGATGTATCGAAAGAGGCAGTCGCATGGGTCGCTGCTGGAGACTATTGACGTACGACGTAGCCATCCCGAGCTAAGGTTTCGCCATCGACCATGCTCGAGTGATTCCCGTTCCAGGTAATTTGATATCTGACGTGCGGGTCAACTCCAGAAAATCGGACCCTGATCGAGCGTGAGGACGGAAAGGTCTCCAGATCAAAGGATATCGAATGGCCGTTCACAGTTACATTGCGCAACGAGCAAGCGTTGAAGCCAACACCTTCCTTCTCTGCTAAATTGATGAACGCGTCTCCCAAAGTGGGTGACATGATCTCCACGGAGGTCAGGGCGCTTCCAGGTCCCCAGTGAAATCCTGTAAGCGAGCCCTCCTCATCGAGGTAGCCGGTGTGTGCCCAATTCTCCCATGGCGCGACTGCAAAGGTAGAACGGGCTGCGGCTACAGCGCGCTCCAGATATTCCTGGTGGTCTGTCGCCTTGTAATAATCCCATAGCAACACAGCGGCATAACCCTGACGGGCGTCGCTCCACTCCGCGTCGGTGTTTTGCGTGGTAAATCCGCCAACCACCTTAGGCGAGAATGCTGGATTATTCCATACCTGCTGCGTCAGCAAGAGGTAGTCCAGTACCTGCGTTCCTTGTTCGAGATACTCGCGGTTCTTCGTCACCTTATACAGTTCAAGATAGGCCTTCGCTGCCTGAATGGTCGCAAGATTATTTTGCGGATACTGTGCAGTCCACGCGTCGTAGAAGTCGAATGGCTTACGAGCGCAGGATTTGAACGTCTCGAAATCGAACCAGCGCTCTCGGGGCAGCACTTCTTTTGTAATAAAGTTCATTGCCCGTTCCGCTGCATTGATATAGGTACGGTCTCCCGTTGCCTGACCGAGCGAGGCAAGGAGTAGCGCCGATGCGGCCGTCTCCGCATTGAAGTCGCGAAACTCGCTTCTTGGAGTAAGGTCCTTGTCGTACCAGGAAGGAATGACACCGCTGGCGAGTTGCTGCTTGACGAGGAAATCGCCATAGGGGCGTACAAATGCGAGGATCTCTTTTTCTCGATCTGGAGTTAGATTCTTGCCCCATTCCAGCATCCAATAAGCAGTCCACGACATGCAAAAGGTATGGTAATTATCGGCATAGCCAGCCCATCCATCATCGCGAATCCAACGCTTCTCGCTCAGTATGTAGACGGTTGGAAAGGCACCATGATTCTGCGGACTTTTTAGCGCAAGATTGAGAATGCTCTCAGCTTTGCCTTCGATATCTTTATTATTCGTGCGTTGGCCATAGAGATACCATCCGTATGCACTCCGCAGGGTCTGAAACCATGCATTGAACCAGGCATCCGGAGCCGGTTTGTCCCATTCCCCCTCTGGATTTCTATTGCTGACCAATGTGCCGCAGCGTTGATTGCCGCAATCGAATCCGCGATACATTGCATTTGCATAGCGCACCCACGTATCCGTTCGCCAGTCATCGAAGGTCACCAGTTCAGGGCGCGTGACGTTCTGCTGTAGGTCGTTCGATTGCAGAAGTTCTTTGTGCCCTTCGTGGGACCAGAGGCGACGTACAACTCTGCGATAGCCAAGCTTGTAGGGCTGCTCAGACGCGACGATGGAGTACCGATATTCAATCAGGCCTGCGACAACTCGAGGTCCAGCATCGGGGGCACGCCGGAAGTAGCTATGCCCATATGGCTGAGAAGCCACGGCTCCATAGGAGAGCCAGGGGAGCTTCTCTGAGGTCACATCGAGGTCAAGAGCGAGCGGATCGCTCCGCCTGTCACTCAATTCAGGCATGAGAGCGGCGAAGATCTTTCCTTGTTGAAGCATGACTACGGGAGATTTGAACGCCCAGTTCGGAACGATGTCATCCGCCTCATTCTTAATGTTCTGGCTCCAGACGAAGTCGACCGGGCCAGAGGTCGGTGAGCTCGATGCACGCCTGCCTGGCGCGAAGTTGTAGCGATCTTCAACGGAACGGATCTTTATGCCCGCTTTGGGGGCGAACCTTGCCTCTACCGTGAGAACATCAGGTTCAGAGGTAAGAAACACCCTCTCTTCCAGGACGCCAACGGAACAGTCTTCTTGTAGAGCCAATCCTTCAGGGATGGAGGATACCGCTTCGATTGTGCAGGAATGAACGACATCCGGGGTTCCTTCCGATATGACTCGGGTTGGCGATGCGGTCGATGACAGCGCAGGCACCCAGGCTCCATCCTCCTTGATGGAGACAGCCTCATTCTGAGCGGAATTCGTTGTATCGACTTCAAATCGTATCGCGCCACCAGTCGCTTCGAGCCGATTCCCGGCGCGAAGTTGAAGCGTCGAAAGGGCCAGAGAAGACAGGACGATTGCAGTTCGCATGCTTGATTGCATTTGGTTAGCTTTCTCCGAAGCGCTACTGATCAAAAAAGGTTTTGATGGTTAGCTCACAAGCGGGCTGATTAATTTAAACATTTAAATCAAAGCAATTGAAGCATTCTGAAGTTTCATCGTCAAGCCGATTTTGAACGTGGATCTTCCTGTTCGCTTAGGACAGTTCCACATTCACAACATTGAGTTCTGAGTACGGCACACTCAATCTCGTGAAGGCACAAACGTGAAGCGCTTTTTGAGCCGCAGAAATGGACGCTCATAGAGTTGATACGAGAGGTGAGCTATAAGAACGACCGCGCCGAAGGCAATGGCAGTTCCCACTCCTCCTCGCCACTGGCCAAGGTGCAGAAATTCGCTCAGGCGAGTGAGCTGTGCGTTCCATGTATGAAAGATAAGGGTATAAACGAGTTCGTGAAAAAGATACAGGCCATAAGAAATGCGCCCGAGATAGATGATTGGCTTTGGAAGATATCGGCCGGGCGTTCCGAGCAGGCTGAGGAAAAATAAGATGGTTCCAACAAGCACCAGCGCCCATCCGATAGGCGCTTGCAGCACGGTAGAACTGGGTATGTCGGCCTGTACGCCGAAGTATAAGGACGCGATGAGGAGGCAGGCGATTCCTATCAAAATATTGAGCAAACGTACGGGCACACTCCATCGAGGGGAACGGCCTTTAAGGAAGAGAGAAAGCAGCGTTCCCGCAGAGAAGAACTGGAATTGAACAAAGCTGTTCGTCCATTGACTGCTGAAGCCGTGCCAGCCCTTCGAGGCATACCAGGTGACTACCGCATAGGAGATAGCTATGAGGATGTACGAGACGATCTTCAGACCAAACCGGCGGCCACAGAGAGCAATAAGCGGGATTACGATGTAAAACTGCTCTTCCACGGAGACGCTCCAGAGAGGATTGACGGGGAAGGCATTGATCCAGCCATGGCTGCAGATGTACCAGTTTCCCGCAAACAGAGTGAATGCCAACCACGAGAGAGGGTCCTTGGGGCCGATGTGGGGGATGAAATGCGAGAGTAAAACAAGGCCGTAGAATACTCCGAAATATAAGGGCCATATTCTGAGGATGCGACGCATGTAAAACGATCCGATATGGATCGTTCCAAGACGATCGTCCTCGCGCATGAGCAACTCGGTGATGAGGAATGCACTGAGCAGGAAGAAGACGGGTACGCCAAAGTTGCCAAGAAGGCAGATGTTGTATAGCCAGAAGTGCTGCGCTGGATTAATGGGCAAGTGGTCCATGCGATGCACAATGAAAACGCTGAGAAAGGCGAGAAAACGCAGAACGTCCAGCTCGGGCCGGTAGTAGCGGCCAATATTTGTCAGGTTCATTTTCATTTCCGGGTATACGAAGGCATTCTCGAATCTCTCCGACGACATCCGCTCGAACCGCTCATTGTTATGGAAACGTTACGGCTAAAGTGCCGAACTCAAAGCATGTGAGATTGAAATCGAGGTTGGAGCTTGTCATGAACTTTTGGCGAATTCTACCTAAGAAAAATATTATTTGTCAATAAAATCAAAGATCAATTCCTTTGACCTGATGGAATATGCCTCAGTTATGGTTCCACTCGTTGATCCCCACCCTCAATATCGGCTGTTCTTAGCGGGGCTTCGCCTGTATCGCCAAATAGCAACACCCTCATAGATAGCGAATCCGCCCCAGCTTCGGGCGGATGAATTCTTGATTTTTGTGGAGCACCGAATGGGATTTGAACCCATGAGTACTGGTTTTGCAGACCAGCGCGTTAACCACTTCGCCATCGGTGCTCATCGTTGCCAGCCTCGACATCAGGCTCGACACGAGATCCAGTTTTCTCTTTTAGGACTCTAATAAAGAGTGGGCCGGAATTCCTGTCTTCATCTTACCCATTTTAATCACTTTGCGATGGGCAGATCTTTCTTTGAAAGATACCAGCTTTGTACATTCAGCCCGGTGCCAGCGCCGCTGGTCCGTTTGGCGGCGTCCTCTACCGTTGCAGGAGCCGCGACGATCACCGGCTGACCGGGACGCCAGTTCGCCGGACACGATACCCCATTCGCATCGGCGGTTTGTAGCGCCTGAAATACGCGGAAGAGTTCGTCGATGTTTCGTCCAAGCTGCATGGGGTAATAGATCAGCGCGCGAACGGTGCCCTTAGGGTCGATGGCAAATACTCCGCGAACCGTTGCAGTGTCTGCCGCGGCCTCGTGCACCAGGCCATAGGCCGACGAGACCTTCTGGTCGAGGTCTGCGATGACGGGAAACTTTACCTGAATGCCGCCAATCTGCTCGAGATCGCGCACCCAGGCGATGTGTGAAAACACGGAATCGATTGAGACGCCGATCAGTTGCACATTGATCTTCTCGAAGTCGTCGTAGCTGCGTGCGAACTCGATAAACTCTGTCGAGCAAACCGGCGTGAAGTCCGCGGGGTGAGAGAACAATAGCACCCACTTACCCCGAGATGTGTAATCACTCAGGCGGATGAGCCCATGCGTGCTCTTGGCTTCAAAGTCCGGTGCCGGCTCCATAATGCGCGGGATGCGTGATTCGGCCATCGTTGCTCACTTTCACTCATACCGCTTGCCGCCACGCAATCTGATTACGTGGCGGCTTTTTCAGTTTACAAACTAAAACCGCACTCAGCTTATTTAGGCTGGGCAACAGTGCGAATGTACGAGTTGATCTTCTTGAAGCTATCGGGATACAGCTTCTTGCCTTCTTCGTCCGATACCGTACCGGCAAGAATCACGTCTTCGCCGACTTTCCAGTTGGCAGGCGTGGAGACCTTGTGGTTCGTGGTCAACTGGATCGAATCGATAACGCGGAGGATCTCGTAGAAGTTGCGGCCCGTGCTCATCGGATAGATGAGCTGCAGCTTGATCTTCTTGTCGGGCCCAATCACAAAGACTGTGCGCACGGCTGCATTGTTGGCAGGGGTGCGGCCTTCTGAGGTGTTGCCGGCATCAGCCGGAAGCATGTTGTAAAGCTTTGCCACCTTCAGTTCAGGGTCGCCGATCATCGGGTAGTTCACCTTGTGGCCCTGGGTCTCTTCGATGTCGATAGCCCACTTCGCATGGTTCTCCACGGGGTCCACGCTCAGGCCGAGGATCTTGACGCCGCGCTTCTGGAACTCGCCTTCGAGGCCCGCCATGCTGCCCAGTTCAGTGGTGCAGACAGGAGTGAAGTCCTTGGGGTGTGAGAACAAAACGGCCCAACCGTCGCCGATCCATTCGTGAAAATTGATTGTGCCTTGTGTGGTCTCAGCAGTGAAATTCGGAGCTTCATCATTAATACGAAGTGACATGGTTTCTTTCCTCTTTCTTCTTCAGATATTCTTCCCAGAATTTTTGTCCAACGAATGACTGCACGAGCTACAGCTATCCGAACGCTGCCTGGATGCGGCTTTGCAACTCTTCCATCCAGTAAAAAACCCGCCCGGCTCGTTGGCTCTGGGTGGGTTCTGTGCCGCTCGAATCTGAAAGTTGCCAGCTACGATCCGCTTATGCGCACACCCCACCCCGGCCGACAGCAACAGCAGCCAAGTGTGGAGTTCGTGTTAGGCATACTCGTCATAACTAATCTTTTGTACCGCTGCCAGCCGAGCTAGCATGGAGCTGTTGTGCCCATTTGCGGTCTCTCAAAAACATACGTCCGAGGAGCTTCGATGTCAAATCAGCCAGTTACGTCGCAAATATCTATATCCGCCATCGCAGCGACGCGCGAGTTTGACTACGCGCTGGTGGATGTTTTTGCCGAACGTCCCCTTCAGGGGAACCAACTTGCCATCGTTACAGATGCTCGCGGCCTCTCCGACGAAGAGATGCAGGCGCTTGCGCGTGAGACAAATCTCTCCGAAACCACTTTCATCCTCCCGCGTGAGCCGGAGGTCGAGCGAGAGTATGGCGTTCAGGTTCGCATCTTTACCGTTGCAGAAGAACTGCAGTTCGCCGGGCATCCTACCCTTGGCACCGCAAGCTGGCTCTATCAAAACCACGCCATCCTTCGCGGTGCCGAGCAGATTACGCTCGACCTTCGCGTAGGTCTTATCCCCGTACGTTTTCGTGCTCCGGCAGTGGGAGAGCTTGGTCTCTACGCCACGATGAAGCAGAACGATCCAACGTTCGGCGATATTCACGATCGCGTAATGATTGCCGATACGCTCGGTCTCTCCGTCGATGATCTTGATTCAGATCTTCCGGTTCAGACAGTCTCCACCGGCATGGCTTTTTGCATCGTGCCCTTGAAGTCCCTGGAGGTTGCAAAGAGATTAGCAATTCCAGGTCAGAAGGCGAGCGCCTATCTCGAGCGCAGCGACGCAAAGTTCTTTCACTGCATCACCCGTGCGGATGCAGGCTCCGGCGCTGACTGGCACGCTCGCATGCAGTTCTACAATGGAGAAGACCCTGCCACCGGATCTGCGTCCGGCTGCACGATTGCCTACCTCGTGCGTCACGGCCTCGCCACGACCGGGCAGCAGGTCGTCATCGAGCAGGGAATCGAGATGCTTCGTCCGAGCCGTATTCATGTCAGCGCAACAATTGCCGGAGAGGTTGTGTCCGAAGTGTTCGTCGGCGGGCGCACCATTCCCGTTGCAATGGGACGTCTTTTCCTGCCGTGATGCACCAGATTTCAACAGGACTGTAACATGAATCTCCAGTGTTCATGCAGGTTTGCAGCGGGCGGTGGATGCGCAAGCGCAAATCGGTTCCGTTTTCGCTCAAAATTCGCCGTTGCATTGATCGCCAATCCTTCCTACTCTTGGCAAGCGTTAACGACGTCTTCACACGCAACGTGCGGAGCGGCCTTAACGAAACGAAATTGCTTTCGCCTGGTTTTCTGACAATTTGAGTTGAGAGAAGGCTTCGACTGCTCGCAGTCGCGCCTCCCCCCGCGCACCTTCGCTGCCTGCAACGCAGTGAGGTCGATCCGGTTTATCCGGCTTCGATTTCACTGCATCCGCAGCAGACCGATCCCCTGCGCCCGCGGAGCCGCGTGGCAACCTGCGCCGCATACGCCCTCTCTCGCACCCCGCGGTCCGGCGGCATCGTTTGCCAGACTAGTGGCACTGTTCCTTCATGGAGCGGACAGGAGGGCTTTGTGCTCGCGCCTGCCGCTCCTCTGGAGCAGCCGGCTCCACTATGCTCCGGACGATGTGCCGGACCACGGGGAACGTTCAACACTCCAGACCGGAGTGCCTGTAAACCAACAGGCGCCCCGTTTCTGGCCTATCGGCTGCGACCCACCCTACCCGTGGCGTCCGGCAGAATGTGAGACCGCATGCGCCCTAAGAAGACGATCCTCTGTGTCGACGACAACGAACAAGTACTCTCTGTCCGCACATTTCTACTTGAGACCCGTGGCTACCGCGTCATCTCTGTCAACAGCGCGCAACAAGCGCTCGATATCGTTCAACAGTCGGCTCCCGGCGCGCTCGATCTTCTTCTCTGTGACCTTCTTATGCCTCAGATGGACGGCAACGAGCTCGTCCGTCGCGCCAAGCAGCTTCACCCGAGCCTGCCCGCCATGATCGTCTCCGGCACCGTCAACGCCTTCGACCGCGCCTGCTCCGCCGACGTCTTTCTGCCCAAGGGTGCCTGCTCTGCCGCCGAGATGATCGAGCGCATCCGCGTTCTCGTAGCCCGCAAGCGCGGCCCCAAGAAGGCCTTCTCTGTAAATCCGCAACTCACGCAAGCCCCCGCGTACGCCCCGGCCATCGCCAGCTAAAGTTCTGCCGTTAGCTTTCATCTGAAAGCTAACGGCTTCTGCTACTGCCTCTCTCATCCACCCAGCACAAACTCACGTCATCTCGACCGAAGCGGCGCACGGTTTTATCGTGCGCTGCGTAGTGGAGAGACCCCTGTATTTTGCCGTTGCTCTTGTAGTTGTCTGTTCCTCAAGCCTCGACCAGCCCATATCGCCGCTGCCACTGCTGCTTCAGCCTTGCCCACACCGCCTCTGTCTCTTCGCGTGAAACCTTTGGATCGGGCTGTTCTGCAAACCGCGCCGCTTCTTTCTTAGCCAACTCCAGCAACACGCGGTCGCGCATGAGATTCGCTACACGAAACTCCGGCAGTCCAGCCTGCCGCGTACCGAAGAACTCGCCTGGCCCACGCTGCTGCAGATCAAGTTCGGCCAGCTCAAAGCCATTCTGTGTGCGCACCATCGCATCCAGCCTTGCCTCGGCCTGCTCGCTCACTCTGCCTCCCGTCATCAGGATGCAGTAGCTCTTCGCCGCGCCGCGTCCCACGCGCCCGCGCAACTGATGCATCTGCGCCAGGCCGAACCGCTCCGCATGTTCAATCACCATGACCGATGCATTCGGCACATCCACGCCAACTTCAATCACGGTCGTAGCGATCAACACATCGGTATCGCCGCGCTGAAACCGCCGCATGGCGACCTCTTTGTCGTCCGCGCTTAAACGTCCATGCAACAGCCCTAACCGCAGTCCAGCCAGAGCACCATTGCGTAACTCCTCATACATATCGTTGGCCGCGCGAAGAGCTTTCTTCGGCTCAAACAGCTTTTCCGTCGTCGCTGCCTTTACTTTTTTCTTTCCCTTTGAAGGCTTTTCATTCTGCACAGCTTCCGCGACTGGATCTTGCGCAAAATCCAATTCCGGCTGATCGTCCTTCGCCCCCTCGATCACTGGATAGACAATATAAGCCTGCCTCCCCGCCGCAACCTGCTTGCGTACAAACCCCCAGACATCCTCCGCCCGCTCCTCCGTCGTCCTCCGCGTAACAATCGGAGTACGCCCCGGCGGCAGCTCATCGATCACGCTGGCATCCAGATCGCCGTACAACGTCAGCGCCAGCGTCCGAGGAATCGGCGTAGCCGTCATCACCAATACATCGGGATCAAGCGCCGTGTCTTTCTTCATCAGCCGAAACCGCTGCTGCACACCGAAACGGTGCTGCTCATCGACGATCACGAGCCCAAGGTTCTCAAAGTCGACCTTGTCCTCAATCAGGGCATGGGTCCCAATCGCGAGGTCTGTCTCTCCGCGAAAGATCTTCCCCCGCGCCTCTCGCTTCGTCGCCTCATCGAGCGACCCCGTTAGCAGCGTCACGCGATAAGGCTTGCCCGTCCTCGGCGAAAGCACATTCCCCAGCAGCTTCCGCGCTGACAGATAATGCTGCGTAGCCAAAATCTCCGTCGGAGCCATCAGCGCAGTCTGATAGCCATTCTCAATCGCTACCAGCGCCGCCTGCATTGCGACAATCGTCTTGCCCGAACCGACATCGCCCTGCAACAGCCGCCGCATCGGCTGCGGCTTGCGCATGTCGCTGGCGATCTCTCCCAGCACCCGCTTTTGCGCAGCCGTCGGATGAAAAGGCAACACCTGCTTGATCGCCTCGCGGACCTTTACATTGGTCACAAACGCTGTACCTTCGCGCTCGCGCATTCTGCGTCGCTTCAGCTCCAGTCCCAGCTCCAGATAAAACAGCTCCTCGAAGATCAGGCGACGATGCCCCGGAGTCGCCGCCGACATCAACTCCACCATCGGCGTTCCCGCTTCAGGAAAGTGAATCGAACGCAGCGCCTCCATCCTTCCCGGCAGCTTCAACCGCTCGAGCAGCGCCGTCGGCAATGTCTCCGAAACCGCGCCCGTCTTCTCTTCCAGTTCCTCAAAGATTCCCCAAAGCACCCGCCGCAGCCACCGCGAGGTCAGCTTCGCGCCCCAAGCGGTCGTGCCGCCCAGAAACTCATACACCGGAACGATCCGCCCCATCTCCAGCCTTACAAACTCCGCCTCCGGCCCATCCTTTGTCGGCAGAATCTCAAACTGCGGCTGAATCATCTTGAACCGCCCCGCGCTCGACCGCGACGCCTCGACCCGTCCGTAGAGCGCCACCATCTGGCCAACACGAAACTTGTCCCGCAGATACTCTCCGTGAAACCACATGCACTTCACCGTGCTCAGGCCCTGGCCAACGGTCATCTCGAAGAGCGGCATGTTGCGCGTTCGCAGCAGCACGGTGCCACGCACCTCCCCAATCACGCTCGCCATCGCGCCCGCCGTCAGGCTGCCGATGGGCAGCGGATTCAGCCTGTCCTCGTAGCGAAAGGGCAGGTGATACAGCAGGTCCTCGACGGTATCCACCCCTCGTTTCGCCAGCGCATCGGCGACGCGCTCTCCCACGCGCTTCACATATTTAATTGGAGTCGAGAGTTCCAGCACAAACCGATGCTACCAATATCCGGCCTAAGCAGCTTTGACAGGCTCGACTGCAAGGCGCAGACCCATTGCCTTCAGAATAGCGGTCAGGCTACTCAACGCGGGATTTCCGTCCGCCGATAGCGTTCGATAGAGTTGCGTCGGGTTCAGGTGCGCCTTCTCCGCAACGCTCTGCACTCCGCCAAACGCTTTTGTCATCTGCCGCAACGCGATCAACAGCTCCCCCGGCTCACCATCCTCAAGAATGCTGTTCAATATCTCTACCGCATACTCCGGATGCTCCCGGTAATATTCTGCCATTGCGTCGTCATGACTTCTATCTCTCATTGGTCCGCTCCTTCCAGTCACGCCAATATTCCGCGGCATTTTGAATGTCAAGAGTCTGCGAACCCTTATCGCCGCCGCTGAGTAGCAAAACGATCTGGCCACCATCGATCCCGTAATAGACCCGGTATCCAGGCCCGACATCGATCCTTAACTCCCAAACTCCATCCATGCAAAATTTATGGTCCCCGAAGTTGCCGCTCTCAATCCGGCTGAGGCGGCGATCCACTGCGACTCTTGCCTTTCCGTCTCGCAGCCTGTCGTGCCACCCGGCATAGATATCCTTGCCACCACGGGTCACATAATGCCGAATTTCGTACACATTAATTATGTTCGTCTATAAACGAATTGCTGTCAACACTCCCTGCTAGACTGACATCAAGAGAACCCATGCCCATCGTCGAGCTCCAGAAAGTCCGCAAGGTCTACGACACGAAAGTCGCCGTAAACGACATCAGCTTCAACATCGAACCCGGCACCATGTTCGGTCTTCTCGGCCCCAACGGCTCCGGAAAAACCTCCAGCATCCGCATGATGATCGGCATCACCGTGCCCGATTCCGGCTCGATCAACCTCTTCGGACAGCCGTTTACGCGCAAGAACCTTCATCGTGTCGGCTACCTGCCCGAAGAGCGTGGCCTCTACAAGAAGATGAAGGTGATGGACCAGCTCATCTTTCTGGGGCAGCTTCACGGTCTCAACGCGGCCACTGCCAGCAAGCGCGCTCATGAGTGGTGCGACCGGCTTGGCATCTCCGGTTCCATCGGCAAAAAGACCGAAGAGTTGTCCAAGGGAATGCAGCAGAAGATCCAGTTCATCTCGACGCTGCTCCACGAACCCGAACTCATCATCATGGACGAGCCCTTCAGCGGCCTCGATCCCGTCAATGCGACGATCTTGCAGGACACACTCGTCGACCTCCGCAGCCAGGGCCGTACGATCCTGTTTTCGACGCATCGCATGGACCAGATCGAAAAGCTCTGTGACTCCATCTCGCTCATCCATAACGGCAACCTTGTTTTGTCTGGAACGATGCGCGAGATCAAGGCGCACTACCCGCGCAACCGGGTCGAGATGCTCTTCGAAGGAGACACCGGCTTCCTTCAGCATCCTTCCATCGAAGAAGCTAAGACCTACAGCGGCCGTGCCGAGATCAAGCTGCGCAGTGTCGACGGTATCGCTCCCGATGCGCAGCCGCTGCTTGCCGATGCCATCCAGCGCGGTACGCGCATCAACCGCTTCGAGGTGAAGGAACCTACGCTCGAAGAGATATTCATAGAAAAAGTTGGAGGCAAGGTCGATGCATAACGTCTGGCTGATCGCAAAGCGTGAGTATCTTGAACGCATCCGCACCAAGGCCTTTCTCTTCTTCACCATCATCTTTCCGCTGCTGATGGGCGGCGGCATCGTCGTCGAAGCCATCACCAGCGCTCATGCGAGATCGACTTCGCATATCGCCGTCGTCTCCCATGACCAGCAACTCGCCACCGATTTGCAAGCTGAACTGGAGAATGGCAAGGACAGCAAAATGACGGTCGACGTCATCTCGCCTCCGGCTAGCGATACGCGCGGCGTTCTTGATGGCGAGCTGGCAAATAAAAACCTCGACGGCTATCTCTGGATCACTCCAGCGACGCAGGAGAACGCACGGCCTTCGTTTTCCTACACGCCACGCTCGGCGGGTGATATCGCGACCAAGGAAGCTGTCAGCTCCGCGCTGCGTACGGTTCTGGTACGCGAGCGGCTGGCGCATCAGGGAATGGTAGCTTCAGACGTCAACTCGCTGATGCAGCCGGTTGAAGTGGATACGACGCAGGCCGGCAAGAATGCAGATACAACTTCTACTTTCATCGCCATCTATGTACTGTTTTTCCTGATGTACTTCGTCATCATGCTCTATGGCATGAACGTTGCGCGGTCGATTATTGAAGAGAAGACCTCGCGCGTCTTCGAGGTGCTGCTCGCCACCATCCGGCCAGAAGAGATGATGGCAGGCAAGATGCTTGGTGTGGGCTCCGTCGGGCTGACCCAGGTATTTATCTGGCTGATTGCTGCCATCCTGCTTACCAGCACTTCGCTGGTCTCCTCGATCGCGGGTGGCAATGTCCATGTCTCGCTCAGCGCTATGCAGATCATCTTCTTCGTCGTCTTTTTTGTGCTGGGCTTCATGCTCTATGCCAGCATCGCCGCCGCGCTTGGTGCGATGACCAACTCGGAGCAGGAGCTGCAGCAGCTCAACATGTTCCTGGTGATGCCGCTGGCCTGCTGTTTCTTTGCCATGGGCATCATCATCTCGAACCCGAACTCGGTTCTGTCGACGGTCCTTTCGCTCATTCCTTTTATGACTCCGCTGATCATGTATCTGCGCCTCTCGCTGACGGCGGTTCCGGTGTGGCAGATCGCGCTCTCGATTGGGCTGATGCTGGTCACCATCTACGGCATTCTCTGGGTCGCCAGCCGCATCTACCGCGTCGGCATCCTGATGTATGGCAAGAAGCCCACGCTGCCCGAGATCCTGCGCTGGCTCAAGTACAGCTAGGCAGTATCGACATAGAGATGGATTGAAAGCATCGGATCGATATAAAAGTTGTCATCCTGAGCGGAGCCTCGCGCAGTTTTATCGCGCGAGGCGGAGTCAAAGGACCTGCGGTTGTCTCCCGGCACGGAGGCCTTCTCGCCTGGTTCATTTATGGCTACTTCCTCTCAGGTGTAGCTTCTCTTATTTGTCATTCCCGAAGGGAATCTGCGTTTTGCTCGAATCATCAAAACTACATCTGGAGGAGAACACCTCTAAAGATAAAGACGACACCTCTGCAAAAAATAGTTCGATACTAAACTATTGAGTCATTCAATAGTTTGCCGGAGAGGGCTCTTCCCACGGCAAAGCTCACTTAAGGAACCTCTGATTAAGTCTTCGTTTTGAAAGGGCGTGGCTTCAGCCACGCCGCAAATCGCTCATCTGTCATGGGGCTTTAGCCCCCGAGCAATTGTTCAGGAACTTAATCAGACCTTCCTTAAGTCGATATGGCCCGGGTTTAGGATGGCAAACATGGATATTGATGCGATTCAAACCGCACTTTGTGATCAAAAACTAGATGGATGGCTCTTCTATGACCATCACTATCGTGACCCGTTAGCGTACCGGATTCTGGGTTTAGGCGAGGCGGCGCTGGTCTCGCGGCGATGGTTTTACCTGATCCCGGCGGAGGGTGAGCCGAAGAAGCTGGTTCATCGCATTGAAGCGGGACGGCTGGATGCGTTGCCGGGGACGAAGGCGGTGTACTCGTCGTGGCAGGAGCTGGAGGCGCAGCTAGAAGCGATGCTGGCCGGCCAGACGCGGATCGCCATGCAGTACTCGCCTCGAAACGCCATCATGTACATCTCGCTGGTGGATGCGGGAACGGTGGAGCTGATTCGGGGAATGGGCAAGGAGATTGTCAGCTCGGCCAATCTCGTCAGCCAGTTTGAGGCGGTGCTCTCCGAGCAGCAGATTGCCACCCATTTTGTAGCGCAGCAAAAAATTGACGCGATTCTGGACGCCGGGTGGAAGGAGATCGGCAGCCGGGTGCGCTCGGGCGGCACCGACGAATTCGCCATGGTGCAGTATTTTTGCGAGGCGATGGGGCGGGAGGGGCTGCTCTGGGACCATGGCCCGAATGTGAGCATCGGGGCCAACTCCGCCGATTCGCACTACGATCCGACTGCGGCGAGTTCGAAGCCGATTCGCCGCGGCGATTTTGTGCTGATCGATATATGGGCAAAGCTGGAGCGGGCGGGTGCCTGTTTTTACGACATCACATGGACCGGGGTGGTGGACCGGGAACCGACAGAGCGGGAGCAGATAGTGTTTGCGACGGTCCGCGATGCACGTGACGCCGCAATAACGAAGGTGCAGGAGGCGTTTGTCGCAGGCCGGGCCATTGCCGGATGGGAGGCGGACGATGCGGCGCGCGAGGTGATTCGGCGGGCTGGATTCGGGGAGGAGTTTACGCACCGGACGGGGCACAATATCGGCTCGGTACTGCATGGGAACGGCGCAAATCTGGACAATCTTGAGACGCACGACGAGCGGCTGATCCTGCCAAATACGTGCTTTTCAGTGGAGCCGGGGATCTATTTTCCCGGTGAGTTCGGCGTGCGCAGCGAGGTGGATATGATGGCGCGGGCAGGCAAAGCTGAGGTGACGGGCAGAATACAGACGGAACTGGTTCGGGTGTAACTGCTATGATGACAACTGAAATGGCGAACACTGTACAGGTCCCAGCGCGCGCCGCTGGCAGGTCTTCTTCGATGGCGCTTCTGGTGTTGATTGCCGGATGGCTGGTTCCGGGCGCAGGACACTTTCTGCTGGGCAAGTGGGTGCGGGGATTGCTGCTTTTTGTGACGCTGGTGCTGATGTTCAGCATCGGAGTGGCATTGCAGGGCAAGATCTACTCGCCGAATACGGGCGACCTGCTGGACATTCTGAACTTCGCGGGCGACCTGGGAACCGGCTTGCTATATGTCGTGGCGAAGATCTTCGATCTTGGCGCGACAGCCGTGGTCACGGTGTCGGCTGACTATGGCACGAAGTTCATGGTGGTGGCCGGGTTGCTGAACGTGATTGCGGCGGTCGATGCGCATTCGCTGGCGACCGGAAGGAAGGCTTCGTGACCATGACGCATTTTGACGCGGTGCTGCTGTTCTCGCTCTTCACCTCGATCGTCTTCGGGATTACGCAACGGGCCGAACCTCGGAGGATGATCCGGTTTGGCGCGTTCTGCTTCGGGCTGTTTGTGCTGGGGACAGTGGCTGCCAGTTGGTTGATGTGGCTGGTCAAACACTAGGGACGAGCATGGCGTAGTACAGCGATCGTGTCGGTCAGGAGCGAGATTTAAGCTTCTGCTCCAGCTCGGCGATGCGGTCGAGCAGCTTTTGCCTCTCCTGCGTCGCCTGATTGATGAGCTGAATGGCCAGCACAGCACCTGCGATGCCTCCTTTTTTCCCGCGGATGGGCGCGGCAGTGATCCTCATCCAGGCATGAGTGCCATCGTCGTACCGGTAGAGGACATCCTCAGATTCGGTTGTCTTGTCCGTGCGGATGGCGCGCTCCATGGGATATTCCTCGGGTCCGAAGGGGCGCCCATCGGTATGGAAGAGGTTTGATTTGCGATAGGTATCGATGTTCGCGCCGGTTGGAATGGGGCTCCGGAGGATCGCTTCCGCGCGCGGGTTGCACATGAGGATGCGGTTGCTGGGTGACTCCGAGATGATCAGCCCCATGGGGACGGCATTGAAGACCGCACGCAGAAGAGCTTCATTTTCGCGGAGTGCATGCTCGGCCTTTTTACGGTCGTCAATGTCTTCAAGGGTGCCGTACCAGCGGATAATGTCTCCGGCGGAGTCCCTTCGCGGGGCGGCGCGTGATCGCATCCAGCGCCAGATGCCGTCGCCGCGGCCGATGCGAAACTCGATATCGACGGGGCGGCCAGACCGACGGCATTCTGCCCATACGCGAAGGGTCGGGATGACATCGGCGGGGTGCAGCCCCTTGATCCAACCTTGATTGAGCGCCTGTTCCGGGGTCCATCCCGTGGAGCCTTCCCAGCGTGGGCCTGCTTCGATAATCATTCCCTGCGCATCGCTGGTCCAGGGAATCTGGGGATTGAGCTCCACGAAGTTGCGATAGTGTTCTTCGCTTTCACGAAGGGCCTTCTCCATAAGCTTGCGGCTGGTGATGTCGATGATGGCAGCCGAGATGCCGACGACCTCATTGGCTTCATCGCGAACCGGCAGATACGCGACGAGCAGGGTGCGATTGTGGCCTTCGGCGTCTTTTTGCTGAGTGGTAAATTCAAGGTCGGTGAAGGTCTCGCCCTGGAGAACGCGCCGAAGGTAGGACTCGATTTCAGGGAAGAGACCGGGAATGACATCCTGCACGGTTCGTCCGAGATGGTCGGCGAGGGGCACCCCGTTCATCTCCGCGAGCTGCCTGTTGATGCTGACATAACGCAGACTGCGATCGAGGAAGCAGAGGCCCACGGGAGCGCCTTCGTAGATGGTCTGCAGTTGCGCGAGGCGTTGCGCGGGCAGCGCCTCAAGGCTGGGCAGGGTATCGCCCTCGGACAGCTTTGCGGAGGTGCTGGGGGAAGGTGGCGAAGGGGACAAGGACTGCGAAGAGAGGAAGCTGGCGAGATCGTCCGGCGGAACAGGAGGACCGTAGAGCCATCCCTGCCCGATGTCGCAGCCCAGGCGCAGAAGCATCTCCGCCTGTTCTGTCGTCTCGACCCCCTCAGCAACCGTGGTGAGGCTAAGGCTATGGCCGAGGCCGATGATGGCCGCGACAATCTTTCTGCTCTCTTTTGTGTCCGACATCTCGCGGACAAAGCTGGCATCGATCTTCAACTCGTCGAAGGGCAGCGCCTGAAGATGGCGAAGACTGGAATAGCCGGTGCCGAAGTCGTCGAGCGCAAGGGATACGCCGAGGGCCTTCAGCTCCTGTGCGATGGTTTGTGCCTGATCGATGTTGCCGATGAGCGCGCTCTCCGTGATCTCAAGGATCAGACGCTCAAGCGAAAATCCTGCAAGTTTAGCCGCCGAGCTAATCTGCCCGGACAGGGAGCGGTCGCTAAACTGGAGTGGAGAGATGTTGAATGAGATGGAAAGCTTGTCAGGAAGAGTGGCCGCCACAGTAAAGACCCGGCGCAATAGATTTCGCGTCAGGATGCCGATAAGGCCGTTCTCTTCGGCGAGAGGAATGAATACGTCCGGCGATACGGGGCCTTGAACCGGATGCCGCCAGCGCGCGAGAGCTTCGAAGCCGGTGAGGACGCCGGTGCGCAGTTCTACGATAGGCTGGAAGTAAGGGACAATTTCGTCCGCGTCAAGGGCCTTGCGTAGGTCGGTTGGGTGGGCGGCAACCATAGCTGCGCTGAAGGATACTCTCTATAGATGAACTTGTATCGCATTTTCTTGAAGATGAGGCATCGATGAGTTTGATGAGATCGCAGGACGCACGAAGCTTTACGCCAGAGCCGGGAATGATGCGGCAGGTGTTGGCGCATAGCGAGGAGCTGATGCTGGTTCGGCATTATTTTGAGCAGGATTGGGTAGGAGAACGGCATAGCCATCTGCATCACCAACTGGTCTACGTCATCAGTGGTGCGTTGCGAGTAGAGGTAGGGGAAGAGGCATTCGACGTACTTGCGGGGGACAGCTTTACCGTTAACGGAGGCGTAGAACACCAGGCTTCCGCGCTGGAGGCCTCCGAGGTGCTGGATGTGTTTACACCGGTGCGCGAGGACTATAGGGCGTTGCTGAAGTAGGAGTCTTTTTTTTGTTGCCTATTTTGTTTGATGTTCGACGTAAATTTGTATCTTCCGATCATGGTTTTGAAGGGACGCGGCTTCAGCCGTGTCGTAAGTCAATCCTATGAAAATAGGCTTTAGCCTTTGAGGGAATCATTGGGGACTTAATCAGACCTTGCTAAGGACGGCCCTTTCCAGCGCCAGCCTACGAATTACTTTTTTATATAAAAAAATCATTTTATCCTTGACAATCGTTTCTGCTGATCGATAAAACCCTTATTGCAACAAGTGCGAACAATTTCAGGGAAGAGATTTTATTTCGCGACAGAACGGGAGTGTGGATGGAGCCTTTCAAAGTAAGCCGACGAAATATGCTGCTCGGTACGGGGGCATCGCTTGCCTCGATGGCGGTAAGTGGAGCGGCACAGGTGGCTGCGAAGCCCGTGGCAGGAGAAGGGGATGCTGCTCCACAGGCATCGACGCCCGACCAGATTCGACGCATGAAATGGTGGCATGCCGCGAAGTTCGGCATGTTCATCCACTTCGGCCTGTACAGCGTGCATGAGCGGCACGAATGGGCCATGGAGAATGAGGCGATTCCAATCGACGAGTATCAGGACCTGGCGCATCGATTCAATCCCAAACCGGGCTTTGCGCGCGAATGGGCGAAGCTGGCCAAGGCCGCAGGCATGAAGTATATGGTGATGACGACCAAGCACCATGAGGGCTTCTGCAACTTCGACACAAAACTTACGAACTACTGCGCGACCAAACAAGGGCCAAAGCGCGATCTGGTGCGGGAGTATGTGGAGGCTGCGAGGGCCGAAGGGATGCACGTCGGCTTCTATTACTCGCTGATGGATTGGCACCATCCCGACGGTGCGCGGTGCGCTACCGATGAGGCGGCGAGAAAGCGTTTCGTCGAGTACACGCATGGGCTGATTCGCGAGTTGCTGACGAACTACGGCAAGATCGATGTGCTGTGGTATGACGTTGCATGGCCTCTGGATGCAAAGGGGTGGGAGTCCGAGCGCATGAACACGATGATGTTCGAACTGCAACCGGACATCATCGTGAACAACCGGAACAAGCTGACGGGAGACTTTTCCACCCCGGAGCAGAAGATCGTCGCCGAGACCAATGGCCGCGCGTGGGAGAGCTGCATGACGCTCAACGATAGCTGGGGATATCAGCGCGCCGATGACGATTGGAAGTCGTCGAAGACGATTGTCCAAAACCTGATTAAATGCGCCAGCGGAGGCGGAAATTATCTGCTGAATATCGGGCCGAAGCCGGATGGATCGGTGCCGGAAGAGTCGGTTCAGGTCCTGAATGAGGTCGGAAAGTGGATGGACACGAACGGAGAAACTATCTACAAATCCGATATCTGCCAGCCGCACCGGTCATCGTATGCGAGCTTTACGCGAACAGGAAATACGCTGTTCATGCACGTCCATTTCTGGCCGGGCGAAGATGTTGCAATCTCGGGGCTGAAGACGAAGGTGAAGTCTGCGCACTTCCTGAAAAGCAAGAAGAACGTGAAGTTCACGCAGGACCCGTATCGCGTTCATCTGGTTGGTCTGCCAATGGAAGCGCCGGATTCACCGGTCACGACCCTTGTGCTCGAATGCGAGGCCGAGCCCACCCAGGATACAGACTTCGTGCGCAGGGAGAAGCCACGCGCCGGAGTCGGGATCTAGCTTTCACTGTAACCTCCAGGCCCTGCCGAAGCATCACTCTGGCAGGGCCTTATTGTTTGGGCTTTGCCGCGCGTTTCTGGTGTGTCTTTTGCTCTTCCTCTTCGGCGGGCGACAGGGCGCCAATCGCCTCCGATATCTGTCGGCTGGCCTTTCGCAGGGAGGCGATAATCTCCTGGATGCCGATGGTGTCCTCGATACGCTTGACGTAGGGAACGGTGAGGCCCGCCACTGCATTTCCCTGGGCGTTGAGGATGGGGAAGCCGATGTTGACCACGCCGGTCACCTCGTAGCTGGCGCGGCGTTCGTATCCGCGGACGCGGATCTTCGCGAGGTGCTCTTCGAGGTCGGCTGGCTTTTTCTTCTTCGTCTCAAGTGTCCACTCGTCGATGGCCCGCTCGCAAGAATCTTCGTCCTGATGCGCGAGAATGACGTGGCCGGTTGCCGCGTGCATCAGGTCAACCTTGGAGCCGACCTTGACATAGAAACCGGTGGACTCCGGTGAATCGACTTGGGCAAGAATAACAACATGACCGCCGTCGAGCACCCCGAGATGGCATGACTGACGCAACTCGTGCGCCACCTGATGCATGGTGGGCAGCGCCTCGGTGACAAGCCGCTTGGTTGGAGGATGCTCCTGCCCTAGACGGAAGAGCCGCAGCGTGAGCTGATAGCGTTCCTTGTTCGCGGATTGTGCCAGGTATCCGCGCTGCTCCAGGCAGAGCAACATGCGGAAGATCTCGGAGACGGTGCGGTTCAGCCTGCGCGCGACCTCGCTTACCGTAAGCCCGGAGGGCGTGCTCGCGAAGAGCTCCAGAATATCCAGACCTTTTTCCAAAGCCGGAGTTGGATAGTATCGCTTTACCGCGGATTTAACTTTAGCCATGAAGATACTCAGAAGTAGGGGATTGAAGTGTCACCCCAAGGTAACAAATGTTCTACCGGGCGTGTCGAATATTCGCCAGAGCTCCATCTCCACTGGCACTGCCTCTATGCGCCTGGGGTGTACGGAAGCGCGAAGCGGCCAATCTGAATCATCGGGTGATCGGAGGGAGGCCAGATGCGAAAGGATTCGACACGCGACCCTGTGGGCAGGCGATGGGCGGTTGCGGTGCCGCGCTCTTCGCCGGTTGCGGCGTCATAGAATTTGACGTCAAGCGTGTCCTCCTCACGCTGCCATCCTAAAACATAATTACCGGTGGGCAGGGCGACGTCCCCAATGGTGATCGGGGCCTGTACAAGGAAGTAGTGCGAGTACTTTCCATCGGCCGAGTAGCCGGCAGTGATGAGAACGACGCCCGCGATGATCTTCCCCTGCGAGTTGATGATGCCGGAGGCGGTGCGCATCTCGGTTTCGATGCGCTCTTTTTCAACCTGCGCGCGGGCCGGCAGCACGCCCTGCAACTCTGCGGATGTCGCCGAACGCCAGGTGGACTTGGGTTGCGCGAACAGAGGCGTCAGCATGGGCAGCAGCAGGGCAAGGGCAAAGAATTTCATCAGGGGCCGTTTCATTTGAGATGTACTATACCGCGTTGCAGGGCGACGGTCGCCGCGTGGGTGCGGTCGCTGACGCCGAGCTTACTCAATAGATTGTTGATGTGTGATTTGACGGTCGCTTCGCTGATATCGAGGTCGGAGGCGATCTCCTTGTTGGCCCGTCCGGCGACGATACGTTCCAGCACGCCCAATTCGCGGGCGGTGAGCGCGTGGCTGCTCATTCTTTCGGCCAGCTTCTCCGCAATGGCAGGCGAGATGCGCGTTTTACCGCTGTGTACTGCCTGAATGGTCGAGAGCAGCTCTTCGATGGTCATGCCTTTCAGCAGATAGGCCTTGGCTCCGGCCTGAAGTGCGCGAAAAATATCTTCGTCTCCATCGAACGTGGTGAGAACGACAAATCGCGCGTTGGGATCGTCGGCACGAATCTTCTGGATGGCCTCAACTCCGGTGAGTTTAGGAAGCTGCAGGTCCATCAGGGTAATGTCGGGGCGCAGGCTGCGATAAAGTTCGATGGCCTGAAGTCCATCGCTGGCTTCTCCAACGACTTTGATCTCGGGCATGATGTTGAGCAATGCCACAAGGCCCTGCCGGACGACGTGATGATCATCGACTACAAGGATGCGAATCGGTTCAGACATTGGTTGCAGTGCCTTTCTGTGTCGCGATGGGAGCTTCCAGCTTAACTGTTGTGCCTTGGCCCGGCGCGCTTTCTAAAATTAGTTGAGCATGAATCTGTGCTGCCCGCTCGCGCATCCCCTGGAGGCCAAAGTGGCCCCTGGCAGGAAGAGTCTTGTCGGATGCTTCGAAGCCGCGACCATTGTCAGTGATGGATAATGTCAACCGGCTTGAATGATAACGCAGATCGATGGAGACGTGGGTTGCGTTGGCGTGGCGGGATACGTTGCTGAGCGTCTCCTGTGCGATGCGCAGGACCTCGTCTTCGAAGGCCGCGGCGAGTGGCCGGTACGTGCCGCCGATCTTGAGCTGAATCGGAAGCTTCTCGGTGCTCGATTGCTCGGCGAGCCGTGTAAGACGGGTGGGCAGCGTGTGTTGAGCGGTAGCGGCGCGAAGGTCCCATATGCTGCGGCGCGCTTCGGCGAGGCCATCGCGCACGTATTCGCGGGTGCGGTCGATCTGCTGGCCAGCCGCGTCAATCTGCGAATGGGCGAGCAGTTGTGCGGTGAGTTCAAGCTGGACGGAGACGCCGACGAAGCTTTGCGCGAGCGTGTCGTGAATCTCGCGGGCCACGCGATTGCGTTCGGCCAGGACTGCCTGAAATTGCGAGTGAAGGCGGCGCAGGCGGAGACGATAAAGAAGGACGACGATCCCAGCGATGCAAAGAAGGGCAAGCAGAAGGAACCAGGGTCTGCGATAGAAGGGCGGCTTCACATAGAAGCTCAACGAGGCTCCGGCTTCGTTCCATACGCCATCGTTATTGGCAGCCTGCACGCGGAAACGGTAGTGGCGCGCAGGCAGGTTGGTGTAATAAGCGATGCGGCGCGAACCGGCCTGCGTCCACTGCTTGTCGAAGCCCTCCAGAATGTAGCGGTAGCGGACCTTCGATGGAGCAGCGTAGCTGAGTCCCGCATACTGAAAGGCGAAGCTGTTGTGGCCGGGAGGGATGCTCTGCTCCGACGCCGAGAGAGGAAGCTCCATGTCGTCGAGGGTGAAGCGCTCGATGACGACGGGCGGAGGAATGTGGTTCTCGGAGAGGTGATCGGGATCGGCGATGGCTACGCCCTTGCGCGTGGCGAACCAGAGCTGGCCTTGCATCGTCTTCCACGCTGACGGGTGACCGATTGCGGAGGCCTCTTCCGTAGGCATGCCGTCCGAGCGGCCATAGGAGATAGGCCGAGGATTGCACTCTGAAGAGGATCCACAGGACATAAGTCGGGATGCGGAGACACGCGTGATGCCGTGGGTGGAGCTTAGCCAAAGATTATCGTGATCGTCCTTCAGGATAGAGTCGACCGTCTGTGGAAGATCGGATCGACGAAAAGAGGCGGAGATGCCATTCCAATAGGCACTGAGGCCTTCCCCTTTGGTGCCGATCCAGAGAAGGCCATGCTGCCCTTCGGCGAGCGACGTGATGACGTCGCCGGAGAGGCCTTCTTTGGTGGTATAGGTCGATATCCTGCCGTCGCGAAGTCGTGACAAGCCATTGAGCGTGCTGATCCACAAATCGTGTTGAGAGCCAGAAGCCTGGGGCTCAAGGAGAGCGCCGATCAGGTTGCTCTTCAATCCATTAGCTTGGGTGAAGATGGTGAACCGGTTGTTCTGCCAATGTGCAAGACCGCGGCGTGTGCCGATCCAGAGCGAGCCGTCGCCATCGACCAACAGAGAACGGATGAGGTCGTCGGGCAAGCCATCGGCCGAGGTGTAGGACGTGACTTTGCCGCCTTCGATGTGGTTCAGTCCATCGGGAGTTCCGACCCAGATGCCGCCGCTGGCCCCGGGGGCGAGAGCGAGGATGATCTCGCTAAGCAGGCCGTTGCGGACAGAGTAGTGTTCGAGCTTTCCGGCCTGCCAGCGGTCGAGCCCATCGCCGTTGGTGCCTGCCCACATCGCTCCATCCGAAGCCTGCACGATAGCGGTAATGACGCGATCGGAGAGTTCGGGGACGGTGCGAAAGTTCTGCTGCCGCAGAATGTCGAGTCCGCTGGTTTCGGTGCCGACCCAGAGATTGCCCTCGCGGTCCTCGAAGGTCGAGAGGATGCTGCTTGTGCCCAGGGCCGACTGCCGCTGCGGCTGGCTGTTGCTATTCCGCAGGTTCAGGACGAAGAGACCCTGATTGGTGCCGATCCAGAGGTCTCCGCGAGAGTCTGCCAGCGCCGACTGGATGCGAGTCACCGGCAAATCATGACCGGTCTGGAGAGTGCGTTGATGACCGTTCTGAATCAGGGTGATGCCGCTCGTGGTCCGTATCCATAGGCCATTGCCGGGCAGCGAACCAATGGCTTCGATGCTCTCTGCCGCAACGCCGGGATTGAGCGGCACCGGGCGAAAGTGACCGTGCTGATACTGGAAGATTCCTGCGGTTGCCGCAACCCAGAGGCTTCCATCGGCTGCTCTGGCGACTGCGGTTGGCGTTGCCGAGGAGGGAAGTGAAATAGGTAAGAAGTCTTTTCCGTCGAAGCGCAACAGGCTGTTGCCGGTAAGGGCGACGAGACCTCCGTTGTCGTCTGTTGAGAGAGAGAGGACGACATCGGGAAGTGAATAGTGTCGGAAGTTGCCTTTTGCATACTGGACGAGGCCATCGGAGGTCCCGATCCAGAGCGCTCCAGCGGCGTCCTCGGCGATGCAGCAGGTGTCGCTGCTGGTGAAGGCGGCGGTGTTCTCGTGGTTGAAGACTTTGAAGTCGATGCCGTCGAAGCGGGCGATGCCGTCTTCGGTAGCGATCCAGATGTAGCCGTCACTCGACTGATAGACCTGGTGGACGCTGTTCTGTGGAAGCCCGTTCTCAGTCGACCAGGATTGATGTCCCAGATTATTGACGTCCTGCGCGCGGACTGTGAGCGTGACGATTCCGCAGAGCATCCAGAAGAACAGGAAGCGCACGACAGGATGGAACACTATAAAAACGTCACCTCGACCGGAGACGGCGTTTTTGCCGCCGGAGCGGAGAGACCCCTGTATTTCGCCGTTGTTCTTGTCGTTGCCTGTTCTATCCAAAAGCGTAACCTGCCACGGCAGTTCCTGACTGCACTCTTACATCTTCGTTCCTTTGCCTTCAGTGAGAGTAACAATCTGATCGACCTTGGAGACGACAAATTTTTCTTTGGCTCCGTCGGGCCAGTGTACTTCCACAACATCGATCTTGGTGGCATCGCCAAGGCCGAAGTGCGGGCGCGGATCGTGGGTCGAGGCGAAGCTGCCGCCCGAGAAGATATCGTCACGCTGGCGCATCCCATTCGCCGTCACAAAAATCTTGGCGCCGATAGCATCGCGCGGGCCCTTGGGGCCACCAATCAGCTTGAACTCGGTCCAGTGGTGGTGATCGGCGGAGACGTTACGCAGCAGAGCGGGATGGCCGTCGAGAACGTTGATGACCACGTCGAGCTTGCCGTCGTTGAACAGATCGCCTTCGGCCATGCCACGGCTTACATAAAGTTGAGCCAGCCCGGTGCCTTCGACGGCGGGTTCGACCTCGAACTTTTTGCCGTCAATATTGTGGAAGAGCAGAGGGCGCTGCTTCCATGTGGTTCCCCAGGTGGTTTGGTCAACCTGGGGATAGACGTGGCCATTGGCGACGAAGATGTCTTTCCAGCCGTCGTTGTCGAAGTCGAGAAAGGCGTCGCCCCAGCCGAGGAAGGGAATGGTTGGTTCGGCGATGCCCATCTGGTAGCTGACGTCGGTGAAGTTGCCCTCGCCGTCGTTGCGGTAGAGCGGGTTGTAGTCGTCGGAGAAGGTGGTGTTGTAGAGGTCAAGCAGCCCATTATTGCGGTAATCGCCGATGGCGATACCCATCGATGCGGTCTCGCGGCCATTTTCATTAAGAGCGTAGCCAGAGGCATAGCTGTCGTCATCGAAAGTACCGTCGCCCTTATTGATATAGAGGTAGTTGGGGGTGGAGTCGTCGGCGACGACGAGGTCGAGCTTGCCGTCGTCGTTCACATCAATGAAAGCCGACGCGAGGCCGTAGTAGCCGTTCTTGTCCGAAACACCGGCTTTTTCGCTCACGTCGGTAAAGGTGCCGTCCCCGTTGTTGTGGAAGAGATGGTCAGGCTCGCCCTTGAGGCCGCGAGGGCCGCACATCACCTTCACCCCGCGAAACTGGCAGCCGTACGAGGGCTGGTTGGCCATGTCGTAGTGGATATAGCCGGGAACGAACAGGTCGAGTCTGCCGTCACCGTCGTAGTCGCCCCAGGTCGCTCCGGCAGACCAGTTTCCCAGCGTAACACCGGCTTTTTCAGCGACATCGGTAAAGGTCCCATCGTGGTTGTTGTGGTAAAGGCGGTTCTTGCCGAAGTTCGAGACGTAGATGTCGGGCCAGCCGTCGTTATCGTAGTCGCCGATGGCGACGCCGACGCCCCAGCGGTCGTTGGTGACTCCGGCCTTGGCGGCAACGTCGGTGAAGGTTCCATCATGGTTATTGTGGAAGAGAGCGGCGTGCGGCGGCGTCGTCTTGCCGGAGAGCGCGTCGTAGGTGGAGCCATTGACCAGATAGATGTCGAGCCAGCCGTCATTGTCGTAGTCGAAGAGGCCGACGCCGGAGCCGTTGGTCTCGATGATGAAGTTTTTCTCGGGCGTTCCCATGATGTGGGTCCACGAGGTGAGACCGGCCTTCTGGGCGATGTCCTCAAAGATGATGGGGCCGGTTTTCACGAAGCCGCCAGCCGTGATGGGGCGGTGCTCGTCGTC
Organism: Granulicella sp. L56; assembly: GCF_009765835.1. Lineage (NCBI taxonomy): Bacteria > Pseudomonadati > Acidobacteriota > Terriglobia > Terriglobales > Acidobacteriaceae > Granulicella > Granulicella sp. L56. The sequence continues at coordinate 1,035,645 of NZ_LMUS01000006.1, read as the reverse complement.
GAGGACGGCTGCGTGTGCCCCGCCCGTATTGACGCTCATGCCCGCGGGCTGGCCATCCTGCGCAGGCGCTGGAGCCTGCGCGATGGCTGCTTCGGTGAAGAGAAGGCTGAGAGCAAGGATGGAGGCAGCGAAGCCTGGGAGAGAGCGATGGTGACCGGACATGAGGCAAGTTCCTGACGCGATATCTATTTTTTGGCCGGCGAGCAGTTTTACGAATCGGCCGAGTTGGCGATTCGGTGCCCGCAACAGGTTTATCACAACGGAACGGTACCATTTTCCGTCTGCACCGAGGTGCCTTGAGCACGTCCCGGAATTCGGAGCCGGGCCTTAATTCGAACGAACCCCCTGGAACGATCCTGTCCCTCTCCGGGCGTGGAAGGTGCCATTGAAGGTCTTGCCCTGAACGATGCCATCAACCCGCGGCCCGTCGACCCGCCCGCGAAAGGTCAAGGCATCGCGCGTCTTGGTCCGGACCACGAGATGCTGGTTCTGGATCGTGCCTTCGACGCCGCCTGACTGGTTCGGCCCTTTGAAATGGCCGGTAATCACGCTCCCGTTCTGCCGAAGATCAAGGAACTTGGAGGAGGTCGATCCGTTGGGGTCATTGCTGTACAAGGTCCACTTTCCTGCGACGCTGGCCGGGGGCTTCTCCGCCGGTGGTGGTTGCTGCGCCCGTGCAAAGTTGCCGGCGAAGAACGCCAAAGCAAAACAAAACACGAAGATACTCAGGCCAGATCTCTTCATCCATCCCTCCAGGTCAATGTTGGTGTACAGCACAATCTACAGGAATTGCGGAACTCTTTCATTATGAAAAGGAGAATGGTAACGACAGCAAGAGGAGAGCGGGATAGAATCCTCATCGAACTCCAAAGATTTGAAGATCGAAAGGTCATCTCCTATGTTGATGCCATCCGCTCAAAGCCTCTTCCGCCGGGCCCTCACCCGTCGAACCCTCCTCCGCACTCTGGCTGGTACCGCGGTGGCGGCGGCCGTGCCGATTCCCCAGGTCTTTGCTCAACGGCAGTACGGTGGTTCGACCGGCCGGCAGCGTGGCGAGATGGGCCGCATTGCCGGAGAATTCCGCCGCCAGTTTCGCGTTCCCGCCACCTCCATCGCCATCTCCCGCAATGGCCAGTTCGCCTACGACGAGGCCGCCGGGATGGCCGACCGTCAGCACCTCGTCCTGACGCAGCAGGATTCTCTCTTTCGCATCGCCTCGGTCACCAAGCCCATCACGTCGGTCACCATCTTCTCTCTCATCGAACAAGGCAAGCTCAACCTCACCGACAAGGTCTTCGGCCCTTCCGGCATCCTCGGGACCAAGTACGGCAAGCCTCTCTACAAGCCCTACATCACCGATATCACCGTCGACCATCTGCTCACCCACACCTCCGGCGGCTGGCCCAACGACAATACCGATCCCATGATGCACAACGACGGCTGGGACCAGACCAAGCTCATCACCGAGACCATCGCCAACGTTCCCATCACCAACCCGCCCGGTACCCACTGGGCCTACTCCAACTTCGGCTACTGCGTGCTCGGCCGCGTCATCGAGCAGGTCACCGGCCAGCCCTACGAAGGCTATGTTCAGGCCAATATCCTCGCGCCCTGCGGCATTACCACCATGCAGATCGCCAGAAATAAAGAGCGCCAGCGCGCTCCCAACGAGGTTGTCTACATTGGCCAGTACTCCGAAGACCCGTACAAGCTCAACATCGCGCGTATGGACTCGCACGGCGGCTGGATCGCCTCCTCGACCGAACTCGTCCAGTTCCTCAACCACGTCGCCGGAGCGCCCGGTATCCCTGCGCTACTCAAGCCTGCCACCATCAAAATGATGACCACCCCTGCCCCCGCCTATCCGCCCGGCGATGCCCGCTATGCCCGCGGCTGGATGGTCCGCAACGGCGGCGCGGGGAACTGGTGGCACAACGGCAGCCTTCCCGGCACCACCTCCATCATGGTGCGCACCCCAACCGGCTTTTGCTGGGCGGCTCTATGCAACACCCGCACGCAACCATCCAACGAAATCGACACCGCCATCGACCAGATGATGTGGGACATGGTCCGCGTAGTTCCATCGTGGAACGCTTGACGAATCAAGCTGGAAGTTCGAGTGCAACCAGCTCTGGCTCTGGCTGTGGGAGTGGGCGGTTGAAGCGCTTGACGGAGAGCACTCCCGCGCTGACCAGCGCGATGATCTCGGGTTCGATGGGCTGTCGATAGTCGGGTATGACATGGGTCAGGTAGTAGGCGATGGGAAAGATCGCCAGAAGCAGAAGGTAGGGAAGAGCCGTTGTCTTGTCCCTGCGCCAGAGGCTGCGGGCTCCGAGCAGCATGAAAAAAGTCAGGCCCACGGTGAAGAACATATTTGGGAGCTCTGTCGGTTGGTCGCGGAGATAGGCGGGGTTGAAGCTCCAATAGCCAGTCCAATAGCTGAGGACGCGGTGGAGAGTGAATTTGATGAAGAGAAACGGATGCTGACGGACGAAGCTCATTGCCAGAACACGGTTCTGGGCGAGGTAAGCAGTCTCTCCCAGCGCTACAAATTTCTGTAGCTCGACGGCCTCGGTGGGCGGGCGGTCCGTGTGATCGTTGGACTCGAAGGTGTTGCCGTTGTTTCCCGGCCAAAATTCGAGCCAGAAGTTGTCGCGGACCGGGGCAATGAGGTGGACAGCGCGATAGTTGCGGATGGTCCACGGAGCAAGGACGACGAGCAGGCTGATGGCGGCGATGAGGCTGTGGACTAGCCATTTTTCCTTGCGGCGATGAAGGACGATGGCCGTGAGGATAAGGAAGACAGGGAACATCGGGAGAACGGATGGATTGGACAGGCCGGTGATGCCGTAGAGGATGCCGAAGCCTATCCAGCCGAGGTTGCGGCGCCGGCGGTGAAGCCGCTGCGCGAGGCAGAAGCAGGTCGTGAAGAGAAAGCCGGTCAGGGCATACTCCCAAACTCGCGTCGCGGAAAAATAGATAGCGAATGGATAGAGGGCCCAGCCCCAGGCGGTGAGCATGGCGGCTCTTTGGCCCAGGGCGTACCTGGTGCTGAAGTAGAGCGGAACGCAGGTAAGGGCCGAGAGGACGCTATTGATGGAAAGAATGACGACAGCCGATGCGGCAGTGTAGAGGCCGAAGGTGCGAAAGACCGCGGCAAGCAGATAGGTGAAGAGTGGAGGGACAATGGCCGTGGGGCCGGTGGAGGGATAGAAGGGCGAACTGAAGCCGTGGCCTTGGGCGATGGAGCGGGCCACCCAGCCTACCTCCCAGCCGAATTCGGCGAAGTGGTCTACCGGTGAAATGGTCTGATGGAAGATGCAGGCTACCAGGATGAGACGGAGGAGGAGGGCAGCGAAGACGATGATGGAGAGCTGGGTGGTTGCCGACTGCCGCCGAAAGGATCGCGCGTAAGAGTCAATGCGCCGAATAGGAGGCTCTCCGATTTGAATACGCCGACAAATATATAGCGCGCCCGCAAGGTGTCAACAATTATTTAATGCCTATCTCCTGAACCCCCAATCGTCTGCAAAGTTGCTGTGACTTTGTGCCTGCCGTATTCGCTTAGGCTCCAATCGACGCTATGGCAGGAAGGTAATCCTGCCTTCGGGAGGTCAGATGGCTACGATGCGAGGGGCAGATCGGCTTCTAAAAAGGATTTGCCCTGGGCATCTTTGGAGCTGACGGAAGGAGACAGGCCGTCCAGGGCCTCAAGCGGCCAGGCGATATTGAGGGTGGGGTCGTTCCACAGGATGGAGCGCTCGCCCTGAGGGTGGTAGGGGTTGGTGGTTTTATAGAGGACTTCGGCCGTATCGGAGAGGACGAGGAAGCCATGGGCGAAGCCTTCGGGGATCCAGAGGGAGTGGATCTCGCCCTCATCGGTAAGCGGCTTAAGGTGGAAGCCAGCCCATTTACCGAAGTCCGGGGAGCTGCGGCGAAGGTCGACGGCTACGTCCCAGATATGGCCGGAAAGGACGCGGACGAGCTTTCCCTGGGGCTTGCCCAGTTGGTAGTGCAGGCCGCGAAGGACGCCTTTGGCGGAGAAGGACTGGTTGTCCTGAACGAAGCCGGAAGGGAGGCCAGCTTCGGCGAAGGAGCTCTGGTTGAAAATTTCTGTAAACCATCCGCGACTATCACCGAAACGTTTGGGTTGAATCAGTTTGACATCGGTGAGCGCGGTGTTGAGAATGAGCATCCTACAAGTTTACCGAGTGATGACGTGGGATGAGAAATATTCGACCTGTTGCCCGAAATGGAACGAACAAAAGACGAACCTGGCAGCAAAATTGGTTCGCTTCGGGGCATCGGGCTAGTAAACTGTCTGAGTTGAAATAAAGTGACTGAACTCCTTTTCCGGGTTGACGATAGAGCAGCGACCAGTTCAAACAAGAGACTGGCGCAAGCAAAGAATCGGCGAGACAGAAAACGAAGCAGAGGTGCGGACGCTTGCAGGCTGGTTGAGATGCAGGAGGGCAAGAGATAAGACATCCGCCAAACATAGAGAACGAGCAACGGTGCGAATTGTGTCCCGCAGAGAAATGCGTGGGCGTAGTTCGCACGGATACAGGATTGCAATGCAGGCTGAATCTCCCGAATCGCCGGTTGCGGTAATAGAAGATTCATATTCGTATACGGAAGTGATGGGGTACCCTCTGCGGCGAGTGCAGTGGGAGACAGAGCTGCCATCGGAGTACTTCCGTTACCGGGTGATCAAGCGGACTCTTGATCTGTTGCTGGTGGCGGTATCGCTGCCGGTGGCCTTGCTGGTGCTGGGAGTTGTGGCAACGGTGGTCGCGTGGAACTCTCCGGGGCCGATCTTCTACTCGCACCGTCGCATCCGGCGGCATGGCGCTTTCTTTTCGATGTGGAAGTTCCGGACGATGTGCGTGAACTCGGCTGAGGTGCTGGAGAAGCATCTGTCGGATCATCCGGAAGCCCGGATGGAGTGGAACAAGACCCACAAGCTGCGAATCGATCCGCGGATTACGAAGATCGGCTTCTTTCTCAGGAGATACAGCCTGGACGAGCTGCCGCAACTGTGGAACGTGGTGACCGGACAGATGAGCCTGGTGGGGCCAAGGCCGATCGTGGCGGCAGAGGTGGAGAAGTACGGCGACTGTTTTAGCTGCTACTGCAAGGTGAAACCGGGGCTGACAGGGCTATGGCAGGTCTCGGGACGCAGCTCGCTGACTTACGATGAGCGGGTCGCGCTGGACTGCGAGTATGTGGGGAATTGGTCGCTGGCGAAGGACACCGTGATCCTGTTGAAGACGTTCTCGACCGTGATTAACCAGGATGGGGCGTTCTGAAGAAGAACATAAGAGAGAGTTGGGAAGACGGGTGCGGGTCGCCATTGTTCATCATTGGTTTGTGACGCGGGGTGGTGGGGAACGTGTCGCAGAATGCATTGCTTCGCTATTTCCTGAGGCTGAAATCTTCACTCTAATGGCAGAGGCTCCGGGAATTCCGGAGGGGTTACAGGGACGGCGGTTTCATACTTCATTTCTGCAACGGATTCCGCTGGCCAGGAACTATCACCGGCATATGATGCCGCTCTATCCGATGGCGACGGAACGGCTGGATCTGCGGGGGTTCGACCTGGTGATCTCGTCAGACTCGGGACCGGTGAAGGGCGTGCGCGTGGATGCCGGGGCCGTGCATCTCTGCTATTGCCACTCGCCGATGCGGTATCTCTATGACGGTTACGAGACGTACCGTGCGCAGATGGGGAGCGTGACGCGCGCGGTATTTTCAGCTACAGCAGGACGGGTGCGAGCGTGGGATGAACAGGCCGCGCAGAGGGTCAGTTACTTTATTGCGAACTCCGAGTATGTGGCTGACCGGATTCGACGCTGTTACGGGCGGGAGAGCGTGGTGATTCATCCTCCCATCGATCTCAATCGGGCGCGGGTGACTGAACCGGGAGAGCATTATCTTTGCGCCGGGCGGCTGGTGGGATATAAGCGCACCGAATTGATGGTGGAGGCCTGTGCGCGGCTGGGGCGAACGCTGAGGATCGCCGGGACAGGGCCGGAGGAGGGCCGGTTGAGGAAGCTTGCCGGCACGGCGGATGTCAGTTTTCTAGGCGAGATGACGACTGAGGCGCTCTGGCAGGAGTATGCGGTGTGCCGTGCGCTTTTGTTTGCGGCGGATGAGGACTTTGGCATGGTGCCGCTAGAGGCGCAGGCCTGTGGGCGTCCGGTGATTGCTTACGGGGCTGGCGGCTCGCTGGAGACGGTTCGGGGATTGGGTTCAACTGAAGGCGAGGCCACTGGAATTTACTTTTCTGAGCAGACGGTGAAGTCTGTGATGGATGGCATCTTGCGATTTGAGACCGCGGATGCCGCCGGAAAGTTCGATGCGGCAGTGGCGCGGAGATGGGCTGGAGAGTTTGCGACCCCGGTATTTCTGCGGAGCATGCGCGAGTTTATTTTGGAAAAGATGCCCGAGGCCGTCAGCGCGATGGTGGCGAGCACCCCGGAGGCAGAGTAATGGAAGATATGAGAACGCTGTTGCGGGGGACGCTGGGACGGAGCTTGCAGGCGATGCGGCCCGAGGACAAGCTGGCGGCGGCATGGCCGGTGGCCTGCGGCAAGGCGATGGCCGAGCGGGGAACGGTGGTGGGGTATGCCGATGGCGAGGTCTGGATCGAGGTGCAGGAGGGGGCGTGGCTGCAGCAGATGATGAGTATGCAGGGACAGCTTGCCGGGCAGATGGGGCGCATCGCGGGCGTGAAGGTGAGCAGGATACACTTTAAAGTGAAGAGGAATAATGCGCGATGAGTGAGCAGGCTGAGGTAACGATTGAGGATGTTCGGCGGGTGGCGGAGCTGGCGAATCTGGAGCTGACGGCAGAGGAAGAGCCGCGCATGCAGCGGGACTTGAATGCCATTCTGGGCCATATAGCTCAATTGAATGAGTTGGATACGAAGGACGTTCTGCCGATGGCGCAGGTGGGCGAGATGCTGGGCGGAGAGCGGCACGAGCACGGCGAGACACTGCGCGAAGATGCGGTGCGGCCTTCATTGGATCGCGCTGCGGTGATGGCGGCGGCTCCCGAGACGGATGGCCGCTTCTTCAAGGTCCCTAAGGTGATTGAGCGTTGATGCCGAAGACTTCCGAGATAGCAAAAGAGAAAGATAGAGCGATGGATTTTACGATTGATACAGTGCGGGCTGGTGTAGCGAATGGGTCGGCTACGGCCACGGAGATGGCGGAACTGCACTACTCGCGGATTGCTGCCGATGATGGGGACAAGGGCAAAGGGATCAACAGCTTTCTTGCCTTGAGCAAGGAGCGCGCTTTGGCCCAGGCTGCGAAGATCGATACCTTGGCAGCGAAGGGCGAGCAGTTGCCTGCGCTGGCTGGCGTTCCGGTGGGTATCAAGGACGTGCTGACGATGAAGGGCTCGCCGGCAACGGCTGGGTCGCTGATTCTCAAAGGATATCGCCCTCCATACGATGCTACGGCGGTGACGAAGCTGGAGTCGGCTGGCGCGGTTTTGCTGGGCAAGCTGAACTGCGATGAATTTGCGATGGGCAGCTCGAATGAGAACTCGGCTTATGGGCCGGTGCTGAATCCACGGGCTTTAGACCGCGTTCCGGGCGGGTCGAGCGGTGGCAGCGCGGCAGCGGTGGCGGCTGGATTTGCCGTGGCCACGCTAGGCACGGATACGGGCGGTTCGATTCGGCAGCCCGCAGCTTTTTGCGGCGTGGTTGGTGTGCTGCCGACTTACGGGCGCGTGTCGCGCTATGGGCTGATTGCGTTTGCGTCCTCGCTCGACCGCGTGGGGCCGTTTACGAACAATGTGAAGGATGCCGCAACCGTTCTGCAGGTGCTTGCCGGACAGGATGTGATGGACGCTACTTCGTCCGACCGTCCAGTGGGCGACTACGTGGGCGCGCTGGAGAAGCCGGTTGAGGGGCTGAGGATTGGCGTTCCCGCCGAGTATTTTGGCGAGGGGTTAGACCCGGAGATCCGTGCGGCGATTGAGAAGGTTCTCGATGGCCTCAAAGCGGAGAAGTGCGTGATCAAGCAGGTAAGTCTGCCGCACACGAAATATGCGATTCCGACCTACTACGTGATTGCGACGGCGGAGGCTTCGTCGAACCTGTCGCGCTTTGATGGCGTACGGTTCGGTCTGCGAAGTGCCGAAGCCAAAACGCTCTCGGAGATGTACCGCAAGACGCGCGACGAAGGATTTGGGCCTGAGGTCAAGCGCCGCATTCTGTTGGGAACGTATGCGCTTTCGGCGGGATACTACGACGCTTACTACAAGAAAGCGCAGCAGGTTCGAGCGCTGCTGACACGGGATTTCCTGACGGCGTTCAACGAGGTCGATGTGATCGTCGGGCCAATGACGCCGACTCCGGCGTTCAAGCTGGGCGAGAAGACGAACGACCCGGTGGCGATGTACCTTGCCGACATCTACTCGGTCGCGGCCAGCCTGGCCGGTATCTGCGGGGTGAGCGTTCCTTGCGGAGAGACGAAAGATGGCCTGCCGATTGGCGTGCAGATCATGGGCAAGCACTTCGACGAAGGCACAATGCTGCGGGTAGGGCTGGCCGTCGAGAAGATGCAGAGCTAGAGCCTTCGGTCTTAGTGGTATTGAACAGTGCGAATGCCCGTCCCCTTGCGGTGACGGGCATTCGGCTTATGGGTACGGCTTAACTCTCCAGGCGCATGGTCGAGGCCGACTACGCGGTCAGAATCCCTGATCGGGGCGGAAGGCGGTAACCTTGTTTTTGACGAAGGTGACGGCCATGGGATGGCCCATGTTGGCGAAGACGACCATGCGGTTGCCGTAGTCCTGGCTGAGGCTCTTGCTGACCTGACCGAGCGAAAGCTCGACCTGGCGCTCGTTCATGCCCAGGATGACCTGATGCGTATCGACGGCCTTCCAGATCTCAGGCCCCCAGTGTTGGTAGAGCTGATGGGGGTCGTCGTAGAAGAAGATCTCGTCGGTGTAAAAGGTGTATTGGCCATCCTGCCGGTAGCCTACCGGTGTTGCATATTCCTTTGCCGGGTCAGGCGATTGCGGCAATGTGAAGACCAGCGAGACTTGGCGGTCGCCGCCGGGGATGCGGAAGGTGGCGTTCTTCGGAGCGACCTGTTCGACGGCATCTTTGATGAGCAACGCCTCAGCGCCTTGCAGAATGCCGGCGCTCTTGCCGTAGTCGACATGATGCCCGGCGTAGGGGTAGTAGTCCATCTGCCCGCCAGCGGAGACCCAGACCGTGGTGCCGTAGAGCGTCTTGATGTCGGCCATCGAGTCGGGGCGCTTCTTCTTCAGGAAGACGAGATCGTCGTCGGAGAGCTTATCGCTTGCGGTTGCGGCTGGGAGTTTCGCGGGGGCGTTACGCTCGTGGTAGATCATGCCTACGCGTGCGCCGACCGCTGCCAGCAAGATGATGGTCCCTGCAATCGCTGCCTTTGCGCCACTCTGCATTTGCTGCCCTCCTGATGCCACTCTCTACTCTCTCATTCAATCGACCGGTTCGGCCACACTCAATTCCAGTTCAGTGTTCATCAAGGATTCCGCAGTCAGAGCGTCGGCCTGGCGAAGAGCAGGGAAGAATGCCGCTGCCGCACCCATGACAACGAGGGTGCCGATGCCACCGACGACGACGGCGCGAACGGCTCCCCACCAATGCGCGGTGAGGCCGCTTTCGAACTCGCCAAACTCGTTCGATGCGCCGATGAAGATCCAGTTGACGGCGCTGACGCGGCCGCGCATCTCGGGTGGCGTGGCCAACTGCAGAACGCTGCCGCGAATGACGACGCTGACCATGTCGCTGCCGCCGACGAGGACGAGGGCGATCAGGCTGATCCAGATATTTCTGGAGAGGCCAAAGACGATGGTGGCCGCGCCGAAGAGTCCAACACAGCCCAGCATCAGCCATCCGGCGTTACGCTTGATGGGCTTGATGACCATCACCAGCGAGACGGCGAGCGCGCCGACGGCAGGCATGGCGCGAAGCAGGCCAAGGCCGCGCGGACCGGCGTGGAGAATGTCGGTGGCGAAGATGGGGAGCAGGGCAACCGCCCCTCCCAGCAGTACGGCGAAGAGGTCCAGCGAGATCGAACCGAGCAGCAGCTTGGTCTTCCATACATATTCGAGTCCCGCAAGCACGGTCTTGGCGTTGAACGCTTTTTTGACTGCGCCCTCCATCTTGGTTCGGATCATCCCCACCAGGATGAGGAAGCTCACGAGCATCACGAGGGTGAAGGCGTAGACGATGGCGGCCCCGTTCCAGCGCGTCATCACGCCGGTCATTTGCAGCGTGAAGAGCAGGCCGCCTACGGTCGGGCCAGCCATGTTGGCGGCCTGATTGATGGTCCCACCCCAGGTGACGGCATTAACGAAGTGGTCTTTGGGAACGAGGCTGGGCAGCATCGCACTGGAGGCGGGACCGCTGAATGCCCTTCCCAGCCCGATGCCCAGCAGAACGGCGTAGATAGGCCACACCCGGCCATTGGAGATATAGGTTTTGGTCAGGGAGAGCCAGAGCAGAACGATCGTACAAATTGCCTGCAGACTGTAACAGGCCATGATGATCTTTCGCCGGTCGAACCGGTCGGCGACGTGGCCTGCAGCCAACACGAATAGCAGCCCCGGCAGAAAGAGAGCTAGCCCTGTGAAGCCAAGGTCGAGCGCAGAGTGCGTGATGGCGTAGACCTGCCAGGCTACGGCAACCGATTGCGCCTCGGCACCCACGATGACCATGAGACGCGCTGACTGATAGAGACGGAAATCGCGCGAGTGAAAGGCACTCCCTGCCCTCGCTTCTGTCACTGCTGCCTTACTGCCACCCTCGGACATATCGTATGTTTTCACATTTCATGGAGTAAAAGACCTAACATTCGAAAACAACGTCATCTCGACACCCACAAACAACGTCTTCTTGATACCCAAAATAACGTCATCTCGACCGGAGCGCAGCGGAGAGACGGCGGATTCAAGTCTGAAGTGCAACATTTATGTCTAATCGATTCATTGAAATGGCCGTCTTTGCACAGATCCTGAGATGATTCCTTCCCCACTTGCATATCTCTTCCAATACAGGCAAAAGCGTCAAGCCATACTTTGAGATCGAGTAACGGACACAGGGCGGCATACTTCGCTCCTGATGCCGCACCAGAATTCCATTCTGCACCAGCTCCTGCAGATGCCGGATCAACATACGTTGCGTAATCCCGGGGATAGTGCGATGCAACTCACTGGTCCGCATCGGCCCCTCCGACAGCCGCCACAAAATCGTTCCCTTCCAGCGACCGTCGATGACCGACAGCATCGCATCGATGGGACACGCGGAGATCTCCTTCTTCGAAACCGGCACTGATCAACCTCCCCGCTCACTCCGATTCGACTGACAAATTTGTCAGTACAGATCTTTGAGTCAGTGTACGTCCCGATGGCGTCTGAAGTTCAGGAGCTAAGGGATGACATCTTTTCTATATATCGCGACCACCATTTGCATAGGCTTACTCATCGGCACCGAGTTTGCCGTATCCGTCTTCATCAACCCGGTGCTGCAAAAGCTGGAGGACCGCGCACACGCCAAAGCGGTCAGCCTGTTTGCAGCAAGGCTCGGCCACGCAATGCCTTTCTGGTATGGGCTCAGCCTGCTGCTTCTCCTCGTAGAGACCATCGCCGAACGCCACGAACCCGGCAGCACTTTGTTGATCGCCGCCAGCGTCATCTGGTTTGCAGTAATCGTCCTTACTATTCTCTTCCTTGTGCCCATCAATAACCGAATGATGCAGCTTGATGCCAAATCCTTTCCCGAAGAAGCACAGCGCGAGCATCAAAGATGGACCACGTTCCATCACCTGCGCGTTGCTGCTTTAGTCGCCGCGATGGTTTGCTTTCTTCTCGTTGCGCACCGGTGAATCCTCCAGAATGGGCCGCTTGCGCCCACGCATAAGGACAGGAAAGTTGCTGGCTTCGTCCTATCGATAACTTTGCGATTGTGAAGAGAGATTGCTGCAATTAGACTCGGTGCATGGAAAATCATGGGGATAGTCGCAGCCGCAAGGAGAGGATTCTTACTGTAGTGCCAGCCGTTTGTGCTGTCCTGATTGCCGTCTTCCCTTCCATCGTTCGGAAGCTGCCTTTAGGGACGCATAGTGATGCTGTTCTGGGGTTTGGATGCGGGGTGCTCCTGGGTATCTCTATCGTGTGCCTGCTGAAGGTCGCCCGGCTAAAGAAAAGTGCCCGGACTTCGCTGAAAATGAACCCCTAAATCCACCGCTGCTTGCGTTGCCTGGAGCTACGCGCCATACTCTCTGCCATGGATGCTGAGTGTGCGCGGGCCTTTCTGCTGACGCTGGCGAAGAAGACGCGGGAGATGCTGGCTTCGTCCTGTTGAGCAGAGAAGGGATCTGTTAGCTGTCTTTGCGATAGAGAAGGTTGCGCATCGCCTGCCTGCGGGCCTCATTCGCCTCGGAGGCAGACTTGCGCTCGTCCGCATCCATACGTTGCTTGGTAGAGCCGTCGGTTGATTCTTCGGGAACGCTGCACTCTGGGCAGCGGTTAGCGAAACCGGGCTTATCGGGCTTGAGCTCGAACTCTTCTTTGCAGACGACACAAACTTTAATCGGAAATGCCATACCCCTCTATGATACGACGCTTCCGCCAACGATTCCATCCAGCCGCTGTGGCAGTCTCTATAGAAGCGGAGGAAGAATCATCTCTTCTTTGGTATTGAAGTTAAAACTCGTCAAAATCCAGCGATGGTTCGATTGATAGACGACAAACTTGGCAAAGAGCGGGCCATTCTCGAAGTTCAAAGTTAAATAAAATATCCGCGTTCGATGCCCGATTTCGTAGGCGCTAATGACTTCAAAGGATTGATAGGCACCATAGAAATCCTGAACCTGGCGCAAATTGTTCGCCTGACCAAGAGCTTCCTTGCTTCCGTCGATGGGGCTGTCCTTAATCCAAAGACGAACGGCTTCGTCCGGACCTTTATCCTTATAAGCCTGCAAGCCTGAGAGGATGACGGGGGGAAGATCTTCCGCAGTTACGCCTTTGGTTAAAGTCTGCGCAGCTCCCGGCAATTGCATAAACAAGAGAACGCACGAACACAATAGAAAAATACGCTTAGACATCGAACCAACTTTCAGAACAATGGTACGGAGAAATGACTCGCATCCATAAGATTCAGGCTTGCTATTGACTCTTAAGCGATCTGCCGAGACCCGATAGCAGAAGCGTAAGAAAGGACAGGCCGCGGCGTCCATCTTCGCTGTTGGTGCGTTTGAAGAGCTGCCAAAGGCTCGGCGGCTTTTGCTCCGGCTGATGCTGCTGCGATGCATCGACCACAGATCTTGATAACTGGTCGAGAACTTCAGGATCGAGCGAGGCGAGCACCTTAGCGGCAGCCAGCAGATTGCGAATGCCGGTCTCACCCTCGGGAGTTTTAGCGTACTCGGCGAGCTTGCCGAAGATGGTATCGCGAGCGCTGATGAGGCCGTGAGCGGTATCGAGCAAGCCATTGTCATGAGCCGCTTGCAGAATGTCGTAGACGACCAGCAGGGCCTCGGCGTGCTCACGCGGAGCAGCGTTGAGCCGTCGCTCGAGTTCGAGGTGCGGATCGACGGGAAGTGGCTTGAAGGTGATCGGATTGGCCATGAAGAGACTCCTCGGTTTGAGCCGTTATACCGTGGTGGATTTTATCTGGACCAGCTTGTCGGAGGGCGAAGTTCCAGGCAGTCGATAGTCTGCGCGCGCCCATTTGCGTTCGACCTCGACGCCGTTCTGCGGCGTGCGAGTGCCATAACGGAAGTTACGCCGCGGCAGCGGATTCTCGCCCTGTTCCGGCAGGACGGTCATGCTGACGGCGGTCTCTTTGAAGGCGGGCGTGTGCGTCTGCCGGTCGGTAAAGCTGCTGGTGAGCTTGTTGACCGGCTCTTCGATGGAGTTGAGCGACATGTAGAGCTGCTTGCCCTCGACGCGGCTGGAGACGAGAACCTGCACGCGCACCTTGCCGTGCGGCGAAGCAATCTGCACGAAGCGGCCGCTGGTGATGCCACGTTCGGCGGCGAGTTCTGGTGAGACCTCGACGAAGCTGTTCGGCGTGATCTCCTTGATGCCGGGGGTGCGGTAGGTCATGCTGCCCTGCTCGAAGTGTTCGAGCAGGCGGCCATTGTTGAGGTGAAGGTCGAACTCATTGCTGGTCTCTTCGCAGGGCTCGATATACTGCACAGGAAAAAAGCGGGCCTTGCCGTCGGGAAAGGGAAACTTCTCTGTGAAGAGGAGAGGCGAATCCTTGCCGTCTGCGGCGACAGGCCATTGCAGGCTCTTAAAACCTTCGAGCCGCTCGTAGCTGACGCCGGCAAACATGGGTGTAAGACGCGCAACCTCGTCCATGACATCGGAAGGATGCTTGTACTTCCACTTGCCGCCCAGACGATTAGCGATCAATTGAATGATCTCCCAATCGGGCTTGGATTCGCCAAGCGGATCGAGCGCCTTGTAGATGCGCTGGATGCGGCGCTCGGTGCTGGTGAAGGTGCCGTCTTTTTCAAGCGACGCGGCAGCGGGCAGCACCAGGTCGGCGTAGCGGCAGGTCTCCGAAAAATTAATGTCCTGCACGACGAAGAACTCCAGCTTGCTGAGAGCGCTGGCAACGTAATTGGCGTTGGAGTCCGAGGTGATGGTGTCTTCGCCTTTGATGTAGAGCACCTTGAGGCTGCCTTCAAGAATGGCGTCGATCATCTGGTGATTGTCTTTGCCGGTAGTCGTCGGCAGCGTGACTCCCCAGTCGGCCGCGAACTTGGCCCTGACCTCTTCATCGTCCACTTTTTGATAGCCGGGAAACACATTCGGCATCGAGCCGAGATCGCTCGCGCCCTGCACATTGTTGTGGCCCCGCAGAGGGTAGGCTCCAGCACCAGGACGCATGTAGTTGCCGGTGAGCAGAAGAAGGTTCGAGAGCGTGGTGGCCGTATCGGAGCCGCCGCAGTGCTGCGTCACGCCCATGGCAAACAAAATGCAGACACCGTCGGCAGCAGCGATTTCATTGGCCACAGTAATGAGCGTCGCTTGCGGAATGCCGGTGATGCGCTCGGTGTATTCAAGCGTGTAGGGCTCCAGTGATTTCGCGTACTCGTCAAAGTGATTGACCCACTGGTCGATGAACTCGGGCTTGTGCAGCTTGTGGTCGAGGATGTAGCGGGCGACGCCGTTCATCCAGACAGCGTCGGTAGAAGGGATGGGACGGATGAAGATGTCGGCGCGCTCGGCCATCTCATGCTTGCGCAGATCGGCAACGATCAGCCGCTGGCCGCGGAATTTGTGGCTGCGCTTAATGCGAGTGGCGAGAACAGGATGGTTCTCCGCCGGGTTGGCTCCAACGATGACGACGAGGCCAGCCTTTTCGATATCGGCAATCGACCCAGAGTCGCCTCCGTAGCCAACCGTGCGCTGCAGGCCCATCGTGGCGGGGTTCTGGCAGTAGCGAGCACAGTTGTCGATGTTGTTCGTGCCGACGACAGCACGCGCGAGCTTCTGCATCAGATAGCTCTCCTCATTCGTGCACTTCGAGGAGGCAATGAACGCAAGAGCGTCAGGCCCATGATCTTCTTTTACCTGTTTGAACTTTTTCTCGATAATGTCGAGCGCCTCGTCCCACGTAATCTCGCGAAAGGTATCGCCATCGCGCAGCAGCGGTTTAGTCAGGCGGTCGTCGGAGTTAATGTGGCCCCAGGCAAACTTGCCCTTGATGCAGGTGGAGATGCCGTTGGCCGGCCCATGACTCGGCTCGATCTTGAGGATATGGCGGTCGCGCGTCCAGACCTCGAAGCTACAACCGACAGCGCAGTAGGTACAAACAGTCTTCGTGCGTTTAACGCGAGCATGACGCATCTCAGACTCGATCTCGGAGAGCGCAAGAATCGGGCCATAACCAATGGGCGGTTCAATGGCCTTCACCACATCGATCATGTCGTCGAGGACTTTGCCCGGCAGATTGGTGAGATATCCCGCGTGGCCGAGTATGGACTTCTCCATCAGCGCGTTGCAGGGACAGACGGTAACGCAGTGGCCGCAGGAGACGCAGCTTGAGCCGTCGATCTTTTCGCCGCCATCCCAGAGAACGCGCGGATGATCGCTCTCCCAGTTGATCGAGAGCGTCTCGTTGACCTGAACGCTCTGACACGATTCGACACAGCGGCCACAAAGAATGCACTGATCAGGATCGTAGCGATAGAAAGGGTTGGAGTGGTCCTGCGGATAGGGCTTGTGGGTGAAGGGGCGCGACTGGTGTTTTACGTCGAGCTGCGCCGTGGTGTTGTGCACGGTGCAGTTCTGATTGTTGTTATCGCAGACCGTGCAGTAAAGCATGTGATTTTGCAGGATGCGGTCGAAGGCCTCGCGCTGGGCGATATCGACGGCCTCGCCAGCGGTTTCGACCACCATGCCAGCGACGGCGCGCGTACCGCAGGCACGCACAAGCTCTCCATTGACCTTGACCATGCAGGTATCGCAGGTTTCGATGGGCCCCATCTGCGGGAGATAACATACCTGCGGCACAGGCTTGCGATTGCGCGTCATCGCATAGAGATTGAGGACTTCGATGAGTAATTCGCCGGAGTGAACAGGAACAGGCAGGCCGTCGATGATGAGTTCAGTATTCGGGGCGTGATCGGCAGGAGTGTTGAGCAATGATTTCATCGGATACCCTGAAGCCTCTGATGCTTGCGAACATGGTAGGCGTTTTCCAACAGGGACGCGAACTTACTCAGGGTGGCTGTGTTGGTTACGCGAAGCTCGCGCGCTTCACTTTTTGCCTGAAGTCCTCGCCCTGCATCTCGACCACCACGCACATCTCCTGCAGACGCGAGCGCATGCGCTCCCCGATACGGTCGCCAAGAGTCTCTTCGCGCATGGAGGCCCGTGTGCCCTGCTCGGTGCCGAGCGGCCCTACGTTGGCGTAGTTGGTGGTGATGATGGTGGTGCGGCGGTCGTTGTAGCGTGTATTCAGAATATGGGCGACCGTATCCCATACCCAATCGGTGGGCTTCGACGCCCCCAGCTCGTCGAGCACGAGAACTTCCGCGTCGAAGACGGGAGCCAAAATCTCAAGCTCGGTCGCCGAGACCTGCCGGTTGTAGCTGTTCTGCACCTGCTTCAGCAGATCGCGATAGTCGAAGAAGAGCCCGGTCGCTCCGCGCTCCGTCACCAGCGCCTGCAGGATGCCGACGGCAAGATGCGTCTTGCCCACGCCGATGGAACCGGTGAGCAGAAGCCCTGTCCCCGCAGTTTCAACAGGATAGCTCTCCACAAACTTGCGCGCCCGCAGATGTGCCGCGCCCAGCGTCCGGTGCGAAGAGGGAAAGTTGGTCTCATAGCTCTCAAGCGAGCAGTGCTCGTAGCGTTTGGGAATGCGCGCTCGCTCCAGCATCCGCGCCGCCCGCCGCTCGACGCGGCACTTGCAGTCGCGTACAAACTGCCTGCCGTCTTGCTGGATGACCTGCAGGCCGGACCCCTCGCATATCGGACAAATCTCAATCATGGCCGTAGCCCTAGTATGGCAGCACCTGAATCGAATTGCCCCCTGTGCGAATCTAGAATAATTAGGTAAACTGGAAATAGCGCCCGCAGCCTCCAGAACAGGGATCTGCCCGGCAATCGCGACAGGCATTCGATGTGACGTGACCATACCGTTCGCAAGCGAACCGCGACCCGGAAAGCGCCAATCAGCACCAATATCAGCCAAAGGATAAATAGAACCATGCCAAAAGAAGGAATTCACCCCAAGTACGACACCATCACCGTCAAGTGCGCCTGCGGAAACCACTTTGAGACCCGCTCCACGCACAAGGGCGACATCGTCCTCGAAATCTGCTCCGCCTGCCACCCGTTCTTCACCGGCAAGCAGAAGCTGATCGACACCGCAGGCCGTGTCGAGCGCTTCCGCCGCAAGTTCGCCAAGTCGGACGCCGGCAAGGCAGAAACCGGCAAGGCAGAAACCGGCAAGGCAGCAGAAACCGCCGCCAAGTAAGCGGAGCCCAACCACCCGAAAGGCCTCCGCCAAAAAGTGGAGGCCTTTCGCTTTCCTAAGCCCTGATCCCTAAGCCCTTATGAAGAAGCGCTACACCCTCGAGCAGAAGCACTGGGATGACCCAGCCGAGCACGCCATGCCCGAGCACGCGCGCGTCCCAGCCACGCTCACCATTGGCAATGTCAAGATCGCCCCCGCGACCGTCCTTGCGCCCATGGCCGGAGTGACCGACACAGTCTTCCGCCGTTTCATCAAGAACGCCAGCCAGTTCACCGCCGACGCCAACAGTGCAAACGTGGAACAGGCGACAACGAACCAGCAATCCGGCTGCGGCCTCATCATGACCGAGTTCACCTCGGCCGACGGCCTCTCGCGGATGCGCGAGACCAAGCGCAAGCGCTACCTCACCTACTACGACGACGAGCACCCTATCTCAGCGCAGCTCTTCGGCTCAAATCCCGAAACGCTGGCCGACTCCGCGCGCATCGTTCAGGATGCCGGATTTGATCTCGTCGACCTGAACCTCGGCTGCCCTGCCAAGCGCGTCGTCGCCTGCAACGGCGGCTCGGGCCTGCTGCGCGATCTGCCGCTCATCGAGACGATCTTCAAGGCCGTCCGCGCTGCTGTCACCATCCCCTTCACGGTCAAGTTCCGCATCGGCTGGAACGACGCCAACATCGTCTGCGTCGAGCTGGCGAAGATGGCCGAAGACTGCGGCCTCAACGCCGCGGCGCTGCACGCTCGCACTCGCGAGGACGGCTACACCGGACAGGCTCGTTGGGAGTTCATCGCTGCGGTAAAAGATGCCGTGAAGATTCCCGTCATCGGCAATGGCGACATTCGCACTCCTGAAGATGCAGCCGCCATGGTCGATGCCACCGGCTGCGATGCCGTGATGATTGGCCGCACCGCACCATCGAATCCATGGATCTTCCGCCAGATCGCGCAGTACACCGCCTCGAAAGAAATCACTGGCGTCGGCACCTACGACAAGCCGACCAACGAAGACCGCTACCGCATGATTCGCACTTACTTCCAGATGATGGTCGACGAACTGGCAATGGAAGAACGCGCCGAAGCCGCGCGTGCCGCTGCGATCACCGCCTCCGGCCAGATCGCCCGCGACCAGCGCCACCGCGACTGCGTCGGCAAGATGAAGCAGTTCGCCAGTTGGTTCACGCACGGCGTCCCCGGCGGCTCCGCTCTGCGCAAACAGATCTTCGATTCTAAAAATGGCGCGGCGGTTCTGGGCGCGGTCGAGCACTTCTTCGAGACAAAGGCAGCAACAGAGGAAACAGAAGCAGAAGCTATACTTGCCTGAGAATGCAACCACCTGCAAAGACGGCGCGATGGGCAAAGTGTTTAGCGATCTCTGTTTTGGCAGGACTCTCGGTCGGCATTCTTACGATTGCAGTAGCCAGCTTCTTCTTCTACCAGCACTATGCCAGCCAGTTCCCCGCTGACACGCAAAATCTATTGAGTGCGCTTACCTCGGCCATGGTCGTCGGAATCGGCGTGGGAGCCGTTGCCGCCGTGGCAACCGCTGGCGGCTATCTTATGTTTGGCATGGTCGGCCATCGTCCCGAACCGGATGAGACGAAAAAAGCCGTGGACTCGTAAGTCCACGGCTTTCATTACAGCGAATAACGACTAACTACAGCTTGCCGAGCTCAACGAAGCGAACACTGGCAATCGCCTCTACCTTGCGCAGAGCCTCGATCGCAGCATTGGCCGAAGCCGCGCTGGGAACATCGATCTGCACGACGGCAAGCGCCTGCCCCTGCGGAACGCTCTTGGAGCGGCTGGAGCCATTCGAGCGGCCCAGAGCGAAGTTGGCGATGTTGATCTGGTGCTCGCCAAGAATGCTGCCAATGCGGCCCACAACGCCGGGAACGTCATGATTGCGGATCGAAACCAGCGTTCCGTTCAGCGGAGCCTCAATGTCGATGCCATCGTAGGTCAACAGACGTGGCGAGGTTCCGTGCAGCACAGTCGCAGACGCACTGGCTTCGCCGTCAGAGGAGTGCAGAACAAGTTTGAGCACCGAGCCTGCGCCGCCGGTGGTGAACTCCTTCTTATCTTCCTGAATGCGAATGCCGCGCTCGGCAACAATGGCCGCCGCGTTGATGCGGTTGACGCCCTCTTCTTCAGCGAAGATGCCGGCAATAGCAGCGTTGCGGATCAGATCGGTCTTACCCTGCGCGATGCGGCCAGTGTAAGTGATCTGAATGTTCTCCAGATTACCCGGCGTAGCGTGCGAGAGGAAGTGACCGAGGCGCTCCGCCATCTCGATATAAGGAGCAACTTCGATATACTCCTCGTGCGACAAGCTGGGCAGGTTGACCGCGTTCTGCACCACGCCGAGCTTGAGGTAGTCACGCACCTGTAGCGCGAGCTGGATGCCGATGGCCTCCTGCGCCTCGTCGGTCGAACCGGCGATGTGCGGCGAGAGGATGACGTTGTCGAGATTGTGGAAGATTGACTCTTTGAGCGGCTCCTGGTGGAAGACGTCGAGAGCAGCACCAGCAACGTGGCCGGACTTGATGGCATCGGCAAGCGCCTGCTCAACGATCAGCTCACCGCGAGCGCAGTTGATGATGCGAACGCCCTTCTTCATGATGGCCAGCGAGGTCGCGTTGATGAGCCCCTCGGTCTGCGTGGTGAGGCCGACGTGCAGCGTGAGGTAATCCGACTCCTTGAAGATCTCGTCGATGGGGACGAGCGTCACATCGTTCTCACGTGCAATCACCGGAGCGATGAAAGGATCGTAGCCAATAAGATTCATGCCAAAGGCCTTGGCGCGGCGTGCAACCTCAAGGCCGACGCGGCCCAAACCGACGATGCCGAGCGTCTTGCCGCGAAGCTCCTGCCCTTGCAGTGACTTCTTCTCCCACTTGCCGCTGTGCATGGTGGCGTTGGCGCGAGAGATGGAGCGGGCCATCGAGACCATCAGGCCAAGCGTCAGCTCGGCGACGGCGACAGCGTTGGCGCCCGGCGTGTTCATCACCACGATGCCGCGATGCGTAGCGGCCGGGGTGTCGATGTTGTCGACGCCTACGCCGGCACGGCCAATCACGCGCAGCTTCGGCGCGGACTCGAGCAGCTTGGCATCGACCTGAACAGCAGAGCGGACGACAAGCGCGTCGGCATCGGCAAGTTCGGCGTCGAGGCCGTTCTTAATCTGGTCGGGGGTGACAACGTTCCAGCCTGGCTCCTGCTGGAAGACGGCGAGGGTGGCAGGCGAGACTTTTTCGGCGAGAACGATCTTCATGGGACCTTTCATGGTGCGAGTAGAAACGGGAGGGTATGACAATTTCCAGGTTCGCGAAAAATTTGGGTGCCCCACGTCCGGACTCGGACGTGGGTTTCCGGGGGTGAACTATTTTACGGTGGGGTCTTCAGCAAAAGTCTTTTGCGCGGCGATCAAGCCGGTGCCGAAAGCAAGATTCGGAAGCGGCAGCTTGGCTGCAATCGCTACCTGCTCGAGCGCGCCGATAACGGCGATCGTGTCCATGTAGTCGAAGAAGCCGATGTGAGCGATGCGGAACAACGATCCCTTCATCTCGCCCTGACCGTCGGTGACGATGATGGCGAACTTGGAGCGGAGCCCCTTGACGATGGTGCCGGAGTCAGTGCCCTCAGGCGCCATGATGGCAGTCGCAGCACCAGCCTCGCGGCCCTTCGGCGCGAAGAGCTTAAAGCCCATCGCGGTGGCAGCAGCGCGAGTCATGGCAGCGCAGGTCTGAGCGTTGTCGACCAGCTTCTTGCGGCCTTCAACAAGATTGCCTTCAGCCTGACCAGCAATATAGTCAAGCGCCGCGCCCATGGCCGCAATCAGAGCAACAGAAGGCGTATAGGCAGACTCACCCTTGGCTGCATTCTTGCGCTCCTTGCGCAGGTCGAAGTAGTAGCGCGGGTTGTAGGTCGACTCCATGCGGTCCCAGGCACGCGGGCTGACCGCGAGATAGGAGAGGCCGGGAGGAATCATCAGCGCCTTCTGCGAGCCGCCGATCAGAACGTCGACGCCCCAGGCGTCCATGTCGAGGTGGGTGGTGCCGAGGCCGGTGATGCCGTCAACAACAAAGAGCGCCTCGGACTTCTCATCCTTCAGCAGCTTGCCGATGGCCTCGATATCGTGGCTGACGCCAGTAGAGGACTCAGTGGCCTGAACGAAGACAACGCGGGTCTCAAGCTTCAGAGCGGCCTTGATCTGGTCGAGCGTAAAGGTGCTGCCATAGGGAGCTTCAACGACATCAACGTGGCAGCCAAATGCCTTGGTGATGCCGGTCCAGCGCTCGCCGAACTTTCCGGCGGTCAGCACGAGAACGCGATCTCCCGGCGAAGTGAGGTTCGAGACGGAGGCTTCCATCGCTCCAGAGCCGGAGCTGGCGAGGATGAGAACATCGTTGGTGGTACCGACGAACTCCTTGAGCTGGGAGAGAACGCGGGTGAAGAGGGCGCGGAACTCAGCGGTGCGGTGGTGGATGTCTGCGGCAGCCATGGCAAACTGGGCGGCGGGAAGAAGAGGAGTCGGTCCAGGAGTGAAAAGGCGAGTTTTGCGGATCATGCTTATATTGTAGCGGCGGCCAGCCCGGTTGCGGGTTTTCTATAATGAAGTGTTTAGGGATTGAGGAGAGTGCGGCAATGAGTATCGGCGAAAAGATTCAGACGGACATCATCACAGCGATGAAGGCAAGGGACGAGCACCGCCTGACCACCCTGCGCATGGTAAAAAGCGCTTTGAAAAACAAGGAAATCGACAAGCGCGAGCCCTTGACCGATGCCGAAGAGACCCAGATTCTGACCACGCTCATCAAGCAGCGAAAAGAGTCGGTCGAGCAGTTCACCAAGGGCAACCGCCCCCAACTGGCCGAAAAAGAGCAGCTTGAGATCGGCATGATCGAAGGCTACCTGCCCAAAGCCGCCAGCGAGGATGATATCCGCGCAGTCGTTCAAGGCGCGATCGAGCATCTCTCGCAGGACGGCCAAAAGCCCAGCCTCAAAGATCTGGGAACCACCATGCGTGTCGTCCAGCAGCGGATTCAGGCCAGCGGCGTGCGTGCCGACGGCAAGCTGGTCAGCGAGATCGTAAAGGCGGAGCTGGCGAAGTAAAGAAACTGCCTGCGTCCCCCACGAAACGATACTCAAAGTTGTGTGCCATTCGGTATTTGACTTGATGGAGGGATCACTTCGATGTGGGCCAACAGCACGGTTCGAAGAAATCTGCACAAAACACTGTTCTTCTTCGCGCTTTGTCTATCGGGTTTCGCGCCGCCCAACATCATTGCTCAGCAAAACAGTGCAGGACAACAACTCGCATCGCCGATGTCCCCCATGGCGGCGGACGCACATCCGTCATTGGAAGTTGCAACCGTCAAGCCTGCCGATCCCAATGAAACCGGGAACTTCATCGTAGGCGGTCACCGCCTTGTCATCGAGGCCCAGACCGTCAACGATCTCATCTCCTTCGCCTACGCGGTCCATCGAAAGCAGATCGTAGACGGCCCGGCGTGGCTCGGGACCGAGAGCTTCGATATCGATGGACAAGCCGATCTGCCGGGCGTCGCAAATCTCCACCAGGTTCAGGAAATGCTACAAAAGCTCCTCCAGGACAGATTCGGCCTCAAACTCCATCGCGACAAGCGCGACCTCTCCATCTATGCCATCAAGGTGGCAAAGGGAGGCCCGAAGCTCGCGCAAAGTACCGAGAACGCCTATGGCCTGCCGACGCAAAGCGGCCATGGACAGGGCGGCCAACAGCAGAGGAAGTTCACTAACAACTCAATGTCGGACTTCGCCCTCGGGATGCAGGCCTATATGGACAGACCCGTTATCGATGAAACGAACCTTCCCGGCAGATACGACTTCACCTTGAAGTGGACACCCGATAACGTACCAACGAACGAACCGGGTGCTGCACCCGGTATCTTTACCGCCATTCAGGAGCAGCTAGGCCTGAAGCTCGAAGCAACAAAAGGCCCCGCCGACGTTCTGGTCATAGACCACATCGAAAGGCCATCGGCAAACTAGAGTGCTATTTGCCCTGCACAAACTACGTCATCTCGACCGGAGCGAAGCGCAGTGGAGAGACCCCTGTATTTGCCGTTGTACTTACCGCCGACGAGGCCATGTAAAAGCAGTCCCAGCCATCACAGTGCGCCCCTGCAAAGGCACGCCCGGAATATCCTGATAGCCGGTATTGCTCAGATTCAAGAGCCGCACATACGGCCGCAACCAGCCAGTATTGCGAGCCAGCGAAATATCCCACAGCGGATAGGCAGTTCGAGTCGTCTTCTGAATGACGGCGACCTGCGTGTGGGCCGTGAGCTGATGAAAGTCTCCTGTCCATGCGGCGATAGCGTTCTGCGCGGCATAGTTGAAGGCGTATTCAGAGATAAGTCCCTTCGGCGGCGAGGTGGCACGCACAGCGGTATAGCTAAGATCGAGATGCTCAGAGCCGGGCAGACGCAGACGAAGCTGAGTCTCTGCCCCGTTGTAGTTGAAGTTGCCGACGTTCGTGGCCTGCCATGGAGCGTCGAGCGAGTACTTCGAGTAGTCGATGCCGTCCTTCTGGTGAAGGCTGAAGCCAGTGGTCGTCAGCGTAAAGCGCCCACTCGCAGGAGTCCAATCAACGCCCCCCTCATAACTCCATGAAGACTCCGGCTTGAGGTTCGGATTGCCGATGTTGGTGGGGTCGGAGTAGTAGAGATCGAGGTAGGTCGGCAGGCGGAAGCCATGTCCCGCAGAGGCTCGCAGACGAACGGTGTGCGTCAGCGTAAAAGCCACGGCGGCGTTGGGAGAGAAGATCGCGTCCCCACCCGAGAAGATCTCTTCGCGGCCTCCGATGGAGAGCGAAAAACGCCCCAGCGAGGGAAGCGAGAGGTTGGCATATCCCGCGCCCTGGTTGCGGGCATGGCGGCCTAGATTGGTGCTCTGAATAGCGTCGCCGTTGGCTTCGAGGCCGTAGGAAAGAGTGATGTTGGTGGCAAGCTTATCGACCCGACGCAAAGCAGACTGCCAGGCGGTGTCGATGTGGTTGTTCTCGTAGGCGCTGGGGTCATCGACGAAGAGGACAAAGATGTCGGTGTGGCGGCGGTAGCCAAAGCTTGCAGCAGTGCGCTGCCCAAGCTGCTGCTGAATGGAAGCAAACCAACCCTTGGTGCGCTCCCATGAGTTGTAGGGGCCATAGAACTGGTTGGCTCCGTAAGGACGGTCGCTCATGGCGACGAGAATGTCGGTCGTGCCCGGCTTGAGGTTCAGCCAGGTCTCGGCGGAGATCGCATTGCTAGCGTAGTTGCGGTCGGCGATGAAGCCGCCGGAAGTATCGCGGCTGCCACTCAATTCTGCCGAGAAAGGCTTGCTTGCGTAGTCAGCCCGAAAAGACTGCTCGGTCGAGGCATAGTTGCCGCCCCCGGCCTTGGCCGTAAGCGAAAAGGGACTTCCCGTAAGCGGTACGGCTGGCTCTGCGGTGATAAGGTTGACCGCCCCGCCAATCGCGTCGGAACCATAAAACGTAGAGCCAGAGCCGTGCAGCACCTCGATGCGCGAGACAGCATCGAGCGGAACGGGAATGTCGAGGTTCAGATGGCCAGTCTCGGGATCGTCGATGCGCAGGCCGTTGAGCAGAATTAGGGACTGCTCAAACGTGGTGCCGCGAATGGAGAGGTCGGACTGCACCCCGGCGGGGGCGCGGGATTGCAGGTTGAGCGACGAATCGAGGCTGAGGTAGTCGACGACGCTGTTGAACAGCAGCGGGTACTGGCGGGTGTCGAGCGCCTGCACGGCGCGATCGCTCTCAGAGAGCGGGATGGGCTGGACCGTAGTGGTGACCGTGACCGACTGGGAGACGGGAGCAGGCGTTTGTTGCGCGGCGGCAGCAAGGCAGAGCAGGCAGAGCAGGCAGGCGGGAAGGAATTTTGCGATCTTCAACATGGTTTGTCTTTCGATGATCTATCGAAAAAGTGGCGTTGGGGAGTTAGTTTTGTTCGATAGTAAATAGTTGAATGATTCAACTATTTACTATCGAACTAATATTAGCGTGGAGCCTCTATGAGAATCGAACCTTTCCTGAAGCAAAGCCCGATCTTTCAGATCACCCGGAGCGCCCGCCGCCTGGATGCGCTCCTCACCCGGATCCTTCGCAAGGAAGAGGTGACGTTCCTTGAGGCGCTGGTGCTGGCGGCGATCTTCTTCGAGAAGAAGCGCGGCATCAAGCCGTCGGAGCTGGCGGAGACGTTTGAGACGACGCGAGGCAATGTGAGCCACTGCATCTCGTCGCTCGAGGCCAGGGGGCTGGTGCGGCGGCGGGTCGATCCGGAAGATTCGCGGGCATTTCAACTGACGCTGCAACCTGCGGGAAGGAAGCGGGCGGCCCGTGTGGTGGGAATTCTGGATCAGATGCAGAACCGCTACGAGGGAATCAACCACCCGCCGGCCTTCGAAGCGATGCTGAGGCAGATGTTTATTGTGGAGTCGATCTGCACAGGACTGGCCCAGACGGCTGGTGAGGCCGATCAGCGGTCCAGGGATGGTTTGGAGCAGGCAGAAGAGTAAAAGACCAGCAACAGCAAAGGCAACGGCGAAATACAGGGGTCTCTCCGCTGCGGCGGCAAAAGCGCCGCCTTCGGTCGAGATGACGTAGTGCGTGGGTCCGAGAAAACTGTGTTGTCCAGTAAGTGGAGATGACCTATTCGCGGATGATTTTTACGAAGATTCCGTCGGGTAGAGTTGCTCCGCCGAGAACGTGGACGACCCCGTCCTTGGTGAAGCCGCGCAGCATGGCGTCGGCTTTGGCGTAGGGGTTGGGCGGGGTTTCGGACGCTTTGGGATACGGGATCGCTTTTTGTGGCGTTCCGCCCACGCCCTCAAGAGCCGGACGTGGCGCACCCGGTGTTGCGGTCGCCGGTTGTGTGATCACCGGAATTTTGGCGGGAGAGCGGTTCATGCCACGATCCATGGCCTCGTTGGCGAGGCGGTCGGCGTCTTTATTTTTGTGGCGGAGGGCGTGGCTGATCTCGAACTTTTCGAGCCTGGCGATGCGGCGCTTTGCCTCTTCGTAGAGAGGCTTCAGATCAGGGCTTTTGACCTGATATTTTCCCTGAATCTGCTTGACCATCAGCTCCGAGTCGGAGACGACGCGGAGGCGGGGATGGTGGTTGTCGAGGGCGAACTGGAGGCAGCCAAGCAGGCCGGAGTATTCAGCGTAATTGTTGGTGCGGATGCCGAGAAACTCACTCAGTTCGGCGATGACCATGCCGCTCGAATCACAGACCTGTGCACCATAGCCGGCGGGGCCGGGATTGCCGCGGGCGCCGCCGTCGCAGTGGGCGGAGATCCAGTCGGTCTTGTCGGGAAAAAGGCTGCTTGAGGACATTTTGTGAGTTTACCGGATGGCGGTGGCGGCTTACGGCAAGGGCGAAATACAGGGGTCTCTCCACTCCGCTTCGCTTCGGTCGAGATGACGTGATTTTGGGCAGGATGAAGGAAAGATCAGGATTTTTCCGCTAAAAAGGTTTCTCTGCTTACCTTTTGGGTGGGGGGTGGGTCTATTGAAGTGAAATCGATTTCCTGACTCCGGAGTCAGACAAATGAGCGTTGAAGCAATTGGGATTAGTCCTATTGGGCGACGGCCGAGTCCGTTCGCGTTGGGATTGCGTGATGCCGCAGCGGTAGAATCATTGCCAGGGATGGCAAAAGCGGCCACACAATCCGGCACCAGAAACGGCGGCAAGCTGACTGAGGCGCAGATCCAGGCGCGCGCTCAGCAGCGCATCGAAGACGACGAGTTGATCCGCGAGGCCCAGCGAGGGCAGCGGACCGCCTTCGACGCGCTGGTACGCCGCTACGACCAGTCTGTACTGCGGCTGGCGCTGCATATGCTTGGCAACGAGCAGGATGCGCAGGATGTTCACCAGGAGGCCTTTATCAAGGCGTACCGCCATCTGGGGAACTTCCGCTTTGAGTGCTCGTTCTATACGTGGCTTTACCGGATCGTCACCAACCTTTGCCTGGACCAGTTGCGCAGGCGAAAGAGCCGCCGGGAAGATCCGGCAACCGTGCTCGATTCCAATGGCGGCGAGATGGACCTGATGGCGAACGTCACCGACGACCGTTCCATGGCGAACCCGGGACGGGAGCTGGACCGGAAGGTGATGGGTCAGAGGATCGGCGAGGCGTTGGATAAGCTGACGCCGCGCGAACGGACCGTATTTGAGCTGAAGCACTACCAGGGGCTGAAGCTGCGGACGATTGGCGAGATGTTGAGCACGACCGAAGAGACAGCAAAGAACACGCTGTTTCGGGCGACCCGCAAGCTTCGTGCGAACCTCGCCGGAGTGCGGTAGAGGCAGGGATTAGGGATCAGGAAACCGACGGGCAGACTTTACAGACCCGACAGTAGCAACAGAATTTTTGAGGCTGGTTGAGGTAGTGCAATGAAGTGCGAAACCGCAAAAGAGAACATCCTTCTGGCAAGTTATGGCGAGCTGCCGGATGAGTACGCCATCCCGCTGGAGCAGCATCTGGATGGATGCGACGACTGCCGCAGTGAACTGGAAGCGCTCCGCGAGTTGGACCAGCATCTGGCGCTGCTTCCCGTCGTGGAGCCGTCACCAAACTTTCTGGCACAGGCAAGAGTCAGGCTGGATGAGGAGCTGGATGCGATTCCTCCGCATGGGATCTTTACCCAGTTGCGCCGCGGCCTGTTTGCATGGATCGGCCATGTGCAAAGCGCTCCCGCGCTGGCCACACTGCTGCTGGGAGTGGGATTTCTCGGAGGCAACTTTACCTATCGCTATGAAGTCGCCCATGCGCCCAAACCCAAGAGTACGGTAACGCTGAGCAATCCTACGCTGGCGACGATTGCGAACGTGACCGGCATCGTGCAGACGCCGAACTCGGAGCTGGTACAGGTGAAGTACAACAAGGTGGTTCCCGAGACGATGGAAGGCTCGCTGGACTCGCCCGAGATTCGCCAACTGCTGCTGGCAGGGACCAATGCGGCGGCGACGAACGGCGTGCGTGCCGACTCGGTCGCGCTGCTGGCGCATGAGTGCACGGCAGGACACGAGTGCACAGGCCCGGGCATTCGCAGCGCGTTGCTGGTTTCTTTGCGTTACGACAAGAATGCCGGAGTGCGGATGAAGGCTCTCGAAGGCTTGCAGCGCTACGTCGGACAGGACCGCCGGGTGCGCGATGCCGTACTCGAAGCATTGATGCATGACTCCGACGCCGAGGTGCGAACCACCGCGATTGGCATGTTGGAGCCGGTGCAAGCGGACTCGAGCGTGCGCGAGGTGCTGCGTACGGTCTCGACCCAGGACGAGAATCCCTACATCCGAACCGCCTCCTACCAGGCATTGCAGGGCGCTGCGGACATTCAGTAGGCGATGAGACCCATGAAGATCCAGCACCGTGTACGAAGGGCGGCGATGACCTCGGTTGCGCTGTTGGCCCTACCGGGATTGGCATCCGCGGCCTTTTCGCACACCGCCGCTAACGTTGCTCTGCCTGTCTCCGCAAAGATCCACGGAGCTGCACGATCCGCTGCCCCACCGCGCATTCCGCAGGGATATCTCGGCGTAGACCTGCGCGATGTGGGCCAGGACGAGGTAACGCCGCTCAGGTTGAATGACACGCGCGGCGCGGAGATCATTCATGTAGACCATGATGGCCCGGCAGGCAAGCTCGGCCTTCAGAATCAGGATGTCATTCTGCAGATGAACGGGGTATCGATTCAGAACCAGGAGCAACTGCGGCAGATCCTGCGCGAGACTCCCGCAGGCAAGTCGGTGACCTTCGTGATCAGCCGGGACGGCCAGCAGCAGACGTTGACGACGCAGCTCGCCAACCGGCAGGAGGTGGAGCGCCGGGCGTGGGAGCAGCACCTTGTAGTGCCCGATCCCGAGATCGACAATGGCCCTTCGCCGCAGGTCGGAAACGGATTCATCCACTCGGACACGGCCCCTTCCGGCACGGGAGCCAAGCCGCATCGGGATTTTCTGGCTGCGACGACTGTATTGAGCGCGTCGTTCACCGGGGCACAGCTTGAGGTCATGGGGCCGCAGCTCGCGGAGTTCTTCGGGGTCGAAGGAAACGCCGGTCTGCTGGTGCGAAGCATCGAGCCCAACAGTCCCGCCGAAGACGCCGGGCTGCGGGCAGGCGATGTCGTCATCCAGGTGAACCAGGTGCCGGTGACGACTGGAAGCGAGTGGTCGAAGACCATTCATCAGAACCGCGGCAAGCCGGTTGTCTTGCAGGTGCTGCGCGACCGACACGAGCAGACCATGACCATGACGCCGGACAGCAAGAAACGCTCCAGCGTGGTGATGCCTTTTGTTGGTAAAGAGCACGCGCAAGTCGCTGAGTTATAACGCTGGTTTAGATTCCTGCGCAACACCAGCACTCCCTTCACACTCACCAGTTCTATATACTTGAAAGTAAGTATGGAATCTCCCTCTACCACTGGAACTGGCCGCCGTCCGATGACTGCGAAGCGGCGATGGAAGGCTGTCACCCGCAAACTGCGTGAGCTTGGCTCGATTGGTTCGGCGCTGGCTTCGACCGGGCATCCTTACATGGCGCACATTGTGCCGATGCGGCGCTGCAACCTGGCCTGCACTTATTGCAACGAGTTCGATGACGTCTCCGACCCCGTGCCGCTCGACGAGATGCTGCGGCGTATTGACGACCTTGGCCGCCTGGGCACCTCAGTCATCACCATCTCCGGTGGCGAGCCGCTGCTGCACCCCGAGCTCGACCAGATCATTGCGCGCATTCGCAAGACCGGCGCCATCGCTGGAATGATTACCAACGGCTATCTGCTGATGCCTGATCGCATCGAGCGGCTGAACAAGGCCGGACTCGATCACATGCAGATCTCGATCGACAACGTGATGCCGGACGCGGTCTCCAAAAAGAGCCTGAAGGTGCTGGACAAGAAGCTGCAGATGCTCGCCGAGCACGCCGACTTTCACGTCAACATCAACTCCGTCGTCGGTGGCGGTATCGCCAACCCGAGCGATGCGCTGACCGTCAGCGAACGCGCTCTGGGGCTGGGATTCAGCTCGACCATCGGCATCATCCACGACGGCAGCGGGCAGTTGAAGCCGCTGGGCGAATCTGAGCGCACTGTTTGGGACAAGGTTCGCAAGCTGACGCGCCGCAGCTATTCGCGGTTCAATCATTTTCAGGAAGCCATCGCCAACGGCAAGACCAACGACTGGCGTTGCCGAGCGGGCGGCCGTTACCTCTACATCTGCGAGTTCGGGCTGGTGCACTATTGCAGCCAGCAGCGCGGATATCCCGGCGTTCCTCTGGCGGGCTACATGACTGCCGATGTGAAGCGCGAGTTTCTTACTGAGAAGAGTTGCTCACCCAACTGCACCATCAGCTGCGTGCATCAGGTCAGCTACATCGACCACTGGCGCGCTCCGCAGAAGACCACCATCACCCCGGGCGGCGCAGGACACGCCAACCCGGAGCTGGTGCAGATTCGCTAACTACCGCTGCTGGGCTTTGGCAGGATGCCGCATCTTGGAGCTTGCCACTGCGGGCGTCTCGGCCAGCGCGGTATCGATGGTCTGGTAGAGATCGTTGACGTCCGTGATCTGGACCCAGTGCTTGGGCGTGACCACGAAGATGGTGGGCGTCTGGGTCAGGCCAACGCGCTCGCCAAGCTGATAGTCCGCCTGCACCTCGCGGGCAAACTGGCCGGTCGGGTCGACGACGAAGGGCATCTCGTGTCCATGCGTCTGGAAGTAGTGCCGCGTGAAGTTCTGCAGGTCTTCCTTCGAGGCGATGGAGTTCTGATTGGCGAAGACCGCGCGGCGATAGTCCTCTGCCGCCTGCGGAGAGACCTTGTCCTGCATATAACGGGCCGTGATGGCCGCATCCAGGCTCCAGATATGCATCTTGAGCGGAAAATCGTGGTGCAGCAGCGGAATCTTGTAATGCTCGGCGGCGGCGCGGGTAATCGGGAAGGCATGGGCGCAGGCCGGGCATTCCAGGTCTTCGAACTCGAAGATGGCGACACGCTCTCCCGCAGGGGGCTTGAGCATGGAGGTATCTTTGAAGGCTGTCCCCGTATTCGGCGGCGCGGAGGTCTGCGCAAAGACAGGGGCACAAAGCGGAAGGGCGATCAGCAGGCTGGCTGCAGAGAGAGCGATGCGATTCATGGGTATAAGACGCATAGGATTGTGTTAAGTATTTTAGCTGATGGGGGTTTTCCCCCTCCCCCTGCTCGAAGCTGCCCCTAATTTGAGATTTAGATTTCGCAACCAGAAGGCGGTATGGGTAATCTAAACAAAGTAAGCTTGCGAGGATCTCTGAGTTATTTTGCTACCAATGCGAAGGTGTGTCTGCTGCTGGCGGTCTGCGGCAGCTTGAGTGTGGCTGCGCACGCGCAGGATTCCGCAGAAGGCCTGCCCTCGGCACCTACGCCTCATACCCTTACCGCGAAGTTTCCGGGCGGCGTCACCGTTCAGCAGGCCACCCCGTCTGCCCTGCCGCTGAGTCTCGACGAGGCCATTGAACAGGGAGTCAAGAACAACCTGCAGATGGAGCTGGCCCGCCAGAACCAGCGGATCGTCCATGGCCAGGTCCTGACCGTGGCCAACAATCTTCTGCCCTCCCTCACCGCCGAGGCCTTTACCGAGACCCAGATGATCAACTTGGCGGCGCTGGGCTTCAAGCCATCGCTGCTGGCGAAGTTCGGCCTCGATCCGGCGACCTTTCCGACGGTCATCAAGCTGGACACGACAGGCGCACAGTTGAATATGAATCAGCAGTTATTCAACGTCCCGGCTTATTATCTCTACCGTTCTGCGCAAAAGGCCGAGACCGCCGCAACGATGACGACCCGGAACTCCGAGGGCACCGTCGTTCTGAAGGTTGGAACACAGTACCTTCTGGCGCTGGCTGACGCCTCGCAGATCGAGAACGCGCAGGCACTCGAGAAGGCCGACGAACTCGTCCTGCAACAGGCCACCGCCTCGCACGACGCAGGCGTGGGGACGAACCTCGATGTGCTTCGTGCGCGCGTGCAGCTACAGACCCAGCAGCAGACGGTCATCAACGCGGAAAATACCTTTGCCAAGGACAAGATCGCGCTCAACCGCTTGATTGGCCTGCCTGCGGAGCAGGAGCTGACGCTGACGGACAAGACTCCTTACTCCGAATTTGCCGAGCTTCCGCTCGACCAGGCCATGGCACTCGCCTATACCCGGCGCAAAGACCTGCTGAGCCTTCAGGCTCAACAGGAAGTAGCCGAGCGCGCGGAAAAGGCCGTGAAGTACGAGCGCCTGCCGACACTCTCCTTCGACGGCCATTACGGCGTCCTTGGCGAGACCCACGGCCTCTACCACGGCATCTTTGCTGCCACGGGCAGCCTGAAGGTCCCCATCTTCCAGGAAGGGCAGCTTCGCGGAGAGCGTGAGGTTGCTAACGCGCAGGTCACCGCGCTTCACCAGCAGATTACGTCGCTCCGAGTCACCATCGAGCAGCAGATTCGTTCGGCGATGCTCGATGTCCAGTCCTCCAACCAACTCGTAAAGGTTGCGCGCAGCAACGTCGATCTGGCCACCGAAGAGCTACAGCAGGCCACCGACCGCTTTCAGTCCGGCGTCTCCGATAACCTCCCGGTCGTGCAGGCCGAGGCCTCGCTGGCCGATGCGCAGACCAAGCTGGTGCAGACGCTCTATCAGTACAATCAGTCGAAGCTGATGCTGGCCCGCAACACGGGTGTGGTTGAGAGCCAGTACAAGGTCTATCTGGGACGCTAAGATTCGGGACCTGAATCCTCTCCCTCGTCCCCAAACGCACGTCATCTCGACCGAAGGCTGCGCTTTTGCCGCCGTCTCTCCGCTGCGCTTCGGTGAGATGACGTGGTTGAGATCGCTAGGCGGTTTTCCTCCAGATGTAGTTTTGGTGATTCGAGCAAAACGCAGATTCCCTTCGAGAATGACAAACAAGGGAAGCTATACCTGAGAGGGAACAAGGGAGGCTACACCTGAGAGGGAATAGCCATAAACAGGTTCCCGAACTTTAGCAGGCCAGGTGATGAAATTTTTGTGGTGATGCATAGACAGCAAGCGCAACGGTCGCCCATTCTTTATTGCCGGATGTGATGAAATAGCTCTGTGACTAATCCATTCGACATTGCCAGCGTGCCTGTAGGCCGGGGCCAACTCTTCCTTATCGCGGGCCCCTGCGTCATTGAGTCCGAGACTCATGCGCGCAAGATGGCTGATTCCATTCAGCGCGTTGTCTCTGACCTTGGCGTGCCCTATCTCTTCAAGGCCAGCTATGACAAGGCCAACCGCACCTCCATCAAGAGCTTTCGCGGGCCCGGTCTCGTGGAAGGCTGCCGCATCCTGCGTACCGTCTCGAAGGACACTGGGCTGCCTGTCCTCACCGACGTTCACACCCCGCAGGATTGCAAGGCCGTGAGCGAAGCTCTTGGCGACGTTGAAGCTGTTTTGCAGATTCCTGCCTTTCTCTGCCGCCAGACCGACTTGCTGATTGCGGCTGCCGAGACTGGCCGCGCCATCAATGTGAAAAAGGGCCAGTTTGTGGCTCCCTGGGACATGCGCCATGCTGTCGAGAAGATCCGCGAGAGTGGCAACCAGCGCGTCTTCCTTACGGAGCGGGGAGCCAGCTTTGGTTACAACAATCTGGTCGTCGATATGCGTTCTCTGCCGGTGATGCGAGCTTTCGCACCGGTGGTCTTCGACGGTACCCACTCGGTCCAGACGCCTTCTGCCGGTAACGGTGTTTCAGGGGGACAGCCTGAGTTCATTCCGGTACTCGCGCGCGCTGCGGTCGCGGCGGGAATTGATGGGGTGTTTCTTGAGGTGCATGACAATCCCGCTGAGGCTAAATCTGATGGCGCGAATGCTCTTCATTTGAACAAGCTGAAGGCGGTCCTCTCACAGCTTCTTGCGGTTCACCAGGCAGTAAGCTCAACCAAAATTTAGATACTGCCTAGCTGTTTGGCAGCAAATGAGAGACATGAAAATGGCCCGCCTGAATACTTCGGGCGGGCCATTTTTATGAGTACGGTTCTATGCGATTACGAGGTGCTCTTTCTTGGGCGCTGTACCAGCAGGTTAGGTACGGTGGAACCGCTGCTCTGTCCGAAGGGGGGCAGGTTGGGAGCAATTGCCTTGGTTGGATCATCGGTCAGGGTGGTGCGGTCGATGAGGTGGACTTCGTTGTCGCCAGAGGTGCCGACGTAGAAGGTGAAGTTATCGGCGCTGATGACTCCGGCCACCGGCGCAACAGGAGCGCTGGGGTTACCTGTTACCTGCAGGAGCGGAATGTTGGCGATGGTTCCGGTGCCGGGCGTGTAGTAGGGAACGACTCCGCCGGTGCCGGTATAGGTGACGAAGGCGACGGTGGAGTCCGAGGTGGGATCGACACCGGTGATGGCGGTGGGAGTGACTCCGGCCAAGGTCAGAGGAGCCCCGGGGGTGGCGCTGAATTGCGATCCCGAGGGTAGGCAGGCGCCGGTGGGAACACCGCTAGGGAGCGAGATATCGATAAGGCTGTCGCTCGCTGCGGTGGCGCCGAGGATGTGAAGGCCGTCGTTGGTTGCGGCAAGGAGATCAGTCGCAGGCGCGGTGACACCGGCGTCGGGGTAGAAGACGTTGGTGGTGGTGGGCAGTCCGTTGACCGTGGTGGTGGTGGTGACGGGGCATTGGCCGCGTGCTGTGGTCGTGGGACCGGAGAGAAAGGCCCCGGCGCTGGGCACGGTGACGGCTACGTCGGTTGCCGGATCGCCGAGGGTGATGCTCGACCAACCGGTGAGGCTGGAGTGCACGAGCAATTGATTGGTCGTGGTGGTGATGTAGACGGTCTGGCTGTCGGGAGAGAACTCGGCGTGGGTTCCGACGCCGCCGTACTGGGTCTGAATGCCGGAGGCGGTGGCGGTGGTGCCCGTCGAGCTGTAGAGATAGACCAGTTGGCGGGTGGGGTCGGTGATGACCAGGGTGGTGTTATCGGGCGAGACGGCCAGTACCGGTCCCATGACGGTGGGGTCCTGGGCGGCGAGGCTGTTGGTCAACGCGTTGAAGGTCATCAACTCATTCGTGCTGCCCATATAGATCGAGGAGCCATCGTTGCTGATGACCATCGAGTTGGGGACGTAGGGCAGGCGCACCGGATTGCCGACCACGTTGGTGGTGAAGTCCACGGGCACGATGTATTGCGAGTTGGTGCTGCCGATATAGAGCGCTGTGCTGTTCTTGCCGATCGAGGTAACGTTGAAGTCGTTGGACAGGACCGGGGTTCCGTTGCCGAAGAGGCCAATCTGGTTGAACGGAGAAGGATTGCACGAGGGCGGCTGGCAGATGGCGGTGATACCGGCTGCGCCGGGAAAGAGCGGCGTAACGGTCGAGCTACCGGGAATCGTCGACGGCGTGGTGGAGACGAACTCAAGCGTGAGGCCGGTGAGGACGGTACCGTTTTTGTCGGTCACGACGGTATTGAGGGGGAGTGGATTGTTGGGGTTGATCGTGGCGTTGCCATTAGGAAAGCCGGGAGCGCTGAGAACGATCGCGGTCGGCGGGCAGGTAGAGAAGAAGCCCGCGGAGCTTCCAGCGTTGGCAAGGTTGGCGGTGATGATGGTCGAGCCTGGTGCCTGCGCGGTGGCGACGCCGTTTTCGTCGATCGTTACGACGGCCGCGGTTTGCGGTGTGAAGCTGGGATGGCCGACCTGGCAACTGATGTTCGTCTGCGATGAGCCGGTGCCGGCATAGACGCGGGCTGCAAGCTGGCCGGTGGTTCCCTGAGAGAGGCAGGCGTTGGAGACATAGGCGGTGCTCGTGGCGAGCGGTGTGGTGCAGCATCCGTTGCTGGGGTTGACCGTGCAACTGGTCGTCGAGGTGGAGTAGGCGGCGGGACTGCAATTGGTCGCGGGATCACTTCCCAGACAGTCTGCTGAAGTTGCCGATGGCGGACCGAGGATGACGTTGGTGACGGTGGGGTGCACGTAGACCGGCAATGGATTGCTGTTAGCGCCGTCGGCACTGGCGACGACGGAGAAGGTCCCGGTCTTGTTTGTGATCTGGCAATAGGTGAAGTCAGCAACGCCTGCGCCGGAGTTGCGGTTCCAATGGCCTGCGCAGACGCGGCCCGTGGTGGGCTGCACATCGACGACGTTCTCGGAGGTGTCGGCCGATCCGTAGGTGTAGGAAGGAACGCTGACGGTGTTGCCTTTGCAATCGGTCGCGGCAGGTGCAGTGATCTGTCCGATGGCGCCGTAATTGAGCGAGATGCCGTAGACCTTCGGCGTCAGCGTAATGGTCGTCAACTGGCCTACCTGAGGCCCGGAGTCTCCACCGTTGCAAAAGACCACGGCCGCAGATTTCTTCGCGCAACCTGAGATCGAGATGCCAAAAGGAATCGTGAAAAGAAGAAGAATTACTAAGCCGACAAACCTACGCATTGAACCTCCCCGTCCAACCGGACCCTCAGTTGAACGGTCTCACCGCACTCTGAATTACCGAAGCACCAGTGTAAAAGGTGCATGAGCGGGAAGCAAATGAGGGCTTAGGGATCAGGGCTTAGGGCTTAGCCGACGAGGCAGAGGGTTGCGTTCTTGTGCTGGCTAATCCCTATGTCCTGATCCCTAAGCCCTGCCTTCATGGCATTTCGGTTTCAAACCAGTTCAGGGCGCGTTCGAGGACGTCGCGGCTGTGGTCGGCGTTGACGAAGTGGTGGCCTTCGTCGGGGTAGACGACGAGTTGGGTCTTTACGCCCTCGGCGCGGAGGGCGTGCCAGAACTCGAAGCTCTGGGGGGCGGGGCACTCTCCGTCGCGGTCGCCTACTACCAGCAAAGTGGGGGTCTTTGCATTTTTGATGTAGTTGATGGCAGAGCTCTTGGCGTAGATGGCCGGATCGTCGTAGACGGACTTGCCGAAGAAGGGAATCATCCACTGGTCGATGGAGTTTTCGCCGTAGTAGCTCTGCCAGTCGCTGATGCCTGCTCCAGCTACGGCTGCTTTGAAGCGTGTGGTCTGGGTGACGGCGAACATGGTCATGAAGCCGCCGTAGCTCCAGCCGGTAATGCCTTCGCGCGATTTGTCGATGGGGAAGTGCTGTTCGAGGAAGTCCATTCCGGCGAGGGTGTCGCGCAGGTCGCCGTAGCCGAAGTCCTTGACGTTTGCCTGGGTGAACTTTTCGCCCTGGCCGAAGCTGCCGCGCGGGTTGGGCATGAAGACGAAGTAGCCAAGCGCGGAGAAGGGGACGCCGCCGTAGCTGGCGCTGGGCCAGCGGGGTGTGACGGCGGCTGAAGGGCCTCCGTGGACGTAGACGACGAGGGGATATTTTTTGGC
The DNA here is from genome assembly GCF_009765835.1 of Granulicella sp. L56. NCBI lineage: Bacteria > Pseudomonadati > Acidobacteriota > Terriglobia > Terriglobales > Acidobacteriaceae > Granulicella > Granulicella sp. L56. The sequence continues at coordinate 997,305 of NZ_LMUS01000006.1, read as the reverse complement.
GGGATCGTAATTTGCCGGGTAGAGGAGCCAGCCCTGGACGTTGAAGCCCTCGTTGCTCCAGTGGATGTCTTCGGCCTTGCCCCAGAGAGGTTTCAAATCGTCGTTGAGATGGGTGATCTGCTTGAGATGTTCGATGGGGCCAGCCCAGACCTCGGGGCTTTTCTCGAAGGAGGTTCGGACGAGCGCTACGTTTTGGCTTTTAGAGGTTGAGATGCTCATGGCCAGCTCGTTTGCCCAGATAGTTTCGGGGAAGGTGATATCGACTGTCTTGGCGTCGCTGCTGGTCTCCGTGTTGATGGAGGTGATGTGGGTGTTGCCGCCCACGTGCTCGGCCAGACCGATGACTTCGGGGGAGATCCAGTGAATAAAGGCCACTGATGCGGGTCTTTCGGGAGTGAGGTTGCGCGGCTCCCCACCGGAGGCAGGGATTAAATAAATGTCGCCACCGGTTGAGCCTTGATCGCTCATCAGGCCGCCGATGAAGGCGATCTGCCTGCCGTCGGGCGACCAGCGGGGGACAGCGATCTGAAGGTTGTGGAGGGGGCCTGAGATTTCGGTTGGCTTCAGGATCGATTGCGGGGTTGCGTCCTTCTCTGCGGTCTGCACATAAAGCTGGGCGACCCACCAGTTGTTTTCGCCGGGAGGATTGGCAGCGACGTAGGCGAGGCGCTTCGAATCGGGCGACCAGTCGAATTCGTAGACATGCAGGTTGGCCGGGGAGAGTTGCGAGACGGTGCCGCTGGCCACGTCTACCGCGGCTACGCGCTGAATTTCGATGCCGTCCTCGCCGATGACGCCGTTCCACGGCTTCATGGCGGCGAGCGCACCGGCGTTGCGGGTGGCGTTCTCGACGAAGAGGAAGCCGATAGAGCGGCCGTCGGGCGACCATGCGGGCATGTCAATCTCGCCGGTGACGTGGGTGAGCTGTCGGCACTGGCCGGTCTTCTTCGACCAGACGAAGATCTGCTCCTGGTCTGGCTTGTCTTCTTTCGCTGCGCAGGTGGAGTCGAAGGCCAGCCACTGGCCGTCGGGCGACCAGATGGGGGCTTCGTTGGAGCAGTCGGTGGCCTCGGCCTCGGTCCTGAGGATGGTGTCGTTTGAGGGGCTGCCTATATCGGTCAGGTGAATCTGGGAGCCGTCGGATGTCTCGACCGACCATGCCACGGTCTTGCCGTCAGGCGAGATTGCGGCCTCGGTGGGTTCTTTCGTCTGGCCAAGCATCTGGATCAGAGCGCCGATGCGGGCATCTTGATGAGGCGTTGTGCTCGTCGTCTGGGCCGGGAGGGGGCAGAGGGCAGAGAGGATCAAGAAACAGGGCGAAAGACGCAGTGGAGTGCGGGCGCAATTCATGCGAAAAGGCTAGCACGGACGATTTTGGGGTCGGCTTACCCTCCTTTTTTCGATCAATGTATGAAATTAAGGTTGACTATTCTTCATAGGCATATAAATAATATGCCTATGAAGAATATGCCTAAATCTGGAATGCCTTCCGGGGCGCTGGTCATGCTGGTTCTGCGGGTACTGCGGTCGGGGCCGATCCATGGCTACGCCATCGCACAGCGTATTCACGCACTGTCGACCGAGGTGCTGCAGGTGGAGGAGGGTGTGCTGTATCCGGCGTTGCAAAAGATGCTGCTCAAAGGCTGGGTTACTGCTGAATGGGGCATCTCGGAGACGAACCGCAAGGTCCGCTTCTACTCCATTACTGCGGCTGGCCATCAGCAGCTCGATGCCGAGCTTTCAGACTATGGCCGGGTTACCGAGGCCATTCAGGCCATATTGCGTACTGCCTAAGGAGGCCGTCGTGGGTTCACTCTTGCGTCGTCTGCATTATCTGTTGAATCGTCGCCAGCTCGATCATGAGTTGGAGAACGATATGGAGTTTCATCGCGAGATGATGGCGCGTGAAGGACGAAGAAACTTTGGCAATATGCTTCGTCTGCGAGAGCAGGCCCGCGATGCCTGGGGTTGGACCTGGATTGAACGCTTAGGGCAGGATCTGCGTTATGCGGCACGAACGCTGATGCGGTCGCCTGGCTTCACAGCGACGGCTGTTCTGGTGCTTGCAATTGGTATTGGTGTCAACGTCACGGCGTTCAGCCTGTTCAATATGATTGCGCTTAAGCCATTACCTGTCCGCGACCCTGATTCGCTTGTCCAGCTCCAGAGGCGTTCGCCGGAGATTATCCAGGGAGAGATGCCCTATCCCTCCGTGATCTTCTATCGCGACCATGCGAAGACCTTGTCCGCTGTGATGGCGGTGATGGGTGTTCCTCCGATGAATCTCGAAGGCAGTGCGGAGCCGGTGCGTACCAGCTTTGCTACGGGAAACTACTTCAGCGAACTGGGAACTCCTGCCGCCCTGGGCAGGCTCTTCGAGCCGGTCGTGGAGGACAAGGTGGATGCGGCCCCCGTGGCTGTGTTGAGCTATGGTGCGTGGCAGAGACGCTTTGGGGGAGACCCCTCGGTGGTGGGACGAACCATTCGTCTCGACAATAAGCCTGCTACCGTGATCGGGATTCTGCCATCTGCGTTTGCCAGTCTGGGAGGGCAGACCCCCGATGTCTGGCTGCCATTGGCGCAACAACCCTACTTCATCGAAGGCAGCAAGGTGCTGACCGATAGCTCGGCTTCGAGCGTCCGCATGTGGGCGCGGCTGGCTCCGGGTGTTACCGCAAAGATGGCCGAGCAGGAGTTGCTGGCGTTGACCAATGAACTGCGCAGGCAGCATCCCAAGGAGATCTGGGACAACGAATATATTCGTAGTGATCCGGGCGGCCATTTGCAGGTGATGAGGCCGGAGATGTATCAGGTGGCGGCTATGGTTGCCGTGCTGACCCTTCTGATTCTCATGGTGGCGTGTGCCAATCTGGGAGGGTTGTTGCTGGCGCGCGGCGTTACGCGGGAGCATGAGATGGGAATTCGAATGGCCATCGGCGCCAGCAGGAAGCGTATCTTCCGGCAGTTGTTTACGGAGAGCCTGCTGTTAGCTTCCCTGGGTGCGATTGTCGGGGTTGCACTCAGCTATGCGGTGCTGCGTGTGGCCCTGGTCTGGCTCGACGCTCCGCCGTGGTTGAGCCCTGTGCCGGATTGGCGGGTCCTCGCGTTTTCGATCAGCGTGGCATTGGGGGCCGCGATCTTTTTTGGATTGACGCCGGCCTTGCAGATCGCGCGGCAGCGGCAGAGGAAGACGATAGCGCGACAGGTGCTGATAGGCGCGCAGGTGGCGGCGAGCTGCGTTCTGCTGATTGTGGCGGGGTTGCTGGTGCGGGCAATGCACCACACGCTCTATACTTCGCCAGGCTTTGGGTATGAACATGTTTTTTCGATTGATCCGCAACTGGGGGCGCACGGCTATACGCCAAGCTCTGCGCAGATGTATCTGAATCAGATGGAGAGTCGATTGCTGGCTATGCCAGGCGTGACGTCAGTGTCGCTGGTCAGGCTGCCGCCTATGGGCCGAAGTGTCTCGCGCATCGACACTGAAATCGAGGGACATTCCTGGGCGATCTATCCGAACTGGGTCGAGCCAGGCTTTTTTCAGACGATGAACATTCCGCTTCTGATCGGGCGTACTCTGCTGCCGGGTGAGAAGAATGCGGTTGTCATCAGCGAATCGTTCGCCCGTAGACGGTGGCCGGACCAGAACCCGCTCGGCAAGCAGTTTGAGACCGATAAGTCTGCGAGTGGCCAGCACGATACGGTCGTGGGGGTTGTCGGAGACGCTCACCTGAACGCCCTTAATGACGACGATGCGGTAGAAGAATATTGGTCTGCGCAAGCGGACGATATGCCAGCCATGTCGCTGGTTGTGAAGATGGCCGGTCCGACGGAAAGTTTCATCCCTGTGGCAAAGACCATCGCCGAAGGTCTTGATCCGAAGGTATTTCCAGAGATTCGCCCGCTCAAGAGCATGTTTAACGAAACGGTATCGAAAGTGGAGCAGATCGCCATGATTGTAAGTCTGATTGGGCTTGTGGCGGTGCTGCTGGCAGGCATAGGGATTGTTGGGCTGGTGGCCTACTCCGTATCGCAGCGGACCAAGGAGATTGCGATACGGCTGGCATTGGGCGCGGAGCGGGCGCATGTGCTGGCTGCTGTGCTGCGCCAGTTCGCATGGCCGATGATGATTGGATTATTTGCAGGCGTTGGCGTGGCAGCAGGCGCATCGAAGGTACTGCGAAAGGTGTTGTTTGGGATCAGCAATCTTGATCCTGCGAGTTACGTGGGGGCGATTGCGGTTCTGGTTGGAATCGTAGGCCTCGCAACCCTCCTTCCAGCCAGGCGGGCACTGCAGTTGAATATGGCAAAAATTCTTCATTATGAGTAGAGAATCGGTGAAACTCTGAGGTAACAGAAGCAGCTGTCGAAAATAGCATTGTCCACAGGATTTTGTTGACGGAATTACGGGGAATTGCTATTGTTAGAAGGTTCCGCGAGTATCCGGATTGCGCTGTCAGCTAAGAACGATTCAGGCTTGACGCGTAATTGGGGTGGAGACATACCCCGCGCAGGCAGAGAATATCCGCTTGGGTTACACTGGATACAAGAGATTTCACCGCAGGACATTCCTCAGGTTTGATTTTGGAGTGTCGTAATCTGCGGCCTATCGCAATCGTGCCTGCGACACCCTCCACCCTGGATGGGCTATGCGGGCCGGGACAGCGAAACGGAGTCGGCTCTTCCTGTTTAGGAAATACGCTCGGCCACCGTCGACTGTTTTCGTCTGGTTATGGTTTACAGACGCGAAGCAGGGCAGATCTTCGCAAGAGGCGCTTCAGCGTCCTCATTCTTTTTGTGTGTACGACACGAATTGCGAAGTTACTCTCCCTTCTGCGCGCCTGACAAAAGTTTAGGTTTGCATTATCAAGGAGTTCGAGTGCCTACGTTCCATCAGCTCGTCAAGCAGGGCCGCACGCCCACACGTTATAAGACCGCCAGCCCCGCGTTGCAGGGTTCGCCCCAGCGCCGTGGCGTCTGCACCCGCGTCTACACCCAGACCCCCAAGAAGCCGAACTCGGCCCTCCGCAAGGTCGCGCGTGTTCGTCTCACCAACGGGATTGAAGTTACGACCTATATCCCGGGCATCGGCCACAACCTGCAGGAGCACTCGATTGTGCTGATTCGCGGCGGCCGTGTGAAGGATCTGCCGGGTGTTCGCTACCACGTTGTTCGGGGAACCCTGGATTCGGTCGGCGTTGCCAACCGCAAGCAGAGCCGCTCGAAGTATGGCGCGAAGCGTCCGAAGGCCGCTGCCAAGTAAACCCTGCGGTCCGCCGCATGAATTTTAGATTTGACACTTAACAGTTCAGGTCTTGAGAAGTCGACAGTCCTGAACCGGGGCGAAAAGCCCTGAAGGAAGACGAGAAGAACAATGCCCAGAAAAGGCTATATCGCGAAGCGTGAAGTTGCACCGGACCCGGTGTACAACTCGACCCTGGTTACGAAGTTCGTGAACTCAATGATGTGGGGCGGCAAGAAGTCGACCGCGCAGGGTATTTTCTACACTGCCATGACCAACCTGGAGCAGAAGGGTGGCGACGAGGCCCTCAAGCTGTTCAAGAAGGCCATCGAGAACTGCAAGCCTTTGCTTGAAGTCAAGAGCCGCCGCGTTGGCGGTGCGAACTATCAGGTGCCGATCGAAGTTCTGCCGGAGCGCCGCACTTCGCTGGCGATTCGCTGGCTGGTGACGTATGGCCGTGCACGCGGTGAGAAGGGCATGGTGGAGAAGTTGACCGCCGAGCTGCTCGATGCCGCCAATGGCCGTGGCGCCGCGATGAAGAAGAAGGAAGACGTTCACCGCATGGCTGAGGCAAACAAGGCGTTTGCTCACTATCGCTGGTAAAGCAAAAGCTTCTTCGCAAAAGAGCTTTTGTCTTCAGATTTTGCCTTAACGCTTTTTTTACCGCGAGCGAAAGTTCGCAGATGAGAGATTGACCGTGGCACGCACTACACCTCTGAATCGTTGCCGAAATATCGGGATTATGGCGCACATCGACGCCGGCAAGACGACGACGACCGAGCGCATCCTCTTCTATACGGGCATCACGCACCGTATCGGTGAGGTGCATGAGGGTACTGCGACCATGGACTGGATGGAGCAGGAGCAGGAGCGCGGCATCACGATTACGTCCGCTGCTACGACCTGCACCTGGAAGAACATCCGCATCAATATCATCGATACGCCCGGCCACGTAGATTTTACGGCCGAGGTGGAGCGTTCGCTGCGCGTTCTTGACGGCGCAGTTGCCTGCTTCGATGCTGTGGCCGGTGTTCAGCCTCAGTCGGAGACGGTATGGCGTCAGGCTGATAAGTACAAGGTTCCCCGCATCTGCTTCATTAATAAAATGGACCGCGCAGGAGCCGATGCGGTCTATGCGACCAAGACGATTGTTGACCGTCTGGGCGCGCGTGCCGTGGCTTTGAATATTGCCGTGGGCGCCGAAGCAAAATTTGCCGGTGTCATTGACCTGGTCACGATGAAGGCCATTCTCTGGCACGATGAGACGATGGGTGCCGAGTATTCGGTGGAAGAGATTCCCGCCGACTTGCTGGAGACGGCTAAAGAGGCGCGCCATACTCTGATCGAAGCAGTTGCAGAGAATGACGATGAGCTGATGCACATGTATCTCGAGGGGCAGGAGCCGACCGAGGCGCAGCTCAAGGCTGGCATTCGCAAGGCGACCATTGGGATGAAGATCTTCCCCGTGCTCTGCGGTTCGGCTTTCAAAAACAAGGGCGTACAGACGCTGCTTGACGCTGTTGTTGACTATCTGCCCAGCCCGCTGGATATTCCCGCCATTGTCGGACACAATCCTGACAACATGGAAGAAGAGGTTCTTCGTCACGCGGACGATAGCGAGCCTTTCGCGGCCCTTGGCTTCAAGATTATGACCGATCCGTTCGTTGGTCAGCTTATTTTTATCCGCGCCTACTCGGGTCAGCTCAAGACCGGCGATTCTGTACTCAATCCGCGTACCGGCAAGACGGAACGTATTGGCCGTTTGCTGAAGATGCACGCCAACAAGCGCGAAGAGATTACAGAAATTCTGGCTGGCGATATCTGCGCAGCTGTCGGCCTTAAGAACCTTGTGACCGGTGACACGATCTGCAGCGACAGGTACCCTGTTGCGCTCGAGTCTATTGACTTCCCGAAGACCGTGATTGAGGTTGCGGTTGAACCCAAGACGAAGGCTGACCAGGAAAAGATGGGCATGGCCCTCGCCAAGCTGGCGCAGGAAGATCCTACCTTCAACGTTCACACCGACATTGATTCGGGTCAGACCATTATTGCGGGTATGGGCGAGCTTCACCTTGAGATCATCGTCGATCGCATGATGCGCGAGTACAAGGTTGAGGCCAACGTCGGCAAGCCGCAGGTTGCTTACCGCGAGACCATCCGTTCCAACTCGGACGCAGAGGGCAAGTACATTCGCCAGACCGGCGGTTCAGGTAACTACGGCCACTGCAAGATTCGCATCAGCCCCAATGAGCCTGGCAAGGGCTACGAGTTTTCAAACGACACCAAGGGTGGAGCGATTCCCAAGGAGTACGTCAAGCCGATCGACCAGGGTATTCAGGACGCCATGCTGCGCGGCATTCTGGCTGGCTACGAGATGGTCGACATCAAAGTCTCGCTTTACGACGGCAGCTATCACGATGTCGACTCGAACGAAATGGCATTCAAGATCGCTGGTTCCATGGCGTTCAAGGAAGCGGCCCGCAAGGCGAAGCCGGTTCTGCTTGAGCCGGTGATGGATGTGGAAGTTACGGTTCCTGAAGAGTATATGGGTACCATCATCGGTGACTTGAACAGCCGCCGTGGACGCATCGAAGGCATGGAGATGGTTGGCGGCACGCAGGCGATCAAGGCGACTGTCCCGCTGAGCACCATGTTCGGTTATGCGACGCACATGCGGTCGTCCACGCAAGGCCGCGCTAACTACTCAATGCAGTTCAAGCAGTATGAAGAGGCACCGCGGTCGGTCTCGGAAGAGATTATCGCCAAGGTGCAGGGCAAGGATAGCAAGTAAGCTTCTGCCACGTAGTACAACGAATTTAGCAGTATCACTTTAGAAGCAACGAAACACGGAGAGAGTCATGGGCAAGGAAAAGTTTGACCGGTCAAAGCCGCACGTAAACATTGGAACGATTGGGCACATCGACCACGGCAAGACGACGCTGACAGCGGCGATCACGAAGGTGCTGTCGAAGCACAACCCGAACAACAAGTTCCGTTCGTTCGACACGATCGATAACGCTCCTGAAGAGCGTGAGCGCGGTATCACGATTGCGACTTCGCATGTGGAGTATGAGACAAAGAACCGTCACTACGCGCACGTCGACTGTCCTGGCCACGCGGACTACATCAAGAACATGATCACGGGTGCGGCGCAGATGGACGGCGCGATCCTGGTGGTGGCTGCGACCGACGGTCCGATGCCACAGACCAAGGAGCACGTTCTGCTGGCGCGCCAGGTTGGCGTTCCATTCATCGTTGTGTTTTTGAACAAGTGCGATGCGGTCGAAGACGAAGAGCTGATCGAGCTGGTCGAGATGGAGGTTCGCGAGCTGCTGTCGAAGTACGACTACCCTGGCGACGATACCCCGATCATCCGCGGTTCGGCTCTTGGAGCCCTGAACGGCGAAGCGCAGTGGGAAGCGAAGATCGACGAGCTGATGGAGGCGGTGGACAAGTATGTTCCCCAGCCGGAGCGCGCGGTCGACCTTCCGTTCCTGATGCCGATCGAAGACATCTTCTCGATCTCGGGCCGTGGCACGGTAGTGACTGGCCGTATCGAGCGTGGCAAGATCAAGGTTGGCGAGGCGTGCTCGATCGTCGGCTTCCGCGACACCCAGCAGACGGTGTGCACGGGCGTCGAGATGTTCAAGAAGCAGTTGGACGAAGGCCTGGCGGGCGACAATGCCGGTCTTCTTCTGCGCGGTATCGCAAAGGAAGATGTGGAGCGCGGCATGGTTCTGGCGAAGCCGGGATCGATTACGCCGCACACCCAGTTCAAGGGCGAGATCTATGTGCTGTCGAAGGAAGAGGGTGGACGTCATACTCCGTTCTTCAACGGCTACCGTCCCCAGTTCTACTTCCGGACCACGGACGTGACCGGATCGGCGAAGCTGCCGGAAGGCACCGAGATGGTGATGCCGGGCGACAACATCCAGTTGGAGATCACGCTGCACACGCCGGTTGCCATGGAGAAGGGCTTGCGCTTCGCCATCCGCGAAGGCGGACGTACCGTCGGCGCGGGAACCATCTCAGAGATCATCAAGTAATTCGGCAACATGGCCGGGGGTAGCAATTCCTCTCCCGGCCACATTGCTACTCAAAATAAAGGGATTTCGCGGCAGAGGCATGATTTTCCGCGAAATCGGTTAGGATAGAAAGATGCGCGAAATCATTACATTGCAATGCCCCGAGTGCAAGAACAGGAATTACTCGACGACGAAGAACAAGAAGACGACCACTGGCCGTCTCGAGTTCTCGAAGTTCTGCAATACCTGCCGCAAGCACACGGACCACAAAGAGACGAAGTAAGCAGTTTGGCCGACGGCTCATGGCTTTTAGCCAGGGGCTGGTAGCCCGGCTGAAGGATTAACCGGGGGGAGTAAGCTCAACGGTTAAACTGTCGGTCTCCAAAACCGAACTTCTCGGTTCGAATCCGAGCTCCCCCGCCAGTTTGTCCGGTCGCAGAGTCCGGATGCAGTACAGAATTCAGCAGCACGAAGATTGAGGCAGCACTATGGCCAAGACGGTAGCAATAGCGGAACAGACAAGCCCTGGAATCCAGCAGTTGAAGAACCAGCCGGAACGCCTGCGCGAGTTCCTGAAGGAAGTGCGCAGTGAGATGCGCAAGGTCTGGTGGCCGGGATGGCCCGAAGTGCAGTCCACGACGGTCGTGGTCGTTATCACCGTCTTTATCTTCGCGGGCTATTTCTGGCTGGTCGATAACATCATCGGCCGCGCGATTGAAGCGCTGCTGCATGCGCTGACTGCAAGCTAGGCAGGTTTTGGAAGTTCGGTAGCATGAGTAGTAGAGAGAAGTAAACGATGCGCGAAGAAGGCACAACGATGGCGGCAGAAGAGCAAAATCCGGAAGAGCAGAACCTCGCGGCAGCAAAGGCCGGAGAGGAAGCATCCACTGAAAATCCGGAGGAGCAGCTTGCCCCGCCGGTGAATGAAAATTTCAAGTGGTACATCATCCACGCCTACTCCGGGTTCGAGCGCAAGGTACGCGAGTCGCTGGAGAGCCGCATCTCGGCCTTCGGCCTGCAGAACAAGATCGGCCGCATCATGATTCCGACCGAGCCGGTCACGGAACTGCGCAACGGCAAGAAGTACACCATCGAGCGCGTCTTCCTTCCCGGCTATGTTCTGGTCGAGATGGATCTCGACAACGACCTCTGGCACGTCATCAAGAACACGCCTCGGGTCACGGGCTTCCTTGGCACCGGCGATAATCCGGTGGCGCTCTCCGAGCAGGAAGTCAGCTCGATTATTTTCCGTTCCGACTCCACGAAGGACAAGCCTTCGATGAAGATCAAGTTCGACAAGGGCGAGCAGGTCCGCATCAACGAGGGCCCCTTCGCCAACTTCACCGGGGCCGTCGACGAAGTGAACGAAGACAAGCAGACGTTGAAGGTCATGGTCAGCATCTTTGGCCGTTCCACCCCGGTCGAGATCGAGTTCTCGAAGGTGGACAAGATCACCGAATAAGCAGTACTTCCGCCATCAAGCGGAAGAGGAATTTGGAATTACCTATCTTATTTCAGCAGCAGGTCAGGCCAAAAGGCCCAGGCCCGCGGCTAGAAGCATAAAGAGGATTTACCGCAATGGCACCGAAGAAGATTACTGGATACGTCAAGCTTCAGATTATGGCCGGCAAGGCCACCCCGGCACCGCCCGTAGGCCCCGCGCTCGGTCAGGCGCAGGTCAACATCATGGAGTTCTGCAAGCAGTTCAACGAACGCACCAAGGCTCCCGATCTGGTCGGCCTCACCATCCCTGTCGTCATCAGCGTCTACGCTGACCGCACGTTCAGCTTCGTCACCAAGACGCCTCCGGCGCCGGTGCTGCTGCTGAAGGCTGCCGGAATCGCCAAGGGCTCGGGCACTCCGAACAAGGAGAAGCTGGGCAAGGTGACCGAGAAGCAGATTCGCGAGATCGCCACGCAGAAGATGCCGGACATGAATGCCTCGTCGGTTGAGGCAGCATCGAAGACCATCCGCGGCACCGCTCGCTCGATGGGCATCGAAGTCGTCGCCTAAGTAATCTGCAGGCTGTAGCTCAAATCAAGAAGACACCGGAAGACCGTTGATGGCAGATGCCAACGGCTCTCCGGTGTCTTTTCCATTATCTGACCTCAAATCAGCTCAAAGAAACGTCATCTCGACCGAAGCCGCGCAGTCTCATCGCGCGGCGTAGTGGAGAGACCCCTGTATTTCGCTTTTTCTGTCGCGACCGAAAAATAATAATAAGTGACGCTGCATTTATGCGAACAGGCTCTGCTGAACAGCAATGCCTACGCTCTCCGGAGGTTTGCGGACGGTATTCCCCGGTTGGGGCAGAACATCGAGTGGGCGTCGCGAGAGGCCGTGAAGGTGACGAGCCTGCTCGAGCATCAGCGCCAACTTCTGACGATAGGCCGGTGCGGCAAAGTCGGCGTGGTCGAAGCGTTTGTGGTAATCGTCCACCAGTGAAGGGAAGTGCTCACGAACGAAGCTCAGGTAAGTAGGACGTGAGCACGGCTTGAGGAAGAGGGGATTGGCAGACAGAAAGTTAGCACCGACCTCTGCCGCTCGACGCGCCATCTCGTTGAGCGCCTCTTGCGTATCGGTGATTCCGGGCAGCAGCGGGCAGCAGAGGATGCCGGTGCGCAACCCGGCCTCGCGCAGCCGCTTGACCGCCTGAAAACGCAGATCAGGGCGCGGTGCACGCGGCTCCAGCAACCTCGCCAGCTCTGTGTTCGGTGTGGTGATGGTGATGTGGAGCACAAGCTTGTTGCGCTTTGCGATCTCGGTCAGCAGATCGATGTCTCGCTCGATCAAACGCGACTTCGTGACGATGCCAAGGCGATAGCCCTGGCGACGGGCAAAGACCTCGAGCAGGCTGCGTGTGATCCGTGCGCGCCTTTCGATGGGCTGGTAGGGATCGGTTGCGGTTCCGATAGCGATCTCGTCGGCGGGATCGATCTTGCGCAGCTCCTGTTCCAGCAGCCACGCCGCATTTTGCTTGAGGAAGATGATGCGCTCAAAGGCGAGCGGATCGCGCAGCTCCATAAACTCATGCGTATAGCGGGCGTAGCAGTATTTGCAGCCGAACTCGCAACCGCGATAGGGATTGATGCTCCAGGCAAGCCAGCGCAGGCGCTTCGAGGTGGACTTATTGAGGATACTGCGGACTTCGAGTGCCTTGAACTCGATCAGGTGTCCGTCGTCGGCGTGCTCGGCATGGGAGGCGAGGCGGGCGATGCCGGTTGGCTGCGGCAGGATAGGAAAGAGCGCCGTATCTTCCTGTCTTAATTTATTCGCCATTTGTTCGCCTTTCTGAGAACGACATTAGCCCTGCCTAAGGGCCATGTCAAGCGACGATTTCAGGTAGATTTCTCTCAGCCGACGGTAGGCTGATATTCCTTGAACCCGGCTTTGGCCATGCCGCGTTGAGCCTCCGGGTTCTTCATAAACGTCTCCCAGATAAAGGCGCTGCGGGCGTTCTCCGCCATCAGCAGGGTGATCCCGGTGTCGATGCCGACGACGTCAGAGTCGTACCACTTTTTCAGAGGATTGAAGGCGTCGACAAAGCCGTAGCGGCACCAGGCCTGCGGATAATTCTTCCTGATATTTCGAATGACACGCATGGTCGCGTCGGGCAGAAAGGGCAGTGAGCCCCCCGCAGCGGCGGGTACGACAGTGCCGTCGATAGGACCCATTGCAGGCGGCCCACCCCACACGACGTAGCCTTTTTCAGAGTCCGACGCGGTAATGCCCCACAGATCGTTGCTGTAATCGGGAAATATTTTGTTCAACTCGATGCAGAAGCGCCGGTGGACGTCGGTAGCGATGGCCGAGTTCTGGAAGTAGTCGGCGTATTTGTCCTTCTTTCGACGAAAGTCGAACCACGCCTGCGAGTACTGATGCACAAACAGCGGCGCAAACGAGCCGATGTAGCGCAGGCCATCGTACTCAAAGGTGGTGCGCTTCCATGCCGTCCATGCCTGCGGGTTGAGCGGATGAGCGGATGATCCCATGCCGAGCAGGTAGATCATCATCAGTTCGCTGTAGTAGTCCCACTTGTAGGGCAGGAAGCCGAACTCCGGCGTCCAGCCCATGGGCAATAGCGAGGTGTCTTCTGAGAGCCAGGTCCAGTCGACACGGTTGAAGATAGCGTCGGCGAGTCCAGTGATGCCGTGGTCCTGAAAGTGCTGTTTGCAGGTGAGCATTCCGCAGAGCAGCATGGCCGTATCGACCGATGACACCTCGGAGTCCCAGATGCGCTCGCCCGTATTGATATTGGCGAAGTGATAAAAGAAGCCGCGATGTGTCGGCAGCTTCTTCCAGATATACAGCAGCGTGTTGACGACGCGCAGGCGTGCCTCGTTATGCGGTATGAAGCCGCGCTTGTCCGCAATGCAGATGGCAGTAAGACCGAACCCGGTGGAGGCGATGCTGGCTACGATGCTGGTATCTGTAGTGCGCGTGTTGCTGCGGTCCTTGATGAGGCCGGTCTGCGGGTTGGCCTGTTCCCAGAAGTAGAGAAAGCTGGCGCGCTCGATCTCGTCAAGAAGCTGATCGTCCTCAGGAGAAAGTGCGCTCGGCAAAGGCAGCGGCGCCGGAGTCTTATGCGGCTCAGAGGGCTTTTGCTGGACTGCTGCCTGCCCCAGCAGAGGGAGCGCATGCGCAAGCGGCAGTCCAAGAGAGATCCCCGCCATCTGGCGCAGCAGGTTGCGCCGCGAGCTCTTATTCCCGTATTGTCCTGCCGTCAGGCGAATCCGCCTGCTTATTTCTTCGTTATCATCCACACTCATTCATCTCTTCCGTATTCGTCCAGAAGTTTGATGCTGAACGATACCATGCAGGAGTTAGATGCATATCGAAGACAATCATGAGCATGGGGCAGCGTATCCCGCAAATCAAACGTCCAATAGCAAAGTTGCCGGTGAGGAATGAAAGGTAAAGCTCTTGTCTGGACGATGATCGCAGTGGTGGTAGCCTTGGCGGCTGTGTTGCTGCTGCGCCTGCATGTGCATCGCCCCCCCTCGATCCGCAGATCGATTCCAATTGAAGGCGCGGTGATACGGCGCGAGGCCGACACCAGAAAAGAACTGCCGCTCGATAATGTCACCGTCACTGCATCCGATGGCGTGGTCAGCGCGACGACGCAGTCCGATGCTGCGGGGTACTTCAAGTTAGAGCTGCAGCGGCAGGTATGGTCGGGACAGCCCATCGTCGTCCACTTCCGCCACTCGGACTATGAGCCGCTTGACCTGAACCTGCAAGCCGGCAGGCTCGTGATCGACGAGAGCCTGCACATCGTCGCCATGGTTCCGTTGCCCGAGCCGACGCAGGCGACTCCCGGCGGCAAAGAGTCCGTGGTCTCAAATATTCGGGTGCGATACACCATCAACTCGCGCACGCAGTCGAACGTCGGAAGCGCGGTCAAGACCTTTCAGGTGGTGAACCAGGGCAACCTCCCCTGCGAGAAGCATGAACTCTGCTCTCCCGACAAGAAGTGGAAGGCATCGCGAGGTTCAGCGACGCTCGATGCCGGGCAGGACAATACCTTCGGCAATGTGCGCGCCTCGTGCATCGCCGGGCCGTGCCCCTTTACCAAGATCGACGACAGCGGCTTTGAGCATGGCGGACGGCACATCACCGTCTCCGCGATTGACTGGTCGAATACGGCGACTTTTCTGCTGGAGGCCGAGGTCTTTCATACCGCCATCAGCTCGAACGTGCGCGAGTCCTACCCTGTGATCTTTGGCAGCGCGCTCAACTTTACGCTGCCGCCCACGCAGGAGGGCGTAAGCCTCGAAGGCGATATCGACGGCGCTCCCATGGTCTTTCCCCTGGGGCCGGACCTCTATCTAAGCTGGGCCAACTGTACCGCGCGGACCAGCAAAGGGAGCGATCAAACCACGGTCTACCGCTGCGAGCTGAAGCCCGGCTATCGGTTCTGATCGAAGCAACTCCTGATCAAGTTCTGGCTTTCGGCCTGCAATCAAACTTGTCCTCCTTCGCCTGTATCAAACTTGTTTCGCCCTGTCATCAAACATTGTCATCCTTCGCCGCAGGCGGAGGATCTGCTTTTGTCTTGAAGCGCCAACGGCGCGTGCTATACCAGCCCAGGGCGTAGCCCTGGGGTTGCGATACCCTCGTGCCGAGGGCTGAAAGCCCGGCCCATAGGAGTTTCTGGGCAGGTTATAAGATCGCAACGAGGGTATTGCATGGCTCGGATAGCAATCATTGGAGTAGGCGCAATCGGCGCGATCATCGCCTCGTTATTGCAGCAGGCAGGCCACGAGTTAGTGCTGTGCGTGCGGCGGCCGCTGGCACAGCTAACGGTGGACACCCCGGACGGGCCAATAGCCATTCACGCTACGGTACTGACCGATCCCACAAAGGCCTCCACTGTGGATTGGGTCATTGTTGCCACCAAAGCCTATGACGTTCCCGGCGCAGCCAAGTGGCTGAAGCAGCTTCGCGCAGAAGGCGCTCCGGTGGCGGTCTTGCAGAATGGCGTGGAGCATCGCGAACGCTTCGCGCCGTATGTGCCGGTGAATTCCATTCTTCCGATCATTGTCGATTGCCCCGCCGAGCGCCAGTCTTCCGAGCGAGTTCGCCAGCGCGGCGTGATGCATCTGAAAGCTCTCGAGAGCGAGTTGGGCCGCGCCTTCGTCGATCTGTTTGCCGGAACAGCAGCGGATGCCGTAGTGGTCTCCGATTTCACGACCGTCGCCTGGCGAAAGCTCTGCCACAACGCTGCCGGAGTGCTGCCTACACTGCTGTTACAGCCATCAGGTGTACTTCACGACGAGGCCATCGGCGAGACCGCATTACAGATTGTTCGTGAATGCATCGCCGTAGGCCGTGCCGAAGGCGCAATGTTGGACGACGACGTTGCCGAAGCAGTGCTACATGCCTATCGCACTGCCCCTGCCGATGGCATCAATTCGCTGCACGCCGACCGTCTGGCAGGCAGGCCGATGGAAATCGACGCTCGCAATGGCGTGATCGTTCGGCTCGGAAAGAAGCATGGAATTGCCACGCCATGCAACCAGATGGCAATCGCTCTATTGGAGTCGATGGTCCAAAACTTTTAGGGGCCGTCAATCTACGTTCGGAATCACATCCTACGCTGGAAACCACGTCATCTCGACCGTAGCGAAGCGGAGTGGAGAGATCCTTGTATTTCGCCGTTGTCTTTGCCGTCCCATCAAAACACCCGTCTGCACCGCAGCTTCAAACCTGGTCATGCGCCATCACTGGCGCATCAGCCGATTCAAGCGTGCGGCCTGCCTCCAAAATCGGCATAACGAGTTGAAGTATCCGGCCAACGATCTCTTCCGCAGGCACATGCTCGGAAGTATAAAACCACTGCTTCACCGCGCCGTAGATCGCCCAGCTCGCCGTCGTCGCAACCATCTCCGAGGCCCCAGCCGAGCCGTCCTTTTCCATCCCCTTAATCAGGACCTTGCGAATCGCCGCGGTCATGGCCGACTCCATCAGCGGCTCAAAGGCGTTCTGGCGTGTACACGCCGCACGATCGCCATGTGATTCGGTCAGATAGTCACAGGTAGCCAGAATGATCGATGCCGCAGCGCTGGGACAGGTGCCGTCGAAGCTGACGTTGCGCTCATGCAGCAGCTTGTGGAACCCACCCCCAACCATCGCGTCCAGAAGCGCGAACTTATCGGTGTAGTGGTCATAGAAGGTCGCCCGGTTGACCGTCGCCGCATCGGTGATGTCCTGCACCGAAATCTCGTCGAAGCTCCTCGTCTGCATCAGGTCGCGCAGCGCTCCTTGGAGGAGCTGCCGGGTGCGGCGGATGCGAGGGTCGCGAACTTCACAGTCAGAGATCGGCATAAGGTTCTGGTGATTAGAGGTTATCAAACAGAAAAAGAATCTTATTTACGACACATGTCGTCTATACCAACATATGTTGTCTATGCGGCGTATGTCGCCAAGGAGAATTTGATATGCCTACCCTTCTGCATCTGGATTCAAGCCCGCTGGAAAGCTCTATCACCCGCGAGTTGACGCGCGAGTTCGTCAAGACCTGGAAGGCCGCCCATCCCGACGGCGCCGTGATCGAGCGCGATCTGGCCGCCCATCCGCCAGCACTGATTGATGCCACATGGGTCGGCAGCGTCCATACCCCCGAAGCCGCCCGAACCTCCGAGCAGGCTGCAGCACTGGCGATCTCCGACCAGTTGATCGCCGAACTGGAAACTGCCGATGAGTACATCCTCGGCGTAGCCATGCATAACTTCAGCGTTCCCTCTGTCCTGAAGCTCTGGATCGACCAGATAGCCCGTCACGGACGCACCTTCACCTACGATGAAACCGGCGCAGAGGGCCTGCTCAAAGACAAGAAGGCGACCATCGTGATCGCCAGCGGCGGCGTGTATGAGGTAGGCACCCCGGCAGGAGCGATGAACTTCGTCGAGCCTTATCTAAAGGCCGTTCTGGGTTTCCTCGGTGTAACCGACATAAATTTCGTTACCGCCAGCGGCGCATCGCAGCTCATGCGCGGAACCATCGATCGCGCAGCCTTCCTGCAGCCAGTCCTCGAACAAGTAAGAACGGTGGCGGCGTAAGCCGGAAAGGGAAAAATAATGAAGATTGCCGTTCTGATCGCGCGTATTTTGCTGGGCCTGTTGTTCCTTATCTTCGGCCTGAATGGATTTCTGCACTTCATCCCCATGCCTCCGCCGACAGGTCTGGCGGGGCAGTACATGGGAGCCCTGTTTATCTCGCACTACCTCACCGTGGTCTTCCTGCTCCAGGTAATCGGCGGCGCGCTGCTGCTGGCCAACCGCTTCGTCCCGCTGGCGCTGACCCTGCTGGGCCCGGTGCTGGTGAACATCCTGCTCTTCCATTCGTTCCTGGCTCCGGCAGGCCTGCCGTTGGCGCTGGTAACGACGCTGCTCTGGCTGGTCGTCTTCAGGAGCGTCCGCCGGGCATTCGCAGGCGTCTTCGCGCAACAGGTCGCAGTGCAGTAAGCAGTTCGAATGTGCTCATCCGGGTCTTTGCGTAGATAGATGAGCATTCCTTGGATTCTCGGCACGGAGCCATCTGCGAGGCATGATGCATATTGGGGATTAGCTGAGAGGTTCAGCTTCACGATATGCCAAGATTTCCTCCATACTTAATTCTCGAATGAGGATTCGTTTGTGTATGAGTTCTGCCAAGGCGGTTCGCACTTCTATACGAAAAACCTTATGACGCTCAATTGCATCTGTGGCCTCCGCAATCTCAAACTCTTCAACCAACTTTGGTGACGAGGTTCTACCGGATAATCCATGAATTCGTACTTTAACGGTTTCGTGGAAGGACATTTCCAAAAGTGGCGTCATCGTAATCTCCTAAAGCTACGGAGAGACGTATACCAGCGGGTTCAGAGCGCGTCCAGCCTTTATTCAAAAAAAATTGACCAAAAGCTGTGCTTCCGGCATACTTGTAAGAGTGTCTCAGCACCAAGTTGAGGCCAGTCGATAACCACGCCCGGAAGAACACTTCCAGAGGGGTGGGAGACGAGGGAAAATGGCAAGGAAGATCTCCAAGAATTTGACTAAGGCCCGCGCGCTTGTTGAGCCACGTCCTTACGTTCTGGCGGACGCAGTTCCGCTCCTGCAAAAAGCAAAGTACGCGAAGTTCGACGAGACCGTCGATCTGACCATGCGTCTTGGCGTTGACCCCAAGCACGCCGACCAGATGGTTCGCGGCACTGTGGTTCTGCCGCACGGTCTGGGCAAGACCAAGATCGTTGCCGTCATCGCCTCGGGCGACCGCATCAAGGATGCGGAAGCTGCCGGCGCTGAGTTCTTCGGCGGCGAAGAGCTGGTCGAGAAGATTCAGAAAGAAGGCTGGACCGCCTTCGACGCCCTGATCGCCACCCCGGACATGATGAAGTCCGTCGGCCGTCTCGGCAAGGTGCTCGGCCCCAAGGGTCTGATGCCCAACCCGAAGACCGGCACGGTCACCACCGACGTTGCGTCTGCGGTCAAAGAGATCAAGGCCGGTAAGGTCGAGTTCCGCACCGACAAGACCGCGCTCGTTCACGTTCCCGTGGGCAAGCTCTCGTTCGATCCGCAGAAGCTGGTCGACAACGCGATGACGGTCATTGCCAGCGTGGTCAAGGCCAAGCCTTCGGCGGCCAAGGGCAAGTACATCAAGGGCGTGACGCTCAGTTCCTCGATGGGCCCCGGCATCCAGCTCGACTACGCCGCTGCTGAGGCAGCAGGCAAAGCCTAATTTATTTAGATAGCATCAAGCCCACTCTGGCCGCGTAAGCGAGGAGCAGGGCAGCGAAAGCGAAGAGGATTCAGTCATGGCATTGACCAGAGCAGTAAAGACGGACAAGGTTAAAAAGCTGGCGGGCGAGCTCGAAGGCTCGACCTCGGCGATCATCGGCACGTTCTCCGGCCTGACCGCGTCGAAGGACTTCGAGCTGCGCAAGGCAGTTCGCGGCGCAGGCGGAAGCTATCACGTCGTCAAGAACAAGCTGGCCGCGCGTGCGGCTGAGGGAACCAAAATTGAAGCCGCGTTGAAGGGTCTCAAGGGCGTCTCCTCGGTGGCTTACACCTCGGGCGATCCGGTGGCGCTGGCGAAGGCCCTCTCCACCTGGGTCAAGGACAACGCCGAGTTCACCTTCAAGCTGGGTATCATCGACGGCAAGGTGATCGACGTTCGCGAGATTGCCGAACTGGCGACCATGCCGGGCAAGGAAGAGCTCTTCTCGAAGCTCCTCTTCCTGATTCAGTCTCCCGCACAGCGTCTGGCCACGGTCATCAACGCGACTGGCCGCGATCTCGCCGTCGTCATCAATCAGGGCGTCGAGAAGGGCAAGTTTGCCGGACCGGCAGCGGCTCCCGCGGCAGAGGCATCGGCAGAAGAAGCGCCGAAGGCTGAAGCTCCCGCAGCACCCGAGGCCGATAAGGTCGCCGAGGCGCACGAGGTTGAGTCGGCGGCAGGCGAGCAGCCTTCCGGAGCAGAGCAGCCGGAGAACTCCACCGCATCGCAGGGTGGGGAAGCGGCAAGCACGGACCCCGTCGAAGGCTAAGCGGGACAACAAGTTTCGCCTGGTCTTTTTGGGTGCGCCGGTCTGGGCGCAACGGAAACCCAAGAGGGCATAGGCAACCGGAGCGCAGTTGGGCTTCGGAGAAGTAATCGGCAATAGGCATCACAAAAGTTCAGACTTATATTGGAGAAATAAAATGGCAGACATCCAGCAGTTGGAAGATTCAATCGTTAGCCTCAGCCTCCTCGAGGCTTCGGCTCTGGTCAAGAAGCTCGAAGAGCGTCTCGGCGTTTCGGCAGCAGCAGCAGTTGCAGCCCCGGCAGCAGGCGGCGGCGCAGTAGCGGCGCCAGTCGAAGAGAAGACCGAGTTCACCGTTATCCTGAAGGATGCCGGCGCGAACAAGATCAACACCATCAAGGCTGTACGCGAAGTCACCGCTCTTGGCCTCAAGGAAGCCAAGGATTTGGTTGACGGCGCCCCCAAGCCCTTGAAGGAGAACATCTCGAAGGATGATGCAGCCGCCATCGCGAAGAAGTTCGAAGGCGTCGCAACCGTCGAAATCAAGTAATTGGCCACAAACTTGCACGCTGAGGCAGAATGAGATATTCTTTTCTTTAGAAAAGATTCGTTCCGCCTCGGCGTGCTGTTTGGCGAACGGCAAAAAACCGGCAGACTTTAGGCAGTAAATCCGGCTCATCCTGTAGAAAACAGGCTAAGGAGTCGGCCATTATGCGTTTCGAGCGGCAGAAGTGCATAGTGTCATGGGACAAGCGAGCGCAGCAACTTTGGGGCACGGCGAGCCTCAAACGGCGGCAGGCATCTACACCACAATCACAGAAACAGTGCACAAGTCGATCTTTGCGCTCATGGGACACGCTGTCCCATCGAGCGCTTTGCCGCGTTTATCGGCATTTCCGCAGCCTGCGGGCGCTCGGGACATTTAGTACGCGTTCTTTATAGCAGTTCCTAACATCGGCGAACAGTAAAAGTTTCATGAGTTACGAGTTTGATTGATTGCCGGCGGTTGTATACGGCAAGACATTTTGCGCACGGGGCCTGCAGCAATCGAGGGCAGCAGGGCCCGAAAACAGCAGTAACGGCGCAAGCAGAAGTAAACCCGGAGGGCCGTACCCAACCCTCCCCTTATTGGCGTTGACGGGCCTTTCGGTGGGCAGTCAAAGCAAATGAGGACCTCGAAGGTAAGTATTCAGGAGAGAGCATGTCTGGTCAGTCCAACAACAGCGAAATGCGCGCGATCCGCAGCCGTCTCGATTTTTCCAAAATCCCAACCGCCATCCAGATTCCCAACCTCATCGAGGTCCAGCGCCGCAGCTATGAGCGCTTCCTGCAGATGGACAAGCTTCCCCAGGAGCGCGAGGACAATGGCCTGCAGTCGGTCTTTACCTCGGTCTTCCCGATCACCGACTTCCGCAACGTCTCGGAGCTCGAGTTCGTCGACTTCTCCATCGGCAACTGGGAGTGCAAGTGCGGCTACCTCAAGGGCCTCAACCACCTGCGCACCGCCTGCTCGCACTGCGGTCACATGGTCATCACCGACCCCTTTCATCCCGGCGATGTGCTCTGTAATTTCTGCGGAACCTACAACAAGAACACCCCTGACTTCTGCACCAAGTGCGGCGACCCCGTCGGTCTGCAACTGAAGTACGACCAGGCAGAGTGCGAAGAGCGCGGCATGACCTACTCTGCGCCGCTCAAGGTCACCATTCGCCTCAAGATCTACGACAAGGACCCCGAGACAGGCGTCAAGAGCCTGCGCGACATGAAGGAGCAGGAAGTCTTCTTCGGCGATATTCCGCTGATGAGCCAGAACGGCACCTTCATCGTCAACGGCACCGAGCGCGTCATTGTGTCGCAGCTCCACCGTTCGCCCGGCGTCTTCTTCGAGACCGCCAACAACCGCACCTACTTCCTCGGCAAGATCATCCCCTACCGCGGTAGCTGGGTCGAGTTCGAGTACGACCAGAAGAACACCCTCTACGTCCGCATCGACCGCAAGCGCAAGTTCCTCGGCACCATCTTCCTGCGCGCGCTCGGCCTGCGCACCGACGAAGAGATCCTCAAGACCTTCTACACCGTCGACACCATCAACGTGAAGGAAGGCAAGCTGAGCTGGAAGGTCGCCGCTGAAGGCACGCCGAGCAACCTGCAGGGAACGCGTCCTGCCACTGCGATCACGGTGAAGGGCGAAGAGATTGCCCCGGCCACTCGCAAGATCTCGGCACACTCGCTCAAGGGCCTGCGCAGCCACAAGATCGAGCAGGTCGAAGTCGAGACCAGCGAGTTCGACGGCGCCATGACTGCCGCCGATGTCGTAGATCTCACCACCGGCGAGCTGCTCTACGAAGCCAATCAGGAACTGACGGCCGACAAGCTGCACAAGATTCTCCAGTCCGGTGTCGCCAGCTTCGAGGTCTTTTTCCCCGAGCGCGACGACGTGGGCAACATCATCACCAACACCCTGCGCCGCGACTCCGTGCGCAAGCCTGAGGAAGCTCTCATCGAGATCTACCGCAAGCTTCGTCCCGGCGACCCACCGACGCTCGACACCGCGACCGCGCTCTTCGAAGGAATGTTCTTCGATGCGCGCAAGTACGACTTCTCGCGCGTGGGCCGTCTCAAGTTCAACATCAAGCTCTACGAGAACCAGGACACCTCTGGCCTCGACAACCGCACGCTGACCCCCGAGGATTTCTACGGCACCATTCGTTACCTCCTCAAGCTGCGCAAGAACATCGGCAACGTTGATGACATCGATCACCTTGGCAACCGCCGCGTTCGCGCTGTCGGCGAACTGATGGAGAACCAGTTCCGCATCGGCCTTGTCCGTATGGAGCGCGCCATCAAGGAGAAGATGTCGGTCTATCAGGAGATGTCGACGGCGATGCCGCACGACCTCATCAACGCGAAGCCGGTCATGGCCGCGATTCGTGAGTTCTTCGGCTCCTCGCAGCTCTCGCAGTTCATGGACCAGACCAACCCGCTCTCGGAGATCACCCACAAGCGCCGCCTGTCGGCCCTTGGGCCCGGTGGTCTGTCCCGTGAGCGCGCAGGCTTCGAAGTCCGCGACGTGCATCCCACTCACTACGGCCGCATCTGCCCGATTGAGACGCCGGAAGGCCCGAACATCGGTCTGATCTCGTCGCTGTCCTGCTTTGCGCGCATTAACGAGTACGGCTTCATCGAGTCTCCCTACCGCCGCGTCAAGGATGGCCGCGCGCTCGACTTCGTCTCCGTCGTCAACGCCGGTGAGTCCGGTCTGCGTCAGGGCGACTACCTCGAGGTCAGCGAAGCCCGCAAGCAGAATGAGCAGTTGAAGAAGGACAAGAAGCGCACCATGGACCTTGCCCCCTTCAGCTTCTATCTCTCGGCGTGGGAAGAGGACCGTCACACCATCGCGCAGGCCAACATCGAGCTCGATGAGAAGCTGAACATTGTTCAGGACATCGTCGATGCCCGTCGTCAGGGCAACTTCGTGCTCGTCAACAAGGCCGAAGTCGACTACGTTGACGTCTCGCCCAAGCAGCTTGTCTCGGTCGCCGCCTCGCTCGTCCCATTCCTCGAGCACGACGACGCCAACCGCGCTCTCATGGGTGCCAACATGCAGCGCCAGTCGGTTCCTCTGCTCGTCGCCGAGGCCCCGTTCGTCGGAACCGGAATGGAGGGCGTCACCGCCCGCGACTCCGGCGCCGTCATTCTGGCCAAGCGTAACGGCATTATCGATTCGGTCGACTCCGAGCGCATCATCGTGCGCGTCGAAGGCGAGCACCACCCCACGCAGCTCTCGCGTGAGGTCGGCTCCGACATCTATCAGCTCACGAAGTTCAAGCGCTCCAACCAGAACACCTGCATCAATCAGAAGCCGATCGTTCGCAAGGGCGACCGTGTGATCAAGGGTCAGGTCATCGCCGACGGTCCTTGCACGGAGCAGGGCGAACTCGGCCTTGGACGCAACGTGCTGGTGGCCTTCATGCCGTGGCGCGGTTACAACTTCGAGGACGCGATCCTCATCTCGGAGAAGCTGGTCCGCGAGGACTACTACACCTCGATTCACATCGAGGAGTTCGAGATCGAAGCCCGCGACACCAAGCTCGGGCCGGAAGAGATCACGCGCGATATTCCCAACGTCAGCGAGCACGCCCTGCGTGATCTCGACGAGTCGGGCATCATCCGCATCGGCGCGAAGATCAGCCACAACGACATCCTGGTCGGCAAGGTAACGCCCAAGGGCGAGACCCAGTTGACGCCGGAAGAGAAGCTGCTGCGCGCCATCTTCGGTGAAAAGGCCGGAGACGTTCGCGACGCCTCGCTGACGTGCCCTCCGGGTATCGAAGGCACCGTCGTTGACGTTCGCATCTTCAGCCGCAAGGGCCAGGAGAAGGACGAGCGGGCCAAGCAGATCGAGCAGGAGCAGATCGAGAAGCTCGAGCGCAACCTCGCCGATGAGATTCGTATTCTCACCGACGAGCGCCTCAAGCGTCTTGAGGCAATTCTCGGCGCGAAGGAAGTTCTCGCCGACCTGCACGACGAGCGCACCAACAAGAAGCTTCTCAACAAGGGCGACATTCTCGACCGCGACACCATCGAGCTGATCTCCACCCGTAACCTCAAGCGCATCCGCTACGCTGACAAGGATCCCCGCGTCAACGAGCAGATCGACGAGATCGAAGAGATGACCTCACGTCAGATCGACGTTCTGCGCAAGATCACCAACGAGAAGATCAGCAAGATGTCCAAGGGTGACGAGCTTTCGCCCGGCGTCATCAAGATGGTCAAGGTCTACATCGCCATGAAGCGCAAGCTGTCGGTCGGCGACAAGATGGCCGGACGCCACGGTAACAAGGGCGTCATCGCCCGCATTCTGCCGGAAGAGGACATGCCGTACCTCCCCGACGGAACCCCGGTCGAGATCGTCCTCAACCCGCTCGGCGTGCCTTCTCGTATGAACGTCGGTCAGATCCTCGAGACGCACCTCGGATGGGCAGCGCACGAGCTCGGCAAGCAGGTCGCCGAACTCGCCAACACCATGCAGTCTGCCAATGAGGTCCGCGAGCTCTTCAAGGCGCGCTTCGTCAACACTGCCGCTCTCAACCAGCTTCTTGACCTCGACGACGAGCAGACCTTGCGTGTCGCCGCCGGCATGAAGCGTGGCATCTGGTTCGGCACGGCGGTCTTCGACGGCGCGCGCGAGTCCGAGATCAAGGCGTTGCTCAAGGCCGCTGGTCTGCCCAGCTCCGGCAAGTCGATGCTGCACGACGGCATGACGGGCGAAGAGTTCGAACAGCCCGCCACCGTTGGTTACATCTACATGCTGAAGCTGTCTCACCTTGTCGACGACAAGATCCACGCTCGCTCGATCGGGCCGTACTCGCTCATCACCCAGCAGCCGCTCGGTGGTAAGGCGCAGTTCGGCGGACAGCGCTTCGGTGAGATGGAAGTCTGGGCGCTCGAAGCATACGGCGCGGCTTACATCCTGCAGGAACTGCTCACTGCGAAGTCCGACGACGTCTTCGGCCGTACCAAGATCTACGAGGCCATCGTCAAGGGCGAAGCAGCCATCGAGCCGGGTGTGCCTGAGTCGTTCAACGTGCTGATCCGCGAACTCCAGTCGCTCTGCCTCGATGTAGAACTCATCAAGCTGGCCGACCAGAAGAAGCACCCACTGCCTGAGATCGCAGCAGCCGACTAACCAGATTGCTTCCGGGATCAGTCCGGGCTTTAGCCCGGACACTCCCGGCGGCGAATGCTTTGGGGCTTTTGCCCCGGTATTAAAAGTTTTGAGCAACACCACAATTGAAAGACGAGCAACAGCTTTAGAAGTACTGGTAACGCGATGCGCCACAAGTCATCGCAAACAGATTTAGTAACCGCAGCCCACGCTGCAACCTGCAAGCGCAGGAAATAAGGGAGACGCCCAATATGTTCCGCTCCAGCCCCTTTGAACTGACCGGTCCCATCGCCGATTTCGACGCCATCAAGATCCAGCTCGCCAGCCCCGAGAAGATCCGCAGTTGGTCGCACGGCGAAGTCACCAAGCCCGAGACCATCAACTACCGCACCTTCAAGCCCGAGCGCGACGGCCTCTTCTGCGCCCGCATCTTTGGACCCATCACCGACTGGGAGTGCCTCTGCGGCAAGTACAAGCGCATGAAGCACCGCGGCGTCATCTGCGACAAGTGCGGCGTTGAAGTCACACTCTCGAAGGTCCGTCGCGAACGCCTCGGCCACATCGAGCTCGCCAGTCCCTGCTCGCACGTCTGGTTCTTCAAGGGCCTGCCCAGCCGCATCGGCCACCTGCTCGACATCAGCCTGCGTGAGCTCGAAGCCGTCCTCTACTTCGAGTCCTACGTCGTCGTCGATCCAGGCGACGCGCCCGTCAAGGAGCGCGAGGTCATCAAGGACGAGACCAAGTTCCGCGAACTCGATGCTCAGTACCGCCCCTCCGGCTTCAAGGCGATGATGGGTGCCGAGGCCATCAAGGAACTCCTCAAGCGTGTCGAAATTGTCGAGCTCTCCGTCGAACTGCGCGAGCGCATGAAGACCGAGACCTCGCTACAGAAGAAGCTCAAGTACTCCAAGCGCCTCAAGATCGTCGAGGCCTTCCGCAAGTCCGACAACCTGCCGCAGTGGATGATCCTCGACGTGATCCCCGTGATCCCGCCAGAGCTTCGCCCCCTCGTACCGCTCGACGGCGGACGCTTCGCCACGTCCGATCTCAACGACCTCTATCGTCGCGTCATCAACCGCAACAACCGCCTCAAGAAGCTGATGGACCTGCATGCTCCTGAGGTCATCGTCCGCAATGAGAAGCGCATGTTGCAGGAGGCCGTCGATGCTCTCTTCGACAACGGCCGCCGTGGCCGCGTTCTCCGTGGCGCGAACAATCGTCCGCTGAAGTCGCTCTCCGACACCCTCAAGGGCAAGCAGGGCCGCTTCCGTCAGAACCTTCTCGGCAAGCGCGTCGACTACTCCGGACGTTCGGTCATCGTCGTCGGCCCCGAGCTGAAGCTGCACCAGTGCGGTCTTCCTAAGAAGATGGCGCTCGAACTCTTCAAGCCCTTCATCTATCATCGTCTCGAACAGACCGGCCACTGCACCACCATCAAGCAGGCCAAAGAGATGGTCGAAATGCAGGACCCCATCGTCTGGGACATCCTCGAAGAGGTCATCAAGGACCACCCCGTCCTGTTGAACCGCGCTCCGACGCTTCACCGCCTTGGCATCCAGGCGTTTGAGCCGGTGCTCGTCGAAGGCAAGGCGATCAAGATCCATCCGCTCGTCTGCACCGCCTTCAACGCGGACTTTGACGGCGACCAGATGGCCGTCCACATCCCGCTCTCGCCCGAGGCCCAGATCGAAGCCAGCGTGCTCATGCTTGCTTCGCACAACATCCTCTCGCCCGCCAGCGGCCAGCCGATCACCGTGCCGACGCAGGACCTCGTGCTCGGCATCTACTACCTCACCAAGGCCAAGGTCAACGCCAAAGGTGAAGGCCGCGTCTTCGCCAACATCGAAGAGGTCTTCATGGCCCTCGAAGCGAAGCAGGTTGAGACGCTTACCCCGATTCGTCTGCGCTACACCGGCCCTGTCCTCGACATGACCACGGCGTACGACGATCAGGACCTCACTCACACCGAGCCGGTCGAGTTCAACCGCCAGTTCATCTCGACCACCGTCGGCCGCGCCATCCTCAACGATGCGCTGCCCGACGCGATGCCTTACGTCAACGGCCTGCTCAAGAAGAAGGGCATGGGCCAGCTCATCAACTATTGCTACCTGAACCTCGGCCTCGAAGTTACGGTCAAGACGCTCGACAAGATCAAGGACCTCGGCTTCAAGTACGCCACCCAGTCCGGCCTCTCCGTCGGCCTCGACGACATGGTCATCCCTGCCTCGAAGTACACCGTTGTTCACGAGGCGGAGAAGCAGGTCATCAACGTTCAGCAGCAGTACCTCGACGGTGCCATCACCAACGGTGAGCGCAACAACAAGGTCATCCAGATGTGGTCCACCGTCACCGAGCGCGTCGCAGACGACATGTTCAACAACATGAAGCAGGCCGACAAAGACGGCGCCATGAATCCGATCTACATCATGGCCGACTCCGGTGCTCGTGGTTCCAAACAGCAGATCCGTCAGCTCTCCGGTATGCGTGGTTTGATGGCCAAGCCCTCGGGCGAAATCATCGAAACCCCCATCACGGCGAACTTCCGCGAAGGCCTCACCGTTCTCCAGTACTTCATCTCGACCCACGGAGCACGTAAGGGCCTCGCCGATACCGCACTCAAGACCGCTGACTCGGGTTACCTCACCCGCCGTCTCGTCGACGTTGCGCAGGATGTCATCATCTCGCACAACGACTGCGGCACGGTCGAGGGCATCTATGTCACCCCGATCATCGAAGCCGGTGAGACCATCGAGCCTCTGCGCGACCGCATCATCGGCCGCGTCTCGCTCGAGAAGCTGAAGGACTTCGAGGGCAAGACCATCGTCGAAGTCAATCAGGAGATCGACGAAGATCTCGCCAGCGCAATCCAGGCTGCCGGTATCGAGAAGGTCAAGATCCGCTCCGTGCTCACCTGCGAGTCCAAGCGCGGCGTCTGCATCCTGTGCTACGGCCGTAACCTCGGATCTGGAAAAATGGTCGAGATGGGCGAAGCCGTCGGCGTCATCGCGGCGCAGTCCATCGGCGAGCCCGGCACCCAGCTCACCATGCGTACCTTCCATATCGGCGGAACCGCCAGCCGCGTCTCCGACGCCTCTCACCTTGAGGCCAAGAACTCCGGTACGGTTCGCTTCATCAACCTGGTCACCGTCCGCTCCAAGTCCGGCGATCTGGTCGCCATGAACCGCAACGGTTCGGTCGCCATCATCGACGACAAGGGTCGCGAAAAAGAGCGTTACGCCATCGTCTACGGCGCCAAGCTCAAGATCGAAGAAGGCGCGAAGGTCAGCATCGGCGACAAGCTCGGCGAGTGGGACCCGTACACCTTCTCTCTGCTCACCGAGATCGCCGGAACCGTCCAGTTCAAGGACCTCCAGGAAGGCGTCACCCTCAACGAAGAAGTCGACGAAGTCACCGGCCTCAGCCGTCTGGTCGTCGCCGACTCTGCCGACGAGAAGCGCCAGCCAGCGATCATCATCAAGTCGGCGCAGGGCAACAAGCGTTACCTCATGCCCTCGCGTGCTCACCTTATGGTGGCCGACGGCGACGAGCTCTACCCCGGCGACATCCTTGCCAAGATCCCACGCGAAACCACGCGTACCAAGGACATCACCGGAGGTCTGCCTCGCGTCGTCGAACTCTTCGAGGCCCGCAAGCCCCGCGACCCGGCGATCATCAGCAAGATCGATGGTGTCGTTCGCTTCGGTGAAGTCGCCAAGGGCCAGCGCAAGGTCTACGTCACTGCCGACAACGGTCAGGAAGAGGAGTACAGCGTTCCCCGCGGTGTCTACGTCAACGTGCAGGAAGGCGAACGCCTCCGTGCCGGTGACGCACTCATCGACGGTCCCCGCAACCCGCACGACATTCTGGAAGTTCTCGGCGAGCGTGCACTGCAACAGTACCTCGTCAACGAAATTCAGGAAGTCTACCGGCTGCAGGGCGTGGCCATCTCCGACAAGCACATCGAAACCATCGTTCGCCAGATGCTTCGCTGGGTCAAGATCGAAGAGGTCGGCGACACCACGTTCCTCGTCGATCAGCAGACGGACCGCTTCCGCTTCAACGCCGAAAACCAGCGCGTCCTCATGGAAGGTGGCCGTCCCGCCATCGGCCGCTCGCTTCTGCTCGGCATCACCAAAGCGTCGCTCTCGACCGACAGTTTCATCTCGGCCGCCAGCTTCCAGGAGACCACTCGCGTACTGACCGAAGCCAGCATCAACGGCTCCATCGATACGCTCCGCGGCCTCAAGGAAAACGTCATCGTAGGCCGCCTCATCCCCGCCGGCACTGGCATGGAGTACTACCGCAACGTCCAGCTCTCACCCGAGCTCGAAGAAGCGGCAGCCCAGGTCCAGGCCGAGGTACAGGAAGCCCACGACGCCGAAGAGCGCGAACTAGAACAGATGCGCATGGAAGGCGAACAGGAAGAAATGGCCGCCGAATAGTACTTCGTACCGTTCTCGACGCTTCGCGTGAAACCTTAACTACAACCGCAATAAAGGGCGGACTCGAAAGAGTCCGCCCTTTATTGCGGTGCGTTAGAATACCCGCTGCCACACAGTCCGTCGGTGATGGATGACCGGCTTCGATGCTTCTGATCGTCAACCAGCTTGTGCACCCTGAGTTTTAGTGGAAGTCGCGATCATGGCCGCCAGGGCTGAAGAGAGAGCGGACCTAAGTTGGCCAGCGGTGCCCACCGAGAGATTCCAGGTATCACTCGATTCTGGGGATTTCTTGTGGTTTTCCTCCATTTTCCAACTTGCGAGTGGAACCAAATTCGATAAACGAACCCCTCTTTTGTGCAAAGAGTTGCACTGTGATTCTTCGCTGGAGGAAAAAAAGTTAATCTAACTGATTCTTTCTGTTGCATTAAGTTGCGTGAATGCCATTTGTCAAGTTGGCACGCTAACTGCACTAACAGGGAGCGAGGTAGCTTTCTCGCAAGTTCAGTTTTTTATTTGGAGGATCCTAATGCTTAAGCGCTTTGCGGTACTTTTTGTCCTTGCCATAAGCAGCGGTGCTATGGCTCATGCAGATTCTATTAGCGGGTTTTTTTCCGCGACTGGAACTGACACCTTTACCAGTTCAACCATCACGTTTAATCCCAACGGGGCACCCGGAAGTCCCAACAATTCAATCATTGTGGGGGGAATCAGCGGCGCGTTTTCCACCTATCTGTCGGATGGAGCTCTGATCAATTTTCTTCCCGGAGCTCTCCCGTATAACAACGGGATAAATACTCCTCCTAATCCTCCGTATACGGGCGGCTTTGTCCCACTCTTCTCGACTTCAGGGAATGGCGAGACCTTCACGTTCGATATGACGCAGTACAACGCCAGCTACGTCACCGGCAATACAGACCCGATGAGCGGATGCAATCTCGGCAGCACTTGCCTGTCCGTCACCGGCAATGGAACCTTTGTTGGAACCGGTGTATTTAGTGGGGAGTCAGGACCAGCCACGTTCTCTTTTACCACTCAGTACGTGACCGGTCAGGACGTCGCTCAGCTAACATCCTTCTCAGCATCAACCTCAGCCGCACCCGCTCCTGTTCCGGAGCCGGCTTCGCTCGCTCTCTTCGGTACCGGTCTGTTCGGAATCGTTGGGTTGGCACGCCGCAAGTTCAAGGCCTAGTCCTATATAGGTTTAGCCTTAAGCTTTTGCAAAAGAAGGGAGCCGCAACGGGCTCCCTTCTTTTGATTTAACCGGATTTGCAACATCCGGATGCATCTCGCACATTACTTCCCACACCTACCACTGAAGCAAAAGCAGCTCGGAACAGAACGCCGGACCCATTGCGCCAATCATGCTGTAGCAGCCCGGACTTCCCGGCCGGTTCATCAAAAAGTCTTCCATCACCGTCAGAACGGAGGCGGATGACAGGTTGCCGCGCTGGCGAAGGCTGTTCCATGAGGCTGCGAGAGCACCGCGGGGCAGGTCTAAGCTAGCTTCCATCGCTTTCAGCACTTTGGGCCCTCCGCTATGGAAGATAAAGCTGCAGATATGCCCCATCGATAGGTCATTATCCTCGAGGAAGCCTTCGACGGTTTTGCGGAGTTCGTTGGTGACCAAGTCGGGAACCTCGGCGGAGAGGACGATATTGAACCCGGTTTCATTGATCTTCCACCCCATGAGGTGCTCCGTGTCGGGGTACATCGTGGAGCGGGTGCTGACAACCCGTGGGCATGGGTCCTGCACGCTGGTCGGCTTCTGCGCCAGCTCTGTCTCTTCTCCTGCAAGCACAACAGCAGCGGCACCATCTCCAAACAGACCGCTGGCAACCAGGTTGGCCATCGACTGGTCCTGGTCCTGCCAGGTAAGCGAACAAAGTTCGACCGCAAGCAAAAGCGCGTACTGCTTGGGAAAGGCGCGGACGTAGTCGGTCGCGCGCGATATGCCTGCCGCCCCGGCAACGCAGCCAAGGCCGAAGATCGGCGTGCGTTTAACCGTCGCCGGAAAGCCCATCAAATTCACCAGCCGCGCGTCGATGCTGGGGCAGGCGATGCCGGTCACGGAGGTGAAGAAGATGGCGGAGATATCGGACGGAACCAGACCGGCGCGGTCGAGTGCCGACTGAACGGCCTTCTGCCCCAGATCGAGAGCGCCCGCAATCCAGGCGTCATTTGTCGGGCCAAAGCCGGAGAGGCTCCCCAGGGTATCGAGCGGGAACATGATATTGCGGAAGTCGACGCCGCAGTTGGCGTGGAGGCGTTCCATCGCGGCAGGCACTCCTGGCCTGTCTTTCATACGGCCTTTTAGGGCTTCTGTAATAACGGACTGGGGATAGCGGTGGGGAGGATAAGCGGTACCGACTGACGCAATGCGCATGGGCTTTTTACAACCTTTTCCGGGAGAGGTAAGTGTGTCTATGTGTGCCGACGCAGATCGTCAGCGAATATCATTTGGCAGGAATGTCACAAGTGCCTGTACGAACGGCTGGCAGAAAGGAAAAACATCCAGCGTACAGGTAAAACCCAAGGGGATATCAGTGAATTTAGTATAGCGCACTCAAAGGTTGTACCTAATCACACTTAGAGGTCATTGTTTTTATGTTTTTTTACACAGGAAATCCACAGGGCGTCGTATGATTCCAAGGCTAAGAGGAAAATTTGCTCCTAGCCGCGCTGGCGGAATGCCGCAACCTTGTTGCGGGTGCCGCATGTGGCCATGTTGCACCATCTGCGGCGATGAGCGCGGGTGCGATCGTAGAACCAGAGGATGCACTCTGCATCCTCGCAGCGTTTAATCATCTTGAGATCGTTGGCGGCCAGCAGTTCGGCAGCGGATTCCATCAGCGGCCCCAGAACCTGTTCGGGAGTCTTTGGCTCCCATCTCCGTTCGAGGCGCAGACCTCCCTGGTTGTCCGGCACCAGCTTCAGATAGCTCTTGGCCTCGAAGAGAAACATATTCATGATTCCGTTGTCTGACTCTCCTGCTTTGTACTTCTCGATCGCACCGTGAATTGCTGCGCGGAGGCCGCGTGCAATATCGAGTAGAAGCTCTGGGTACAAGTTCAAGGAGGCTTTATCCACAGGCCAGCCAGCGCGGGCGAACCAGCGCAGAACATCGTCGTCGCTCTGAAGAAGATCAACGAGTTCGCCATTAATGCGAACTTCTGTATTGAGAAAATCCAGGGCCGGATGATCGGCCAGCATGAGGAATTCCTGCTCCATCGGTTGACCGGATTTTGGCATCCTGCGCTGCTCCTTAAATTTTATGTAACCATTGTAGCTTTATTTTACCGGTTACATCTTATTGTGTGTAACCGGTAAAAATGCATTAGAGTGGTTACATGAAATTGACCTTCCAGGAGGCTTTCGTGAACCGTCGCAACTTCCTCGTGCAGGCTGCTGCCTTCGCCAGTGCAGTTCCCGTAGCCTGTGCGCAACCCTCAACCGGAAAAACCACGAAAGGAAGACCTATGACCGAAAAAGCAAACGTTCCACTTACCACCATCCATCGTGTTCAAGCCGATGGCATCAGCGTCTTCTACCGCGAAGCTGGCCCCGCCGATGCTCCGGTGGTGCTGCTGTTGCATGGTTTTCCTACGTCGTCGTTTCAGTATCGCGAGCTAATTCCTCGCCTCGCCGACAAATACCGAGTCATCGCGCCCGACCTGCCGGGCTTCGGCTTCACTGAGGTTCCTGCCGAGCGCAACTACAAGTACAACTTCGATGCGCTGGCAAAGACGGTGGAAGCTTTTACGGAGGCGCTGCACCTCAATCGTTACGCGCTGTATGTCTTCGACTACGGTGCTCCCACTGGCCTGCGGGTAGCGATGGCGCATCCTGAGCGCGTGACCGCGATCGTGTCGCAGAACGGCAATGCTTACGAAGAAGGCCTGGGCGATGCCTGGGCTCCCAGCCAGCGGTACTGGCGCAATCCGACGCAGGAGAATCGCGACGCCATGCGCGAAGGGTTGACTCTTGAGGGAATTCGCTTTCAGTACACCCACGGCACGCCTGATCCCGCGGCGATTGCGCCCGAGGGCTATACGCTTGATGCGGCTCTGATTGAGCGTCCCGGCAAGGCGGACATTCAACTCGACCTCTTCCTTGACTATGCCAACAATGTGAAGCTCTACCCGGCCTTTCAGGAGTACTTCCGCAAATCGAAGTCTCCGCTGCTGGCTATCTGGGGCAAGAACGATCCCTTCTTTATTCCGCCGGGAGCTGAGGCTTTTAAGCGTGATCTTCCGAATGCGACGGTACAGTTTCTCGATACAGGTCACTTCGCTTTGGAGAGTCATGTTGAAGTGATCGCTGCTGCGATGCGGCAGTTTCTTGCGAATGCCGTGGCCTGAGCTAGTGATTTCTTTTTAATTGACAACGGATTCGTTGAGCATTTTTCTTGATTGCATAAAGGGTGCGGTGATTGAAACCCATGTCCCAGAAGCGGGACATGGGGCACCCGCTTTGGTGGATGTGGAGACAGGCAACGACAAGGGCAACGGCAAATACAGGGGTCTCTCCACTTCGCTGCGCTTCGGTCGAGATGACGTACGTTTGGTGTTGGGTTGATTGGGTATTTGATAAGGCTGGGCGGGCGTGCTGAAGTTGAGGTTTGACAGTGGTTATGCCATTCAACTAAAACGATTTATCCCCTGAATCGTAATGGAAGGCTAAATCAAAACCATGCAATCACTGCCGAACGCCTCGCACGCGCGTAAGACCCTCTCTTTCTGGTGCACTGTCCTCTGCCTTCTGACTCTCATTGGAGTCAAGGCGCAAGCGCAGGAGAAGGTGGTGCTGAGTCGCGGCGAAGCGACGGTGATGCTGGAGCCTTATGCTCCAAACATTGTGCGCGTCACTTTGAGCTTGAATAAGGCCGACGCTGTCAGCGCTCCGGGATATGGGATTACGGCCAGTCCTTCGGCCACCGGTTGGTCGCAGGAGAGCGGCAAGAGCGGCGATGTCTTCAAGTCCGATCGCATCGTGGTGACGGTCGGCCCGAGTGGCCATTGGACTCCTACCGGGACGGCTGCCGATATTGCGAAGTTCTTCAATGGCTCGACGCCGGGTGTGGGGATCTCGTTCAAGACACCGGATGGCAAGCCGATTTTGAGTATGCAGGGATGGCAGATGTCGGTGCCGAACCACAAGGACGGCAACGCGGATATTCTTTATGACCGGCGACCGACTGACCGCGAGTTTTTTCAGGTAGGGGCTTCGTTCCATTCGCCTAAGGATGAACATTACTACGGACTGGGTCAGAACCAGGAAGGATATATGGACCGCCGCGGACACGTCGTTCGCTGCGCGCATGATTACAACGCGCCAGCGGGGCAGAGCGTTTGTGTTCCTTTTGTAGTTACAAATTATGGCTATGGGTTGATGTGGGACAATCCTTCGCGGACGACGGTGGCGTTTGGTTTTAATGATTCGACGCGCTGGACCTCGGATGTGGGGCAGCGGGTTTCGTTTTTTGTGATTGCAGGCAAGACGTATGACGAGATCTATGAAGGGTACAGGCAGCTGACTGGATCTACGCCGATGCTGCCGAAGTCGGCTTATGGCTATATCCAGTGCAAGCAGCGGTACACGTCGCAGAAGGAGGTGCTGGATGTCGCGAAGGGGTATCGCGAGCGGCATCTGCCTGCGGATGTGATGGTGGTGGATTGGTTCTATTACACCAAGATGGGGCAGATGGATATGGACCCGGCGAAGTGGCCTGATCCGACGGCGATGAATCGCGAGCTTCATGCGATGGGCTTTCATAGCATGATCAGCGTGTGGCCACGGTTCGTTCCGGGGTCGCGGTTCTATGACATGATCTTGAAGAATGGCTGGTTCGAACATCTGGCGGATGGAACGCCTACGAATGGCCTGCCCTATGATCGTGCGGGATCGGACATCGATACGACGAACCCCGATGCGGCGAAGTGGTATTGGGATACGGTTCGCGACAACTTTGTGAGCAAGGGCTTCGATGCGTTCTGGGCGGATGAGACGGAGCCCGATCTGCCGCCGAATGGAAGCTACTTTCATGGGGGGCCGGGAACGGAGTTCTTCAATGTCTATCCGCTGTTTCATACGGCTGCGTTTTATAACGGGTTTCGTCAGGACCTGAAGACGCGTGCGTTGATTCTTTCGCGCGATGCTTATCTGGGAGCGCAACATAATGGTGCGATCTTCTGGTCTTCGGATATCGCTCCTAATTGGGACACGTTGAAGAGGCAGGTGCCTACGGGAATTAATTTTGTGGCGTCGGGGATGCCTTATTGGAGCACGGATATTGGTGGGTGGCAGTATCTGCCTGCTTATCACAAGCCGGAGCATCCTCCGCTGCTTGATCCTTCGGATGCGCGGGACAACGTAGGGCACTACGACGACTATCCCGAGTTATATACGCGGTGGTTTGAGTATGGTGCGTTTCAACCGAACTTCCGCAGCCATGGAAGCCGCAAGCATAACGAGGTCTGGTCGTATGGCAAGCAGGCGGAGCCGATACTGGAGAAGTATCTGCGGCTGCGCTATGAGTTGATGCCTTATATCTACTCGCTGGGTTATATGACGCATGAGACGGGCGCGCCCTTTATGCGCGGGCTGTTCATGGACTTTCCGAACGACGAGAAGGTCGCGAATATTGGTGATGAGTATATGTTTGGCCCGGCGTTCCTGGTTGCTCCGGTGACGGAACAGGGGGCGACGACGCGTTCGGTCTATCTGCCTGCGGGAACGGACTGGTATAACTTCTGGACCAATGAGCGGCTGCATGGCGGACAGCGTGTGACGGTGGCTGCGCCGATCGATACGCTTCCGCTGTTTGTGCGGGCGGGATCGATTGTGCCGTTGGGCGAAGCTGTGGAGAGCACGAACGAGGTGCAGAAGATTGCCAAGGTTCGTGTTTATCCGGGCGCAGATGGGGACTTCCAGTTGTACAGCGACGATGGCACGACGTATGACTATGAGAAGGGCAAGGATGAGATCGCTCATCTGCATTGGTCGGATGCTGCGGGGAAGTTGACTTCGGCGGGTGCGAAGGCGTGGACGAAGCCGGATGCGGAGATTGTTGAGGTGGTGGGTAAGTAGGTGGTTGCTGATTAATGCTTGGAGTTAGTGGTGGAAGCCCACGTCCCAGAAGCGGGACGTGGGGCACCCGCTTCTGGCTGGCTGTTTATGCAAAAGGCGAATACAGGGGCTTCGCCATTCCGCTTCGGTCGAGATGACGTAGTTTTTTGAGGGGCTCTTCTCCAGATGGCGTTTTGGTGGTTCGAGCAAAACGCAGATTCCCTTCGGGAATGAAAAACAAGTTCGGGAATGACAAAGAAAGCTACACCTGAGAGCAAATAGCTATAAACCACTCTCGTAGTTAAGATGATGTGCGGTTTGTGCTTGCTGAGATGCTAAAGGGTTTTTAGCGCTTCGCAGGCGCGGTCGAGGGCTTCGGGTTTTTTCCCGAAGCAGAAGCGGAGGATGTTTTCGCCTCGTCCTTCGGCGAAGAAGGCGGTTCCTGCTACGGCGGCTACACCGGTAGCGGCGAGCAGGTTGCGAGCCTTCTTCTGCGCGGTGTTGCCGGGAACGCGGCTGACGTCGGCGAGGATGTAGTAGGCCCCGGCGGGGATCGATGGCGGAAGTCCGGCTTCGGTGAGGGCCTGGCAGAGTTGGTCGCGCTTTTGTTGGTACTCAGTGGAGAGGCTTTCGTAGAAGGATTCGGAGAGCTGGGTGAGGCCGGCGACGCTTCCGCATTGCAGCGGCGCGGGGCTGCAGATGTAGGTGAGGTCGTGGAAGTAGCCGATGGAGGGTATCCACTTTGCGCTGGCGGTGAGGTAGCCGACGCGCCAGCCGGTGATGCTGAAGGTTTTGGAGAGACCGGAGACGGTGATGGTGCGGTCAGCCATGCCGGGCAGCGTCGCGATGCTGATGTGGCGAGCGCCGTCGTAGAGGAAGTACTCATAGATCTCGTCGGTGATGACGAAGAGATCGTGCTCGATAGCGAGATCTGCGATGGATTGGAGCTCGGCGGCGCTGAAGACTTTGCCGGATGGATTCGATGGTGTGTTGAGGATGATGGCGCGGGTGCGCGGGGTGATGCTTTGGCGGAGGGTGTCGAGATTGAGCTGCCAGTTCGGCGGTGCGAGCGGAACGATGACGGGTTGCACTCGCATGGAGATCATGCTGCTGACGTGGTAGCCGTAGAAAGGCTCGAAGAGGATGACTTCGTCGCCGGGATTGAGCAGCGCGAGGCTGGTGGCGTAGAGGGCACCCGTTGCGCCTGACGTGACGAGTATTTCGGAGTCGGGATCGGCGGTGATGTTGTTGTGGCGCTGGAGCTTTGCGGCAATGGTTTGGCGTAGAGGTGCGATGCCGTCGAGGCGCGTGTAGATATTCTGGCCGGTACGAATGGCTTCGATTGCCTCGTCTGCGACAGAGGTCGGCAGATCGGTGTCGCAGATGCCTTGCGCGAGGTTGATGCCACCGACGCGGTCGCACTCGACCGACATGGAGCGGATCTCAGACTGGATGATGAGTGGGGAGATCTGACTGACGCGGAGGTTGGATGTGGTGGAGGGCATGGACGTTTGCAGGATACTGCAAATCGCTGTTGATGGGCAGCTTCAAAATATTGTTTATGAAAAGGATTGGCCCAGTTTATGGCTGGGCCTGCCTGGTTTTATCTATTTAGATTTGTGGGAAATGTACTTAGTAACGCTTCAGAGATGGTTCGGGTGCGGGGCCTTGCCGCCCATTCAGAAGCCAGTCCAGACGGCTTTTGATGTCTTCATCTTTGGCCTCGCCCATAATGCGGCCGATGATCTCGCCCTGCTGGTCGATGATGATTGTGGCGGGGAGCACGTTGCCCAGTCCGGCACGCGTGAGCATGTCGAGATTTCCGCCAACCCAAACCTCCATGTCAATGTTCTGGAGCTTGAGGAAGGGTTCGATCTTGGCTCTGCTCTTTGGCTCGTCGACAGAGATTGCTACAAAGCGAACGCCTTTGGCAGAGTACTCATCCTTCAGCTTCGCTAAGCGGGGCATCTCTTCTTTGCAGGGGCCGCACCATGTAGCCCAGAAATTGATGACGGCTATCGAACCGCGCAGAGCCTCAACTTTTTCGGGTGCACCCGAGAGGTTTTTAGCTTCGAGGTTAGGAATACGCTTGGCATACGCCGTTGTTATCAGGCAACAGAGCATCATCGACGCTAGGGTTTGGATCGTTCTCTTTTTGATGATCATGGAGGACTTCTTTCAAGGATTGTCCCTGCCGCAGCAATTGCCGGCAGGGACAAGTTCTGGGTTAGAAACGATGGGTAACACTTGCGAGCCAGACGTATTGCGCGAAGGCTGCATCACCATGCGCTTTGTAGACGGAATCCGGATAGCTGACAGTACGATCGCGCCGGACGGCTTTATAGATTCCGGCGGTGAGGATGTTCGCGCCTCGCGAGTATTGTGCTCCGGGGCCGAAGGTTACGGCATACCCCGGCCTGCGAAAGCCCGCATTGCTGTTGGGGAAGAGGTTCTTTGCCGGGACGCCTTCGTCACGCGGTCCCAGCGTAACTCCCAATCCCTGCACATGGTTTATCGGAAACAAGACTCCCGCTTCCAGCAAATATTGATCTGAAATCGCGACGAAGTTGTTCAATGGAGTCGTTGTGCTGGTCGCACGCTGCACGCCGTTGGTTCCACCCTGCGTTGCGATGTAGTCGCCATCGGTGTAGAAGATGAGGGAGGAGCCTACTTGCCTGTAGCCCGTCCATTGTGCGACTAGTCCCCAGCCGCCGCCACCTGGTTGAACGGAGTAATCGACCGGTCCCGTAGTTTCCACGGCCGGGCCAACTCCGGTGGTGTTGCTGTTCACGGTATTCTGCACGTCGTCATTGCCGGTTGGCGTCAAGACTCCAAGGCCGCCGGAGAGATTGCCGCGGTGCGGGACTGCCGGGCTCCAGAGCCAGCTATTAATGCCGAGGATGGTATCGCCCAATCCGGTTGCGGAGTATTTGATGGGCGAGTTCTGGCTCTTGCGTGTCGCGAACAGCCAGGGTGCATCGATCTCGACGCTGACGCGTGGGCTAATTTGATAGGTCAGATTTACCGTGACGAGGTTGATCCTGTTCTCGACCTGCGTTTTCGCCTGTGCACGATACTCCTGGTACACATCGCCGACGTAGTGCTGGTAGGAGAACTGGTGACGCTCCCCGACGCTGATCTGGAAGTGGCCAGGCTGAAGGACGCCGCCTTCGCCGGTCGGCAAGCCCGATTGCTCAGGCGAGCGGGCGAGAATACAGCCCTGCGACCATGCACAGGTCGTCAGCAGCGGAGTGATGAGGAGAGCGGCGCCGAGTGCCAAGGAGACTTTAAATGTCTTCTGTCTGGTTTGGCCGCCCTTGCGATTGCCGGCATGCTTTTGCGTATTTAGCTTCAATTTACTTCGCCTCCATCATGTTTCAAATCAGCCACAACAAAAGCGAACGCCCACGAACGAGCCGATGGCATATTACGATTCGGGTTTCGGCGCATAGTTGTTCTCTGTCGGAGCTGTCGGATGAGTATAGAAATTTTGTCGATCAAACACATCGAGACAAAGTATTAGTTTTTACTCATCCGCAGGATGGAGAGATGCTCGTCGAAAGAACAGGCAGCGGCAGGAGTAAAGGCGAAATACAGGGTCTCTCCACTGCGCCGCGCGATGAGGCGCGCGGCTTCGGTCGAGATGACGTGAGCAGGGGGCGGGCTAAGGTGTCTCTGTTTTAATCTGCGAGCGTCTGCCTCCGAAGGTGTGGAGACAGACACACGCGCTATTGATAGCTAGTCTGCTGCGATGGCCAAGGTTTTTTCGTCAGGGAGCGCGCGTCCGCCTGCGCCGACCCAGGTCTTCATCCAACGGCGAGAGACGATGCGCAACAGGATGAGGATAAGGAATGCAAGCGTGGCGTAGGCGATGAAGCCGGTGGAGTAGGAGCCGGTGTGTTGTTTGGATTGGCCGAGGAGGTTGGGCAGAATGCCGCCGCCGAGCGCGCCGATTTCGCCGATCATGCCGCCAGCGACTGCCGTGGTGATGGGCCAGCGCAGCGGGACGAGTTGGAAGGTGGCTCCGTTGCCCGCACCCAGAGCGGCGAAGCAGAGCATGAAGAGCAACGTGGTGACGAGCAGCGAGGGCGATGCGATGAGGCCGAAGAGTCCGGCGATGACGATGAGGAAGACGACAGAGAGTGTGGTGATGCCGCCGATGCGATCGGCGAA
Organism: Granulicella sp. L56; assembly: GCF_009765835.1. NCBI lineage: Bacteria > Pseudomonadati > Acidobacteriota > Terriglobia > Terriglobales > Acidobacteriaceae > Granulicella > Granulicella sp. L56. The sequence continues at coordinate 955,688 of NZ_LMUS01000006.1, read as the reverse complement.
CCAGCCGCCGAGAACGCGGGTGGCGCTGCCGGTGAGGGTGGCGAGGACGGTGAGGCTTCCGGCTTGGATTTTAGTTACGTGAAACTGCTTGACGAAGAACGATGGCAGGAATGTGGCCAGGCCAATGAAGCCGCCGAAGGTGATGATGTAGACGAGATTGAAGGCCCAGCCATCTTTTTCCCAGAGGCACTTGAGATGATCGCTGAGGCTTTGGTGCTCGATGTCTGGCGGCTCTTTGGCGAAGACGATCATGACGATGAGGGGAAGCAGCATCATCGCCGCGGCGAAGCCATAGACGTGCTGCCAGCCGTAGTGGGTGGCGAGGCGCGGAGCGAAGAGTGCGGCGACGGCGGTGCCGCTGTTGCCTGCTCCGGCGATGCCCATGGCGAGGCCTTTGTACTGCTTGGGGAACCAGCCTGAGCCGAGCGAGAGCGCGACGCCGAAGCTGGCTCCGGCGATGCCGAGCAGGACGCCCATGGCCAGGACGTCGTGGAAGGTTTTGACGAAGAAGAAGCCGTAGAGCAGGGCGATGACGATGGCCGACATCTCGATGATGGCGGCGTTTTTTCTGCCGATGTATTGCGAGACGACGCCGAGCGGGAAGCGCATGAAGGCTCCGGCGAGCGTAGGGACGGAGACCATGAGGCCGACCTGGCCCTGGGTGAGGTGGAACTGCTCGGAGATGAAGGGACCCATGACTCCATTAAGGACCCAGACGGCGAAGCTGAAATCGAAGTAGAGGAAGGCAGCGAGTAGGGTGGGTGGGTGTCCGGATTTCATGAATGCTTTTAGATTTGCCATGGATAGCTCCCCTGAGAGATGAGTGTGAGTTGTTCAATCTGTCATCTGGTGCGAGGTGAACGTCGGGGTTCGACCGTGGTGTTTGTTTTGCATTCGGCGGCGTGGCCGATTTTTTTACTTCACTGTTTTGAAAAACTTTTCGACGCGGACGGCGCACTGCTTGAAGTTGGGTTCGCGTGAGATGGGATCGAAGGCTCCGAGGGTAACGAGATTGGAGTTGGCTTCGGCGAAGTGGAAGGGCATGAAGACCTGGCCGGGAGCGACGATGCCGGTGATGCGCAGCTCGATGTTGCGGACGGTGCTGCGGCGCGAGACGACGTTGACGCGGTCGTGCGGGCGGAGTTCGAGTTTTGCCGCGTCGACGGGATTCATCTCGAGCCACGCGTTGGGCACCATGCTGTCGAGCATTTTGACTTCGGCGGTTTTGGTGCGGGTGTGCCAGTGCTCGACGGTGCGGCCGGTGTTGAAGATGAAGTTGTACTCTTCGTTTGGCTGCTCGACGAAGGGCAGGCAGGGGACATTGTAGAGCTGGGCTTTGCCGGTGGCGGTGGGGAAGATGCCGTCGGCGTAGAGGCGGTCGCCGCCCCACTGTGCGCCGCCTTCGTCTTCTAACTGCTGCCATGTGAATTTGCTGTAGTCGCACATGCGGCCTGCGGAGACTCGCTGCCATTCTTTGAAGGCGTCGTGTGTGCTGGTCCAGCCGGGGAAGAGGTCGTCGCGGACGCCGAGGCGCTGGGCGATGTCGAGGAAGATATCGAAGTCGGTGCGTGCGAGGCCGGGTGGTGTGACGACGGGGTTGACCTTGCTGACGCGGCGTTCGGAGTTGGTGTAGGTGCCTTCTTTTTCTCCCCAGATGGCGGCGGGAAGAATGAGGTCGGCGAACTCGCCGGTGGGTGTGGGGTGGAAGCCGTCCTGCACGACAAGGAAGTCGACGCTCTCGAGCGCTTGCTTGAGGAGAGGATAGTTAGGGAAGGACACTGCGGGGTTGGTGGCGATGAACCAGAGCGCTTTGACTTTGCCGGCGACGGCGGCTTCGATGATGTCGGGATAGGCTAGACCGCGTGAGGTTGGGATGCGTGTGGCGTCGATGTTCCAGATGTTAGCGAGCTCTTCGCGGTCGTGGGCTTTTTCGAATTTGCGGTAGCCGGGGAGGGCCGTGGTGAAGCTGGTTTCACGGCTGCCCATCGCGTTGCATTGGCCGGTGATGGAGAAGGGTGCGGCTCCGGCGCGACCGATGTTGCCGGTGATGAGCGCGAGGTTGTTGATGGCGGTGACGGTGGCTGCACCTTGCGTGGAGTGGTTGACGCCCATGGTCCAGCCGATGAAGGCGGCCTTTGCTTTGCCGTAGAGGTGCGCGGTGTTGACGATGCTTTCTTCGCTGAGGCCGGTGACTTCGGTTACGTGTTGCGGTGTGAAGTCGGCGACGAATGCGGCGAATTCTTCGAAGCCTGTGGTGTGCTGGTCGATGTAGTCGCGATTGATGAGGCCGTCGCGGATGAGGATGTGGGCGATGCCGTTGAGCAGAGCGATGTCGCCGCGTGGCTTGATGGGGAGATGAATGTCGGCCATCATGGCGGTCTTAGTGACGCGGGGGTCGACCACGATGACGGTGGAGTTTTGATTGCGCTGGCGATTACGTTCGAGGCGCTGGCAGAGGATGGGGTGGTTATCGGCGATGTTGGCGCCGATGAGGAGGATGAGGTCGGCGGTCTCCATGTCGGCGTAGGAACCGGGTGGGCCGTCGCTGCCGAAGGTGAGCTTGTAGCCGGAGACGGCGGAGGCCATGCAGAGTGTGGTGTTGCCGTCGTAGTTGCGGCTGCCGAAGCCTAGCTGGATGAGCTTGCCGAGAGTGTAGAACTCTTCGGTGACGAGCTGGCCGGTGCTGATGACGCCGAGAGCATCGTTGCCGTATTTCTGTTGGACGGCGGAGATTTTTTCGATCATGACGGTGAGCGCTTCGTCCCAGGAGACGGGGACGAGCTTGCCATCTTTTCGCAGGAGCGGTTGTTTGGCGCGGCCGGGGGCGTCGAGGATGTGATGCTCGCTGAGGCCCTTGGGGCAGAGCTTGCCGCGATTGACGGGATGGTCGAGATTGCCGCGTACGGTGACGGCTTTGTTGTCTTTGACACCGACGAGCATGCCGCAGCCGACGGAGCAGTAGCCGCAGGTGGTCTTGACCCATGTTTCGGCGACGCGGCTGGATGAGATGTGGCCGACGTGGGGATCGCGCTGGAAGGTGTACTCGGATTGGAGGGTGTCGATGCCGAGGGCCCGGCGGATTCGTTTCAACATTAGTGAGAGCCTCCGCGAGTGAAGGTGAGCGCCATGTTGAGCGGAACGACGGAGACGAAGAACAGATAACGGGCGATGATGACTGCGGCGAAGGTGGCGAGTGTGGCGAAGGCGAAGGCTCCGCAGAAGGAGAGCAGGCCCGCGGCTGCGGCCAGAGCGAAGGTGACGATGACGGCGGGACGGAAGTTTTGTGTGCCGAGAAGTTCGGCGGTGGCTCGCTCTTCAAAGAGGCTGGAGCGATTGAGGCGAATGAGACGGATGGCATGGTTGGTGATCCATGGAATCGCTGCGACGGCTGTGAGCCATACGGGAAAGGCGTTGATGGTTTGCAGATGGAGCGGTTGCAGTAGCGTAATGCGGTTGAGGTTTTTGATGATCCAGTTGAGTGTGATGGGAAGCGTGGAACCGATGAGCAGACTGCTGAGAAGGAAGTCGATGGGTGTGTGGATCATGTTCCATGCGGGACGCGCGGGAACGAGATAGATGAAGGCACTGGCGATGGTGCCTGCGACGCCGAAGAGGGCGGCTACGCAGCCGATTGTTGTGAGCAAGTTCGAGGTGAAGGAGAATACCTGAAGATGCTGCAGGAAAGCGCTGTGCAGGATCGATGCGATGGATGGCGTGAGCAGCCATGTGGCGAAGGTGAATGTGGCGATAGCGCCGAAGAAGAGGCCGAAGAGCAGGACTTCGCGGCTAAGCCAGGAGCGGCGCCACATCTTGAGTGCTCGCCATGCATAGGCGGGGCGGCCAAGGTGGAAGACGGAGATGTTGAGCGCGATGCTGGTGATGACGAGCAGGATGGTGAGTAGCATGGGCTGCGCTGCGCGAAAGAGCAGAGCGAAGATGAGCGAGCCGGTAACGGACTGGATGAGCGTCGTCATGAAGACGAGCGAGAGATGGGCGTGCTCGGGTTGGATGCGGCCTATGTCTACGCGCTCTAGTTTCGTGGTGGAGTTGGGAGGAAGCGTGATGCGCGTGGTGGAGATGGTGTGGCCAGCGGCGGGCATGCCGGGCGACTCCGCAGAGGCGTAGTCGATGCGCCATGCGGTGGTGTTGACGATTTCGATCTCGATGGCAGCTTCGGGACAGGCGTTGACGCAGGCTGGTTCGTGTCCGTCGGTGAGGCGGCCGTGGCACATGTCGCATTTGCCGACCACTCCCCGCTCGGCGTTGAACTGCGGAACGGAGTAAGGGCAGTTCCAGACGCAATACTGGCAACCGATACAGGCGTCGGCGGAGTGCAGGACGATGCCGGTGATGGGGTCTTTGGTGTAGGCGTCGACGGGGCAGCCTTTGACGCACTCGGCGTCGAGGCAGTGGTTGCAGCCCATAGAGAGATAGTGGCGAAGCGTGTCGGGGTAGGTGCCGCCTTCGATTTCGCCGATGCGGCGCCAGCGAATGTCGGCGGGGTTGCCGTTCTGCTCATTGCAGGCGATCTCGCAGGAGCGGCAGCCGATGCATTTGGTCATGTCGAAGTGGAAGCGGTACTGTTCTCCGGCTTCGAGAGCGCGTGTGGGGATGAGCGAAGTGACGACGGTTGCCGCGGGTATGGAGGGCTGGCCGAGGTCGGCGAAGGTCATGCGCACGATGGATTCAGCGGCGGAAGACTCTGCGAGTTCTTGTAGAGGTAGAGACACTTGTTCCCTCCTTTCTTTCGGTGAGTTGCTGTCAATCACTGATAAGGCTTAAGCGGTATGTCGATGGTGAGGGGTTCCTCAAAACAGCAAATTCCTTCGCTTTGCTGCGGAATGACAAACAAAAGGAAAATAACGCTCGATACCTCAATGGGAATTAGTAGACGTCGCGGTGGTAGCGGTGGTCGTCTTTCAATGTCTGGACGTATTCGGTTGCGGCTTCTGCGTCGAGGTTGCCTTGTTGGGCGACGATGCTGCGGAGAGTGGCATCGACATCTTTCGCCATGCGGGCGGCGTCGCCGCAGACGTAGATGCTGGCTCCGTCTTGTAGCCATGACCAGAAGCGCGGTGCCTGTTCGAGCATCTTGTCTTGCACGTAGACCTTGTGTTCCTGGTCGCGGGAGAAGGCGAGATCGAGATGGGTGAGGTGCTTGTCGCTGAGCATGGACTCGAGCTCGTCGCGGTAGAGGAAGTCGGTTGCGGCGCTGCGCTCGCCGAAAAAGAGCCAGTTCTTTCCAGTGGCGGAGAGAGCGCGACGCTGATGAAGGAAGGCGCGGAAGGGCGCGATGCCGGTGCCGGGGCCGATCATGATGATGGGTGCGTCGGACTGCTGGGGTAGACGAAATTTCTTGTTCGGCTGAATGTAGATGGCACGACGTTCGCCTGTGTTGGTGCGGTCGGCAAGCAGGGTGGAGCAGACGCCGCCGCGCTCGCGGTTGTGCGAACGATAGCGGACGACGGCGATGGTGGTGTGGATTTCGCCAGCGTGCGCATAGGGGCTCGATGAGATGGAGTAGAGACGCGGCGCGAGCCTGGGCAGCATGGCGACGAGGTCCGCGGGATTGTGCAGGACGCCGGGATAGTCGTGAAGGAGATCGATGAGGCCGCGGTCGCAGGTATATTTTTCGAGGTGCGCCTGCTGTTCAGGGACGAGCAGACCGAAGAGCGGCTTGCAGTTGCCGATGGTGGCGTAGGCCTCGATCATCTTGCGGGTGAGGCGAGTGATCTGCAGGTGGTTGGTGAGTGCATCGATCAGCGTTGTGGTTCCGGCTTTTGGCAGCTGCACGGGAGCCTGGGGGCTGAAGTTCAGCATGGTGATGATGTCTCCGACAAGCTGGTAGTCGTTTTGTGGAACGACACCGCAGGCATCTCCGGCCTCGTACTTCAGGTTCGAGTCGGCGATGGAGAAGGCCATGTGCATGGTGAGCTTGCTGGAGACTTCGCGGGTGAGTGGGTGCTTGTCTACCAGAGGCGCGAGGAAGGGATTCTCGCGAGTGTAGGTGGAGGTGCTGGTTTCGCTCGCGATGGTCTTTGGTGTGGGTGCAATGATTTTTGTTGAAGGCGGCGGCGTGTTCTTGGCCGGGCGGGTGGAGACGATGGATTCGAGTCGGGAGTAGAGGCCTTGCTTCCAGTTTGTGAAGGCATCGTCGAGATCGACATCGCAGTCGATGCGATCGTGGAGACGAACGGCACCGAGTGAGTCGAGCTTGTTGTCGAGGTCGATGCCGAACTTGCAGAAGTGTTCGTAGTGCGAATCGCCGAGGGCGAGCACGGCGTAGGAGAGATCCTGATAGCGGGGGAAGTGCTCGATGCAGAGCTTCTCATAGAAAGGCTTGACTGCATCGGGAGCGTCGCCGTCGCCGTAGGTGCTGGCGATGAGGATAGCGTAGCGCTCTTCGGCGAGCGCAGCTGGCGTGTAGCCTTCGAGCGAGATGAGCGAGGCGATGTGACCTTTGGATTTGAGATCCTTCGCGACTTTGCGTGCGAGGCCTTCGGCGGTGCCGGACTGTGAGGCATAGAGCACAGCGATCTTCAGTGACAGCGGGGCCTCGGTGACGATGGCGGGCTGCGCAGAAGAAAAGATTCCGGCGAGAAAGCCGTTGAGCCATGCGCGCTGATCGTTGTTGAAGGGCGCGTTGTCGGGAATGTAGGGCACTAGAGTCGGACTGGTAGTTTGCATCGTCATACGAGCTCCTGTGTTGTGCAGAACGATTGCAGTTCGGTGATGGAGTGACGGCGCGTGAAGTCGAGGAAGGATTCTTCCGGGATGCGTTGCGTGGTGTAGGAGTGGAAGAACTGCTCCATGACTGGTGGCAGGTCGCTGAACTTGATGGCCTGGATGAGCTCTCGACCGATGCCCTGATCGCAGTCGGAGCCGCCGCCGATGACGACCTGGTAGCCTTCTTCGCCGCCGACTTTGACACCCATGAGACCGATGTCTCCAATGTAGTGCTGCGCGCAGGAGTGAGAGCAACCGGTGACGTGCAGATTGACGGGCTGCATGATCTTGAAGCGGCTATCGAGCAGGTTGGCGAGCGCGACGGCGTGGGTCTTTGTGTCTGTGGCGGCGAAGCGGCAGCCCTTGTTACCGGTGCAGGCTACGGTTCCGCTGAGGACTGTACCTGCTTCAAAGGCGAGACCGGCTGTGAGGATTGCTGCCTTTGCGGCTTCGAGATTTGCTGTGGGGATGTTGGGGATGATGAGGTTCTGCCAGACGGTGAGGCGAACTTCGCTGGTGCCGCATGTCTCTGCGATGTTCGCGAGGGATAGCATTTGATCGACAGGCAGGCGGCCGACGGGAACGGAGACGCCGATGTAGTGGAGGCCGGGCTGCGACTGTGCGTGCACCCCAATGTGTCCGGCGCGGTCGATGGGCTTGCGCGGCTCGCAAGCGGATGCGGGAACGCGGATGAGAGGGAAGGCGAGAAGCTTTTCGGTTTTGGAGATGAACTTTTCGACGCCCCATTTGTCGATGAGGTATTTGAGGCGTGCCTTCTTGCGATCGGTGCGATCACCATGTTCGGCGAAGACGCGAATCATTGCTGCAGCGACAGCGACAGTCTGATCGGGGCGCAGGAGAAGGCCGCAGTCGGTCGCGAACTGCTTGTGTCCGGTGATGCCGCAGAGCAGGATGCGGAAGTAGATGCCGGCGGGGATGCCGTGGCCTTCTTTGACCTGGACGGCGACGAAGCCGATGTCGTTGGTGTCGGCGACGACGCTGATGGAGCCGCCGTTGTCGAAGGCAACGTTGAACTTGCGCGGCAGGCCGTACATATCGCGCGAGTTGAGGATGTAGCGGTTGAGGGCGTCGGCGAGTGGCGCTACGTCGTAGAGCTCGTGCGGGTCGATGCCGGTGATGGGAGACGCGGTGATGTTGCGGATATTGTCCGCACCCGATCCGCGCGAGGTCATGCCGAGGTCCTGAATTTTGGAGAGGACGTTGACGATATTTTTCGGTTGGAACTCGCGGATCTGGAGGTTGCTGCGCGTGGTGAGATCGGCGCGGCCCGAGCCCCAGTCGGCGGCCATCTGCGCGAGGCCGCGAAGCTGGTGCGCGCTGAGGGTGCCGCCGGGAACGCGCATGCGCAGCATGAAAGAGTCCTGCGCTGGAGAGACGTAGAAGAGACCGTGGAATTTGAAGCGGAAGAGATCGTCGGGAGCGGGTACCTTGTCTTCGTTGGAGTGTGCGACGAGCTTGTCCCAGATGTCGAGCGCGTTTTCTTCCTGCTTCCAACGTTCTTCTTTGCACAGGTCGGAGAGAGGTGTGCCGAACCAGGTTGGCTCAGCTTCTTCGGCAGCCTGGTTGACGAGGCCGGAGGTTGGGTCGTTGGTGATCTGCCCGCCGACGGTGTGGCCGACGAAGGGCATGACACCACGCTGCGCTACGCCAGCGAAGAAGCCCTGCAGATACTGCTGCTGCGCGAGGGAGAAGCCTGGCGTCTCGATCAGAGTGGTGGTGGCTTGCGATTCCATGCTGAATCTCCTTTACGGTCTGCGGCGGATGAAGGCCGGAAGATCCTGAAGCGCAATCTGGATTGAGTGCAGCCAGATGCGGGCCAGATAAACATCGCGCTGAGATAGCTCAGGTGCGATGGATTCAAGGCTCGTCAGGGAGCATGAAACAATGTGAGAGTGGGAGCCGGGACACAGCATGGTGCCGGGCTGAACTTCTTCGGCTATCCAGATCGGGCTGAATAGCATTCGGTGAACTTGATACTACTGTGGGCTTTGCATGAGTGCAAGTGACGAAGCGGTGAATTGGAAGAGGCAAATAAAGTTTGATGGGGAGTAGAAGTTTTTGTTATACAGGCGCTCGTTTGTTGTTCCATTCGAGCTGCGATGTTACAAAACTGGTAACAGCTCCCACAGCTCAATGACACCTTGATGTGTCGACCTATCCCGCTTCAATGGGACTCTTCTGCTCTACGCCTGAGCAAACAACACTCAATTCTCGCGTCAAGCCACGACTATCGAGCCGGACGCATTTCTGTCTCTATGGCTGCCCTGGGCGAGGCTAACTCTTCATTCGAAGTACCTAACTGTGGCACTTACAAGGGGAGCCCATGAAACGTGTTATTTTAGCCGTTCTTTTTTCCGTGCAGGCGTTGTCCGGAGCACTGACTGTCGCGCAGGATAATTTTTTCGACAAGTGGCAGGATCGAGTACGGAAGACGTCTGCTCAACAGCCGGGCTGGGCTGTGCCTGTCGTGGCTCCGCCGTCTGGTATCGTGCAATTGGCGCGAGTCGATGTGCTGCATCAATGGACTTCGACTCATACTTCGACGTGGAACTATGGCAATAGCAAGGGTTTCAACTTCATTCCGTACTACAAGACGGAGGTGGATGTGAATCTGCCGCCGTATGTCGAGCACAATACTCCGAAGGCGATCGATGGAGCCGGAGATTTTTCGATGGTATTGAAGTATCGTCCGTTTGCTGGAGGCGCAGAGAAGGGAAACTACTCGACTGCGTTTCAAGTGGCAGCTACGGGTGCGACTGGAAGTTATAAGAATGGGACGGCCAGAACTACGATCAATCCAACGTTGATTCTGGGTAAAGGATTTGGTCGGTTCGATGTTCAGTCTAGTCTGGGAGGAACCTTGCCGGTGGGCTCAGTCCATACGATTGGAAGAACGATTGTATGGAATACGGTCGCGCAATATCAGGTGGCAAAGATCTTCTGGCCTGAGGTTGAGGTGAATGCGAGCTATTTCCATCTTGGGCCGAACAATGGAAAGAACCAGACCTTTGTAACTCCTGGAATGATGGTGAGCAGGATTAAGTTGCGCAAAGACCCGAAGGACAGGCTGGGGCTGGTGTTTGGCGGAGGGATGCAGATCGCTACTTCTACTTATCACGCTTATAACCATGGCCTTGTGCTGACTGGGCGATTGATCTTCTAGAGCGGTTCAGCACGATTTTGTCGGCGGCTCTGTGATTGTTGATGCAGAGCCGCTAGAATTGTGAGTAACAGGTGGCCAGCGCAAAGTAATTTGTGATTGCAGACTGGCTGGGGGAGATGGATGACTCACGCGAGCTTTGATGGATTGCGGGTTCTGTCGCTTGAATCGCGACGCGCAAAAGAGATCGCGAAATTGATACGCACCTATGGCGGGGAACCTTTTGTCGTGCCTGCGATGCGCGAAGCGCCGCTGGACTCGAACAAGCAGGCGCTTGAGTTCGCAGAGGGACTACTGCATGGGAAGTTCGATCTTGTTGTATTTTTGACTGGCCTGGGGTTGCGCGCTTTGCTGGACATTGCCCAGACGAAGTTCAACCGCGAAGAGTTGATTGAAGCGCTGCGATCGGTAAAGATCGGCGCGCGGGGACCGAAGCCTGCTGCTGCGTTGCGTGAGCTAAACATTCCGGTAACGGTGACTGCGCCTGAACCGAATACGTGGCGCGAGATGATGCACTCGATGGAAGCGGAGTTTGGCGACCAGTTGAGCGGGATGCGGGTTGCGGTGCAGGAGTATGGGGCTTCGAACCCTGAGTTTCTCTCCGAGCTTACGGTGAAGTGTGGTGAGGTGACGAAAGTCCCTGTGTATCAGTGGACGTTGCCTGAGGATGTGGGGCCGCTGCGGGAGTGCGTGCTTGGCGTTGCGAATGGCAGCGTGGATGTGGTCCTGTTTATGACGGCAGTGCAGGTGATTCATCTCTTCCAGGTAGCCGAGGAGATGGTCATGCGTGAGGAGCTGCGCGCCGGGTTGATATCGATGGTGGTGGTTTCGATTGGGCCTACGACGTCGGAAGAGTTGACGCATTATGGAATCACTCCCGACTTTGAACCATCGCATCCGAAGATGGGCTTCCTGGTCAATGAGGCGGCGCAGTACTCCCGCAAGATCCTGGAGCGGAAACGCAGCGCGGGTGCCGGTGCGCTGGTGACCTCTCATAAAAGCAACGATGCGCCGGTGGAGAAGCCGAAGTCCGGGGTGCGCCGCGTTGCTGTCTCCACGCCTACGATGGCGGGATTTCGCGATGGGCTTACCTCGATCGACTTTTTGCACGAGATCAGCAGCAGGCTTGCATCGGCGGACTCGTTTCATGTGGTGCTGGGCAGCATCGTTGACTTTGTGACGACGGTGATTCCGTGCGACTCATGCTTCATCTATGTGATGGAGAACGAGAAGCTGGTGCTGCGCGCATCGAAGAATCCTCATGCTGACCTTGTAGACCATCTGGGCATGTCGCTGGGGCAGGGAATCACGGGCTGGGTGGCGGAGCATCGCGAGCCGGTGGCGATCGCTTCGGGGGCGTCGAACGATCCGCGGTTCGTTATGTTTCGCAATCTGCCGGAAGATCACTTCGAGGCGATTTTGTGCACGCCTATTCTTTGTGCGAGTAAGGTCGTCGGCGTTATCAATCTGCAGCACCAGATGAGCTATCAACATACAGCGAATGAGATCAGGCTGCTCTCGATGCTTGGCTTTCTGGTGGGCGCAGAGATTGAGCGCACGCGGCTGGAGACGGAAAATCTGCAACTGGCCGGGCGACTGGAGACGCGCAAGGCCGTGGACCGCGCGAAGGGCATTCTGCAGCGCGATCTGACGATGAGCGAAGACGAAGCTTATCGGACGATGCAACGAGAGAGCCGCCAGCGACGGATCTCGATGCGTGAGATTGCCGACGCCATTGTGCTGGGCGATGATCTGAAGAAGGCGCAGGCGGCTGACGGGCTTCGTGCTTAGAGCGGATTAGCTGTTGGTGTGGAGGAAGGCAACCGCAGATTCCCTTCGGGAATGACAAACAAAGGACTCGGCAGACTCTACACCAACTCCTATTTTGCTCTAGACGATGAGCACGTGAATGTTCTGGCTGCGAAATTGTTCGGCTAGCTCGGGGTCGATGCTGTCGTCGGTGATGATGGTGTGTATCTGAGATGGCTCGCAGACTTTGTTGGTGCTGATCATGCCGAGTTTGCTGGCATCGGCTACGGCGACGACCTGGCGTGCATGCTTTGCCATCTCTGTAAGGATGAGGGCTTCGTCCGACTCGATGACGGTCAGGCCATATTCAGGATGGATGCCGGTGGCTCCCATGAAGACCTTATCGAAGTAGAGCTTCTGGATGGAATGGAATGCGGTGGCTCCGACCATGGAGAACGAACCGGGCCAGCGGATGGTGCCGCCGGTAAGGGTGACCCGGGCGTTGGGCTGGCTGGAGAGTTCCATGCCGATGTTGACTGCGCTGGTGACGAGGTGGATGCCTTCGCGATGGCGCAGGCTGCGAGCGACCTGGGTGGTGGTGGTGCCGGGAGAGAGCGCGATGGTGTCGCCTTCGGCGACCATCTCGGCGGCGGCGATGGCGATGCGGCGCTTCTCGTCGGCGAAGCGCTCTTCGCGGAGAGGGAAGGCTGCGTCGAAGCGGAAGGGTTCGTAGGTCAGCTTGCCGGCGAGCTCAACGCCGCCGTGCGTGCGGTGGACCAGGCCGCGCTGTTCGAGCTTGATGAGGTCGCGCCGGACGCTGGCTGATGAGGCGTCAACGGTAGCGGCGAGGTCTTCGACGCTACTGGTGCCCTTCTGCAGAAGCAGGTGAAGGATCTGATTTGCACGATCGTGTGTCTTTGCAGCCACTTGGATGCGTCCTTTCAAAGGCAAATCTCGGTATCGATAAGGTTACCGGAATTCGTTGCTGGCGACTATTAAACATTTAAATGATCATTTGTGTAATTTATTTGCACAATAGTGAAAATATTTGTTGACATGCGTCCATTCTGGTTTCTATGCTCAACGCCATCAGTAGCTCGCTGTGAAGTTTCAAAGAGGCGAGCAGATGCGATTGCCTTTGTTTTTCTTTCTTTTTGCGTAAGCAGCCAAATTAGCCAGTACCACGGAGTGAGGAATCTTATGAGGACGAAGCTTTTTCAGTATTTTGCCGGGTGTGCGCTCGCGGTTCTCTTTTGTGTGTCGCCCGCAGTGGCGCAGACGGTGACGGGATCGATTACGGGAGTGGTGACTGACTCAAGCGGTGCTGTGGTTCCGGGTGCACAGGTGACGGCACTGAATACCGGAACTGGCGTTAAGACCCAGGCGACGACGAACGATGCGGGAGCGTACACGATCCAGTTTCTGCCGATCGGCCCTTATCAAGTTACAGTGCAGGCAAATGGATTTTCCTTGCAGACTCTGCCTACGTTCTCTCTGGAGATAGCTCAGACCGCCAAGTTCAATGTGCAATTGAATGCCGGCAGCGTCGCGGAGACGGTGCAGGTATCGGCGGAGACAGCGCCCATCCTTAATACAAACGATGACACCCTGAGTAGCACGTTCACGGCCAATATGATCCGGAACCTTCCCTTGAACGGCCTCGACTTTTCGGCAATTACGCTCTACGTTCCCGGCGCTGTGAGCACGGCTGGCACGGGCGGAACGACCAGCATTGAGCGCAGCACCTACTACACCGATTCGGTCAACCTCAATGGAAATCGCGCCCAGGCCAACAATTACACGCTGGACGGTATCGACATGAACGAGACGTTCAACAACCTGATCTCTTATAGTCCCGCTCCGGAGGCGCTCCAGGAGGTGCAGGTGATCACCGCAAACTCGTCGACGGACAGTGGCAATGTCAATGGTGCGGGAGTTGTGAGCGTTCTCAAGAGCGGCACTAACAGCTTCCATGGCTCAGCTTACGGCTACCTGCAGGACTACAGGCTGAACGCCAACTCGTGGCAAAACAATAACCAGAGCATTGCGGTCAATCCGTACTCGCAGGACCAGTTCGGCGGAACCTTCGGTGGTCCAATCAAGCGCGATAAGTTGTTCTTCTTCGTCGACTACTTGGGCTCTCGGAATCACAAGGGCGGCATCAGCTCGACAAGCGTATTTACGCAGGCGATGCGCAACGGCGATTTCTCCGTTCTGTTGGATGGAGCCACTCCGAAGCAGTTGTATGATCCACTCAACAATTTCGCCCCCTACGCAGATAACAAGGGAATACCAATCACTAACCCAGTTGCCAAGTTCCTGTTTGCAAATTCCAAGTTGTACCCGCTGCCAAACGCAACACCGACCGATGGAATCGTGAACGACAACTACCAGGCCCCATCACGCACCTTCACGGCCAACAATCAGGGAGATATCAAGATCGAGTTTGATCCCCGGACGAGCGATAAGTTCACCGGCTTTTATTCCATGTCCACTGCCTACAATGGCTCAACCCCTGTGCTGGCGATCAGCTTTACCGGGGTGACGCTGTATCCAACCAAGCTTTTCGGCGTCAACTGGGTGCACACGTTCTCGCCAGCGCTGATCAACTCCGCCCGTATCGGATTCACGCGCACGGTCTGGGCCCAGAATTTTCCTGTCGATACGACTGGCGAATTTGGAGACTCGGGCAATTCCAAGGTGGGAATTACCTTCCCGAATCAGGCGTACGCGGGCTACTCTGGCCAGACCATCAATGGCGGTATCTTTGCAGGTGGTAACCCGGTGTTTGGCGGCGGTCTGATTGACAACACCTACAGCTACATCGACAACCTGACATGGCAACGTGGCCGCCACCTATTGAGCATCGGCGCACAAGCTTTGCGTTACCAGAATAACTACCCAACCGCGAACAACAACGGCTATCTGGGTTCGCTCAACTACAACGGCAATTACACCAAGAGTCCTAACGACGCCAATTCGGGTTATGGCGGCGCTGACTTCCTGTTGGATCGTGTGAGTCAGGTCGCCGCGACCCTGGCCAGTGTCAATGTCGGGCAGCGCCAATGGCGCGTGGCCGGTTTCATCAACGATGACTTCAAAGTACTTCCTGATCTCACTTTGAACTTTGGAGTTCGGTACGAGTTCGATCAGCCGTGGGTTGAGTCCAACAATAAAACCGGAAATATCGACGAAGCCACGGGTCAGGTGCTGTACGCGCACAGTATCCCTGCTGGAGCGCCTGCTGGATCGGGACTCTGCAGCAACCGCGCATGTTATGACAACAACTATCGCCAGATTATGCCGCGCTTCGGATTTTCGTATCAGGCAAAGCCCAGGCTCGTGATTAGTGGTGGTTACGGTGCGACCAGTTTTTTTGAAGGCAACTCTTCCAACCAGCGACTGACTTCGATTACGCCCTTTATCCAGGCAATCAATGTGAACCTGACGCAACCAACGCTCACCGATATCCCGACTCCGCTTACTGCGGAGACGGCCTTTGATTCACCGAGCAGCAACGGGGGTACCTTCAACGTCTATCCGAAGAACATGCAGCCAGCCTATGTGCAGCAGTGGAACCTGACGACGGAGTACGCGCTGAGCAGCACACTGTCTCTTCAGGTTGGATATCTCGGAGAGCAGGGGCAGCATATCGAGGACTATGGCAACCTGAACCAGTATCGGGTCAACGGCGACCCGACCTCGGCGCCGTATTACAACAACCAGTACATCGGCGTGAATTCGGCCCTGGGCATCGGGTCAAATTCTCTGCTGGTTACCGAGTCGCGGGCGATGATGAACTACAACGCCCTCCAGGCGGTGTTGCGGCAACGGGTGAGCCATGGGCTCGAGTACAAGTTGAACTACACCTATAGCAAGGCAATGACCAACAGTCTGGGCAACTATGGATTGAACGTCAACGGCTTCAGCGGCGCATTTCAGAACTACTATGACAGCGGTGCGGATTATGGTCCGGCAGGATATGACGTGACCCATAACGTATCCGGCACTGCCGTCTATGCGTTGCCTGTCGGCCGAGGCCAGGAGTACCTGAACGGCGTCAATCGCATTGTGGATCTAGCCGTAGGCGGATGGAGGATTTCCGCTGCCGGCGTGGCGTACTCGGGCTTTCCGGAGACCCTTACCACCGGCGTCAGCAGCAACTCCCTCAGTTACGGCAATGAACGGCCGAATCAGTACAGAAAGCTGAAGATCGTCAATCGTTCGATCTACCACTGGTTTGGAACAGACCCATCTGCCCAGCCCTGCACAACGCCTGGTGTGGACAATGGTACATGCGCCTTTGGCGCACCGGCATCCAACACCTTTGGCACTTCCCGGAATGGCTCTGTTCGCGCCCCTGGGTATCTCAACGTAGATATGTCGGCGATGAAGGACTTCCACATCTATCGAGAGCAGTCGCTTGGTTTCCAGTTCGATGCTTTCAATGCGTTCAACATCGTGAGCTATGGCAACCCGGATATCGGCATCAACGACACTGGCTTTGGCCAGATTGCACAGCAGAATTCGATTCGTTCCAGCGAGCGCCATCTGCAATTCTCCGCGCACTACAGGTTTTAGCTGTGCGATCGTCAGGTAATGTGCAGTCTCTGTGAATTAGTTCAGCGTCGGCTCGGAACTTTGAGCCGACGCTGAGCGTATAGCTTATTCAAAGTGTTTGATTAGAAAATATTAGTGTTAGTGGCTTTGAGGCGGGTGTGTTTGTAATGCGTGAGATTATCTTTGAATTGTGTGCCGAGAGTATCGACGCATGCCTCGTCGCGCGTGACGGAGGAGCGGACCGTATTGAGCTTTGCAGTGCGCTCAGTGAAGGTGGGCTGACGCCGAGCCATGGCTTGATTCGTGAAGCTGTAAGCCGCGGTGGGCTGCCGGTACATGTGCTGCTGCGTCCTCGCGGCGGTGACTTTGTTTATACCGATGCGGAGTTTGATGTGATGCGCGATGACTTGAAGCATCTGCGCCTGCTGGGCGCGAGCGGTGTCGTGCTAGGTGTGCTGCGCGAAGATGGATCTGTCGATGTTGAGCGTACTCATGAGCTGGTGGAGATGGCTGGGCCGCTTGAAGTGACTTTTAATCGAGCCTTTGACCATGCTGTTTCACTTGATGACGCGTTGGAGGATGTCATCGCGACTGGTTGTCAGCGTGTGCTGACCTCGGGTGGCGAACGCGATGTTGTGAGTGGAGGCAAGGCTCTGGCGCGGCTGATCGAGCAGGCTGCCGGGAGGATCGAGATCGCAGCTGGTGGAGGATTGCGTTTGAAGAATGCCGCGGCGGTGGCACGAACGACCGGCGCACGGCACTTTCATGGTTCGATACGGCGGATCGTTGCCGGGCCTCGTCGCTATGGTGGGCGTGACGTGCACGATGATGCCGGATCTTCTGCTCAGTCCCGGTTTGTGGTCGAGAGCGACGATGTGCGCGCGATGATCGAGAACCTGACGAACGCTTAGATTCTCACCTAGAGATGTCAGTTGGATGCGCGGTCTGGGAGTACGCTCCAGATCGCAGGGTCTTCTTCGCCGAGGACCCAGGCACAGATTCCCTGCAGGTGCTGTTCTTTGGCGAGGTTGTAGCGATCCACGAAGCCGCGCTTTTCGGTGTAGAAGATCCACTCACGCATCTGGTCGCGATAGAAGTAGAACCAGGCGGTGTGGTCCACGGGGTCCCACTGCTCCTGCCCGTTGTAGGTGTCGCGAAGGAATTGGGCGTTGGTGGCGCTGATGTATTCGGCGGTGATGTTGGGCTTCTGAACTTTTTCGTTGAGGCCGGGATCGCCGGTGAACCAGTGGTATCCGTAGAGCGCGATGCCGAGGGAGAGCTTGTCTTTGGGGACGGACTTCAACGCATAGTCGAGATTTTCATTAGTCCATATCCAACCGCCGACCGGGCCGGGAGTCGTCCAGCGTGTGTGCTGGTCGTAGGTCATCAGGCAGAGCAGGTCGACGGACTCGCCGATGGCTTTGAGGTCGAAGGCTCCGCGCCAGTCGGAGAAGATCCATTTGCTGAAGGGAGTGTGGCCGGGATAGCCGGGGGCATTGGGGACGACTGCGATCTGTAGCTGAAGATGCTGTTGATGGAATGCGTCGGCGACTCGTTTGACGGTGGCGGAGAGCAGGTCGCGGTCGTTCCAGCTGATGTTCTCGAAGTCGAGCTGGAAGCCGTCGTAGCCATTTTTCTTGCAGGCGGCGATGAGGGAGTCGGTCATCGCTGTCTGTGCTTTGTCATCGGTCATCAAGGTGTGGATCTTTACCTTGTCGAAGAGCGCGACGATGGGGAAGAGGGCGATGTGGCGCTGTTTGGCGACGCGCAGGACAGAGGGGTCGGGCTCGCCGTAGACGAGGCCCGTCTCATCGACGCTGTACCAGGTGGGGACGATGATGTCGATCTTGGATTGATGCTCCATGAAGTCGCGGACCGACTGCGACTGATCTGTCATGTAGAAGAGAGTCTTGGTTTGGGCAAAGACTGAGCTTGCTGCAAACAGCAGACAGAAGATCACGAACTTCATGGAGCCTATCCTTTCTTTTGCTTATGCGGTTTCGAGCTTGAAGGACGGTGGAATGTCCTCAGCCTTGGTGCCGAATTCGAGGTTGGGCTGGCTGCCCAGCGTGAACTCGATTTTAGCTCCGTCGACGATCTCGCGATGGTTGAACCACGAGCGCGTGTGAGGCTTGCCGTTGAAGGTGACGGACTGGATGTACTGGTCCGAGGGGGCGCTGCGATGAGCGACGATCTCAAGCTGCTTGCCCTTGCCGAGCTGAAGGGTGACCTGATCGAACAGCGGCGTGCCGAAGATGTAGTTTCCGCTGACAGGATCGACGGGGTAGAAGCCCATAGAGCTCATGATGTACCAGGAAGACATCTGGCCTACGTCTTCGTTGCCTTGCAGGCCGTCGGGAAGAGCGGCGTACATCGTCTCCATCAACATGCGGATACGCTGCTGGGTCTTGTGCGGCTGACCTGCGTAGACGTAGAGATAGGCGATATGGTGTGATGGCTCGTTGCCTTGAGCGTATTGACCGACGAGGCCAGCGATGTCGGGTGGAGCGTCGGGCGGGAGTACGGATGGTTGATTGAACAGCTCATCGAGCTTGGCGAGAAAGGCCTTCTGTCCGCCAAGGGTTTCGATGAGGCCCGCGGCGTCGTGCTGAATGCCGAAGGTGGTCTGCCAGGAGTTCGACTCGGTGAAGTCGCGCCATTTTTTCGACGTGCCCATGGCGAGTGGATCGAAGCCAGGAGCCCATTCGCCGTTCGCGAGCTTAGGACGGGCAAAGTTGATCTGGCGATCGTAGTAGTTGCGATAGTTGAGCGAGCGGTCGGCCAACATCTTTGCATCGTCTTCGTGGCCGAGCTTCTTGGCGACGTGTGCGATGGACCAGTCGTCGTAGCAATACTCGAAGCCCTTGCTTACGGACTCTTCTTCGAGGTCGCAGGGGATGTAATGCTTCGAACGGTAGTAGCCGAGGCCGCGATAGTCGTCGACCATGGCGCGCTGCATCATGCACTTGTAGGCACGCTCGTAGTCGATGCCGGTGAAGCCCTTGTTACAGGCCTCCGCCATGACGGCGGCGGAGTGATAGCCGGTCATGGTGCCGGTCTCCGTGCCTTGAAGCGGCCAGACGGGCATTCCGGCGGGGCTTTGCTCGGCCATCAGAATGAGGGCGTTGACGAAGTCGGGCACATGGTCTGCGTTGATGAGCGTGTAGAGAGGATGCGTGGCGCGGTAGGTGTCCCACAGCGAGAACGTTGTGTAATTGCGCTGTCCGGGGTTGAGCTTGTGGATCTGCTTGTCCATGCCGCGATAGCTGCCATCGGCGTCATCGAAGAGCGAAGGGCCGACGGAGGCGTGGTAGAGCGCGGCATAGAAGATGCGGCGATGAGCTTCGTTCTCGGTGGTGATATTGATGCGCGAGAGTTGATTGTTCCACTTCTCGCGAGCGCTGCGACGAACACGCTCGAAGTCCCAGCCGGGCAACTCGGCCTTCAGGTTGTTAGCGGCGGACTCTGCGCTGACACCGGAGATGCCGGTCTTTACGAAGATGACTGGATTGTGAGTCAGGTCGAAGAAGGCGACACACTTGAGGTTCTTTCCGGTCAAAGGTTCGGTGCGGGCGGGGACCTCTGCGTCATCACTGTAGTAGACGATGCGCGTGGGCTTCTGCGAGAACTGCATGGTGAAGTAGGCTTCGCGGCCGTCTCCCCAGGACTTGGTGACGCGGCCGCCGGCGAGCGTGTCGGGCGCGGGGCTGTGCAGCGATGCGGAGATGACGTTCGATGGGCCGTAGCTGTGTTGAAGATCGACGATGATGTGTGCGGTCTTGGCGTCGCGAGGAAAGGTGTAGCGGTGCAGGCCGGTGCGCTCGGTGGCGGTCAGCTCGGCGTGGATGCCGTAGTCCTTGAGTAGAACGGAGTAATAGCCGGGCTCGGCGTGCTCGTCCTTGTGGTCAAAGCGCGAACGATAGCCCTCGTCGGGATTTTCGCGCGAGCCGGGTACGATCTTCGATTCGCCAGTGCCGGGCATGATGAGAAAGTCAAGCAGGTCGCCGCAGCCGGTTCCGCTGAGATGGGTGTGGCTGAAGCCCATGATGGAGGTGTCGGAGATGTGGTAGCCGGAGCACCAGTCCCACCCGTCAGTGAAGGTATCGGGGCTGAGCTGGACGGCACCGAAGGGAACGACTGCGCCGGGGAAGCAATGGCCGTGGCCGCCGGTGCCGATGGTGATGTCGACGAGAGAGGCGGGATCGTTTGCGCCGTGGGACGATTTGGGGTGGGGAATTACCCTTGCGAAGGCAGTGCCTCTGATAGCGCTAACAGTACAGGCGGCAGAAGCTCCACCTAGAAAAGATCTTCTTGATATCACGCGAACTCCATCGATTGAGATTTAACACTTTACGAAGCCGTAGATAGGACGAATCTACGAGGAAATAGGTAGGAGAAGCGCCCTGATTGAGCTGATCTCCGATACCTCAGGCAGACTCGTACATTATCGGTTACGAGTCTACCCGGAGGCACCTTGCTCTGTCATTCCTGTTGGATATGCACTGTCCGGCGCTTATAGCGTTATTGCTGGGAAGTGGTTCTGCCATCAAAGAGTTGAAACTCCCGGATCGCGGCAGTTCCAGAGGTCGAAATAAGGTTGAGACGTACCCGCTGCGTCGTGCAGGCGGGAAAGATGTCGATCTTTTTGTGGCCAATGGCCTGAGCGTGCGCCAACGGTTTCCACGCGCCGTTCTGCCAGGCTTCGATGGAGTACTCCTCGACATGCTGACCATCGTTGAGCCTCTCCATGGTGACGGCGCGGTCGAAGGTAACTGGCTTGTCGAAGCGGACTTCAAGAGTGCCGTGCAGTGGTGGTGCAACCCAGAAGGTGTCAGGGTTGTTATCGAGTGCATCATGCTCGGCAGCGACGTCTGTGCCGATGGCGTGACTCTGCTCGGAGACAAGATTGTGACCGTAGATGCGATGGACAGCCGCGCCGAACTCGTGCAGGCGTTGGACATCGGCTGCGGGAAGCTGGCCGGTGTTGTCGGGCGCGAGGCCGAGCATGAGTTGAGCGCCGCGGCCCACGGTATTGGTGTAGATATCGAGCAGATCGTCCACCGAGCGGAGGGTGGCCTCGTCGTTGGGGTGCCAGAACCAATGTCCGCGATGCAGCGGCGTATCCGACTCTACCGGGCGCCAGCGAAGATAGCCGGAACGGTCGATGACGTTCCAGTTCTCGAAGAGGACCTTGCCGTTTTCGTTGCCGACCCAGCGGAGGTCTGCGTTTTTGTAGAGACCTACATCTGCGAAGACCATGGTGTTTGGCTGATAGGTGCGCAGCTCGGTGATGATGCTGTCGAAGTCGTAGGTGCGTCCGGTGCTGCCTGCGCCATCGAGCCAGAACTCCGTGAGCGGTCCATAGTTCGTGGCTAGCTCATCGAGTTGTGCGAGGTAATACTTGTCGTAGGCTTTGGGGTCCGGGTAGCGCTTGTCGTGGCGGTCCCATGGAGAGAGATAGACGCCGAAGCCGAGGCCTGCTTTGTGTGCGGAGTCGGAGGCCATGCGGACGAGGTCTCCCTTGCCGTTGAGCCAGGGACTGTTTTTGACGCTGTAATCGGTCTGCTCAGTAGGCCAGAGAGCGAAGCCGTCGTGATGCTTCGACACCATCACTGCGTACCTGGCTCCGCCCGCTTTGGCGGCTTCCATCCACTGGTCGGTATCGACGTGGGTGGGGTTGAAGACTGAAGGTGAGGCGGTGCCGTCACCCCACTCGCGGTTGAGGAAGGTGTTGGTGCCGAAGTGGATGATGACGCCGATCTCGAGATCCTGCCACTGCACTTGTGCGGGGCTGGGCTTGATATCGACGAAGTTCTGCGCCATGGACGAAAGTGGCGCGAGGCAAGAGAGGGCCGCTATCGCGTGGCAGAGGATGGACTGTCTGCCACGCAGTGTGCGGGGTTGTATGAAAGAGGCTTTGCCTCGCGCTGACTGAAAAACCTCAGACATTGATACCTCTATTTCTATATTGCTATTCCTGTACTGCGTTGACCAGTGAACTGAGCGGATCGATGAAGACAAAACGCACAACTGCCGATGGCTTCTTCGCTGCCTCGATCTGAGCCAGTGCGTTCGTCTTCCAACCTGCGGGGGCTTTTGCTCCTGATGAGAGGAAGTGAATCGCATCCGTCGCAGTCTTTGCAAGTTCGGGGAGTTGCTGTGCGCGTTCTTGTGCTTCGGCGAGCCGTGGTGAGCTTTGCATCTGCTTCTCTACTGTGGGCACGGAGTTGGTGACGGTCTCAAACCAGTGAGTCAGAGCAGCCGCATCGGCGGTGTCGGACTGGGGTGACTTGAGGAAGCTTTCGGTAAGATGGGCGATCTTGTAGCGCGACGGCGGATCGGGACGGACTGCATCGACGAAGCGGTCGAGGACGGTAAGCTGCGAGGTCTTCTGCTGCTCGTAGCGCTCGCCAAAGCTGACGGGCTCAAATGCGGAGGCGAAGATGCGAAGCTGATTGATGCTCTGCGTTCCGGCGAGATCGCGCAGGCTGGCGTCTTCCTGCGTGATGTGCTGGAGGCCGAGGCCTTCGAGCTGGATGGAGACGACGTTCAGGCGACGGTACATATCGTCCACGTTGGTGACATCTTCCGGAGACCAGAAGCGTTCGGCGATGGCTGCTGTGCGAGGCCAGGTGCGAGAGTCGACTATGCCTGCGTCGATCTGTTCGCCCCACATGCAGATCTCTCCGCCGAGGACGAGCTTGCGCTGCTGCGGTGTAAGAGGAGAGCTTGATGGCAGCGGATCGGCGAGGTAATGCGTGCCCGCGGACTTCATTCCGTCGAGGTAGTAGGGTGCGGAGAGAATGCCCTGAAAGCCCTGTTCTGCTCCCTGAGCCAGCGAGGCTTCGCCGCGCCAGGACTGAATCACGACATCTTTAGGAAGGGCGGGGTTGAGGATCTCGTCCCAGCCGACCATGTGCTTGTGCAGGCCGGTGAGGATCTTCAGCACGCGCGTATTGAAGTATGCCTGAAGCGCGGCGTTGTCCTTGAGATTGTGCGTCTTCTTGAAGGCCACGATGCGGGGATTTGTCTTCCAGTCGGGAGCGGGTGTTTCGTCGCCGCCGATGTGCATATAAGGATCGGGGAAGATGGTGGCCATCTCGCCAAGGAAGCGCGCGATGAACTGATAGGTCTCTTCGCGCGTAGGATCGAGAGCATAGTCAGAGACGCCGAAATCGCGGCGGACAGCGGTGGGAGGGGTGCCGCTGGAGAGTTTGGGATAAGCAACTTGCCACGCGGTGCTGTGGCCGGGCATCTCAAGCTCGGGGACGACGCGGATGCCGCGGGCGCGAGCGTAGCTGACGAGGTCGCGAGCGTCCTGCTGGGTGTAGAAGAGGCCGTCGGAGCCGATATCAGTCAGCCGTGGGTAAAGCTTGCTCTCGATGCGGAAGCCCTGGTCTTCGGTGAGGTGCCAATGGAAGACGTTGAGCTTGACGGCTGCCATTCCGTCGATGGTGCGCTTGAGGACGTCCATCGGCTCGAAGTGGCGTCCGCAATCGATCATCAGGCCGCGCCAGGGGAAACGAGGAGAGTCGTTGATCGTGACGATGGGAAGGACATAGTCGCTGCCAGAAGGCTGGACGAGCTGGACGAGAGTTTCGAGGCCGTGCATGGCTCCGACTACTGTTGCAGCCTCGATGTGCGCGCCCGTGGAATTGACGGAAAGGGTATATGATTCGTTCTCGTCTACGGACTGGATCGCTTCGCCTGCGCCTTGAACATCGACGGTCAGTGGAGCATCGGTTCCGGCGGAGACTGGCTCGACCGACAAGGGAAGGCCGGTCTTCTGCCGCAATTGAAGCACGGCGCGGTGGATGGCACCGTCGAGACGAGGATCATTGAAGTGGGTTGTGACGGCATGGAACTGCGCGTTGAGCACAAAGCTGCCGGAAGATGTTTGCAGACTGGCCGGCTGCGGCATCAGATTATTGGCGAAGGTCTCGCTGGAGGGTGCCGTCTGGCTGAACGAGATGGAAGAAGTCAGGATAATGGCGGCGATAGGCAGAAAAGACTTTGTCCAACAACAGATCTTCATGAATACCTCTTTGCAGTCAAGCCTAACGTATCTTTTTAGAACTTAACCTATCTTTTTGTAAAATAATATCCCGGATAAAGTTATGTTTTGATCGCGGAGGTAGATACTGGATCACGGGTGCGGTTATGCCGCTGGCGGTAACTGAGTGAGATCTGTCCACCGAAGAAGTGCGATGCGAGAAAATCCCTGCCTTACATGAAAGTTGATCAAGTCAAAAAAAGGTTTTGCGAGATCTTATATTGGATGATTGATTATCGTCGGGCCGTCTTGAAGTCGTATTCGACCGATATTCGATTGATGTTTGCTTCATCAGTTTCTTCTAGCGTATCTTGGGTTTGAACAAGGTTTAAAAACGGTTTTTTCTCGCCAGCTTAGTAAGCGCGCGCTGTTTATTCTTCGATATGCCGCAGCAAAGATGAGAGGTCAGGACGCTCGTGGGTCGCAGAGCATTACAAATCGGCTTTCTAGCCAGTAATTGTTTTTTTATGCTGGTTCCTTCTGCGTTTGGGTTATCTCCTGCTGGCGTCGCTGCTCACCGATTTGCGATGGTTGGAATGTTTATACATTCTCCGTCATACTTTGCGCAAAGCTCGACCAGTATCTTCTCTCCTGCGGGGACGCCGTCGCATTGGATCTTCACGCTCTCGATGTTCGTGCTGAGCATTACCGGCCTGATTTTTCTGATTGTTGCCGGTCTGTTGACCTATGCGCTAATTCGCTATCGGCACCGCAACCTGCTGACCTATAACGAGCCGACACAGATCTATGGCAGTAATCAGATTGAGCTTGCCTGGACTGTCATTCCGGCGCTGATCGTCGTCATGCTCTTTCTTACGGCATCGCGCGTGATTCTGGCTACCCAGGATGCGAAGAAGCCGACTGACGCGGTCGATGTAGTCGTGGTGGGCCATCAGTTCTGGTGGGAGTACCGCTATCCCAAGCTGGGCATTGTTACCGCCAACGAGTTGCATGTGCCGGTGAGCGATCCCGCGCATCCGACGCCGACGTATCTTGAGATGTCGTCAGCCGATCTTGATCACAGCTTCTGGGTCCCGCGCCTTGCGGGCAAGATGGACCTGATTCCCAATCGCGTAAACACCATGTGGATTGACCCGGAGGCGCCTGGCCTTTATCTCGGACAGTGCGCACAGTATTGCGGCGTGCAGCACGCCAAGATGCTGTTGCGGGTCTATGCAGATACGCCACAGGAGTTTGCGGCCTGGGTAGCGCAACAGCAGAAGCCTGCCGTTGAAGATCCCGCGGTTGCAGAGGGACGCGCGGTGTTTCTGCACAACGCCTGCGTCAACTGCCATACGGTCACGGGCACGCCGGCCAATGGACGCTTCGGCCCTGACCTGACGCATCTGGCCAGCCGCGACACGATTGCTTCGGGTGCGGTTGAGAACAATCCAGACAATTTGAAGAAGTGGATCGATAACCCGGACACGTTCAAGCCCGGCGCGTTGATGCCTCCTATGCATTTGAACGATCACGATCTGAACGCGATCACAGCGTACCTGACGACGCTTCATTAATCGGCAGATCACCCAGGCAGCCCGGATTGAAGCTCGCTGGCCTGATGGACTGAAGAAAGGAAACGATGGCTGATTCCGTGTCTGGCCTCTCATCGGTGGAAGCAATTGATCTGACGCCGGTTGAAAAACCGCGGCAATTATTCCTTGAGGTGCTTTACGACTGGGTGACCACGGTCGATCACAAAAAGATCGGCCTGATGTACATTGCCTACTCGCTGACCTTCCTGGTGATCGGGGGAATCGAAGCGATCGTCATGCGGATTCAGCTTGCTGTGCCGCATAACACCTTTGTCTCGCCAGAAGTTTTCAATCGGATGTTCACGCTGCATGGGACCACGATGGTCTTCTTCGTGGGCATGCCGATTCTGTTTGGATTTGGAAACTATCTTGTCCCGCTGATGATCGGTGCGCGCGACATGGCGTTTCCGCGCTTGAATGCCTTCAGCTTCTGGATCTCTGCATTTGGCGGATTTTTGCTGTACTACAGCTTTATCGGTGGGTCGGGTCTTTATGGAGCGGGAAGCGCCCCCGATGTGGGATGGTTCGCGTATGCTCCGCTGACGGCGAAGGTGTTCTCGCCCGGGCACAGCACAGATTACTGGACGCTGAGCATTTTGTTGAGCGGCATCGGAAGCATCGGCACGGCGCTCAACATCGTCGTCACGATTATCTGCATGCGCTGCCCCGGCATGAAGCTGAACCGGATGCCGTTGTTGTCATGGCTTTATCTGGTGACGGGGAGCATGGTTTTTATCGCGGTCAGCCCGCTGACGGCGGCGCAGATTATGCTGATGCTCGACCGCTACGTTGGCTCGCACTTCTTCGACACTCAAGCAGGCGGCTCGGCTATTCTGTGGATGCATTTTTTCTGGATCTTCGGGCATCCTGAGGTCTATATCCTCGTGCTGCCTGCCTTTGCTTTTGCCAATGAGATCATCCCGGTGTTCTCGCGCAAGGCAATCTTCGGATACCCGGCGATGGTGGCTGCTTCGGTAGGCATCGGCTTTATCAGCCTGAGCGTGTGGGCGCACCACATGTTCGCCGTCGGCATGGGCGCTGGTGCCAATGTCTTCTTCGTGTTTTCGACGATGATTATCTCAGTGCCAACCGGGATCAAGATCTTCAACTGGCTGGCGACGATCTGGGGCGGCAAGATCCGCTTTGCCTCTCCGATGCTGTTCAGCGTTGGCTTCCTGTTCCAGTTCCTCATCGCCGGATTGACCGGCATCATGCTTTCAGTTGCGCCATTCGACTGGCAGCTTACCGGCTCCTATTTTGTGGTGGCCCACTTCCATTACGTTCTGGTCGGCGCAATTCTGTTTATGATCTTCGCCGCCTTCTACTACTGGTATCCGAAGGCGACGGGCCGCATGATGAGCGAGCGCCTGGGAAAATGGCACTTCTGGCTGATGGTCATCGGGTTTCACATGACGTTTGACTTCATGCACATCCCCGGTCTGCTGGGTATGCCGCGCCGTATTTATACCTACGAGCCGGGCCGCGGATGGGAGATATGGAACCTGATCGTCAGCGTCGGTGCGGTCATTCAGGCTATCGCCACGCTGATCTTCGTCTACAACCTGGTCCATTCGTATTACAAGGGAGAGGTTGCGGGCAACGATCCCTGGGATGCGTGGACGCTCGAATGGTCGACTGCTTCGCCGCCGCCTTCCTATAACTTCGCTACGACACCGATCGTCCATAGCCGCCGTCCACTCTGGGATATCAAGCATCCGGAAGACCCTGACTGGAACTACGAATGAGAGATTATCGATGAGTACGATTCCTATTACTCCCGACCCGTCCGACGAGCCGTGGATCCTGCCTGACCGCGGTACGATCGGCATGGCCTGCCTGATCATTGCGGAATCGGCGATCTTCGTCATCTTCGTGGTCGCGTACATCTTCTACATGGGGCAAAGCCTCAGTGGTCCCACTCCGCGGCAGGTGCTCGAGTTGCCGATCTTCACCACGATCTGCCTGCTGTCGAGCAGCTTTACGCTGCACTGGGCGGTAGTGGCGCTGCGAAAGAGTAAGCTGGGCGCGTTCAATGCGTGGCTTGCGACGACGGTAGTTCTCGGCGCTATCTTCCTTATCGGAACCGGCATGGAGTGGTATCACCTGATCTATGTCGATGGCCTGACGATCCAGACGAACCTCTTCGGCACGACGTTCTATTCGCTGGTGGGGCTGCACGCGACCCACGTCATCGTCGGTCTGCTGATGCTGATTGCCGCTTTGATTTTTGGCCTGACCGGGCATGTGACTGAGAAGCATGCGCATCGCATGGACGTGCTCTCGCTCTACTGGCACTTCGTCGATGCGGTTTGGGTCATTGTGTTCACGGTTGTGTATGTTCTCGGACGGTAAAGACTTTGCATAGGTTCAATAACGCTGGAAAGGCACTCGATGTCAGTCGCTGAATCGGAACACGGACAAGACCATAAGGGAGTCGTGAATCTGCCGACGCCTACCTCGTGGCCCATCGTTCTCTCGCTCGGTATTACGCTGCTGCTGTCGGGACTTGTGACCAACTGGGTCATCAGCCTGCTCGGCGTGGTGTTGATGCTGATGTCGACGGTCGGCTGGTTCCGCCAGGTATTGCCGCATGAGCAGCACGTAGGCGTGCCTGTCACCACGCGGATCGAGACCATCACCTCGCGCCGCATCAACGTCATCCGCATTCCTCTCAGCGAGGACCACAGGCAGGTTCTGCCGTACGAGACCTACACCATGATGGCTGGGGTGAAGGGCGGAATCGCCGGTGGTATCGCAATGGTTGTGCCTGCGACGCTTTATGGCCTCATCCGCTATCACAGCCTCTGGTATTCGATGAACCTGCTGGCTGCGGGCGGATTTGTGAGCTGGGCCAATGCGAGCAACGCATTCCTCTCGGCATTTCATCCAGAGGGTCTGCTCGCGGCTTTGGCTATTCACATCGTTACGTCGTTGCTGGTAGGGCTGCTCTACGGCGCGATGCTTCCCATGTTTCCGTGGAAGCCGATCTTTACGGCAGGCTTCGCGGCTCCCTTTCTGTGGACAGGAATTCTTTACAGCGCGCTTGGCGTCATCAGCCCGATTCTCGATCAACGTATCGACTGGCTATGGTTTGTGGTCTCGCAGATTACGTTCGGGCTGGTCTGCGGCTTCGTCGTAAACCTTCAGGTGCAGGTGCGGACCGAGCAGTTCCGCTCGCTGCCATTCACGCTGCGCGCCGGACTCGAAGGCGCTCACAAGAGAGAAGGGGAGGACGAATAGTGAAGGCGCAGACTCTCTTCTCTTTAGTTGCTTTTTCGTTGTTGACCTTCGCCAGCTTTGGCTGCAATAGCGCTCCTGGGCGTCCCAAGGCCGAGCCGGAGGTTCCACGTCCGGACGAGATACACGATTTTGCCGTGCTCTATAAACAGAATTGCGCAGCCTGCCATGGCGAGAGCGGGCGCCAAGGCATTGCCGCCTCTCTAGCCAATCCCGAGTATCTCTCGCTTGCGGGAGAAGACACGCTGCTTCGCATTACGGCGAAGGGCATTCCCGGTACTCTGATGCCGCCCTTCGCGCAGAGCGCCGGAGGCATGTTGACCGACCAGCAGGTTCACGATCTGGTGAACGGCATGATCAGTCAGTGGGGTAAACCAGATACACTCGCGGGACAAACCCTCCCGTCATATACAGCAACCAGTACTGGCGATGTTCAGCAGGGACAGCAGGCTTTCACGACCTACTGTGCGAGCTGCCACGGTGCTGATGGAACCGGGTTGAAGGGTAAAGACGCAGCCGCGCACACCAGCCGCGGGTCTATTGTCGATCCTTCTTACCTGGCGCTGGTGAGCGATCAGAATCTGCGGACGACAACGATTGTCGGGTTGCCAGGGCAGGGAATGCCTGACTGGCGCGGTGACGTTTCTTCCCATGCGATGACCGATAAGGAAGTGACGGACATCGTGGCGTGGCTGGCGTCGCACCGGACGCAGTTTCCCGGTCAACAATATCCCGCGGCAGCGCCTACAGCACAGCATCAGTAGTAACTGGTAAGACGGAGACACAGATGAGCGAACACGATAGTACCGGCAATTTGAGTCCGGAAGAGAACAAATTGCAGAGCGAGCCGAAGAACGGACCGAAAGACCATTCCCGCCGGGTCTTCCTCTTCAAAATGTCCCTGCTGGTCAATGGCGCCGTCGGTGTCGTGCTTGCTGTGCCCATCGTGCGATATCTATTGGGGCCAATGATTCAGAAGAAGAGCTCCTATCATTCTTGGATCGCGCTTGGGAATGTCGACGATTTTCCTGAAGGCGAGACGAGGTTGGCAGACTATCGAAATCCATCGACCACCCCATGGGATGGCGATACCGGCAAGGTAGCCTGCTGGGTGCGCAGGAAATCGGGCAATCAGTTCCAGGTCTTTGCGATCAACTGCGCTCATCTTGGGTGCCCGGTGCGATGGTTCGCGGAGTCGAAGCTCTTCCTCTGCCCCTGCCACGGCGGCGCTTACTACGAAGACGGATCGCGTGCTGCCGGGCCGCCGGAGCGTGGCCTCTTCGAATACAAATATAGATTAGCTGGAGCCAAATTGATGATTAATGCGGGCGAACTGCCGACACTCTCCACACCGGCCAGCGCGCAGAATGCCAACTTTGTTCCACTGGATAAAATCGGGCGTGCAACATGGCAGAGCTAAATAAAAAAGGTCTGCAGAAGGCCGGCATCGAAGTGTACGAGTGGTTCGAGCATCGTCTCGGCCTTGTGAAGCCAGCCGTCGAAGCGGCAGTGCATCCGGTGCCCGCGAGTGCAGCGAGTTGGTGGTACGTCTTTGGCAGCGCGGCGACAGTGTTGTTCGTTCTGCAGATCATGACCGGCATCCTGCTGGCGCTGGTTTACACGCCGTCGGCGAACCATGCCTGGAGCAGCCTTCAGTTCCTTAATAACAATGTGGAGCTGGGCTGGTTCCTGCGCGCGTTGCACGGATGGGGCTCCGACTTCATGATCGCCATCGTGCTCATCCACATGGTGCAGGTCTTCATGTTCGGGGCATACAAATTTCCCCGTGAGCTTACCTGGATCATTGGTGTGCTGCTTCTGCTTCTGACTTTGGGCATGGCCTTCACTGGACAGGTGCTGCGCTTCGATCAGGACGCTTACTGGGGTCTTGGCATCGGCGCATCGATTATGAGCCGCGTGCCTGTCATCGGCGCTCCTCTCGTGCATTTCCTGCTGGGCGGTCCGATCATCGGCAGCGCTACGCTCTCGCGGTTCTTTACACTGCACGTCTTCGTTATTCCGGGTCTTCTGCTGGCTGGCGTTGCGCTCCATCTGTTGATGGTGTTGCGGCTCGGAATTAATGAGTGGCCGATGCCCGGGCGCATCGTTCGCAAAGCCACTTATGAAGCGGAGTATCACGCGCTGACGGAAAAAGAGGGAATCGCCTTTGTGCCGGATGGTGCGTGGAAGGATGCGATCTTTGCCGCTGCCATCATTCTTTCGGTAATGGCATGTGCCTTCTTCTTCGGTCCGTTCGGCCCCACCGGTCAGCCTGATCCCACCATTATTCAGACGACGCCGAAGCCGGATGGCCCGTTCCTCTGGCTCTTTGCCGTGCTTTCCCTGTTGCCGCCCGAGATGGAGACGCCGATCATCCTGATTGCGCCGGTGCTCATCATTGGAGCGATGCTGCTGCTGCCTCTGGTGGCAGGCGAAGGCGAAAAGCACTGGAGCCGCCGTCCGGTTGCCGTGCTGATGGTCTCAGTGATCGCTGTCTCGCTCGGTGTCTTTACCCGCCTCGGCGTCACGACTCCGTGGAGCCCGGTGATGAATGCGTGGAGCAGCGATACCGTTCCTCAGAAGTACATCCATGACCGGACGCCGCTGGAGCGGGAGGGCGCACTCGTCTTTCAAAATAAGCAGTGCCGCAACTGCCACGAGGTTGGCGGCCAAGGCGGACAGCGAGGACCCGAACTTGACTCTGTTGCTACGCGACTGACGGAAGATCAACTGGTGCGTCAGGTGTTGCAGGGCGGCGGCAACATGCCGGCCTACGGCAATGCGCTCAGTCCCGCGGAGACCACGGCGCTGGTCGCTTTTCTGAAGACATTGAAGGGTAACGATCTCAGGCCAGCGCAGGACGCTTCACGGGCTCTGATGGGAGAGAATCCTCCAGAGACAACTGTTCCCGGCGAAAAGAAGCCGTCGGGACAATCGCACCTGTCCGAAAAATCGCCGGTGCAGGAGAAGCGATAGAAATGCCGTTGCATGGCCGCTGATATCCAATCGACCTTCGATGCATGGGAGCCTTCCTGGTTCCTCTCGACGATGGTGGTGCTCACTTCCATCGTGTATTTTCGAGGATGGCTGGCAATTCGCAGGACACGGCCAACGCAATTTCCAACATGGAGACTGTGGAGCTTTCTGTTGGCGATGGCAACACTCTGGTTTGCCATCGGATCGCCCATGGACGCGTTCGCGGATGCGATGCTCAGCGCGCACATGATCGAGCATCTGTTGTTGATGTCGGTCGTTCCGCCGCTGGCCCTACTGGGTAATCCAACAGTGCCGTTGCTGCGTGGTCTACCTCGTCCTGTACTGCGTTATGTGCTTGGTCCGCTACTGCGAAATCGTCCGTTGCGAAGGTTCACGCACTGGCTTACTCGTCTTCGCGTCGCATGGCTGGTCATGAATCTGATCTTTTTGGCGTGGCACGTTCCCGGCGCTTACGACTATGCCCTGGAGCACGAGAACTGGCACATCTTCGAGCACATGTGCTTTTTATCTGCATCGTTGATCTTCTGGTGGCCGATTGTCAGGCCGTGGCCTACCGGCAGCCGCGCCTATAACTGGGGAGTGATTCTATATCTTCTGTCGGCGGATGTGGTGAACACCGGGCTCTCGGCATTCCTTGCCTTCTGCACGCGGCCTATGTATTCGTACTATTTGACGGAGCCCAATCCTTTCCACCTCACGCCGCTTGCCGATCAGGTGCTGGGTGCGGTCATCATGTGGGTTATGGGTTCGCTCTTCTTTTTGGTGCCCGCCATGTACATCACACACAAGCTCATCAAGCCGGAACGTTCCCGCTCGTACAGCCAATACAGCGCCTAGCCGTCTAGTTCAAGACCGGCAGCACAGACTTGCCTGATGTCTCTGGCTGCGATTCCTCGAAGTGCTTGCGAATTCGCTCGGCGGTGGCGGCGTTGACTACGGCAGTCAATGCATCCGGCCCTGCCTGTTTGATTCCGTGTACGCTGCCAAAGTGTTCGAGCAGGCGTTGCCGGGTTCTCGGGCCTACTCCTGGAATCGCCAGCAGCTCGCTATCGCGGTCGCGCATCTCCCGCCGTTTGCGATGGTAGGTGACGGCGAACCGGTGGCTCTCATCGCGAATCTTCTGCATCAGGTGCAGGACCGGAGAGCGGCGGTCCAGCACCACAGGCTCATTCTCCTGTCCGTAGACATAGATAATCTCCTCGCGCTTCGCAATTGACGCGAGCGGTTGTAGCGTGATGCCAATCTCTTCCAGCGCGGCATACGCCGCATGAAGCTGTCCAAGTCCACCGTCAATCAGGATGAGTGATGGGAACGGCTTCTTGTCCTCCTGTAACCGCTTGTAGCGCCGCTGAATCACCTCGCGCATACTCGCAAAGTCGTCGACGCCGCTCACCGTTTTTACCTGGAACTTGCGATAGTCGGACTTCTTCATGGCGCCGTCTTCCCACACCACCATGGAAGCTACCGTCTCCGCGCCTTGAATGTGCGAGATATCGAAGCACTCGATTCGGCGCGGCAGTTCTTCCAGCGTCAGCGCATCCTGCAATGCCTCCTGAATCGCCTTCATACCGGGTTGCAACACGCGAAACCGCTGATCGTAGGATTGCTTCGCGTTCTGGCACACCAGATCGACGAGTGACCGCTTTTCTCCACGCTGCGGCACCAGAATCTCGACACGCTTTCCTGTTCGCTCTGACAGCATTTCGCCAAGCACCACGCGGTCGGGAAATTCGACTGGCACAAAGACCGATCGCGGAACATAATTCTGGTCGAGATAAAGCTGCTTCAGCAGGGCAGAGAAGAAGACCGATGGATTGAATGCAGCGCCCAACTCCGATACCGGCGCATGTTGCAACATCTCCGCACCCTCGCCAATCTCCGGCGCTGTCACTGCTGGATCCGGTTCAATCCGCGACAGCATCTCGATCTCATTCTTCTCTGCGCTGTGCTCATTCAGCGTCTCCGACAGGACTTCCGGCAGGTCTTCCCAGAAGAAGTCGCGCCGGTCGACGATCTTGCCTCCACGCATATGAAAGAGATTTACCGCGAGCATCTCGTTCTCGTAGTGATAGCCGAAGACATCTGCATCTTCATTGTCGGTCGTCGCCATTCGCTGCTTGTCGTTCATCTGATGAACGGTCACGATCTGGTCGCGTAGTCTACCGGCCAGCTCAAACTGCTCCGCTTCGGCTGCTTCTTCCATGCGCCGCGTCAGCGATTGCTCCAACTCATCGGTTCGCCCTTCGAGAAAGAGCTGCACATCGCGGATGGTCTCTTTATAGGCTTCAGGTGTGGTGAGTCCTTCGACGCAAGGCCCGAGGCATCGCTTGATGTAGTACTGCAGGCACGCTCGCGGATGGTAGCGTGACAGGTCAACCTTGCAACTGGGAATAAGAAAGCTGCGATGAATTAAATCCACCAGCCGGTACGCCAGGTTGCCGGGAAAGTAAGGGCCGAAGTACGCCGAGCCATCCTTTTTCAAACGGCGTGTCACAAAGACCTTGGGATGTCGGTCGTGGAGCGTCAGTTTGATATAGGGATAGGTCTTGTCATCGCGCAGAAGGATATTGAATCGGGGCTTCTTCTGTTTGATGAGGTTGTTTTCGAGCGCGAGGGCCTCATGCTCGTTGGCGACCGTGATGTACTCCACATCGACGGCCTCGCGCATCAGCGAGCCGGTCTTCGCATTTGCCTGCGAAGCTTCCAGAAAGTACGACCGCACCCGCGCCCGCAGGTTCTTCGCCTTGCCGACGTAGATCACCTCGCCCTCGGCGTTCTTATAGAGGTAGCAGCCGGGCTGGGTAGGGATGGTCCGAATTTTCTGGTAAAGATCCATGGAATTTCAGCTTCGCGTCTCAGTGTAGACGCTCAAAGCCGCGGCGACTTCCACACAGATCAACTCAGTAGATTTGACGCATCTTTGAATCAAAAGTTCCCGATCTTTGATCTCCGCCGCATAGCTTAAGTTATCAGGCGGCTTGTATTCTATTGAAAATAAGCGGCTTAGATCTTTGGTTATTTGGCAAGAGAATTGCTTTCAACTACTGTGTTGAAGATTGCCATCAACACACAGGAGATGAAACCAATGAGCTCCAATATGCGATCAGATAGCACTGAGATGAAGATCAGATCTGCCTGCACCGTTTTTTTCGCCAGCGCCTTCGTCGTTGCCTGCACCGTGGGGTGCTCCAGCAAGAACTACGTTCGTTCTCAGGCCGCGCCTCTTATTCAACAGACCAACGAACTCGACGCCAAAACAGCCGCTGACCATCGCAATATCGTCGACACCGACGAGCGAGCCCAGAAAGGCATCGCGGGAGCCCAGACCGCTGCCGACACCGCCAACCAGCACGCCGTTGCAGCCGGTCAGTCCGCTGACACGGCCAACCAGTCAGCACAGGAAGCCTACAACCGCGTCGATAGCCTCACCGGTGTAGTTGCCAACCTGGATAACTACAAGCCGTTGTCGGATTTAGATGTCACCTTCCGTTTCGACAAGTCAACCTTGACTTCATCGGACAAGAAGAAGCTCGATGACTTCGCTTCGAATCTCACCAGCGCTCGTGGCTACATTCTTGAAGTTACGGGTGGCACCGACTCTACCGGCGACGCGAACTACAACTATCAACTCAGCCAGCGCCGCGCGGATGCAGTCGTAAACTACCTCGCTGCGAAGTACAACATTCCGCCGCATAAGTTCTATCTGATCGGCATCGGCAAAGATCAGGCAGTTGCCAGCAATCAAACAGCGGCAGGACGTGCACAGAATCGTCGCGTCAACATCAAGCTGATGTCTAACGCGGCAAATAGTCCTGCTGCACCTGCCGCAGGCGCAGCTACAACAAACCCGAACGGTCAGTTGTAGTTATTCGTAGCTGCATTCAAAAAAAATACATTATGACGCGCCTGCTACCAGTAGCAGGCGCGTTGCCGTTTGAATCTCTGAACTTCAAGTCAACAATCCCCAGCAGGCGGCAGGTCGCGATTACCCATAAGTTGCGGACAGGTGACCACATCGAAATCGGGTAAAGTGAAGGCTATGGCAGAGTCCACTTCAGAAGAAGCCGTCCCCACCAATGCCGAGGCCATCGCCGAATCCATCGCCATCATGGCGCGTCTGCGCGGCCCTGATGGCTGCCCCTGGGACCGCGAACAGACCTTCGACACCATCAAGCGCCACACGCTCGAAGAGACCTACGAGGTCTTCGATGCCATCGAGCGCCGCGCATGGCCCGACCTAAAGGACGAACTTGGGGATCTTCTTCTACAGGTCCTCTTTTACGCGCAGATGGCTGCTGAGGTGGGCTACTTCACCATCGAAGACGTGGCTGCAAATCTAAACGCCAAGCTCATCCGCCGCCACCCGCATGTCTTCGGCGATCTCGAAGCCACTGACTCCAACGCTGTTCTTCGTAACTGGGAGCAGGTCAAGCGCGAAGAAAAGGCAGGAAAAGCAAAAACGCAGTCTTCACTGCTGGATGAGATTCCACGCACGATGCCAGCAATGCTGGAGGCATCGAAGCTAGGCTCGCGCGCGGCCAAGGTGGGCTTCGACTGGCCCAATGCAGACGGCCTCTTCGACAAGCTGCAAGAGGAGATCGCCGAACTGCAAGCGGAGCTATCGAACGGCGAGCAGCCCGCAACTCCAGCGGCAGAAGAAGAGCTCGGGGACCTGCTCTTCACGGCCGTTAACCTTGCGCGCCATCTAAAGATCGATCCTGAATCTGCCCTCCGCTCCTGCAATGCGAAATTCCGGCGTCGCTTTGCCGCAATGGAATCGGCAGCAGGCAACGCGGATGCTCTGGCGGCGCTTACGCCGCCGCAGCTCGAAGAACTATGGAGCCACGCAAAGAGCAAATCGCCGAAGCCATGAGTACAGGCCCATATCGTGATATTCGCATTGCGCCGCTTGCCACTCTCGAAGAGTTCGAGCGTTGCGTTGTGCTGCAACTGGAGACGTGGGGCTACAGCGACGGGGATGTCGTTCCTCGGCGCATCTTCATGGTGGCGCATCGCATTGGTGGCCAGGTCATCGGCGCCTTCGACGGAGACATCATCATCGGCTTCGCCATGTCGCTGCCCGGCTTCCGCGATGGCCATGCCTATCTCCACTCGCACATGCTGGCCGTCCTTCCGGCATATCGCAATGCCGGTTTGGGACGTCGCCTTAAACTCGCCCAGCGTGATGACGCCCTCGCCCGCGGCTTTGACCTGATGGAGTGGACGTTCGATCCGCTGGAGATCAAGAACGCCTACCTCAATATCGCTCGACTGGGCGCCATCGTACGCCGCTACCAACCGGACTTCTACGGGCCATCGTCGTCCCCGTTGCAAGGCGGCTTGCCGACGGATAGGCTATACGCGGAGTGGTGGCTGCGCTCCCCGCGAGTGAATGGACTGCTGCACGGAGAAGCACCACACCTCAAAGTTCTCGAACGCATCATTGTCCCGTATGCCATCTACCAATGGAAGCAGGACGCTCAGCAGCGGAACCTGGCACAGTCATTGCAAATCCAAAACAGGGCGGAGTTCCAGGCAGCGTTCCATCGCGGACTTGCCGTCATCGGCTACGAGCGGGACGCCGAAGGCAATGGCACATTTCTTCTTGGTCAATGGGACGAGGCTCCACGAGTATGAAGATTTGACAAGAAATTTATGTGAGCGAACTCGGCACTCTAAATTGCAGTTCGACATCCTCGAAAGACAGGAGAGACCATGTTCAAGATCGATGCCATCCACCTGCGTGAGATTAATATGCCGCTGGCCCATCCATTCGAGACCAGCTTCGGCCTCACTACGGCACGCCGCATTCTTCTAATCGAGATCGAATCCGATGGTCGCACCGCATGGGGCGAGTGCGTCGCCGGTGAGCATCCCTACTTCAGCGACGAGATGATCGACACCGCGTGGATCATTACTGAGACAGAGCTGGCACCACGCCTGCTCGATGTCGAGCTGCAGGGCGGCGGCAGTTGTCCCGGTCTCTTTCGACAGGTTCGTGGACACCGCATGGCTAAGGCAGCGCTTGAAAACGCTGTCTGGGATTTAGAGGCGCAGATCGAACAGGTTTCACTGGCACAGCTTCTCGGCGGCACGCGCTCTATCATCGCTTGCGGTGTCTCCATCGGCATCCAACCCACTATCGACCAGCTTATGGAGAAAATTGCTATCGAGCTTGCGGCTGGATATCAGCGCATCAAGCTTAAGTGCAAGCCCGGCTGGGATACGCAGATCTTCGAGGCGGTCCGTGCCCGTTGGCCTGATATCAGGCTAAGCTGCGACGCAAACTCTGCCTATCGCATGAAAGATTTCGACCACCTCGCCAGTTGGGACCAGTTCAATCTGCTTATGATCGAGCAGCCTCTCTGGTACGACGACTTCTACTTCCACTCCATGCTGCAAAAGCGCATCAAGACCGCAATCTGCCTCGACGAATCCATTCGCAACCGTCGCGACGCTCTCGCCGCAATCGATATGCAATCGTGCCGCATCCTCAATATCAAGGTCGGCCGCGTCGGCGGTTTCAGCGAGGCAATCGCCGTCCACAACGTTGCCGAGGAGCGCGGCATTCCTGTCTGGTGCGGCGGCATGTTGGAGACTGGAATCGGCCGTGCACACAATATCGCGCTCTCTTCGTTGCCTAACTTCTCTTTACCCGGCGACGTCTCCGCCTCCAGCCGCTACTGGTCGCAGGACATCATTGAGCCTGCGGTTACGGTGAGCAAAAAAGGCGAGATCGTGGTCCCAACCACTATAGGCATGGGATACGCTGTGCAGCGCGATCGCATCGAGGCACTGACAGTGCGCCGCCAAACGCTTCGAGCCAGGGCTCGTGTGCTTGCCTGAGAAGTAATTGACAAGAAGGTTCGAGGATTTACTTCTTAGGCAGCGGAGTGTCCAGCAGCATTCGTATTGCTTCCTGGTAGGGGATAGGCCCGGGCAAGGTCTGGAACGACCCTGCTTCGACATCGGAGTGAACATGAATCGTCTTCACCATCAGGGCACGCACACTGACATCCTCTTTGAACTTGGTGAAAATCCATCGGTTGTTTCCGGCATTTTCCTGATCCAACAGAAGATGCCCCCCAGGATAGATATGCGCCAGCATTCCCCATCCGAAGTTGACAGGGCGAAAGATCGTTCCTTCCATGCGAACGACCTGATGGCTCCTGGCGTCGATCCATACGCGACCTTCGAGTCCCGTCAGCGCCTGGGCGGGCGTACTGGGGGGCGAGAACTTTGGATTGGGCTTGTAGTCCAGCACGACCTCTATCCCGCCATTCTTGCCTGTCTGCGGCTGCCCCGGCGCATAGGTGTAGATCATGGCGTCCGGCATCAAACGTATTAGCTGGTCGGCCAGCTTCCGGCCCTCGCCATCGTTCTTAACGTGCTTGAAGTAATCCGATGGCGACGCGATCATATCATTCAAGCGTTGCCGTTCCGCTTTGTCTTCATCTTCGGTCAGTGGCCGTCCATCCCTCAGAATCAATCTTGCGACAGTGCCGTCTTTGCTCTCGATGACATCGCGAATCTGATCGCCTTTCATGTCGATGACGTGCATTTGGTAGCGCAGATAAGAGTTTGGATGATGAAGGGCAGTCAGCTCATTTGTCGCAGCAGCCACTACCCATGAGCGTGGAGATTCCGCTAATAGGTTTACCGAGCTATCCGTTTTGTTTGCGGGCACGCTTTGCGCGGTCACCCACGGTCCTGTAAGGCAGGCACACAGCCCTAAGGCTCCTGCCATCAACCAGCGACCTGTCAACAAGCGTTCCCTCGGAATCTGCGGCTCCAGCGCATGAAATGAAATATCGTCACCACCCTCCACCGCATCGCTTGTCAAACTTCACTCCTGGTTCTACTTCTAGTTCGCCGCAGCCGTTCAGGCTATCCTAAGTCAGACGTATAAAGCCCTTGCAAAGTTTACTCGGTTTGCCTCATAACAAGCGCTTGGGTATAGTTCGGGCAAGACATACTTGCAGCAGACAGCGTCACGAGGAGAGCAAAATCGAATGAAGCCAGCAGAAGGTTCCACCGTTATCGGTAAGTCAGTCGTGGTTCGCGGAGATATCTCCGGCCAGGAAGACCTCTATCTGGACTGCGACATTGAAGGTAGCATCACCCTTTCTGAAAATCGGTTGACCATCGGTCCAGATGCGCGCATCGTCGCCGACGTCATCGTGCGCGATCTGATCGTCTTCGGCAGGCTTACCGGCAATGTCCAGGCCACAGGGCGCGTCGACCTGCGCCAGTCGGCGTCTCTTACGGGAGATATCGTCGCGGGTAGGCTTTCTATCGAAGAGAGTGCCATACTCAAGGGGCGCGTCGAACTGAAGCCGGGTGCGGGTCAACCTGCTTCTACGTCGCAAACGGCTTCGGCTCCTGCCGCGACTTCGCCAGAAACTCTCGTCCTGCAGCCGAAGGCCTAAGAGAAGGGAAGCGGGCACATGCGCAATCTCTTTAGCAGCGATAGCTCAAGCAGCGCCAAGGGTGCTGGGGGCAACCGCGTCCCCCGCCATTCCAGCGGATGGAAGGAGTTGCTCAAGCATCTGAGCACGCAGGAATCGCTGCGCGTCCTCGATATCGGTCCCACGTCCTCCACCAACATCAACTACATCACCAGTCTTGGCCACAGCATCTATATGGCGAATCTGGTCGAAGAGGCTGCGAAGCCAGAGTGGGTCGTCCCCGCTGAAGGGGACAAGGTCGCTGGCTTCAACGTGGAAGGTTTCCTTAAGTCCAATCTCAATTTTTCCGGACGCATGTTCGATGTAGTAATCCTCTGGGACACGGCGGATTACCTACCCGAGCCTCTGCTCGCGCCAGTGTTCGCGCGTATTCACGAGGTGTTACAGCCCGGCGGCCTTATGCTGGCATTCTTCCATGCAGCGCCGGATGCGGAGGCGTCTTTCAACCGCTACCATCTCACAGACACTGACGTCATCGAGATGCAGCGTGCAGGAAACTATCCGCTGCTCAACGTCTACAGCAACCGAAAGATTGAAAACATGCTGAGCGAATTTAGTAACTTTCGCTTCTTCCTCGCGAAAGACAGTCTTCGCGAAGTCATCATTACCCGCTAATAGTCAATTAGCAAAGGTAAAGCGCAAGCACGGTTGTCACAGTGCTTGCGCTTTTTCTATAAAGCCTAAGGAGTTAGCCCTTGGCGTTCTGCTTGCGCCGTTCCGCCCAACGCTTTTTCATGGCATCGGCGATGCGCTTGCGGCCTTCGGGGCTCAGCTTGCGCTTACGCGCTGGTGCCTTCTTCGGTGCTACTGCTGCTGCCTTGACAGCAACCTTGCGTCCTTTGGGACGGCCCGGGCCCTTGGTTGCGACCTGCGTCGTTCCAGCGAGCAGCGTACGGGCCTGCTGCAACTTCGATATCTGCGCATC
Organism: Granulicella sp. L56; assembly: GCF_009765835.1. NCBI lineage: Bacteria > Pseudomonadati > Acidobacteriota > Terriglobia > Terriglobales > Acidobacteriaceae > Granulicella > Granulicella sp. L56. The sequence continues at coordinate 914,257 of NZ_LMUS01000006.1, read as the reverse complement.
AATCTCAGCGATAATTCGGCTTACTTCCACTTGTTACCTCCTGTGGGCATCGAATAAATCCAATCACTAGATCCAGTAGTAGCTATAACTCGAATGTCTACAATGCCATCTTTGACGATACAGAAGTAGCTACTGGCTTGCAAATAATTGTAAGTCTGATTTTTATCTGCATACCTTTTTGGGAGATCTAACTCGATAACATTCATCGTTGAAAATAAGACTCATCGCAACCAGCAGTTTTGAATGTTAGACTTCATCTGCGATGCGACAAATTCCTCTGCGGCTCTGGTTGATGGCCGTACTCTCCGGCATCCTTCAGGTGCTGCCCTTTCCTATCGCCGGACCCACGCCGCTCTGGCGAACCGCTTTCTGCTGGATCGCGCTTCTTCCACTTCTATGGGCGCTGCTCGCGAACGATAAAGCTGGCGCTCCACTCAAATTCCATCAGGGAGCGGCCCTCGGCTATCTCTGCGGCTTTGTCTGGTATCTCGGTAACTGCTACTGGATCTATCAGACGATGTATCTCTACGGTGGCCTGGCCAAACCTATCGCCGCAGGTATCCTTGTTCTCTTCTGCTTGTATCTCGGTCTCTATCACGCACTCTTCGCGGCGCTCGTTACTGCCTTCCATCGCCGCTTCGGGCGTCAGGCCACACTCCTTCTAATACCGTTCGCCTGGATCGCGGTCGAGTTAGCCCGCGCACGCATCACCGGCTTTCCCTGGGACCAGCTAGGCATTGCTCAGGTAGATAACTCACTCCTTACTCGGCTCGCGCCGATCGCTGGTGCCTATGGCCTGTCCTTCGTCATCGTGGCAGTCAATGCCCTCTGGCTCATTCGTATCCGTGTTCGGGACCGGCGATTTACTCGTCCAGCACTTACCATCACCGGTGTAGTCATCATTTTGCTTTACGTCGCTGCGCTGCATCGCTTTCACACGCCTACTTACTCTGAAACAACTGCCAAAGCCACGCTGCTACAGGAGAATCTCGCGGTAGGTGCGGAGAGAACTGGCCCAGAGCCATCCGTCGAGCAACTTATCGATTCTTTCTCGCAACTTAGCCTCCATCCTCCGCGCAATCGCTGTAATGGAATCCCCGAACTCCCTTCCACTACCTGCATCGTCTTCGAAGTTCCCCCGCAATCTGCACAGCAAACGATGCCGCCAACGCCAACGAACCTTATCGTGTGGCCCGAAGCTCCTGCGCCCTTTGTTGAGGACGATCCACGCTTCCGCATTGGCATGTCCTCGCTCGCACGCGCGGCCAATGCGCCGGTCATCGTAGACGACTTAGGCGTCGGCCGTAGCTCCGACCCCACTGCCTCGAAGTCATTCGATCGCTTCAACTCTGCGTCGTTTCTTACACCCGACGGCGTCTTCGCTGGCCGCTACGACAAGATGCATTTGGTCCCCTTCGGCGAATACGTTCCCTTCAAATCCCTGCTCTTCTTCGCCGGAAACTTACTCGCTGAAGCAGGAGACTTATCGGCAGGCACCCACCGCACGGTCTTCACCTACGACGGTCACCATTACGGCACCTTCATCTGCTATGAGTCCACCTTCGCCGACGAGATCCGCCTCTTCGTGCTCAAAGGCGCAGATGTCCTCGTCAACATCTCCGACGATGGCTGGTATGGCGATACCAGCGCGCCATGGCAGCACCTCAACATGGTCCGCATGCGCGCCATCGAAAACCATCGCTGGGTGCTTCGCTCCACCAACACCGGCGTCACCGCTGTTATCGATCCCTATGGTCGAGTTACAGCCTCCGCGCCGCGCCATATCCGCACTGCTCTTCACGCTGGCTTCGGCTACGAGCACGACATTACCTTCTACACCGCGCATGGCGATCTCTTCGCCTATCTCTGCGCTCTTATCACTACGCTGGCATTCGTTTATAGCTTCAGGCGAAAAATCAACTAAACTTGAATCATATGTTGAGCGACTTAGAATTTACCTATAACCCAGTTCGCGACAAAGTCCGCGATCTGCGGGAGTATCTTTGACTCGGCTCGTCTGCGTCGTGAACTAGCCATCATCGAAGAAAAAACTGCTGACCCCACCATCTGGGCTGATGCAGCGCGTTCGCAGCCATTGATGCGCGAACGCAAGCGTCTCGAAACTCTGCTCGCCGATGACGCTGAATTAGCGCGCCGCTCCGACGACATCGAGGCCTACTTCGAGCTCGCTAAAGAGGGTGAGAACACCGAGCCCGACCTCGTTCGCGAGATTCCGGCACTCATCGACTTCGCCGACAAGCTCGAATCGAAGACCATGCTCTCCGGCGAGACCGATGCGCTCAATGCCATCGTCGTCGTCCATCCCGGCGCAGGCGGTACCGAGTCGCAGGATTGGGCCGAGATGCTCATGCGTATGTATATTCGGTGGGGCGAGCGCCAGAACTTCAAGGTCGAGATCAACGAAGTCCAGGACGGCGACGAAGCCGGCATCAAGTCAGCCACCTTCACCATCTCCGGCGACTTTGCCTTCGGTCTTCTCTCTGGTGAAACAGGGGTTCATCGTCTGGTTCGCATCTCGCCGTTCGACTCCGCCAAGCGCCGCCACACCAGCTTCGCCAGCGTCTTCGTCTCGCCCGAGATCGACGACACCATCGTCATCGACATCAAGCCCGACGATCTTCGCATCGATACCTACCGGTCTGGAGGCAAGGGTGGCCAGCACGTCAATACCACCGACTCCGCCGTTCGCATTACCCACCTTCCTACCGGTCTTGTCGCGGGCTGCCAGAACGAGCGCTCGCAGCACAAGAACAAGGAGAGGGCGATGAAAATGTTGCGTTCGCGCTTGTACGAGTATGAGCTCGATAAGAAGAAAGCTGTCAGCAGAAAGCTCGAAGATTCCAAGCTCGATATCAAGTTCGGCTCGCAGATTCGCAGCTACGTTCTTCAGCCCTATCGCATGGCCAAAGATCTTCGCACCCGCGTTGAAGTAGGCGATGTCGATAAAGTCCTCGACGGCGACCTTGAGCCTTTCATTCGCGGTTACCTGCGTATGAGGCGCGAAGGAAACTTTCCGGCCGAGATCGCAGAGGACGACGACATCTAGAGATCTCTCTGAATCTAGCCGCTGTCTTCCATTCATAACTCGCTGTTGTTATCCACCACAATCTCATCGTGCTGGGGAGGAAGTATTCCCCCAGCCAAAATTTTCACGTTGCTTCTCTTCCTTGCCTTACGATGGAAAACCACAAGACATCGAAGGAGAAGTACATGTCCAAGTCATTAAATGCCAAACCGAACTACGGTATCGATGCCCCCGGCGTCATCCGTAACCTGCTTGTCGCGGGCGTCATCTGCCTTCTTTTGGCACTCTTCGGCCCGCGTACCCTCCATATCGGTAATGTCGCAATCCTTCTCGGCAGCTCGCTGGTTTGGCCTGCCATATTTCTGCTGGTTCCGGGCCTGCTTATGCTGCTCTACAGCCTCCACGGCAAATTTCTTCATCGCGACCGTATGCTCGCCCTGCATGCGTGGCGCGGCGACGAGCAGGTGCTCGACGTCGGCACCGGCCGCGGCCTGCTGCTTGTAGGCGCGGCCCGCCATCTCACCACTGGCCACGCCACTGGCATCGATGTCTGGAATAAAGAGGACCTCAGCAACAACTCCGTCGGCGCCACGCAGCACAACCTTGAGCTTGAGGGCGTCGCGGCGCGCTGCACCCTTGTCAGCGAAGGTGCGCAGCAGATGTCCTTTCCCGATGCCAGCTTCGATGTCATCCTCTCGAATCTCTGCCTGCACAATATCTATGACCGTCCCACCCGCAACCAGGCTCTGGCAGAGATCGTTCGCGTCCTCAAGCCCGGCGGCATCGTCATCCTCTCCGACTACAAGCTCACTCGCGAGTATGCTGAGCAGCTACAGCTGGCCGGTCTCGGTGTTGAGCGCAGGCCGCCGGACTGGCTACGCACCTTTCCTGCGCTCGCGATCATCATGGCCCGCAAATAATCTCCTGATTCGACCGTTGGCCCGGACGCATCCAAAGTGAAGCAAGCAGAGGAGCCGAAGCCTATGACCAAATCCAGCGCCAAGCCAAATACCGTGACTGATCCGCACGAACCCCTGCGCAAGCAACTCTCCGAGCTCCTTCAAGGCGGACAAGCCCATGCCACCTTCGACGATGCGGTGAAGGATTTTCCCGCCGAGCTGCGCGGCACGGTGCCCGAGAACCTGCCCTACTCTGCCTGGCAGCTCCTCGAGCATCTCCGCATCGCCCAGCGCGACATCCTCGATTTCAGCGCTCCTCCCACCGGCGGCTACCAGCCTCTCGAGTGGCCCGATGCCTATTGGCCCAAATCCCCCGAGCCACCGTCAGCGCAGGCATGGAATCACGCCATTGCCGCCATCCACAAAGACCGCGAGCACTTCGAGGCACTCATCCTGAAGCCCGAAGCCGACCTCTTCAAGCCCTTCCGTTGGGGCAACGGCCAGAACCTTCTGCGCGAAGCGCTGCTAATCGCTGACCACGCCGCCTATCATATTGGCGAGCTCATCGTTCTGCGACGCCTGCTGGGCATCTGGCACAAATAAGAAAGCGAGCATGATGAACGAGCCCTCCCTCATCCACGCCCTGCTCACCCGGTCTTCCACCATCGCCGTAGTCGGGCTGTCTGCCGATCCCGGCAAGCCCAGCCACTACGTGCCGGCCTATATGCAGCAGCACGGCTACCGTATCCTGCCCGTCAACCCGACTGTAGACACCTTGCTCGGCGAGAAATGCTATCCCAGCCTCGCCGATCTTCCCGTCAAGCCGGACATCGTCAACGTCTTCCGCCTGCCTAAATACATTCCCGCCATCGTGGAGGAGATGCTCCAACTCGGCCTCCCCAATCTCTGGGTCCAATCCGGCATCCTCAACCTCGAAGCTGCCGCCAAAGCCGAGGCAGGCGGTATTCACGTCGTCATGGACCGCTGCATCATGGTCGAGCATCGCCGGACAGCTCTCTAAATACACCCATCTTTTTTTGAGAAAAATGCGTTCCGGTTAGCGTCTAATGAGCATCAGCGACAAGCTTCGATTGACGTCTGTACTGCAAAAGTCTTGTAACCCTTGCACTCCAGCCCGCGTCCTACAATTAAATCAAATGAAAATTCGCTACTCCTTGCTCGCTGCGGTCTGCCTTCTCTTCCTTCTCCCGACCGCCCATGCGCAGCTTACGGTAGCAGGCGACGGCGGCCCCGGTCCCGCAAAGGCCCAACACCTGACAGCGCAACTGGTCACTGCCTCGCAAACCATCGCGCCGGGTGAAACCCTGCAGGCTGGCCTCTCGTTTACACTTGATCCCCATTGGCACGTCTACTGGATCAATGCCGGAGATGCTGGGGAACCCCCAAAGATCACCTGGACACTCCCAGCGGGTATTACCGCTGGAGCTTTGCAATTCCCCATTCCCCAGCGCCTTCCCAACGAGCCGCTGATGGACTTCGGCTACGAGAATTCTGTAACTTTCCCCGTCCTGCTCACGGCTGAAAAGTCACTAAAAGCAGGAAAAATCCACCTCGACGCCAAAGTTAACTGGCTTGTCTGCGCCCGGGTTTGCATCCCCGGAAAAGCGCACCTCGGCCTCAACCTGACCATCGCGCCGGGAGCCACCTCTGCCCAGCCCACTGGCGCACTGGCCGAGGCGATTAATCTTCTCCCTCAGCCTCCTCCAGCCGAGGTCAAGCTCACCGTCATGGGCGGCAAATCCGACTTTGTCCTTACCCTCATCACGGGCCACAGGGAGACCACCGCCGAGTTTTATCCCTTTGATCAGGACCAGATCGTCAACGCCGCCCCGCAGACCGTGGAGCCTCTCCCTAACGGAGTCCGTCTCCGCGTCCAGCGCGCCCCGGATCTCACAACGCTCCCCGCCCAACTCCACGGACTGATAAAACTAAGCCCTAGTACGGCTTACGATCTCACCGCGGCGGTCAATCCCGGCGAAGTCGCTCCCGCAGCCGGAAGCAAACCCGCGTCCAGCGCCAGCGGCATCACCACCATCACTGCGATTGGACTGGCGTTCCTCGGCGGCATCATCCTCAACTTGATGCCGTGCGTCTTTCCCGTCCTCTTCCTCAAGGGCCTTGCCCTGGTGCAGTCGTCGGGCGAAGAACGAAGCCGCCTGCGCAGCCACGGCCTCGTCTACACGCTCGGCATCCTTGTCTCTTTCTGGGTCATCGTGGCGGTCTTGCTGGGGCTGAGAGCAGGCGGAGCGCAAGCGGGATGGGGCTTCCAGCTTCAATCTCCGGTCTTCATCGCTGTACTCTCGCTCGGCCTCTTCTTCTTCGCGCTTTCGCTGGCCGGACAGTTCGAGCTTGGACTCACACTCACCAGCGTCGGCGGGGAGTTGGCTCAGAAGCAGGGTTTTGCCGGGAGCTTCTTTACGGGTGTGCTGGCCACGATCGTGGCTACACCGTGCACCGCGCCGCTGATGGGAGCGGCGATAGGCTTCGCTCTCGCTCAACCGGCCGGAATTACCTTTGCCGTCTTCACCGCGTTGGGCCTTGGCCTTGCGACGCCTTACCTGTTGCTCAGCTTTCAGCCTGCATGGACGCGCATTCTGCCTCGACCGGGGCAGTGGATGGAGACGTTGAAGCAGTTGACGGCTGTGCCGCTCTTTCTCACGGCCATCTGGCTGGCGTGGCTCTTCGGACGGCTCTATAGCCCGGCCAGTTCGCTCGATCACATGGCGTATCTGCTCGTCGGTTTCCTGCTGGTGGCGATTGCCGGATGGGCTCTGGCACGCTGGCCTGCGCGCTGGGGTTCGGCCATCGCCGCAGTCATCCTCGGAGCGCTTGCCGTCGCTGTATCGCTTTATTCTCCAAAGGACACCACGCTGGTCTGGCAGCCCTACTCGCAGCAGGCATTGGATCAGGCCCGTGCGGGGGGGCATCCTGTCTTCATCGACTTTACGGCTGCCTGGTGTCTGAGCTGCCAGGTCAATGAGCGGCTGGTGTTGCGCTCGGCTGACGTGCAGCATGAGCTGGCAGAGCACAAGTTGACGCTGCTAAAGGCTGACTGGACGCAGTACGATCCGGAGATAACGAAGGAGCTGGCCTCGCTCAACCGGAGCGGCGTCCCCACCTATGTCATCTATCCGTCAAGCCAGACCGCCCCGGCGGATGTTCTGCCGGAGCTTCTGACCAAGGACCTTGTACTCGCAGCGATCAGCCGCGATGCTCGTTAGGAATTTTTAAGGGCAACGTGTGCGGCGCGCACGTCTGAAGCGGTGAAGACAGAGAGAAACGGCGCTCCTGCTGCCGCGGCCTCGATGTGGGCGCGGCCCCCCTGTTCGCGGTCTACGAGACAGAGCACACCGGCGACGATCATTCCTGCCTCGCGGGCGGCTTCGATGGCGGTAATGGTGCTGCCTCCGGTGGTGCAGACATCATCGACGATGACAACCTGCGCGCCCGGCTTGAGGAAGCCCTCGATGCGGCGTCCGGTGCCATGAGATTTTTCGGCTTTGCGAACCAGAAATCCCTGGATCAGGCTCGGTGCCGGGTCCGAGCCAGTCTCCAACTCGAGTTCGCTAGAAAGCTCGAGGATCTCTGCATGATCGGCCACTGCCCAGGCGCTGGCGCTGGCCGTGTTCGAGACCAGAGGATCAGCGCCCATGGTCAGGCCGCCTACCGCCTCTGCCTGCGGAATGTGCTCGCGAATGAGGTCATAGAAGACGAGACCGGAGAGACGTCCGCCCTCGGCGTGAAGCGTGGTGGTGCGGCAGTCGATGTAGTAGTCCGATTTCTGGCCGCTGGCGAGGGTAAAGTCGCCCAGCTTGAAGGAGAGGGTGGCAATCAGGTTGAGCAGGTCGGCGCGGGGATCGTTTGGCATGGTCTCTTTGATTGTAGCCGGGGATTTCGGAGCAAGCGCGAGGATAAACCTGGCCACGCTATGATGTTTTCGAACTTTCAATCAGGTTTTTGATTTAGTGAAACAGGAGATACCATGCGCTACGGGAAAAGAACTGGCTCTATGTTGTTGAAGGTGATTGCGGTGACGGTCTGCGCTGGAGCACTGCTTCCGGCGATGGCGCAGAATATACCCCCGCACAAGTCTGCGATTGTTCTATTCAATGGCTCCAACCTTAAAAACTTCGACACCTTTATCGAGGGCAAGGGGCTGAACTCCGATCCTGACCAGGTGTTTCAGGTGGAGCATGGCGTGGTCCACGTCTCAGGCAAAACTATGGGCTACATCATCACGAAGAAGGAGTATCAAAACTTCTATCTGCGCGCCGAGTTCAAGTGGGGCGAGGGCACCTTCGGAAGCCGCGCCGGGCAGGCCCGCGACAGCGGCATTCTTTACAACATTCAGGGCGAGCAGAAGGTCTGGCCGCGCTCCATTGAGTTCCAGATCACCGAAGGAGGCACGGGCGACTTTTGGCTGACCGACGGTGCAGCCCTGACGGGCAAAGACGGCACGCGAGTCACCGGTCCGGCGGGGAAGGCGATGAAGATCGACCGCTTTGGCAAAGGACCGTCGGTAAATGTGACTGGCTATCGCGATCCGGTGGGAGAGGTGGAGAAGCCTCACGGAGAGTGGAATGTGCTGGAGCTGGTGACGCAGGGGAACGACGTAAAGCAATACGTCAATGGAAAGCTGGTCAATGAAGGGACCGACCCCTCACCTACCAGCGGCAAGATACTGTTTCAGTCCGAGGGTGCCGAGGTCTACTTCCGCAATATGAAGCTCTACCCACTCAAATAGCTATTTTGCGAGGCGGTCGAGGTGTCGGTATCCGCCCGTGACTATAAAGAGGGCGATGAAGACCGAGAGGTTGTAGCAGGCATGGACCAGCGCGGAGCAGGCCACCGATTGGGTGCGGATACGCACGAGGGTAAGGACGAGTGAGACGCAGAAGAGCACGATGAGCGCTCCCCAGGCGTGCGCGAGTTGTTCGGCGTGAAGCATGGCGAAAAAGATGCTGGTGGCGATGGCGGAGAACAGTAAGCCAGCAGTGCTGAGGTTGGTGGTGGTCTGCCAGCGTTGCAGGGCGACCGGGGTGCGAGGCAGGCTGAGCCAGTCGTAGGCGATGGCGAAGGCGGGCAGAAGGAAGCCGCGGAAGCAAATCTCTTCGAAGGCCGGGGCGAGCAGAGTGCCGAAGAGGGTCACCATCCACACGTCGGACGAGGTGTGGAAGAAGCTGTCCATGGGGATGGATTTGGGCATGGGGATGAGGCTGGAGATGGCCTGGACGGTCCAGCCAAGCACCAGGCCGAGGCTGATGAGCTTGAGTGCATTGCGGCGTGCGGCGGCGAAGTTCCACTGCAGCCCTTCGGGGAAGGAACGATGCCAGAGCAGAGGGAAGAAGAACCATGACACGAGAAGCGTCGTCACATAAGTGACAGCCATGGCAGCGATGAGAAGTTTGGGTTGCTGAGCGGCTGCGGCCAGCTTTTGTGCTGTGTGGAGGGTGAAGAAGCCCAGCAGGGTGGCCTGCGACATCAGCAGCACGAGGCCGGCAAAAGAGATAAAGAGAATGGCGTGGCCAAAGTGAGGGATGCGGCGCGGCGTGTAGTCCGACGAGGTATTCGGCGTGTCGGGTAGAAAGATCGCTGTTTTATCTTCGGCCCCGGTAGGACGAAACGACGGGATGGCGGGTGCGGGAGCCTCAGGTGAGGGGGTGTCGCCGAAGTGCGAGGTGTTGGGTGGGATTTCGCTCATGCTTTTTTAGTGCGGGTCGCTGGCTTCGTTTTTGTAGCTTTCTTTGGAGTCGATTTGGCTTTAGAGGGGGCCTTTGGTTCCGGTTTTGCTGCGCCAGCTAAGGGTACCCCGGTTTTCTTCGGCGGCACGATGAATTTGCCGCGAGCATCTTTTTTGCGGTCGGCAGCGGCAACGATATTGAGCGGCTGAGGTCCGGCATGACTGGTCCCGTTGCGGCTGGCAAGGGCTTGCGCAGAGAGGTTGTAGTGGCGGGCGAGGAAGCTGCCGGTATGCGATTCAGCGACGGTAGCGATCTGCTCCGGCGTGCCGTGGGCGACGATGCGCCCGCCGCCTTCGCCGCCCTCTGGGCCGAGGTCGAGGATGTAGTCGGCGTTGCGAATGATGTCGAGATTGTGCTCGATGATGATGACGGTGTTGCCAAGATCGGTCAGGCGATGCAGAACTTCGAGCAGCTTGCGCACGTCGTCGAAGTGCAAGCCGGTGGTGGGTTCATCAAGAAGATAGAGTGTGCGTCCGGTCTGACGTTTGCTGAGTTCGCGAGCCAGCTTCATGCGCTGGGCTTCGCCGCCGGAGAGTGTGGTGGCCGATTGGCCCAGATGGATGTAGCCGAGGCCGACATCGACCAGCGTTTGCAGCCTCACGTTGACGGTAGGGATGTCCTTCAGGATGGGAACGGCATCTTCGATGGGCAGGTCGAGCAGGTCGGCGATGCTGTAGCCGTTGAATTTGACCGAGAGCGTCTCCTGATTGTAACGGCGTCCGTTACATACCTCGCAGAGGACGTAGACGTCGGGCAGGAAGTTCATCTCGATGCGGCGCTGGCCCTCGCCCTGGCAGGCCTCGCAACGTCCCCCCTGCACATTGAAGCTGAAACGGCCAGGCTTGTAGCCACGTTCGCGCGACTCGGGCAGCATGGCGAAGAGGTCGCGCATGGCGGTGAAGACGCCGGTGTAGGTGGCCGGGTTCGAACGCGGGGTGCGGCCTATGGGAGACTGATCGATCTGGATGACCTTGTCGAGCTGGTCGATGCCGACGACGCGGCCATGCAGGCCAGGCTCTTCGCGGCTTCCGTACAGATTTTTTGCCAGCGACCGGTAGAGAATATCGTTGACGAGGGTGGATTTTCCCGAACCGCTGACGCCGGTGATGACCGTCATCACGCCAAGAGGGAAGTGCGCGGTGACGTTTTGCAGATTGTGGGAGTGGGCATCTTCCACGGTGATCCAGTTGCCGGTGAGGGCGCGCGGCTCTTTGCGGGCTACGATCTCAATCTTTCCGGCGAGGTACTGGCCGGTGATGGACGCCGGGTTGTCCATGATTTGCTGTGGTGTGCCGTCGGCGATCAGGTAGCCGCCGTTTTTTCCAGCTCCGGGGCCGAGGTCGAGCACGTAGTCGGCCTTGCGGATGGTGTCTTCGTCGTGCTCGACGACGAGAACGGTGTTGCCGAGGTCGCGGAGGTTTACGAGCGCGTCGATCAGTCGCTGGTTGTCGCGCTGGTGCAGGCCGATGCTGGGCTCGTCGAGCACATAGAGCACTCCGCGTAGTCGGGAGCCGATCTGCGTGGCGAGTCGTATGCGCTGGCCTTCACCGCCGGAGAGGGTGGCGGCACTGCGGTCGAGCGCAAGGTAGCTGAGGCCGACGGCGTTGAGGAATTCGAGGCGCTCGATGATCTCGCGCTGGAGGCGGTCGGCGATGATGCGGTCGCGTCCGGTGAAGTGCATCTTGCGAGCGTGGTCGAGGGCGCGTTCGAGAGAGAGGCCTGTGAAGTCGGCGATGGATGCGCCGTTGATGGTGACGGCGAGCGATTCGGGGCGGAGGCGTTTGCCGTGACAGCGCGGGCACAGCGTCGCGGACATGTACTGCATCATGTACTCGCGGTAGCCCTCGGACTTGGTGTCTTCGAGGTTGCGGCGAAGGTAGTCGAAGATGCCGTGGAAGCCAGTGCGGCTTGCTTCGGCTTTTGGTGGGCCGTAGAGGAAGAGGTTCTGCTGCTCGGTCGTCAGGTCTTCGAAGGGCTGCTTGAGGTTGATCTTGTATTTGTCGGCAGCGAGCTTGATGAGGCGCAGAAGATACGCGGAGCCGCTGCCCGGTCCCATCGCTCCGTCGAGCAGAGGCTTGGACCAGTCGCTGATGGTTTTCGCGGGGTCGAAGTCGTAGATGCTGCCCAGGCCGTGGCATTCAGGGCAGGCACCGTAGTTCGAGTTGAAGGAGAAGCTGCGTGGCTCCAGCCGGGGCACGTTGATGCCGCAGTCGGGGCAGGCCATCGACGAGGAGTACAGCGTCTCATCCATCCCTTGAATACCGATGAGGACAAGCCCCTTGGCCATTTGCAGAGCTTTGAGGACGCTGGTTTCGAGGCGGCGGGTGTCGAATTTTGTCTCGCCGGGAAGGTGTTTGAGGATGATGCGATCGACCACAGCTTCGATGGTGTGGTTCTTGCGTTTTTCCAGGCGCATTCCCTCGGTGAGTTCGGTCATCTCGCCGTCGATGCGGGCGCGGAAGCCCTGCTGGTCAAGCGCCTCTAATTCTTCGCGGAACTCGCCCTTGCGGCCGCGAACGATAGGAGCGTAGACGGTGATGCGTTCGCCGGGTGAAAGCGCCGCAATGCGTTCGACGATCTGCTCCGCCGACTGGCGCGTAATGGGGCGGTGGCAGTTAGGGCAGTGCGGCTGTCCGACGCTGGCGTAGAGCAGGCGAAGATAGTCGTAGATTTCGGTGATAGTGCCAACGGTGGAACGGGGGCTGCGGCTGGTGGTCTTCTGCTCGATGGAGATCGCGGGCGAGAGGCCGTCGATGGCGTCGACGTCGGGGCGCTCCATCTGGTCTAAGAACTGCCGGGCATAGGCCGATAAGGTCTCTACATAGCGGCGCTGGCCTTCGGCGTAGATGGTATCGAAGGCAAGAGAGGATTTGCCGGAGCCGGAGAGGCCGGTGACGACGGTAAGCGTATTGCGCGGAATGCTGACGTTGACGTTGCGCAGGTTGTGCTGGCGCGCTCCGCGGACTGTGATGTGCGTGATACCCATGGATGATTGTGGCCGTGGTGGGCCAAGTCTCTAGGATACGGCATTTGCGGTCGAGGCGGGAACAGGGCGGCTGGCAACCCGAAATGGGAAAGATGTATCCGAAACAGCAACAGGGGTTGTCTCCCGCTTATTGTAATTACTGCCAAATTTGTAACAATAGCAACGTTGAACGATTGCTGTGGCGTGTCTTGGCTCGCGGTCAGGGTTTGAATCAGGAGTAATTTGTGTATTCGTCGATTATGTTGATCTGCGCGGTGCTGGCTTCCCTGGCAACTGGCGTTTTGGCAGCTTATGGCGTTTGTATCGCGATGTTCAATATCTTCCGCATCCACGCGCGGCAAGTGGCGGTGAAGTCGGCCCGCACTGTGACGCAGACGCGGGTAGTTCAGGGCTGATTTTTCAAGGTGGCCCTTGTATGTGGGGAATCCCAACCAATCTTTACTGTGGGTTTGATTGCTGCTGCTGGCGCATCCGCTCCAACTGTTCGTAGATCTGCTGTGGCGTCTTCACTTCGTTGGGAGACCGCGCGGGCTCGGCATTTGCGGGGCCGCCGCGTGGATCGACCTCGGGCTGGGGAGTGATGGGATATTGGGGCCTTTCCGGCGGCGGAGTGTCCTCGCGGTAGGCATTAGGGTTGGGCGGGGTAACGCCACCCTGGCGTGGGGTCAGAATGAGTTCAGCCGGAGTGGTGGCGGTTGCGTGCATGAGCATCATATTGCTGCCCGTCCCATCGAGCAGCTCGCCAAGAACTTTGGATGGAGCCGCTGGGCCGTACTGGCCGAAGACGCGCTCGTCGGTTACGCCACCGGTGATCTTCATTCCGGTCTCGCGGGCGATGTCGCGAAGGATCTGATTGAGGCTGGAGTTGCTGGCGGCGACGGTGAGCTGTCCGTTGGCATAGGCGACGTGGGCAAGCTGCTGTGGCGGCGGCGCGGTCGGCGTCTGTTGTGCCTGCCCTTGCAACATCGTGGTGACGGCAAAGGTGCCAGCCAGGATCAATCGAATTTTCGCGGAAGGCTGCATCGATCTATAGGACGTGCCGGGGCTGCGGAGGTCATGGTTGCCCGGATGACGCTGGCAACAAGTCTATCGCGTGATGGCGAGGTTGTGGTACGGCTAACTGTCCGACGGGCTGGTTGTACTAGACTGTCAGAGTAATTCGAGGCCTCGTCGACTGTTGTTAGAACGTCGCGAGACTGCATGGTGGACATCATGATGAGATTCAAGATTGCGTTGCTGGCGGCGGGGCTGCTGTTCTCTGGAGTGGCCTCGGCGGAGGTGTGCACCACGCAGTCGCAAATGACGTCGACCGACCGTAATGCGCTGGCGGCGACGGGGCTCAGTCTTGCGACGAAGGTTCAGGCTGACGATGTGAAGGGCCTGCAGGCGGCAACCGTGGCCGAGTATGCGAAAGACTTCAGCGGCATTGGGGACGTGGTGGGCGCGACCGCAGCCAAGCTGAAGGGCGGTGCGATTACGGTAGAGCAGGTCTATCTGCTCGATGGCACGCAATTGAAGAAAAATGCGGATGGGGCAGCTCCTGATGCGCAGTTTTTCTGTTCGCTCAACAAGTCTGTCGTCGAGGTGGATTTTCTCATTCCCGGCCTTTTGCCGGGGCGGTATGGATTTGTGATCGTGGACGTTCAGGGCACATCTTCGTGGGAGCTCTCGTTTCTGCTGCGGCAGGATCAGGGACGATGGGCGATGGCGGGCTTCTATCCCAAGGCGCTTACGGCTGCTGGTCACGATGGGCTCTGGTACTGGACGCAGGCGCGAGCGATGGCCACGCGCAACGAGCATTGGAATGCATGGCTCTACTATCAGCAGGCGCAGTCCCTGTTGCAGCCGACAGGCTTTGTGCAGAGCAGCCATCTGGAGAAGTTGAAGGGCGAGCAGGTAGCGGCTGCGCCTCCGGCGCTTTCGGATGGGATCAGTCCGGCCGCACCTTTGGTCGTAAGGGGTGCGAACGGGGCGGAGTATCGATTTGTCGGGTTGGGTGTGGACGATTCGTTAGGCGCACCGAAGATCGATGTCGTCGCGCATCTGCAAGTGGATGCGGTTGCTGATTCGGTTGCTGCGAAGAAGCGCAATACTGACGCCGCGAGTGCGTTGCTGGCGGCTTACCCTGAACTGCGCAAGGCATTCCATGGGGTCTGGATCTTTGCCGAGACGGCTGGGCAGAATCCCTATGCGACTGAAGAGTCGATGGGGGAGATTCATTGAGCTTCGGCCGAATCTTATGACGTTTATGGAAGAGTGCTATCTTGGAAGTCGTTTTTGCAGAATGATTCAATTGTCCCGGGCCTGACTTTGGCAGGCTGAAATTGGCATCTCAATTAAAGGTTGATTTGTCACTTATTAGTAAAAAGAAACAAGAAAGAGCGATGATGGCAGAGATTAAAAAGACATTGAGCGAAGCGATTGAGGGCAGGCGGGCAACGCCGAGCTTCGATGGCGAGCCGATTCCCCCGGAAGATCTGCAACAGATTCTGGATGCCGGGCTTCATGCTCCGAGCGGATACAACATGCAGCCCTGGCGCTTTGTCGTGGTGCAGTCGCCGGAGCAGAAAAAGCGACTGCGGGCCGCCAGCTACAACCAGGGCAAGGTCGAAGAGGCCTCTGCCGTCATCGTGGCCTGCGGTGACGCGGATGGGTGGAGAAAAGATATCGACCTGATGCTGCAACAGGGCCGCGAAGGCGGGATGCCGGAGAGTTATGCCGCGCAGGCTCGCAGCAGCGTCACCAATTATCTCTCCGGCTTTAGCAGCGACCAGATGCATGGCTGGCTGAACAAGATGGTGATGATCGCCCTTACCCACATGATGCTGATGGCCGAGGTCATGGGCTACGACACTGCGCCGATGGAAGGCTTTGAACAGGACAAGGTGCACGAGGTGTTGCGTCTCCCCTTGAGCTATTTGGTGGTAGCGCTGCTCGGCGTGGGCCATCTCAAGGGTGAGGACAAGTTCTATGGCGGCCGCTTCGACATGGCGCATACCGTGTTCGGAGAAGAGTTCGGCAAGCCGTTGAAATAAAGAGGCAGGGAGAGCGACAGTACGATGAGGCGTGGACTTCGAGTTGTCGTTCTTTTGCTATTGGTAAGTGCCGCCGCGGCAGGGATCGTCTACTGCTTTCCGCTTCAACTGGCAGACCAGACGCTTCGTTTTGATCTGTGGCGTGAAGGCGTACACAGCAAATATATTCAGGTTGGCAGCTATAAGATGCATTACCTGGAGGCATCTCCTTCCGGTGGGGCTGAGGGGATTCCACTGTTACTGATTCATGGCCTGGGTGCGCGTGGTGACGATTGGGCGCCCATAATTCCAGCGCTCGCGGCTCGAGGCTTTCATGTCTATGCGCCTGATCTTCCCGGTTACGGTCGTTCGGACCGTCCTGACGCAAGCTACTCCATCTCTATGGAAGAGGCGGCGGTCGTGCAGTTTATGCAGGCCGTCCATCTGACGCGCGCAGATGTTGGTGGCTGGTCGATGGGTGGCTGGATTGCGATGAAACTGGCGCTGGACCATCCACAGGTAGTCAACCGCCTGGTGGTCTACGACAGCGCAGGAGTTTATTTTCCCGCGACCTTCGGGCCGGAGTTATTTACGCCGGACGACGTTGCAGGAGTGCGCCAGTTGATGGCGATCTTGACACCATATCCCAAGCCGATGCCAGATTTTGTTGCAAGGGCTGCCATGCGCAAGCTGCAACGAAATGCATGGGTCATCCGGCGCAGCATGGTGTCGATGACCAATGGTCATGATCTGCTCGACTTTCGTCTGAACAATATGCAGCCCCCCACGCTGGTTGTCTGGGGAGCGCAGGACGAGCTGATTCCGTTGTCCGTCGGTCAGACGATCCATCAGGATATTCCCCACTCGGTTTTGAACGTAATGGAGGGCTGTGGGCATCTGACCCCGGCGACCTGCGCAAAGTCGGTGGTGCGGAGCACGGTGGATTTTCTGAAAGCTGAACCGCCAGTGCAGGGCGGAGAGAAGACCTTTCCGGCGGAACACTAGCGCAACGTCAGTCTGGCTGCCACTGATATGCGCCGGGCTGCGGCAGGTCGATATGGGCGAGGACCCGGTTGACGAACTGGCGGGCCATCTCAGTAGTGTTTTGCGGGTGGTTATAGAGCGTAGGGATGACGGGAAAGATCACCGCTCCGGCATCCGATGCAAGTTGCATGTTGCGCAAATGGATGCGGTTGAGGGGAGTCTCCCGGACGCATAGCAATAGCGGACGGCGCTCCTTGAGGCAGACATCGGCGGCACGCTGAATGAGATTCGAGGCCAGGCCGTTGGCGATGGCGGCAAGCGTCCCCATCGAGCAGGGAAGGATAACCATAGCGCCGGTGGGGTAGCTTCCGCTGGCAATGTTGGCGCCGATATCGCTCTCAGGATGTTGCTGGACCTTGGGGTTAGGCGCACCGAGAAGTTTTTCGGCGAGCCCGTTGCGTCCGCTGAGCTGTAACTCTTCGGCGAAAACGCGAAGGGCACTGTCGGAGACGACAAAATTGACCTTTGCCACGCGAGCATCGGCGGCGAGAGCGCGGAGAATCTCCGCGGCATAGATGGAGCCGCTGGCTCCGGTGACGGCTAGCGTGATGTTGCGGGCTTCGAGCACTGTCTTGATTATCGCCTATACGTCGCGGAGAGCGTAGGCGATAAGGGTTTGGCCGTGGAGGCCGTGCGCGGCGTTGAAGGCCTCGTTGCTGGCCTCTTCCTGCGCGGGGATGGTGGGGTCAAGCTCGCAGGCGGCGATCTCTTCGGTGCTGGCATGGATGAAGCAAAGCTCGCAGGTGGCGAGGTTGTCCTCGGCCGTACGCATCGGCGGCCCGAAGGTTCGGCAAAGAATGGGGCGATGCTCGTAGAGGTCGCAGGTGCCGTGGTCGAGATCCAGCACAGGACACGGCTCGTCGTTGGCAAACTCCTCGAAAAGAATGGCAGCCTCGTAGTCTTCGTTGAGGATGCCACTATGCAAGTCGCCGGGAAACCAGGGGTCAAGACGAGTGAGCGAGTCTGCCACGCGAGCGCGAATCCTTGCGGCGCGCTTAGGATCGGTCTGGGTGAGAATCTCGAGGCCTTCACGGAGACGAGCTGCGTCTTCGTGAGCGATGGGGAAGACGCCAATGCAGCATTGTGAGCATCCGGGCTTACAGACTAGATGATGACCACTGCGGTGTACGGAATTGGCGAGTGCGGCGTCAACAATCTGCACGAGCTGTTGACGCTGCACGAATTCGCCGGGGTTAAACATGGATGTGACTTAAGCGCCTAAGACGCGAGCGAAGATAGCATCCACATTCGCAAGCTGGCGGTTGTAGTCGAACGCTCGGGCCAGCTTCTCGGGAGAGAGCCGCGCGGTAATCTCTGGAACCTTGGCCACTTCGTCGCGGAAGACAAGGTCGTTCTTCCACGAGTTCATGGCGTGAACCTGTACGAGACGGTAGGCGTCTTCGCGGCTCATG
Source organism: Granulicella sp. L56 (assembly GCF_009765835.1). Lineage (NCBI taxonomy): Bacteria > Pseudomonadati > Acidobacteriota > Terriglobia > Terriglobales > Acidobacteriaceae > Granulicella > Granulicella sp. L56. The sequence goes on along the minus strand of NZ_LMUS01000006.1, from coordinate 896,094 downwards.
CCGGACTCGGTGAGGTCGAGCAGAAGCTGGCCGGAGAAGATGAGACCGCCAGTGGACTCAAGGTTCTTCAACATGCGAGCCGGGTAGACGAGCAGCTTGTCGATCAGATTCGTGGTCTTGGCCAGCAGATAGTCGATGAGGATGGTGGAGTCGGGCAGGATGACGCGCTCGGCGGAGGAGTGCGAGATATCGCGCTCGTGCCAGAGGGCCACGTTCTCAAATGCAGTTTGCGCGTTCGACCGGACGACGCGGGCAAGCCCCGAGATCTGCTCGGAGACGATGGGGTTGCGCTTGTGCGGCATCGCGCTTGAGCCCTTCTGCTTCTCGGAGAAGAACTCCTCGGCTTCGCGGACCTCGGTGCGTTGCAGGTGGCGAACTTCGGTAGCGATCTTGTCGAGGGTGCTGGCTAGCACGGCGAGGGTGGCGACGTAGGCGGCGTGAAGATCGCGCTGGATGACCTGTGTCGCGATCGCGACTGGCTTCAGACCCAGTCCGGCGCAGATGGCCTCTTCGTGCTCGGGCTTGAGATGGCCGAAGGTGCCGACAGCGCCCGAGAGCTTGCCTACGCGGAGGTCTTCGGCAGCGGTGTCGAAGCGAACGAGGTTGCGCTGGACTTCGGCGTACCAGAGAAGCAGCTTCAGCCCGAAGGTCGAGGGTTCAGCATGAACGCCGTGGGTACGGCCGATGATGGGCGTGTGCTTGAACTCGACCGCGCGGCGCTTGAGGACGTCCGCCAGCGCGATGATGCCGGTGTGAATGATGGCCGAGGCTTCCTTGAGCTGGAGGGCCTGCGCGGTGTCGACGACGTCGGTGGACGTGAGGCCGTAGTGCAGCCAGCGGGAGTGCTCGGGGTTGTTGATGTGCTCGGCGACGGTGGTGGTGAAAGCGATGACGTCGTGGCGAACCTCGGCCTCGATCTCGTCAATGCGGGCCACGGTGAAGTTGCCCTTGTCGCGAATGGTGTCTGCGGCTTCCTGCGGCACGAGGCCGAACTTGGCGAGCGCCTGCGAGGCGGCGGCTTCAACGGTGAGCCAGCAACGATACTTGTTTTCGTCAGACCAAATTTTGCCCATCGCGGGGCGTGTGTAGCGGGCGATCATAGCATTTCCTTATTTGAACTTTTTGGAGGTGATTACGAGTTGCTGACGCCGAACAGTGTTGCCATTTCGTCGTGGAGGAAGCCACGACCGGGGCGATAGGGCTGTATCCATTTGCCGTCGAGGACGAACTGCGGGATGGCGCGCTTGCCGACATTTTCGAGGACCTCGTCGGCTGCGCCGGGGGTCGCTTCGATGTCGATCTCGGTGAAGGGGATGTTGTGCTTCGCGAGAAAGCGCTTGGCCTCGCGGCAGTCGCGGCACCATGAGGCCGAGTAAACGGTCAGTTCCATGGCTCTATTTTACCTTTTCCGCGCTGCGCGAGGCCTTTTGACGCTTATTGTGCTGCTTACTGTTCGTGATAGTTGCGGATCAAGCCGCCGTCGGTGAAGTAGGTGGAACCGGTGACGTAGGCTCCGTCCTCAGAGGCGAGGAAGAGAGCTACTCCGGATACATCGTCCACCGTACCCAGCCGTCCCAGGGGGATATTTGCCAGAAGCGCGTCAAGCTGGGGCTTATTGTTGAGCAGGCTGGCGTTCATCGGCGTAATGACTGCGCCGGGAGCAATATTGTTGACCGTGATGCCCAGCGGTCCAAGCTCGACGGCGAGATTGCGCATCAACATGCGCATGCCGCCCTTAGCCGCGCAATAGCTGGCGAAGTGCGGGAAGACCATGTCTTCGTGGACGGAGCTGAGGTTGATAACGCGACCGGGCTGCTTGGCGTCGCGTAGGCGGCGAACGAAGGCCTGGGTGAGGAAGAAGGCGCCGCGCAGATTGACGTTGAGTACGGCGTCGTAGTCTTTCTCGGTAACGTCCCAGAAGTCGGCGCCGATCTCGATACCGGCGTTGTTGACGAGGATGTCGCAGCGGCCGAGCTGCTTATAGGCCTCTTCGATCAGGTTGTGCGTGTCGGCGGTCTTGGTGACGTCGCCCAGAACGGTGATGGCCTTTCCGCCCGCAGCCTCGGCTTTGGCCTTGGTCTCATTCGCGCCCTCGGGCTTGATGTCGTTGATGACGACGCTTGCTCCTTCGCTGGCGAAACGAATGGCGATGGCCTGCCCAATTCCTGAACCTGATCCACTGATGACAGCGACTTTTCCTGCGAGACGACCTGACATGATTTCTTTCCTCGATCCTTCTGAATGTCTACTTCGATTTTGCGGCAGATTTTTTAGTTGCAGTTTTCTTTGCTGCCTTTTTTGTAGCAGATTTGACGGATGTATGCGGTTTCTTGGGCTTATGTTTTGCGATTTCCGCTTTTTCTTTTGCAATGATTGCGGAGAGCTTGTCCTTCGCCTTCTCCAGTTCGGCGTGGCGCTCGCTGGAGAGGTTTTTGCCGGCGCGGTTGATGTAGAAGTTCAACATTCTCATGCCGGATGCTGGCCCTTTGGGAGAAACCTTCTTCGATGCGAGCACTTTTGCGATGGCAGATGCGTTTTTATTGAAGAGTCCCTCGTCGGGATGGGTGGAATCGGTGTTTACCTTGGCTGACCACTTCTTCGTTGCCGTCTTCTTTCCCGCCTTCTTTGTCGCCATGGAAACCCCCTGCGTCTGTAGGATGCGCCCTTCGGCTTTGGCTTTGCGGCGCTGGCGGAAAAAGCCGGTGAGCATAGCGCCGCACTCCTCGGCGAGCAAGCCGGGCGCGACCTCGACGCGGTGGTTCAATTGCGGGTGGTTCATGACGGCAAGAACGCTGCCGCAGGCTCCGGCTTTGGGGTCCAGCGCCGCGTAGACGAGACGGGCGATGCGCGCATGGAGAATTGCTCCGGCACACATCGCGCAGGGTTCGAGCGTGACGTAGAGGGTGCAGTCTTCGAGACGGTAGTTGGCCTGATGACGGCCTGCTTCGCGGAGAGCGACGACCTCGGCGTGGGCTGTTGGATCGCTGTCGCGGAGAACTCGGTTCTGGCCTCGGCCGATGATATTTCCTGTGTGAACGACGACCGCGCCTACCGGAACTTCACCAGCGGCCTCGGCGGCCTGGGCTTCGGCGATGGCAGCGCGTAGGTAGTTGAGGTCGGCTTGCATTGGGCTAGCGAGCGAGCAATTGTTGGCTGCGCAGATGGTTAAAGTTGATCGAATAACATCCCGCGGCAAGGATCCGTCCCGCCAAATGAAAATCAGTTGTTATAACCGTGTATTTTTCAGCAAGTTCGCTAAGGGTTGCGTCAGTAAAACCAAGTTGAAAGAACACATCAAGCTTCACTAAATCAGCGCTCGGAATACTTAGCTCCGATCTACTGGTGGCATATTCAGCCAGCTTTTCCATGAGTTGCAGACGGCGGTGCATCGGTGCGTGTTGAAGAAGATTGCTTACTTCTGTCAAAACTGAAGTGGTTGTGCAAAACAGTTCAAAATTATCAAGTAATTTTGATAAAAGGCCAATGTCGTTCTGGGTAAACATTGTTACCCGCTTGTAGGTCAGCAAAAGGCTTGCGTCCACTTGAGCGACGAGAAATAACAGAACAAGATTGGTATCTAACACTGCCGCTTTCGGCAGGGGCTTTGCGAGACTCACATGAGGCCTTGAGAAGAAAGCCCATTTCGAGCGCCGAAAAGCTCACCATCCTGAGCACGGACTTTGATGGTTTTGTACTCCCTCAAGCCTTTGAGAAGAGAAGTTGGAGTTGATTTATCAAAAGAAAAGGTGATGTACCAAAATCTTGAGTCATCCGAGAGTTCTGCACTCTCCAACTGCAATTCGGAGTTCGATGCATCTGGAAAGAGATCCACCAAATATTGCTGCGATTTTTGTACAGCATCTCTGATCTGAAGCATCATTAGTTCCCCTACGAAATTATGCCATGTTCTAGCTGGTTTCTTGATTCAAGCAGGCTCCTGTTGGCTGAGGCAGTGCAGTGTGCCGAGGCCCCAGACGAGATCGACGGCGTGGATGCCTACGATGTTGCGGTCGGGGAAGCAGGAGGCGATGGTGTTGAGCGCGTGGCGATCGTTGGCGTCGTTGAAGGTAGGGACCAGCACCAGATTGTTGGCAATGTAGAAGTTGGCGTAGCTGGCGGGCAATCGCTGGCCTTCGAAGACTACCGGCGAAGGCATGGGGAGCTCGACGATCTCGAAGGGCTTGCCGCTCAGGTTGCGGGCGCTGCGGAGGCGGTCGAGATTCTCGGCCAGGGGAAGGTGATTTTCGTCGTGGGTGTTGGGCTCGACGGCGGTGAGGATCTTGTTTTCGCCGACGAAGCGGGTGATGTCGTCGACGTGGCCGTGCGTGTCGTCTCCGGCGCAGCCGCGGTGCAACCAGAGGGTCTTTTCGATGCCGAGGTAGTCGTGGAAGGCCTGCTCAAGATGCTTGCGGGTGGACTCTTCGTCGCCGAGGCCGGGATTGCGCTGCTGGACTTCGGAGAGGAGGCATTCTTCCGTGGTGAGGAGGATTCCTGCGCCGTTGGTGTCGATGCTGCCGCCTTCGAGGACAAGGCGATGCGGCTTGGCTTTGGAATCTACCAAGGTCGCGGTGATCTCGGGTTTGAACTGGGGCATGTCGTAGTGTTTGGCTACGTGCTGCGGGATTTGGTCGTCGCGATGCCAGTTGTCGTACTTTGCCCAGGCGTTGAACTTCCAGTTGGTGATGGCTAGTTCGCCTTTGGGATTCTTAACAAAAATCGGTCCGGAGTCGCGGAGCCAGACACGGTCCGTTGGCCAGTGGTGAAAGTGCAGCCGCGCCATGTTGGCTCCGGCACGCTGGCACAGGCCGGTGGCTCGGCGCTCGGCGGGGAGGTCGTTGACGAGGATGTGGACGTCTTCGCAGCAGGAGAGATGGCGAGCGATCTCGGCGTAGACCCAGGGAATGGGCTGAAATTTTCCCGGCCAGTCTTCGGCGTTATGGGGCCAGGCGATCCAGGTGGCGGCGTGGGGAGCCCACTCGGCGGGCATGCGGTAGTTCTGGTCGCTTGGTGTCGTCATCGCGGTGTCCCTGTTCTTCGCTGCGGTATCGTTTGTTCTACTTTGGCAGGGTACCCCTCCCCCCGGGGTAAAGTACCCAAAGTCTTGCATCGAAAGGGTTTATTTTGTAAAGTCTTCTATCTAAAAGGTTTACGTTTAAAGTGTTCATTCTAAACAAGAAACCGTACGCAGAGCGCAGACTTTCCCTGCTATTACAAGTATAGCGGTTGGAGTGAAACTAATCTGCAAACTATATCTCGTTTGTTTCGAAGACTTTGAGGGGTTTTGGGGCTTGACAGGTTTTGCCGGTGTCGAAGTTCAGAAGCTGGAACGCAGGGACCAGACCAGGAGCATGCCGAAGAGGATGTAGGCCGCGCCCATGAGCTTCCAGTTGGTGCGTGTGACCTGTTCGAAGCGGCTGGCGTTTTTTGCGAATAGACGACGGCCGAGCAGGAAGCGGTAGATGGGGAGGACTTTGCCGGGTGCAGCGAGGTGGAAGGTTCCCAGAAGGATATAGGCGGCGGCGATGAGCAGGAGGATGAGGGCGGTCATTTTACGGGTTGCGGTGCAAGGAGAGCATACCTGAGGCCAGGGGTGAAGGATTTGGCGGGCGGTGTGGGCTGGTGAGGGAATGCGGTTCGCGCGCGGCGCGAAGGCCCACATCTCAAAATCGAGATATGGGGCACCCGCACCCGGCTCCAGACAGTATCGACATATTTACTTGCGCTATGGGTGGAGGATTTGGCTGGCGGCTCGAAGGCCGGAGCGGATGGCGGCGTGGACGGTTCCCCAGTGGCCGGTGGTGTCGGTGTGCTCTCCGGCGAAGTAGAGAGTTTCGGCTGCGGGGAGGGTCATCTTCGCGCAGGCGTCGAGGGCTCCGGCGGCGACGTAGCTGTAGGCTCCGCGGGTGAGGGCGTCGTGCTGCCAGTCGTGGGTGTGGCAGGAGAGGAGCTGGTCGCGGATGTCGGCGGGGTTGAGGGAGAAGATTTCAGCGAGGGTTTTGCAGGCGGCTTCGGCTAGCTGGTCGGGAGTGAGGTTGGCGAGGGCGGTGGAGCGTGGGCCGCCGATCCAGCCGGTGAGGGTGTTGCTGGGGGTGGGGTGGGATGTCCACCAGACCGGGGGCATGGAGGCGAAGGAGAGCAGGAAGCTGAGGTTGGCGAGGGGGCTGTTTTCTGAAGATGATTGCCGGTGCGGAAGAACCGCAGGTCCTTCGACTGCGGCAGCAGAAGCGCCGCCTTCGCTCAGGATGACAGTTTGATCGCTGCTTCTATCCTCGCTACTTCCGTACCTATTCTCGCTACTTCCGTACCTATCCTCGCTACTTCCGTACCTATCCTCGCTACTTCCGTAACTTTCATCGCTACTTCTACCGTGACCTTTCTTGTGACTTTTATTGCGGAGGTCTGCGGGTTGGAGGTGCTTCCAGAAGGGCTCGCGGAAGACGAGGGTGAAGCGGCGGGCGTTGCCCATGCGGAGACGGTTGGCTTGGTGGAGGGCGTCGGGAGTGGGGCTGAAGGTGACGGAGTTTTGCTGGAGGACGCCGAGGGGCAGGGTGATGACGGCTTGGGCGGCCTCGAAGGTGATGGGCTGGCCGTCGCGCTGAGCTGTGATGCGGACGTGGTGGGGCGTCCAGTCGATGCGCTCGGCAAGAGTGTTAAGGATGAGGGTGCCGCCTGCTTCGGTGAACTTTTGCGCGAGGAATTGGGGGAGGCGGTCGTAGCCGTTCTTGATGCGGAAGAGGCGGTCGCCTTCGACGGCTTCTTCGGCGGCTTGCTGGAGGCCGAGGGCGTGGGTGCTGATGATGCGGTGGTCGGCGGCGTTGAAGCCTTCGACGTAGCCGATGACGGCCTGGCGCTGAGCTTCAGGGATGGGGTGTTGGGCTAGGTATTCGGCGAAGGTTTGGTCTGGTTCGGCTAAGGACTCCAACTTGGCTTCGATTTTTTCAAGGATGGGGGTGGATTCCTCTTCTTCGTTGCGGGACTGGAGGCGGCCGTCTGCGTAGGTGAGCATCGCGCCGTCGAGTTCATAGGTTTCGAGGTTGGCCTCTTCGATGAGGGACCAGAGTTCGGGCGGCTTGCCGTGGAGAAACTCGGCGCCTAGCTCGATGATCTCGCTGCCTTCGCGGACGGTGTGGATGCGTCCGCCTACGCGGCTGCTGGCTTCGAGGATGGTGACGGAGCGGCCTGCTTCGGCGAGGGTGCGGGCGGCGGTGAGGCCGGACATGCCGGCTCCGAGGATGAGGATGTCGGATTGCATTTGGATTGGATGCTGCTGGGGGGAGTTTTACTCTCCCACTCTTTGCAGGGGCTCCGAGCGGTGTGTGGGGCTGGGTTAGGGAAGGCGGTTCGCGCGTGGCGCGAATGCCCACATCTCAAAATCGAGATATGGGGCACCCGCACCCGGCAGGATGGAAAGTTCTCTTGTGGTGAAATGCCTATCTTCATCGATATCACTCTGCGAAAATACTTAATGCCACCGCACCACCCCATAGAAGCGGTAACACTGAAAGAACGTAGAACCATTTGGCTCCCTTGCGACCAGCAACAATCATCAGAATGCAAGCGAATAGCAATTGGACTGGCATAAGTGAGAAGAAGAATATTTTTGAAGTCATTGGTGTTCCAAGTTCTGCCCAAGTTACAAGCCACAGAGCAAATCCAGACCATCCTAGCCACAAGGAATTTCGACGCATGGAGATTTGCCTCAGTCGATGAAGCGTTTGGCTATGCCTTCGTAGGCGTCGATGCGGCGGTCGCGTAGGAAGGGCCAGTGCTGGCGGGTGACTTCGACCAGCTTGGGGTCGAGGTCGGCGTAGAGGATCTCTTCTTTGTCGTGGCTGGCCTGGGCGAGGATGCGGCCGAAGGGGTCGGCGATGAAGCTGCCGCCCCAGAACTCGATGCCGGAGTGGGGGGTGTGGTCGCCGGGGCCGTGGAGCTCGAGTGTGGCGGGGTTGCCGTCTGCGGCGATGACCTTGAATTTGACGTCGCCGTGCTCGTGGCCTACGCGGTTGACCGCGCAGACGAAGACTCCGTTGGCGATGGCGTGGGCGCGCTGGGCGGTCTGCCAGGCTTCGTACTGGGCGGTGCCGAACTCCTCCTTCTCGGAGGGGTGCCAGCCGATGGCGGTGGGGAAGAAGAGGGTTTCGGCTCCGCGGAGGGCGGTGAGGCGGGCGCCTTCGGGATACCACTGGTCCCAGCAGACGAGGGTGCCGATGGGGCCGGCGGTGGTTTGTGTTGCTTTGAAGCCGAGGTCGCCGGGGGTGAAGTAGAACTTCTCGTAGTAGAGAGGGTCGTCGGGGATGTGCATCTTGCGGTAGGTGTCGGCGATGCGGCCGTCGCGCTCGATGGTGACGGCGGTGTTGTGGTAGAGGCCGGGGGCGCGGCGCTCGAAGAGGCTGGCGACGAGGACGACGTTGGCTTCGCGGCAGACACGGGTGAGGATGTCGGTGGAGGGGCCGGGGATGGACTCGGCGAGGCCGAAGAGGGCGTGGTCTTCGCGCTGGCAGAAGTACTGGGCGCGGAAGAGCTCGGGCAGGCAGACGAGGGTGGCTCCCTGGGCAGCGGCCTCGTAGACGCGGGCTGCAGCTTTGTCTAAGTTGAGCTGGGTGTCGGGGGAGCAGGACATCTGGATGAGCGCGACGCGGGTGTTCTGGGTGGTCATTCTGAATGCCTTTAGTTCGTATTTTGCCAAAGATGACATTTCCGATGGTACTGTCCTGTTACAAATAATTTAATGAAAACTGCTCAAATCGGAAGATGTGGCGAATTACTCGCTCAATACAGACTCCTGTTGCATGGTGTTGAATCTGCTCCCATGACGACGGACTCAGGCGTTGATCTGGTTGCCTATTCCCCCGTGAGCGGTAATGCGATAACAATCCAGGTCAAAACCAACCTAAAAACCAAACCTGGCGGAGGTAAAGGGAAACAGGCTCTGGACTGGTGGGTTCCTGAAAAGAGTCCCGCTCAATATGTGGCGCTTGTTGATCTGTCTTCTCATCAGATATGGCTGATGTCTCATGCCGAGATTGGAGCACTTTCCCAACAGAGATCAAGTGGACGCTACCATCTTTACGTGTATGTTGATCCAACCGCAAAGCCCTCAAAGATGGCGCGATTGGCTCACATTCATCAGTTTAAGGAGTTTCTCCTCGAAAATCGTTCGCATGAGATTTTTGGGGTCTGATTTTCTACTAAGTTACTGCTAGTCATCTTGCCTGTTATGTTGCCAGAACTTTGAAGTAGCCTTGTTTCGCTAGAAGTATCAAAGCCTTGTCGTGTGTAACGAGTGTCAATCCCTCGGAACGAGCGGTTGCGGCGAGGATGCGGTCGGCTGGGTCGCCGTGGAAGGCTGGCGGCAGTTCGGCGCATTCGGCTGCGATGGATGGCGTAATGGGAGCGAGGTTCAAGCCCGGGAGCGTTGCCGCGTGAATGAGCCAGTCGCGAACAGGACGGTCAAGACTCATTTTGCCTCGCGAGTGTTTGAGTGCGATCTCCCACATGGAGATAGGAGAAAGAAAGAGCAGATCGGATGCGCTGGCAAGTTCGAGAGCATCAAGTACGGACGGTTTGAGGTTTGGTTGAGCCGAGGTAAGCCAAACCCAAATGTGTGTATCCAGAAGAAGTGACGTCATTCGGCCATTGCATTCCAGATATCAGGCTCCGGGCCGACGATATCTCCGGTGATCTTGACGCTGCCCTTCATATAGCCAAAGATGCTGCGGGCTGGCAGGTTCTCGATGGGAACGAGTTTTGCGACGGGTCGGCCTCGCTTGGTGATGATGACGGATTCACCCTTGCGATCGACCGTATTAAGCAGTTCGAGCAAGTGGGTCTTGGCTTTGGAGGCTGGAATGGACTCTTGTATCCGTATTGCCCTGCTTGGAGGCAATGGCTTGTGGGGCTGACTGGCTGCCTTCGCTTTGAGGCTGGATAGCGGTTTGGGTGCGGTTGCCATGTGGTCATCTCCAGATGACTATTATATCGTGCGGGTAACTTTAGAGCGAAATCGTCCGATTGTGTGCGTGGGAGGATGGATTCGGTCTTTTTTCGGGTGGCGATATCTGATAGGTTGGAAGTGCCGAAGAATCCACGACGCTTCTGCGGCTCATCCATCACACAGCGTTTGTATTCATCCCCGCCATGTGCGGCAGCCGTGTATTTCATTGCAGAAGGAGTGGTACGTTGAGCGAATTACGTGATTTTCTGGAACTTCCGTACGGTGAACTTGAGGACTTGAACCTGCAGGCGAAGGAGCAGCGCAAGAAGCGCGTTGCCGCCGATGTGATTCAGGAAGAGCGGTTGAAGTATTTGACCGACGAGAAGCGGATCAAGGCCGTCACCGTGCTGTTCAGCGACCTCGAAGGCCGCCTGCACATGCTGGACTATGACAAAAAATTTCTGATCAAGAGCTATGACAACCTGACGTTCGACGGCTCGTCGATCCGCGGCTTTACTGCACAGCGCGAGAGCGACTTGCGCCTGGGCATCGACTGGAGCGCGTTCTACTGGGCGCCTGCCGATGTGTTTGGCGGCGGCAAGGTCCTCGTCTTCGGCGAAGTGATCGACAAGAACGGCGGCATCTATAGCGGCGACATCCGCAGCGTGCTGAAGCAGTTCTCGCAGGAGCAGTTCGACAAGCAGGGTTACACGCTGAATGCGGCCAACGAGATTGAAGGCTTCTTGTTCGAGGGCATCGATGCCGAGCGCAGCTACCATGAGACGGGCCGGTTCGATTACGTCAACAAGGGCGGCTATTATCACTCGCTGCCGGGCGATCCTCTGCGCGAGTTCATCGACACCACGGCGGAAGTGCAGCGTGCCATGGGCTTTGAGAACGAGAAGGACCACCCCGAGGTTGCGCCTTCGCAGTTTGAGATCAACTACACCTATGGTGAGGTTGTTGCCGCAGCTGATCAGATTCAGCTCTACAAGCTGATCTGCCGCCAGGTGGCGACACAGATGGGCATGACGGCGAGCTTCCTGCCGAAGCCGGTTGTCGGCGTCAACGGCAGCGGTATGCACACCAACGTCTCCATCACCAAGGGCGGCAAGAACCTGTTCTGGGACCCCAAGGGCGAGGAGAAGATCTCCAAGCTGGCGTGGCAGTTCACCGATCGCATCCTGACGCATGGCAACGATCTTTGTCTGTTGTTGAATGCCAGCGTGAATGCCTATCGCCGCCTCGATCCTCACTTTGAGGCACCGAACCAGATCAAGGCTTCGGCTGTGGATCGCGGCTCGATGATTCGTATTCCTATCGGCAACGAGAAGTCGTCGCGTGTCGAGGTCCGTTCGGTTGGGCCGGATGCGAACCCCTACCTTGTGCTGTACTCGATCTTCAAGAGTGGTCTGCATGGCAATACGTCGAAGATCAAGAACCTGCGTCAGGCGGAGCGCTATCTGCCGGACAACATCTACAGCGCGCTTGAGAACTTCCGCGGTGCCGAATGGACCGGGGAACTTTTGGGCGACGATGTGAAGGCGCGCTATGCCGATCTGAAGCAGGCTTCGGCGGACCGCTGCGCGCGCCTGCTGGGTACGATCGTCAAGGCTCCCGAGGTGCAGTTCCATCATGATGTCTACAACCAGCTTCTCTGGAACATCTTCTAAAGGTTCCTGTTCGATGAAAGTGCCCCGGCTTCGGCTGGGGCCTTTTTTTTGTATGGGAGTGTAGTGCGATTAGCGGACGTGTTGTCCGAAAATTGTTATTCGTAGTGCGGGAATGTTACGCTTCAAGTGCCGTACTGTCCCTTAAACTGGAGTGATGAAGATGCAATCGAGCTATAACGGAATCGCTGTTCCCACCGACGGTCAACCCATTGAATACGCCAACGGAAAATTTACCGTTCCTAATCATCCGATCATTCCCTTCATCGAAGGCGATGGTACCGGTCGCGATATCTGGAAGGCATCGCAGCGTGTTTTTGATGCGGCTGTTGAGAAGGCTTACGGTGGCAAACGCTCCGTAAAGTGGTACGAAGTTTTGGCCGGGGAGAAGGCGTACCGCCAGACGCAGAATTGGTTGCCGGATGACACAGTGAAGGCGACGGTCGATTTTCGCGTGTCGATCAAGGGACCGCTGACGACGCCGGTGGGCGGCGGGATTCGTTCGCTTAATGTGGCTTTGCGGCAGTTGATGGACCTTTACCAGTGCGTGCGCCCGGTGAAGTATTACGCGGGCGTGCCCAGCCCGGTGAAGCACCCGGAGAAGCTGGACGTTGTGATCTTCCGCGAGAACACGGAGGACATCTATGCCGGCATCGAGTTCCGCCAGGGAACGCCTGAGGCGAAGAAGTTTATTGACTTCGTGAACGACGAGATGCTGAAGGGCGGCAAAAAGAAGATTCGGCAGGACTCGGGTGTGGGCGTGAAGCCGATCTCGATCACGGGATCGAAGCGGCTGGTGCGGGCGGCGATTCAATATGCGCTCGACAATAACCGCAAGACGGTGACGTTGGTACACAAGGGAAATATTCAGAAATTCACCGAAGGCGCGTTCCGCGAGTGGGGCTACGAGGTTGCGTCTGAGGAGTTCCGCGAGCAGACGGTGACGGAGCGGGAGAGCTGGATCCTTGGCAATTTTGAGCAGAACCCCAACCTGACGGCCGAGCAGAATGCTGCGTTGATCGAGCCGGGAATTGAGTTTGCCGCGAAAGAGTTTGGCGAGAGCGTGGTGGCAGAGGTGAAGCAGGTGATTGCTTCGATCGGCGCTTCGCATGGCGGCGGCAAGTGGAAGAGCAAGATCCTGATCAACGACCGCATCGCTGACTCGATCTTTCAGCAGATCATCCTGCGGCCTGAGGACTACAGCGTGCTGGCGACGACGAACCTGAACGGCGACTACATCTCAGATGCGGCGGCGGCGCAGGTCGGCGGCCTGGGGATTGCGCCGGGCGGAAATATCGGTGACGGATATGCTGTCTTCGAGGCGACACATGGAACGGCCCCGAAGTATGCGGACAAGGATGTGATCAATCCGGGATCGGTGATTCTGTCGGGCGTGATGCTGTTCGACTTCCTTGGCTGGACCGAGGCGGCGCGGCTGATTGAGAGCTCGATGGAGAAGACGATTGCGCAGAAGTTTGTGACCTACGACTTCGAGCGCGGCTTGCAAGGCGCGACCAAGGCGAAGACGAGCGAGTTCGCCAGCCGTATGATTGAGAACATGGGGTAAAAGAAAAAAGCAAACGCAGGTCCTCCCGCTTTGCGGAAGGATGACAAGATTTGGATATAGAAATGGAGATGCAATGCGTAAGAAGGTAACGATTGTTGGTGCAGGAAATGTGGGTGCGACGGCGGCACATTGGATTGCTGCGAAGGAACTGGCGGATGTGGTTCTGCTTGACGTTGCGGAGGGCACGCCGCAGGGCAAGGGTCTCGACCTTCTGGAGGCGATGCCGATTGAGAAGCGCGATTGCAATATTATCGGCACCAATGATTATGCCGATACCGCGAACTCGGACATCGTCGTGATTACGGCTGGCATTCCGCGCAAGCCGGGGATGAGCCGCGACGATCTGCTGAACACGAACTACAAGATCATGTCGGACGTGGTGAGCAAGGTCACGGCGCATTCGCCAAACTGCATCATCATCGTGGTTTCAAATCCACTGGATGCGATGGCGCAGGCTGCCTTTCATCAGGCTAAGTTTCCGCGTGAGCGCGTGATCGGTATGGCTGGCGTGCTCGATTCGGCGCGGTTCCGTACCTTTATCGCGCAGGAGTTGAATGTGTCCGTCGAGAATGTAACTGCTTTTGTTCTCGGTGGCCATGGAGATACGATGGTTCCGCTGCCACGCTATTCGACTGTCGCCGGCATTCCGATTACGGAGCTGATTGCGCCGGAGCGGATTGCGGAACTGGTGCAGCGGACGCGCGATGGCGGTGCGGAGATTGTGAAGTATCTCAAGACCGGAAGCGCCTTTTATGCTCCTTCTGCTGCTGCCACGGAGATGGTCGAGGCCATACTGAAGGACAAGAAGAAGATCCTGCCTTGCGCTGCGTATCTGCAGGGCGAGTATGGAATTTCGGGCCTGTTCGTTGGAGTACCGTGCAAGCTGGGTGCCAAGGGGCTGGAGCAGATTATTGAGATCAAACTGAGTGCAGAGGAGCAGGCTGCTTTGCAACGGAGCGCCGATTCTGTGAAGGAGCTTTGCACAGTAATTGGAGTCGTTTAAACAAGCAATTAGCTGGGTAGTTTCACCGGGCACTGTGGACCTCGCAGTGCCTTTTTTCATGTAAGCTTCGGTCATGCCTGAAAAGATAGAAGTGAACCAGAGACGCTTCTGGATAGTTGCATGGGCCTATTTTATTGGTGTGATGCTGGCATATGCCTGCGTTATCCTATTCGCAAAGGCGCCTCCAGCCTTCGTCGATTATCCAGACTGGGTTTATCAGGGCTTCCTGTTCCACGGTGTTCTATCAGGACATCCTTTCGCCGGTTATGTATTGAAGCACTATCCGGTTCCGAACAGCACAACGACGATTGGTTTGGGGCTGTTAGATACTGTATTGCCCTGGCAATGGGCGGCGAAGGCCTGGATATGTTTGTATCTTGCGCTTGCCACGTTTGCCACATGGTTTGTTCTGCACGTCTTTAGCTTTCGCGAGTGGCGATTTGTTGTGGCACTTCCCGCCATCGTGTTTTTAAATCTCGACTTCTGGTATGGACATATCAGTTTTGAAATAGGAATCTGTCTCGTATTACTGCTTCTGGGATTGTTGAAGCGGAACGCATCGTCATGGACTGTGAGCTTGATGCTTGTGCTCCTGTTTTTTACGCACATGGAGGCTTGTGCGGGCGCAATTCTCTTATTGGTTTTGTGGTGCGTCGTCACGCGGCGATGGCGCGAAATATGGACTGCAATTCCGACGATTGCATTGACGGCCTGGTATGTTGTAGCGAGATTCAGCGGGGGAAACCTGGATGTTCAGGGACTGCCGAAGGCCGACTACGCTTACGGCTCACCAGGTTTTTTGGTCTATAAGACCAATACCTTTTTCAAGATATTTGGATATGTCAACGCATGTACTGCGAGCGGCCTGTCGCAGGGCGAGGAGATATTTGGGAAAGGCTTATTCCTTCTCCTGATTGCAGCATCTCTTATTCTGTCGATATTTTGCTTATTGCATATGCTGGCGCTGGTTACAAAGCCAGGGTCCGACAAATTTCGCAAAATTGCCGGTGCCTTTGTTCTCATACTGCTGGTGATCTCGACGTTTCTGCCTCAGATATGGCTCGGTGTAGCTGATCCGGGCTCTCGACTACTGCTACTTGCTGCAGCCGTTGGCTTGTTGTTCATCAAGTGGCGTAACCCGACTGGGTTGGCAATTGCCGGTCTCAGCGCTCTATTTTGTCTTGTAAATCTATGGCAATTTGCGAAAGTGGAAAATAACCCGGGTGTAGGAGAGCGACCAAGAGATATTCCCGCGGCCTTGATAAGGTACGGCCACGTCGAACCATCGACACGGGTCTTTTACTACGAAAAGCTCAAACGAGGTGAGATGAAGGAGTATGTATTTCCGACCGGGATTTTCCGCAAGAATTGAATAGCCACAATCTTTCGGAGACGAGAACAATATTTAGTTGGCCTCGTCTCCGGTGACGGCTAGATTCGTTCGATGGTGACGCTTTCGAGGACGATTGGGGTCTTGGGGCGGTCCATGCCGTCGCGGCTGGCCTTGGAGATCTTTTCTACGATGTCGTAGCCTTCGACGACTTCGCCGAAGATGGTGTGCTTGCCGGTGAGCCAGCTGGTGTCGGCCACGGTGATGAAGAACTGCGAGCCGTTGGTGTTGGGGCCGGCGTTGGCCATGGCGAGCTTGCCCTTCTCCTGAAAGCCATGCTTCGAGCCCTGGGTCTCGTCGGCGAACTTGTAGCCGGGGCCGCCCATGCCGGTGCCTTCGGGGTCGCCGGCCTGGATCATGAACTGGGGAATGACGCGATGGAAGACGGTTCCGTCATAGAGCTTGTCGCCTTTTTTGCTGCGGCTGTTCCACTCTTTGGTTCCTTCGGCGAGGCCGATGAAATTGGCTACGGTTTGTGGCGCGTCCTTCTCGAACAGCTCACAGACGATGGTGCCTTCGCTGGTTTTGAATGTTGCATAGGTTCCGGGTTTCGTTGGCATTTCAGCATTCTCCTAAACTTCGGTTATTGGTTGATGAAAGCAGAATCTCCGCGGTATTTGGCGAAGATCAAAAGTTATTGAGGGGCCGCGCCTGATGCTGGAGTTGTAGTCGGCGGCACAGGAGGCGTCGGCGGCGCAGGCGGCATCGGCTGTCCGTCGCGCACAATCGTCACGCGGTTGATGGTGACCGGGGACAGCGGTTTGTCGCCCTCATCACGCGGAACCCGTGCGATGGAGGCCACCAGCAGAACACTATGAGCATCGCACTGACCGAAGATGGTGTGCTTGCCGTTGAGTTCCGTCTGCGGAGTTTCGGTGATGAAGAATTGCGAGCCGTTGGTTCCACCGCCTGAAGGGCCGGGGCCGGAGTTCGCCATCGCGAGCCTTCCCGGCTGATCGAAGGTGAGCGATGGGTCGATCTCGTCCTGAAAGAGATAGCCGGGGTCGCCGGTGCCGTCGCCCACGCGGTCGCCGCCTTGAATCATGAACTCGGGGATGACGCGATGGAAGGTGGTGCCGTTGTAGAAAGACTGGCCGTGAACCGTCTTGAGCGTCTTGGGATCGGTCCAGTCTTTGGTGCCTTCGGCGAGGCCGATGAAGTTCGCTACCGTGATGGGGGCCTCTTTGTCGTAGAGCTTGCAGGTCAGTCGTCCCAGAGTGGTATCGATTACGACGGTGGGACCGGTGGGCGCAACTGGCGGCTTCACCGTCGTCGTTGCGCCTGGATCGTCGGGGAGAGCGTCCGCCGAGGACTGCGGGCTTTGCGCGAGCGCGGGCAGGCTGAAGGCCAAGGCAAGTGCGAGATAGCGAAGCTTCATGCGGTGTAGGACTCCATGCATCAGGCTATCGCAGACTGGGGCGTGGAGCAATTCGCGGCCTTGAGCAGTTCGCACGCTGGCCCAATTCGCATACGGCTACATGAGCCGCGTAATCAGGTTGCGCACGATCTCCAGCGATCCACCGTAGACGACGTGGGAGGCCCAATGTTGAAGATGATCGAAGGGGTGCGTCTCCGATGGCGTTGAGGAGAGCTGGAATGCGGGAACGGCGATCTCGTCTGCGGAGAGGAAGAGGAGTGTCCCGAAGGCTGTGCCGGCGCCTGTGGTGACCTCTGGGACGGCCTCGGCGGAGACGGCATAGACTACGCCCATGAGTGTACCGAAGGCGTAGTGAATGGCGCGGCCAGCTTTCTTCTTATCTTCGGGAGGAAGATGAGTTCCGGTTGCTTCGGCGATCCTTCGCGCCACGATCTCCGTGGAGTCTTCCTGCTCGGCTTGCTCTTGTTCTTTTTGCGCCGGCTCGTGAGCGATCTGCCAGGGCGATTCGTGGTCGGCTAGTTTCCTTTGCCTCTCGAGCGCCTTCTGGCCGGCGGTGCTTAGCTTCTGAAACTGGTCCATGACCAACGTCGCAGCGATGCCTGCCGCGATTCCGGTGACGATGCCGCGAAAGATGGAAGGTCTATTTCTGCGCATAAGGATCTCCGTAGAGTTTGATGCGAATTTTACGGAAATTGTGGAATAGATTTGAGGGATTCGGCGTCCAATGAAGCTGGAGGATCATTCAAGATGGCAAAATATGCGCTTTATGTATCGCTGAAGGCAAAACCGGGCAAAGAGGCTGATGTGGAAGCATTTCTGAAGCAGGGTGCGGAGATGTCCAGAAACGAAAAGGGAACCGTTGCATGGTTCGCTCTGAAGGAGGATGAAGGCAACTACTCCGTCTTCGATACTTTTGATGATGAGGCGGGGCGGGATGCTCACTTGAATGGAGAGATCGCCAAGGCATTGATGGCGAAGGCCGATGAGCTATTTTCGGAGGCACCCAAGATTCATAAGATTGCGGTTGTCGCCAATAAATAAAGCCAGTTTGCGTCTACGCGGCACTGTCTCGCAGAGCAACCCCGGCCACGATGGCACCATCTGTCTTAGTAGAGGTGATATATGGCACAGGGTCTGGATTCAACCAAGACTGGAGCACGTCCTTCTCATGAAGCGATTGAAGAGGAGACTACAGCGACTGAGGTTGGCAAGAGCGATGAAGAGAAGCTGAATCATATCGGGATGGAGAGCGCCAAGCGCGCACAGAACCGGATTCACTCGAACGAAGAGACGACTCCGGGCAACTCTATCTTCTCGAAGTAATTTCTAGCTGAATTTTCGTATGCAGGAACAGGCAAGGCCCGCTGAGATGAGCGGGCCTTTCCTTTTGGGTTTAGTAGATCGTATTAGCTAAAGCGCTGCTGCGCCTGCTTCGGCTACGGAGTGGTCCTGCACGCCCGAGCCGCCGCTGACTCCGATTGCTCCGACTACCTTGCCATCCTTTTTGAGAGGAATGCCGCCGGCGAAGATCATGACCTTGCCGTTGTTCGATGCGTGGATGCCGAAGAACTGGTCGCCAGACTGCGAGTTCGCGCCGAGGTCTTTGGTGGTGATGTCGAAGGCGCGCGAGGTCCAGGCCTTCTTCTGCGCGATGTCAATCGAGCCCAGCCACGCGTTCTCCATGCGCTCGAAGGCGATGAGGTTGCCGCCCTCGTCCACGATGGCGATGTTCATGGGTTGCTTGATCTCTTCGGCTTTCTTCTCTGCCGCGGCGATCATGCGGCGGGCGTCTGCGAGCTGAATCATTGATAAATCTCCTTGAGTGCGCAATGTCTTCTTGGACTGATCGTACCAGCCAGAGTCATATGGATCGGGTTATGCTGGTTGGCGGATGAATTAGTTGTATGAGAGGACTTAAGGATGAAGTTTTTTGCGGGGCTGATGTTGCTGGGATGTCTGGGCGCGCAGGGCTTGGTTGCGCAGGAATCGCCTTCGCGGCTGATGGCGGCTTCGGTGATGGAGCAGTGGCCAGCGGGAGTGGTTTCGACGACGGGGAATCCGGGATCGTGGGGATATGAAGAGGGCGTCCTGCTGGATGGGATCGCTGCGGAGTGGCATACGACGGCGGATGGTCAGGACTTTCATTACATCAAGGCCGCTGTCGATAAGTATGTGACTGCGGATGGAACGATCACGGGATACAAACCGGATGCGCATAGTCTGGACAACATCGAGCTGGGGCGCGGGGTGTTGCTGGTCTATCGGGTGACGCAGGAGCCGAAGTATTACAAGGCGGCGAAGTTTCTGCATGAGCAGCTTGAGTCGCAGCCCCGGACGGCGAGCGGAGGATATTGGCACAAGCAGATCTATCCCAACCAGATGTGGCTGGATGGCGCTTATATGGCCGAGCCGTTTCGTGCGGCCTATGCGGCTACGTTCCATGAGCCGGGAGACTTTGCGGACATTGCCAGGCAGTTGCTGCTGATGGATGCTCACATGCGCGAGCCGAAGACTGGCTTGATGCGGCATGGATGGGACGAATCGAAGAAGATGCCGTGGGCGGATACTAAGACGGGATTGTCGCCTGAGGTTTGGGGCCGGGCGATGGGCTGGTACGCGATGGCGTTGGTGGATGTGCTGGACTGGATGCCTCAGGATCAGCCGCAGCGGCCTGAACTGGTGGCTGCGCTGAACCGCACGATGGCTGCGGTGGTGAAGTATCAGGATGCGAAGACCGGCTTGTGGTGGCAGGTGATGGACAAGGGCGGTAGAGCGGGCAACTATACGGAGGCTTCGGCTAGCTGCATGTTCGTTTATGCGCTGGCTAAAGGTGTTCGCATGGGTTATCTGCCGCAGGCCGATGAGGCCAGCGCGCGGCGTGGATGGGAGGGCATCCAGAAGGCGTTTGTGACGACTGACGATGGAAAGATGGCGCTGAGCGGGACGGTGACAGTTGGCGGGTTGGGTGGAAAGCCTTATCGTTCGGGAAGCTATGACTACTACATCGGCGAGAAGACGCGGGTGAACGATGCCAAGGGCGTTGGCGCGTTTCTGCTGGCGGGAAGCGAGATGGAGCAGGCATCGACCGAGGCTTTGGGGCAGGGAAAGACGGTGTTGGTAGATGCGTGGTTCAACTCGCAGACGCGGCAGAATGCGGCTGGACAGACGGAGCTGTTTCATTACAAGTGGGACGATGACTCGAACAATGGGTTCGCGTTTTTTGGACGTGCTTTTCAACGTTACGGCGCGAAGCTGGCGACCGAGAAGACGGCTCCGACGTCGGCGGATCTAAAGAAGGCGCAGATCTATATTCTGGCGTCGCCGGATATTCCATCGAAGAACCCGAACCCGCATTACATGGACAACAAGAGCGGCAAGGTGATTGCCGACTGGGTGAAGCGTGGTGGTGTCCTGCTGCTCATGGAGAACGATGGGCCGAATGCGGAGTTTACCCACTTCAATACGCTGAGCGATCGGTTTGGCATTCACTTCAATCAGGTGCTGGTGAACCACGTCGTCGGCAACGATCTTCCGGCGGGAGAGCTGGAGATTCCGGCAGGTACGGGCGTGTTTGAGCATCCTCATCTGGCTTACATGAAGGACACTTCCACGATCTCGGTATCGGGGCCAGCTAAGGCCGTGGTGACCAAGGGCAGCGACGTGATGATCGCGGTGGCGAAGTACGGCAAGGGGACGGTGTTTGCCGTGGTCGATCCATGGGTCTACAACGAGTATGTGGACCGGCGGAACCATCTTCCGGTGAAGTATGACAACTTCGCCGGGATGATCGATCTGGCTGGATGGGCGGTGCGGCAGTAGCTCCTTTCAATGTCCACGAAAGGCGCCTGAAAATATGTTTGGCTGCTGATCTCAGGATGAACGATGGAGTTTCTCCGTGGATCTTTGCATGAAGAGCATGAGGAAGCAGGGCACGTAAAGGGCGATGGTGGTGAGCCAGATGCTTCCGGGATAGCTCGGGATGCGGTGCTGGAGGAGCTCGTAGAAGTTTGCCACGATAATGGGGCCGAGGATGGCGATGAGGCTGTTGAAGCTGGTGAGGACTCCCTGGAGTTCCCCCTGGCGGTCTTCGCTTGCTTTGGCGGAGAGCATGGACTGGAGTGCCGGCTGGGCGATGCCTCCCAGGCAGAGTAGAGGCAGGATACAGAAGGCTGCGGTGGTGGTGCTGGCGATGGAGAAGAGGAGCCAGCCTAAGGAGTCGAAGGCCATACCGACGAGGACGGTGCCGCGCTGTCCGAGCAGGCGTTCGGCGCGGGCCGGAAGGAAGGCCTGGCAGAGGGCGTGGAGCAGGCCGAAGAGAGCGAAGGAAAGGCCCACGGTGGCCGCCGACCATCCAAAGTGCGCGATGCCGTAGATGACCCAAAGGACGGCCGGGACCTGGCCGACCATATCCATAGTGCAGAAGATGTAGAGCAGGCGGCTAATGCCGTGGAGGTTAGTGACGGAGCGAAGGGAGGCGAAGGGGTTGAGCTGGGCGAAGGTGATAGGGGCCTGAGTTGTGGGGCGGTTAAGACGAGACTCCGGCAGGAAGAAGAAGCAGAGGACTGCGCCGAGGAGATTGAGGGCGGCGGCGAGAAAGAAGGGCGCGCGGAGGGAGTAGGTGCCGACCAATCCACCTAACGCGGGACCGGCGATGAAGCCGATGCCGAAGCAGGCGTTCATGCGACCGAAGGCAGAGGAACGATTTTCTTCGGGAGTGATGTCGGCCAGGTAGGCGTTGGCTACGGTTAGGTTGGCTCCGGTGATGCCGGCGAGGGTGCGGCCGAGGTAGAGGAAAGAGAGAGTGGGGGCGAGGGCCATGACAAGGTCGTCGAAGGCGGTGCCGAAGAGAGAGAAGAGAAGAAGAGGTCGGCGGCCATAACGATCGCTGAGAAAGCCGAGAATGGGAGAAGAGATGAGCATGGTGACGGCGTAGGCGGCGAGGAGAAAGCCATAGTGACGCGCGACGTCGCCGCTGCCATGGAGCATGGAGCGCAAAAGAGCGGGGAGCGTAGGGAAAACGATGCCAATGCCGATGGCATCGAGCACGACGATGGAGAGGATGAGAGGGGTGGAACGCTTCATTACGCGAAGAATCCTTGGAACTCGGTGGGCACGGAAGACAGTGCGGTGGCAGCGGGACGCAGCAGAAGGCTGCGGGAGGGCTACTTCACGAGATGGAGGAGGATGCGCATGGAGGTTTTCAGCCTATCGAAAGTATAGCGTGAGGCAGCCGCTGTGCAGGGAAGTATCCCGATCACCGAAGCAGTTGTTTGTAGTTTCGAGGCAAGGGAGGCTAGGACTTTAGCTTGAAGGCTTTGGTGACAATCGCGTTGGGGGAGCTTCCGGCGGGCAGGATGGTGAAGAGCGTGGGGCCGGTCTTGTCCTGGGTGCGGATGACGGAGACGTCGCCGGAGTGGGCGTCGGCGGCGAGGAGAAGATGCTCGTCGGCGGAGAAGGCGAGGGCGTCGGGCTCGGAGCCGGTGTGAACGCTGCTGACGACGCGGCCGTCGTCGATGCTGTAGAGGCTGAGCGAGTCGGCGCCGAAGTTGGAGACCCAGAGCGAGCTGTTGTCGCGGCTGACGATACCGTGGGTGGGCTTGTTGCCGATGGCCTGCGTCCAGCCGACCTGGTTGTTCCAGGTGTCGATCTCTGAGATGCTGTCGGAGTTGAAGTTGGAGACGAAGATCTCGCCGCCGTCGGGCTTGAGGGCAAGGTTGACGGGCGTATTGCCGACGTCGAGCAGGGTGAGCAGGCGGTCGGTCAGAAGGGACGGGTTCTGCTTCGCGTTCCAGGAGTGGGGATCGGCGGCGAGGTTGACGGCCATGACCTGATGGCCGCTGGAGCAGGCGACGAAGACCTTGGAGGAGTCGGGAAGGATGACGGCGTCGGTGGCTCCGGGACAGCCGGAGAAGGCGTCGCGGAAGTGCAGGATGTGGGTGCGGTCTGCGGGAGATCTCTCGTAGGGGGCTACATCATAGATGGAGATGCTGCCGCTGCCTCGGTTGGTGACGACGAGGGTGCGGTTGTCGGGCGAGATGCGGGCGAGGCCGGGCTGCTCGCCGGTACCGGCCAGGGCGATCTCGCGGCGCTGGTCGAGGTCGATGACGCTGACGATGTTGGAGCCGGAGTTGGCCACGTAGGCACGGTGGCCGGTGTCGTCGACGCTGATGAAGTAGGGACTGCGATGGACGGGGATGGTGGCGACGACGCGGTTGGATTCGGCATCGATGACGGAGATGCTGTCGGACTTGGTGTTGACGACGTAGACCTCGTTGCGGACGGGGTTCACGGCGAGGCCGGTGGGGTTGTCGCCGACGCGGAGGGTGCGGTCCTGGCGGAGATAGACGAGGTCGAGCACGGTGACGGTGTTGGAGCCGCCGTTACTGACATAGGCGAACTCGTGATATCCGGCGGGGACGTCGGGGAAGCTGTTGTGGTGGCAGCCGGTGCAGGCGGCGATCAGCGCGAGGGCAGCAGCGGCGGCGAGAGAGCGGGATGAATGGAGGAAGCGGCGGGGGGTTGGCACTGTTGCGAGTCTATCGAGGAGGTTGAGGCGGAGCAAGTTATTGGCAGTAGCCGCCCATCCTTCAGAGAGGCGCGAAGGATGGGCGCGCGAAATCGGAGGCTGGAGTCTATGGTTTGGCTTCGAGGATGGCGCTCTGGGCGGCGAGGAGGTCGCGGATGCCCTTTTCGGCGTAGTCGAGCATCTGGTTGAGTTGCTGGCGGGTGTAGGAGTTCTTTTCTGCGGTGGCCTGGGTTTCGATGAGGCCGCCGTCGGCGAGCATGACGACGTTCATGTCGACCTCGGCGCGGGAATCTTCTTCGTAGCAGAGATCGAGCAGGACGTGACCGTCGACGATGCCGACCGAGGTGGCGGCGAGCATCTGGCGCAGGGGCGAGGCCTTGAGGGTTCCCGCGGCGACGAGCTTGTTGAGGGCGATGGCGAGGGCGACGCAGGCTCCGGTGATGGCGGCGGTGCGGGTTCCACCGTCGGCCTGGAGGACGTCGCAGTCGAGGATGATGGTGCGTTCGCCGAGGGCCTTCATGTCGACGACGGAGCGCAGACTGCGGCCGATGAGGCGCTGGATCTCGTGGGTGCGGCCGCCGATCTTGCCGCGTTCGGACTCGCGAGCGGTGCGGGTGAGGGTGGCGCGGGGGAGCATACCGTACTCTGCCGTGACCCAGCCTCGGCCGGAGTTGCGCAGCCAGCCGGGAACGCCCTGCTCGATGGAGGCGTTGCAGAGGACGCGGGTGTTGCCGGTCTCGATGAGGACCGAGCCCTCGGGCATGACGATGAAGCCGGGGGTGATGCGGGTGGGACGGAGAGCGTCAGCGGCGCGATGGTCGGGCCGGAAGAGTTGCGAAGAGATTTGGGGCATGGTGGGATTATAGTTGCGGAGCATTTTGGTTACTAAAGTTTAGGTGCCTTTGTCCCGAAATGGGACAGCGTTCCGGTTTGGGAAAATGGCCAAAATGGGAATTATGTTGAGGAATTTAGGAATATTCTATTAAAGAAGAGAAATGTTGGTCCTGATTCGGGAATTCGGAATCAGATTACTGAAGGATGTAGTAAAGTTCTGCTTTCTAAGCAATCACTTAGAGAAAGAGTTCCAGTTTGGCACTTGAAATGATTACGAAAGTGCATCCGCTCCGGTAAGTGGGCGAATTGGAGCTACAACATGCAGGCAATACAGAGCAGGAGAGCCTCAGGGTTGGTTGATCAGGGACAGAATTTCAGGGCGCTTCGATGCGGCGAGAGTGGGATCGCTGAGGGGGCTGGGCTGGCGCACGATGCAGGAAATCTGCTGGGCGCGCTCACGCTCTATTCGGAGCTGCTGGCAATGCCGGGAGTGCTGCATGAGGAGCACCGCGCGTTTGCGGGAGAGTTGCGGCTGCTGAGCGACCGCAGCTGGGCGATGATCAACCGGCTGGTAAACCATGCGCGCGGGGAGCGGAACACGGCGGAGAGCGAAGGGGTGGTGCTGCCGGAGCTGGTGGAGCGATGCCGAGGAGTGTTGAGCCGGGTGGCGGGTCGGCCGGTCGACGTCTCGTATGGTGTCGGGGCCTATGAGCTGGTGGGCGTGCGGGCGGAGGCGGCGGAACGGATTCTGACCAACCTGGTGAAGAATGCAGCGGAGGCGACGGCTGGAGGGGAGAGCATCGCGGTCGTCGTGGAGGGAACGCTCGATGGCCCACGGCGGCGGGTGGTCATGACGGTTCGAGATCAAGGCTGCGGCATGAGTGCAGCGGCGGTTGGCAGGCTGATGCGGGCCGGTGGCATCTCCTCGGCGAGCGGAAGGGGAATCGGCTTCTGCGTGGTGCGGGAGCTGGTGGCGATGTCGGGCGGTTGCCTGAACATGCACAGCGAGGTTGGAGTGGGAACGAGCATTTCGGTCGAGTGGTACGCGGCTGAAGCTGAGATTGAAGTGGAGTGCGGCCAGCAGGACGCCGTGGCGTGTTGACGAATTTCAAACTGGAGTAGGCAGAGGAGGATTGGATGGCTGGAGTGATTGGATGGGACGAGGATGTGCCGACGGGCGTGTTGATCGGGTTGACTCCGCTGGGCGGAGCGGCGGTTGTCGAAGAGGTGACGAAGGACCGTTCGGCGGGCCATATGGAGCTTCTGCATGTGATGGTCGTCGATGACGATGAGGCCGTCCGTAAGGCCTGTTGCGAGATCGCGAGCCGGCTGGGTTGCGTTGTGGTTGGCGCGGGCAATGCCACGGCGGCGCAGGCGATCCTCAAGGACCATCAGATCGACCTGATTTTGCTGGACCTGAAGCTGCCGGGCGGCGGCGGCATGGCGTTGCTGGAGCAGGTGAAGATGCTGCATCCGGAGACGGCGGTGGTGGTGATGACGGCGTTCGCCACGGTATCGTCGGCGGTGGAGGCGATGCGGATTGGAGCGGGCGACTATCTGACCAAGCCGTTTGCGCTGGAAGATTTGACCCTGGTGCTGGAGCGCGCTGGACAGCGGCACCACATGGACGTGCAGAGCCGTCAGCTGCGCGAGCGTTTGCGGACGCAGCAGGGCATGGGCGGTCTGGTGGGTCAGTCGCCGGAGATGGAGAAGCTGTACAGGATTCTGTCGAAGGTGGCTTTTTCGACGCATCCGGTGCTGATCCTGGGCGAGAGCGGGACGGGCAAGGAGCTGGTGGCGCGGTCGATCCACTTCAATGGGACGAATGCGGCGAAGCCGTTTATTGCGGTGGATTGCGGTTCGTTGGTGCCTACGCTGATCGAGAGTGAATTGTTTGGTCATGTGAAGGGCGCGTTTACCGGGGCTGACCGAGCCAAGGAGGGCTTGTTGGCGTCGGCGGATGGGGGAACGGTCTTTCTGGATGAGATTGGGGAGCTTCCGCTGGACCTGCAGTCGAAGCTGTTGCGGGCGTTGCAGGAGAAGGAGGTGCGTCCGGTGGGGGCGACACAGGCGCGGCCTATCTCGGCCCGGGTGCTGGCGGCGACGAATCGAGACCTGGCGACGATGGTGGAGCAGGGACGGTTTCGCAAGGACCTCTACTTCCGGTTGAACGTGGTGAATCTGAGGATTCCGCCACTGCGCAACCGGCGCGAGGACATCGCTCCGCTGGCGGTGCACTTTCTGGCGAAGATGCAGAAGGAGACGGGGGTGGAGCGGGTCTTCTCTGACGATACGCTGCGGATGATGACCGAGTATGACTGGCCGGGCAATGTACGCGAGCTGGAGAATGCGATCGAGCGGGCGTGCGCGCTGTCGTCGGGGCCGGTGCTGCATATGGGAGACCTGCCGACGCAGTTGCAGGACTTCAGGCTGCAGGGAGGCGGGGTGGGTTCGCTTGTGGATGCCGAGCAGGAGGAGCAGGAGGGCGAGCGGACGGCGCCGAAGGCCGGGATCATATCGATTGCAGAGCTGGAGAAGAAGGCCATCATGGACACGCTGCGGCAGTTGAATGGCGACAAGCTGATGGCGGCGCGGCTGCTTGGGATCGGCAAGACGACGCTCTATCGGAAGCTGAAGGAGTATGGCATCGCCGAGGCTTAGCGTGTTGGATTGCCTCGCTTCCTTTCGATGAGGATGTAAGCTCGACTGTAACTCCGAAGAGGCGCTATGGACTTGTCGATGCTTTGGACGACGCTGAGCTGGGCTTGGATTGCATCTGAGGTCGGCATCCTTTTATTTACACGGACGCGCCGCAGTGCGGGCGAGGTTCAGGATCGCGGCTCCATCGTCATTCTGTGGGTGGCATTACTGGCTTCAATCACGCTGGGGCGATGGTTTGGCGAGACACATCCACAGGCGATCTTTCTCAAGGCGCATTGGGTTCGCGTGGCCGGTGTGGCCATCTTTGCCGTGGCTCTTGTGCTTCGCTGGACGGCGGTGATTTCGCTGGGAAGATCTTTCAGCGCAAATGTCGCCATTCGTGCGACGCAGTCACTGCACACGACGGGACTGTATCGCTTTGTTCGCCACCCCTCTTACACCGGACTGATCTTCATTCTTTTTGCGGAGGCGCTCCGCACACGTAACTGGGTTGGGTTTGCTGTGGTGCTGATACCGACTACAGCGGCACTCCTTTATCGCATTTATGTTGAAGAGGCCGCTCTGCGCTCGGCCTTTGGCGAGGAGTATGCGGTCTACAGCAGGACGACGAAGCGGCTTATCCCCGGCATATATTGATTCGGGTGGAATGGCACAGGGTGAGGTAGATTGTCAGAAGATGTTGAGAGGAGAGCGATTATGCGGTGTACGCATCTGAATCAGATTCAAAAGGTCAAGCCTTCGTCGAAGGGGTGTGAGGACTGTTTGAAGATTGGCGGCAGGTGGGTGCATCTGCGGATGTGCATGATCTGCGGACATGTTGCATGTTGCGACTCATCTCCGAATCGCCATGCGACGGCGCATTTTCATGGGACCAAGCATCCGATCATGCGGTCGGTGGAGCCGGGGGAAGACTGGGGCTGGTGCTATGTGGATGAGATCGAAGTGAATGTCGTTTGATTCAGAGCGGTTTTCCAGACCTTGTGCCGGGTTTGCTATGCTGGGCTCACCCTTTGAAAGAGAGTCGAGCATTTAAGAATGTCAGAAGAAGTAGTAAAGATTACAGTTCGTCCCAATGGCCCATTGCGTGTGGAAGGCCATATTGTGTTGACCGATGCCGATGGCAAGGAGTGGGACCTGACGGGCAAGCCGGCGGTTTCGCTTTGTCGTTGCGGAGCGAGCGAGAAGCGGCCATTCTGTGATGGGTCGCACAACAAAGTTGGCTTTCAGTGCTCGGCCAGTCCGGTGCTGCTTACTTAGGCTGGTAATGTTGTCTCTGAATAAAGATGTGAATCGACCGTGTCATCCGCGGTCGATTCGCATTTTGGATAATGATTTTACTTTGAGGTAAGGCTCTGATGCGCGTTCGCCGAGGGTTTGCCGCGCTGGTTTGCGGGTTGGTGTTAGCGTCGGCATCTGCGGCGCGAGCGGGACAAAAATCGACCGAGCCGGTTGCGGTGACGTTGAGCGCGAGTGCTCTCGATCAGTATGTGGGGCTTTATCACGGGTCTGAAGAGCCGGATGCGGTGGATTCGGTGTACCGCGAGGGCGACAAGTTCTATATCGAGAGCGAGCGGAAGGCGCGGGCGGAGCTGCGCCCGGAGACAGTGGACCGCTTCTTTGCGCCGGGAACTTTGTTGCACATGCAGTTTGTGCGCGCTGCCGGGGGGAAGGTCACCAGCGTAACGATGATGTACGGCGCGAGCGCTTCATGGAGCCTGCAACGGTTCAGCGATGTTGGCGTTCGGTTGAATCATGCGCTTGCTTATTCGCGCATGGTGGTGATGATGCCGATGCGCGATGGGGTGAAGCTTCATGCGGTGATTCTGCGGCCCGTGGGGTCGGAGACGAGTGGACCGCAGCTGCCGTTTTTGATGGAGCGCACGCCTTATGGCACTGACGACAACGGTTCGGAGACCGTGAACAGCAGCAAGCCGGAGCTGGCGGCGAGTGGATATATCTTCGTGTTCTGCGATATTCGCGGACGGTACGAGTCGGAGGGGCAGTTTGTGATGAACCGGCCCATCGTCGCGCATCGAACGAAGAACGATATCGACGAGACGACGGACACGCGGGACACGATTGACTGGCTGCTGAAGAATGTTCCCAACAATAATGGGCGCGTGGGCGTGACCGGGGTCTCGTATCCGGGATTTCTGGCGATGATGGCAGGGATCGATGCACACCCGGCGGTGAAGGCGATCTCGCCGCAGGCCCCGATGACGGACGTCTGGATGGGAGACGATTTCTTTCATAATGGAGCGTTTCGAGAGACGTATGGGTACGACTATGTGCAGGGGTTGGAGCGTAATAAGAAGAATACGGATGTAGAAAGCAAGCAAGATGCCTACGATTTCTTTTTGCAGCATGTGAACTTTGCCGGAGCGGCGAAGGAGGCGCACATGAGCAAGCTGCCTACGGCGAAGGCGTTTTTGACGCAGCCTTCGTATACGAAGTTCTGGCAGGCGATGGCGGTGCAGCCGCATTTGACGAAGGTCGAGGTGCCTACGTTGGAGGTCGGCGGCTGGTGGGACCAGGAAGATATGTGGGGGACGCAGGCGGAGTATGCCGCGCTGGAGCCGCTTGATGCGAAGCATGAGGTGTTTCTGGTGCTGGGGCCGTGGAACCATGGCGGCTGGGAGTCGACGACGCGGCATCTGGGGTCGCTGGACTTTGGTGCGGCTACGGGAGACCAGTACCGCAAGACCGTGGAGGTCCCTTTCTTTGAGAAGTATTTGAAGGACAGGGCCGGCTTTGATTTGAGGGATACGGATAGTTTTCGGACGGGTGTGAACAAGTGGGAGCGATACGACGTGTGGCCGCCGAAGGTTGGGTTCACGGTGGAGAAGCTCTATCTGACGGAGGGCGGTGGGCTCAGCTTTACTGCGCCGGTGGGTGGCGGGATGGCTGCGAGTTATGTGTCCGATCCGGCGAATCCTATTCCTTACCGGCACCGGCCTATTCAAGCGACCTATGGGAATGGATCGAAGTGGCGGACGTGGCTGGTGGAAGATCAGCGTTTTATGAGCGACAGAAAGGACTTGGCTAATTTTTCTACGCCGGTTTTAGATCACGATGTGACGGTGACCGGGGATGTGGCTGCGGATTTGTTTGCCGCCACTACGGGAAGCGATGCAGATTGGGTGGTGAAGCTGATCGATGTCTATCCTGAGGATGCGCCGGAGGGAATGGGTGGCTATCAGTTGATGATTGCGGATGAGATCTTTCGCGGACGGTATCTGAAGAACTTCGAAAAGCCCGAGGCATTGGTTCCGGGGAAGGTGACGGAATTTAAATGGAGTTTACATGGGGTGGACCATACTTTCCTGAAGGGGCACAGGATGATGGTTGAGGTGCAGTCGAGCTGGTTTCCGCTGTATGATCGCAATCCGCAGACGTTTGTGCCGAATATTATGACGGCCCCGAAGAAGGCTTATCGGACTGAAACAGAGACGATCTATGGTTCGGAGCAGTATCCGTCGCACCTGGAGATTTCGATCGCGCAGTGAGGAGTTTTGGAGGGTGGCATGATTCGGACGATCAGCAGCCGGGAGGTCTATCGCAACCGTTGGACGCGGGTGCGCGAGGATGTGATTGAGCGGACGAATGGGCAGCTTGGGATCTATGGGGTGGTGGATAAAGATCCGGCTGCAATCATCATTCCGCTGGAGGCTACGGTGGAAGGGGAGTTTGTCTACCTGATCGAGCAGTTCCGGTATGCGGTGGGCGCGCGGCATATTGAGTTTCCGCAGGGCGGTTGGGAGATAGCAGAGGTGGATGCAGAAGAGTTGGCGCGGGGGGAACTGCGCGAGGAGACTGGGCTGATGGCGGCGAGGATGACTTATCTTTCGACGCTGCAGATTGCGTATGGAGTGATGAATCAGCAGCAGCATGTATTTCTGGCGGAGGGGCTGACGATGGGAGAAGCCGAGCCGGATGTGGAGGAGCATGACCTGGTGGTGCGGCGGGTGAGCGTGGACGAGTTCGAGCAGATGTTGCTGGATGGGGTGATTGTGGACAACTGCTCGGTGGCGGCTTGGGGGCTTTATAAGGTGTGGCGGGAACGGCGGTAGAAATCGTTAGCGCTAACGTGGTTTTGCCGATACATTTGAGCCATGATTTGGAAGCGGCTTCTTTTGTGTTCGGTTGTACTTCTGCTGGTTTCGAGTGATGGGGTCTATGCGCAGACGACGGCACCTGCCGAGGAAGTGCTGCAACGGCTGATGCCGCAGCTTGCTCCGCAGTTCCAACTGGCACTGGTTTCGCGGGCTGACCATAAGGACTATTTCCGTATTACAGGGACGACCGGACATATACGGGTGGAGGCTGGCACTACCCCTACGCTGCTGTTTGGGGTGAACTGGTATCTGAAGTATGTCGCGCATCTGCAGATTTCGACCAATGGACTTCAGCTTGGACGGGCCGGATTGAGATTGCCTGCTGTGGCGACGCCGATTGAGAGGCCAGCGCTTTATCCGTGGCGCTATGCGCTGAATGAAAATGTCGATGGCTACTCCGCTCCCTACTGGGGGCTGAAGCGGTGGCAGCACGAGATCGATGTTCTGGCGATGAGCGGGACGAACGCCGTGTTGATCGAGCGGGGCACGGACCTTGTGCTTTACAAGACGTTTCGGGATGCGGGGTATTCGGACGAGGCGATTCGGCGGTGGATTACGCAGCCTGCCCACCAGAACTGGCAGTTGATGGGAAATATGTGCTGCTTCGACGAGCCGATCTCGATGGAGTTGCTGAAGAAGAGGGCGGAGTCGGCGAAGGCGTTGATCGCGAGTCTGCGGCGGCTGGGGATTACGCCGGTGCTGCCGGGATACTACGGGATAGTTCCAGCGGATTTTGCAGCAGCCAATCCGGGAGCGCATGTAATTACGCAGGGCGATTGGAACGGATTTACGCGGCCCGGCTGGCTCGATCCGAGGGACCCGCACTTTGCCAAGCTGGCGGAATCTTTCTATCGGCATCAGCGCGAGCTCTATGGCGATACGACGATCTACGACATGGAGATATTTCAGGAGGGCGGCGGCGCAGGAGACGTTCCTGTGGCTGCGGGCGCGAAGCGGGTGCAGGAGGCGCTGGAACGCGCGCATCCGAATGCGCTGTGGCTAATGATGGCGTGGCAGAAGACGCCTTCGCCGGAGCTGATAGCGGGAGTGGATGTCAAACATATCCTGGTCGCCGATATCGAGCAGGGACGGATTCCACGGGACAACAGGGATGCTCAGTTTGGTGGAGCTGCGTGGTTATATGGCGGGCTGTGGGAGTTTGGCGGACGGACGACGATGGGCGCGCCTTTGTATGACTATGCGGTACGGTTTCCTTTGATGGCGAAGCGTCCAGGTAGCCGTATCGCAGGAACGGCGCTGTTTACGGAAGGGCTGGATACGAATCCTTATGCGTTCGATCTTTATACGGAGATGGTCTGGCATGATGAGCCGGTGAATCTTATTGCCTGGACGAATGATTATGCTCTGCGGCGATATGGTGGCGAGGATGTTCATGCGCGGAATGCCTGGCAGATATTGTTGAAGACGGCGTATGGCTATCGTGCGGATGGCAACAGGAAGCATGGCGAACGCGATGCTTCGCAGGACTCGCTGTTCAATGCGCAGCCTTTGCTGACGGCGAAGCGGGCGTCATCGCCGGGGCCGGATGTGTTGCGGTATGAAGCTGCGAATCTACAACCGGCGTTGACGGAGTTGCTTGAGGTTGCGCCTGCGCTTCGCAGCAGCGAGACGTATCGCTATGACGTGGTGGATGTGGGTCGGCAGGTGATGGCGAACGAGAGCAGAAGGCTGCTGCCGCTGATCAACGCTGCCTATGAGGCGAAGGACAAGGCTGCGTTTGCGCGGCTGACGGCGGAATGGCTTCACGACATGAAGCTGCAGGATGATCTGCTGCGGTCTGATGGCAATTTCCTGCTGGGGCGATGGCTCTCGTATGTTGCGCCTTGGTCTTCGTCTTCAGAGGAGAGCGAGCGGCTGAACTACGATGCGCGTTCGATTCTGACGACCTGGGGAAATCGCAGCGCAAGCGAGGCTGGACATCTGCATGAATATGGCAACAAGGACTGGGCCGGATTGACAAGCGATTACTATATGCCGCGATGGAAGATATACTTCGACTCGCTGGCGAAGTCGCTTTCGACGGGAGAGCCAGCGGCACCGATTGACTGGTACGCGTTTGGCGATCGGTGGAACCATGGCCACACGCACTATACTGCTACACCGGAAGGCGATAGCTATGCTGCCGCGCTCGAGATTGCGCGACAGCTTCATCTGGCGCCAGGAGAATCGAAATGACGAGTGAGACGAAGACGGCGCTGGTTGGCTGCGAAGAGGTGACTACGACGCGGGTGAAGCCGGGGCGATTGTTGTCGATCGACCTGCTGCGCGGGTTGACCATTGGCTTCATGATTCTGGTGAATAACAATGGGAGCCCGGCAGCTTACTCGCAGCTTGAGCATTCTGCCTGGAACGGATTTACGGCTACCGACCTGGTGTTTCCTACCTTTCTATTTCTGGTCGGCGTCTCGACGGTATTCTCGACGGCGTCGCGGCTGGCGCGGGGAGACAGCAAGCAATCGCTGTTTCTACATACACTGCGGCGTGCGGTGATTCTGTTTCTGCTGGGGTTGCTGGTCAACAGCTTTCCGCACTTCCATTGGCATACGCTGCGGTTTTATGGTGTGCTGCCGCGGATTGCGATCTGCTACTTCGTTGTGGCCACACTCTATTTAATCAACCCAAAGTGGAAGAACAAGCTGGTGCTTGCGGTCGCGCTGCTGGTGGGCTACTGGGCGCTGATGCGGTTCGTTCCGGTGCCGGGATATGGGACGCCGGGACGCGATGTTCCTTTACTTGATCCTGATCGCAATCTGGTTGCGTGGCTCGACCGCAACATCTTTGCGGCTTCGCATCTTTACGAGCGGACGCGTGATCCCGAGGGGCTGCTAAGTACGCTGCCCGCACTGGCGACGACGTTGATCGGATTGCTTACGGGTATCTGGCTGCGGACGCAGCGGGCGCTGGGAGAGAAAATACGCGGGATTGCTGTGGCGGGTGTCAGTTGCCTGGTGTTGGGATGGGTGTGGAACTTCTCTTTCCCGATCAACAAAAAACTTTGGACGAGCTCGTTTGTGCTGTTTGCGGTGGGACTGAGCTTGTTGCTGCTGGCGCTCTCGATCTGGATGTTTGATGGACGGTCGGAGGGAGAGGCCAAGGCGGTGAAGCGGTCGGGGTGGTTTACTCCGCTGCTAGTCTTCGGCACGAATGCGATTACAGCTTATGTGTTTTCGGAGTTGCTGGCCGGGGGGATCGGGAGCATCCTTGTGCGGCCGGGCATGAATCTTCAGCATTGGCTCGCGAATGGAATTTTGAGCGCGGTCCCTTATCCGGCGTTCGCTTCGCTGCTTTATTCGCTTGGGTTCGTCGCTTTTTGCTGGCTGCCTACCTATCTGCTGTTTCGACGAAAAATCTTTATCAAGATCTGAGCGGGTCTTTCAGAAGAGCGACGGGCGGGCCGAGGCTCCCAGCAGCGTGTTGCTGATGGAGGCGGTGGTGTGATGGCCTTCGTTTCCTCCCCAGGAGAAGAGGAGATAGACAACGGGGAGGCCGCCTGCGTGGACGGTGAGACCTGCGGTGAAGGTGTGGCGCAGATGGTCGAAGGAGATGTCGTCGCGGTTCATGCCTACCTTGGCTTCGTCGATGGAAAAGAGAAAGCCCGCCGGTAGTTTGCCGAGAGAGTGCTCGAAGGTTTCGCGCAGGAGTAGAAGGTTGGGTGCGCGGAAGCGATAGTCGGGGTAGCTGGCGAGGATGGGCTGGCCGTTGAGATCGGAGCCGCCGATGGTGGGGTCGAAGTAGAAGGGGACGACGCTTCCGGCGTTGGCGATGGAGCCGGTCATGAAGAGTCGAACAGCGATGGAGCCTTCGAGGTTTTGCGTAAGTGAGACATGGGGACAGGCGGTAGTGGTGGCGCTTGTTGAGCAACTGTCGGGGCCGTTTTGGTCGTTGGCTGCGGTGAGGCGGACGTTGCGATAGAGAGGAAATTCATGGCCGAAGTCGGCCGTCCAACGGCGGAAGGAGTAGTGCGAATCCGACATTGCGACGAACTGCTGGAATTGGAGCAGATAGTTAAGGCGGAGCGAGTCGTGGAAGAGCGAGGGACGAATGCGGAGGCCCTCACCAGCTTGCAGAAAGCCGGGTTGACTGGTGAGGCCGGGAGCGGTGGACTCACTGTAGAGCGCTGCAATGGAGGGGCTGGATTCTCCGTTGTTGTCGCGTAGCTGGGGGATGCGGCCGTTGAGTTCGCCGACGAGCGAGATGCCGGTCTTGCCTGCGAAGGGAAAGATGGCACTGGCTCCGGCGATGGTCTGCGTGAGGCCGAAGACGCTTCGATCGGCGGGGAGGGTGTTGGGGCCGAGGCCATAGAAGTAGATGCGATTGAGCGATGTGGTTTCGGCGTAGAGGTTGAAGAGTGGGGCGGTGCGATAGAGAGGATTGATATTTTTTGAGGGACCGGAGACGACGATGACCTTTCCGCCGGGTTGGCGAAAGGCCTTCAGGTAAGCACCCGCACGCCAGGAACCGTTGCCGCTGGCTACGGCGTCGAGGTCCCAGTTGAGACGCCACTCGTTGGCGAAGTCTTTGTGCTCGACGAAGGCCGCACCTGCGGCAATACCGTTCTGCGGAGCGAGGCTGCCGACGGCGATGTGCATGGGCTGGCCGGTGACGAGGGTTTGGGCGCAGTTGGCGAGGCTGCCGAAGTTGAAGGTCTTGCAGGACTGGAGCTGCTCGCCCTCGCGGCGGAAGTCGGAGTGGATGCGGCCCTCGTTGCCGGACTGCGGATGTGCAGGCAGCACGGCGAGCATCAGCCCAGCAAGTAGAAGTGAACGCATAAAGGCGGTCATGATTTCTTCTTCGCGTGTTTCGCTGGTGCGTGTTTTTTTGCGCGTGACTTCTTTGACGCGGAGGCAGCTATGGCGATTCCGTTTGATTGGCGAGTGGACTTGAGAGGAACCGGAGTTGCAGTTCTTGCAGCGGGAGTGGTGTCAGGCTTTGGCGATGGCACAACACGGATGGTTGTGGGCACTGGTTGCGCAGACGGCGTGCGATTGCGAAGGGCGGAGGTCATCTCGGCGATGTACTGCGATGCGGCGGCCTCGGTGGTGAGGTCGTGGGGGAGAAATTTTGTGGGCAGCGTGAGCTGCAGTTTGTGTTCGAGATGCTGGAAGTGCTTGATCTGCGACTTGATGAGGTCGGAGATTGGACGGTTCTTTCGGAATGCTTCTGGAGGGGGCCCGGGAACACGAATGGTGGCCATGGTGGCGGCTCCTGTGGGTTATCCGAGTTGAAAGCTGGGGCAGTCGTCGTCGCTGCGCATGGCGTCAAGCGAGAGTTGATCGAGGAAGGTGTTGGCAACTTTCTCGCGAGGGGAGCGGGCGTCGTAGGGGCCGATGAAGAAATCGGTGATGGTGGCAGGGATGGAGGCGTGTTCGAAAACGTCGTTAATGACAACCCCTTTTTGCACCCAGGGAGAGACGAGGATAGCGGGGACGCGGACGCCGAGGCGGTCGAAGTGAAACGCGTCGAGGGTTCCGGTGTCTGCGGGTTGGGCGACGAAGCCATCGGGGGTGCAGGCGGGTGGTGGAACGTGGTCGTAGATGCCGCCGTGCTCGTCGTAGACGATGAGGATGGCGGTGTTGGGCCAGAGCTTGGGGTTGTTGCGGATCTTATTGTAGACGGTAGCGATGAACTGTTCGCCAGCGCGGACGTCGTGGTCGGGATGCTGATCGCAGGCGATGGCTTCGCCGCTGCCGTCGGGTGCGTCATGGTCGGTGTAGTTGGGCTCGATGAAGCAGTAGTCGGGGAGCGCGTTGTCGTCGCAGGCACGGAGGAAGTCGGGAAAGGTGCCGAAGAGGCTGGGCTCATTCTGGAGTAGGTTGACGACCTCCATGGTGGAGCTGGCCTGATCGTAGTAGAAGAGCTTGACGGTGTGGTTGGCGGCGAGCAGGCGGTCGTAGATGCTCTTGTATTGTTTGCCGACGTAGAAGAGGTCCATGCTGACCTGACCGAAGGAGGTGCCGTAGTGAGCGAAGGCGCGGTTGCAGATAGTAGGACCGGGGATGGAGGCGAACCAGCGGTTGAAGACGGCGTACTCGGTGGCTAGGGTGGTGAGGACGGGGAGCTTGTCCGGGGTGAAGTAGTAGAGGATTTTTTGTGAGTGGCTGACGTTTTGCTGTTGGGTGTAGTAGCTACGCACAAAGCCTTGCATGGTAGGGGGGAGTGGCGGTCCCTTGGCTGGGTCGCCGAAGATCTGCAAGTTGACGGCTGCGAAGTGATGATTTGGATCGGGATCGAGCTGACTTTGATATTCGGCTTGCGGTAAGACGGAGGCCTGAGCGCCGGTGGTGTCGGGATTGGTCTCGTTGCCGGTGAGACCGTCGATGGGTGCTTTGAGGGCGCCGAGCATGTGGTCGAAGGAGCGGTTCTCCATCATAAGAACGACGACGTGCTTGAGTTGCTGGATTCCGGGTTTGGATCTGTCTGGAGTCATTCCCGTGTCCTCGCTGATTTTTGTGAGGCTTAGTATGCGGGGTCGAGAAGAGAAATGTCCATCAAAATCGTAGAGATAGAAATGTAGACCTGCGACTTATGGCTGCCTTTATGCATCTGAAAGATTTGGCTGAAGATTTTGATTGAGGAAAGAAGAAGCCGTGAACGATAGCGGGAAGAGAAAGAGCAGGCGTGGATTGTTGGGATGGATTGCTGTCTCTGGTTTGATTGCCGTCATCGTGGTGGTGGTCGTTGCGGACGTGATGCTGCATCGCGCGGGGCCCATTCTTAAGGGGCGGGTGATCGAGACGCTGAGCACGCGGTTCAAGAGCCGGGTGGAGTTGGATAAATTTCAGGTATCGGTGCTGCGTGGGCTTGAAGTTTCAGGGGATGGGCTGCGAATCTTTCCGCCGGATGATGTAGTCGCCGCAGGAGCAACGAAGCCTCTGATTTCGCTGAATCATTTTTCGTTTCATGCGCCGCTGTCTGGGCTGTTCATCAAGCCGATGCATGTAGGGACGGTGCATGTGAGCGGCATGTCGATCAATATTCCTCCGCGCGAGATGCGACAGCAGGGGCACGGGCCGAAGCGGAAGATGGGCAAGATCAAGATTGTGGTGGATGAGATTGTCGTCGACGATTCGAAGCTGGTGATCGGCACGGCCAAGCCGAATAAAGATCCGAAGGACTTTGAACTGCAGCAGATTGTGATGCACGATGTTGGTCCGAACCGTCCGTGGCGTTATGATGCGACGCTGGTGAATGCAGTGCCGAAGGGCGATATCCATGCCGTCGGAACATTTGGGCCGTGGAATGTGGAGAGTCCGGGAGACTCGACGGTGACGGGACACTATACGTTTGACCATGCTGATTTGAATACGATCAAAGGCATCAGCGGGATGCTCTCTTCGGTGGGTGATTTCAAAGGGCAGCTCGACCGCATTGAAGTAGATGGGACAGCGGAGGTGCCGGACTTTTCGATTGATACGGCGAACCATGGAATGCTGTTGCATACGAAATTTCACGCGATTGTGGATGGATTGAGCGGCGACACTTATCTGCAGCCGGTGGAGGCGAAGCTGGGCGGATCGGAGTTTTCGTGCAGCGGCGCCATTGTGAATGTGAAAGGGAAGGGGCACATCATCGATCTGGATGTGAATGTACCGAATGGGCGGATTCAGGACTTTCTACAGCTTGCGGTGAAGACGGAACCTGTGGTGATGACGGGACAGGTGGCCATGAAGGCGAAGCTGCATATTCGTCCGGGAAAAGAGAGTGTTTCACAGAAGCTTGGATTGCAGGGTGGTTTTATGCTGCGGCAGATTCATTTCACGAATCCCGAGGTGGAAGACAAAGTCGACATGTTGAGTCTGCGCGCACAGGGCGATCCAAAGGATGCAAAGCCGGGCGCAGCGGATGTTCACTCGCAGATGCAGGGGAAGTTTGTGATGGGTGAGGGGAAGCTGCACTTCTCAAACCTGCTATATATCTTGCCGGGCGGAAAGGTGCAATTGAGCGGTGTGTACTCGCTGGACGGAAAGGTATTTGATTTCACCGGCAATGTGCAGACGGAGGCGAAGTTGTCGCAGATGGTGGCTACGAGATGGAAGTCGTGGCTGCTGAAGCCGGTTGATCCGTTCTTCAGTAATAACGGCGTAGGGACGAACATACCGGTAAAAATTACAGGCACGAATGGGGCACCGAAGTTCGGGTTGGACTTCGGGCATAAGAACAAGAAGGGGAAAGACAAGCCCTGATGTCTGATGGCTAGTTGCTGCCGGCGTGGTCTTCCATAGCGGGCTCCATCGGATTTTGCATGATGCCCATGTCGATGTAGATGGGACGCATGACCTGGCGGATGGCCTTAAGCTGGGTGGTGAACCAGGCGGCTCCGATGATGCAGAAGGTGCCGGTGATCATGACGGCGTGAGGAGCGCCGACACGGTGGGCGAGGAATCCCGCGAGCAGGCTGCCGAAGGGCGCCATGCCGACGAAGGCCATGGTGTAGTAGCTCATGACGCGTCCACGCTTGTCTTCAGGAACGAGGGTTTGGATGACGGTGTTGCTGGCGGCGAGTCCCTGCATCATTCCGAAACCGACGACGAGCATGAGAAGCAGTGAAAGAACAAGATGGTGGGAGAGTCCGAAGAGGATAAGACCAGTGCCGAAGAGGAAGGCGGAGAGCTGGATCATGGTGGTGAGCCCGCGGACTGATTTTCTGAGAGCCAGAGAGATGGCAGAGATGAGCGCTCCTACGCCTGATGCTCCCATGAGATAGCCGAGGGTGTGCGGGCCGCCGTGTAGCACCTGCGAAGCGAAGATAGGCATAAGGACGATGAAGGGCATGCCCATGAGGCTGATCAGGGCAAAGAGGGTCAGGATGGTGCGGATGGGGCTGAAGGCGGTGACGTAGGACCAGCCTTCTTTGAGCTGCTCGAACATAGAGGTGGTGGCACGTTTGATGGTGGCGGCAGGCACCTGCATCATGAGCAGAGAGACGACAACTGCAATGTAGCTGAACCCATCAATGGCGAAACAGTAGCCTTCGCCTACCGCCGCGATGACGATGCCGGCGAGCGCAGGGCCGATGAGGCGCGCCGTGTTCACCATGGACGAGTTGAGAGCGATGGCGTTGCCGAGGTCCTGCTTATCTTCCACCATCTGAACGAGGAAGGATTGGCGGCCGGGCATGTCGAAGGCGTTGATGAGTCCCTGAAAGGCGCTGAGGGCGATGATCTCGTGGATGGTGATGACCTTGGCGAGGGTAAGCGCGGCCATGGCTAGGGATTGAACACCTGCGAGGACTTGTGTCCAGACGAGGAGGTTGCGGCGGTTGATGCGATCAACGAGAACACCTGCGAAGGGCGCGAAGAGGAAAGTGGGAATCTGTCCGGCGAAGCCGACTACGCCGAGGAGAAGCGCTGATCCGGTGAGGCGATAGACGAGCCAACTGGTGGCGATGCGCGTCATCCATGTGCCGATGAGCGAGATGCTTTGCCCAGTGAAGAAGAGACGGAAGTTGCGATGGCGCAGCGCTCGCCATGCGTGGGCGTAGCGGCTGGTTTTGGAAGGCACTGATTCGGTGATATTCGCCATGCTTTGAGATTAGATGTTCTGACGGGCGTGACGGACCATCTCGACGAGAGCGGTGCGGGTTTCGACGGGAGTGCGGACCTCGTTAGGGAAATTAATGCGTGTACCTTTCATGCCTTCGGTGGTTTTGAGGCGGAGATGGAAGCCGAGGCGATCGACTGCGGTCATGGTAGCTTCGGTGGCTTCGAGTTGGGAGTGGGTACGGGCGAGGAGGATCATTGCGTCGACGTGGTCGGCGTTCATGTGGGCGAGGATGCCTTGCGCGGAGTCGGCGAGGGGATCGGTGGCAGAGAGGGCGTAGTCCGATGCGGTGACCCAGCCCATGACGCCGAAGCCGCCGACGTAGTAGAGATCAAGGATATCCATGCGGAAGAAGGAGAAGTCGGCGAAGTCGACCCAGTAGCGCGAGTTTTCGTGACGAGCGAGGTAAAGCTCGCGGACGGCGGCTTTGTCTTCCTCGGGGACTTGAAGGATGTTGCCGATGAGGGTCGCTCGCGCTGCGCCGAGGGGATCGCCGTCGGCTGCGGGCTGCGTGACAAAGAGGCTGGCGCGCGAGTCGACTTTGATATTTTGCGTGTGCATGGCCATGTTGCTGATGAGAAAGAGTGGGCGGCCTGCATCGTCGAGCGCGTAGGGCATGAGCGAGCCGAAGGGGAAGCCGGGCTGCTTGCGCGAGAGGGTGGAGAGCGTTGCGAGCGAATTGAGATGGAGGAGAGTGCGGGAGCGCTCGGCGTGCGTGGGCTCGGGGATGATGGGGAGCGCGGGGCCGGTGTAGGCGTGTTGCGGGCGTGTGGACATGGAGACCATTCTGATTGCGAGGTTAGGATCTTGCTCTAAAACTTCAGTACGTTGTATTTAGAGTATCGCCTGTTGCAGGGAGCTATTCTTTGCGGATGGGCTGTCGTTTGTGCCGGGCATAACGAACTGCGCTCTCGATGAGGATGAGGGCGAGTCCAGCGAAGAGGATGATCGCTGATGT
Organism: Granulicella sp. L56; assembly: GCF_009765835.1. Lineage (NCBI taxonomy): Bacteria > Pseudomonadati > Acidobacteriota > Terriglobia > Terriglobales > Acidobacteriaceae > Granulicella > Granulicella sp. L56. The sequence goes on along the minus strand of NZ_LMUS01000006.1, from coordinate 854,497 downwards.
GGCCGGTGGGAGCTGGAGATGTGAGGCCGTCCAGCGCATGAAGCTCAGCCAGATGAGAATGGCGAGAGCGAAGGCACCGTCGTCGACGAAGAGGCCGTAGATTTCGCGGAGAATGGTTTTGATCCACTTCATGACTGCCTCTCGCTGAATGCAGGAGCCCGCGACTGGCTGCGGCAGATCGGCACCATGAGCAGAGCGATGGCGAGATAGACGGCGATGAGGGCGAGAATCGACCAGTCGGCTGCGGGCCATGCGAGGTGCATGCCTTCTCCGACCCAGAAGGTTCCGAAGGCCGAGAGCAGGACGCCGACGGTGAACTTAAGCGTGTTTTCCGGGACGCGCGCGAGTGGGCGGTGCAGGATGAGACCGAGGACAATGACGACGAGGAGCGCGGCAACGGCTCCGAGGCTTGCCGGGAGCAGCATTCCCGTACTGCCCGCTCCGATGGCGATGACGATGAAGACAACCTCGGTGCCTTCGAGCATGGTGATGTTGAAGGCGGCGGCGAAGGCGACCTTGTCCCATGTGGCGTGGCCAGTGTCGAGGCGGCGCATGGTCTCTGTGTTCTTTGCAAAGGCTGCCTGCTCGTCGTGAAGCGGTATGAGTCCGGCGGAGCGAAGAATTGCCTTGCGCAGCCAGCGAAGACCGAAGAGAAGCAGGAGCGTGCCGACGACGAGCTGGATGATGGGCAGAGGAATGCTGGTGAGCGCGGTGCCGAGTGCGGCGACGATGAGGAGAAGGATCGCGATGGCTGCAGCACTCCCGATCAGAGCAGAGCGCCAGCCGCGTACGCTACCTACGGCGAGAATGACGGTGAGGGCTTCGACGCACTCGACGAGCGAGGCGAGGAAGGAGGCGACGATCGACGTTCCTGTGTGTGCCCAGCCGATGTCCATACTCTTTATGTTAGTGGACGGTCTTCATGCGACGTGACATGAAGTCCATGAGGAGATAGTTGCCGAGATTTTCAGGGCTGGTGAAGTAAGCTTTGCCGCGGCACATGGCTGAGACTTTTTGGACGAACTGGACGAGGGCGAAGTCGCTGGCGAGCATGAAGGTGTTGATCATGATGTTGCTGCGCTTGCAGCGGCTGACCTCTTGCAAAGTTTCTTCGATGACGAGAGGATCGAGGCCAAAGGCATTTTTGTAGATGCGTCCGTCGGCGAGAGTGAGCGCGCTGGGCTTGCCGTCGGTGATCATGACGATCTGCTTCATGTCCTTGGTCTGACGGGCGAGGATGCGCTGGGCGAGGCGTAGGCCTTCGCGAGTGTTGGTGTAGTGCGGCCCGACCTTGACGCGGGAGAGCTGCGAGATGGGAATCTCTTCGGCGCTGTCGTGAAAGAGAACGACGTTGAGTGTGTCGCCGGGGAACTGAGTCCGAATGAGATGGGCGAGCGCCATGGCTACTCTTTTTGCAGGAGTAAAACGATCTTCGCCGTAGAGGATCATCGAGTGCGAGCAGTCGAGCAGGACGACGGTGGCGCAGCTTGAGGTGTAGTCGGCCTGCTGGACGTGCAGATCGCTGTACTCGATGTTGAGGGGCGTGTTTTCTTCGCCTTCGACGGCGGTACGGATGCCCTCGCGGGCGAAGACGCTGGAGAGGGTGGCGGTGAGGTCGAGGTTGAGGGTGTCGCCGAACTCGTAGAGCTTGCTGCTGCCGTTGGTCTCGACGCCGGAGGCCTCGTGGCGGGTGTCGTGGCGGCCGAGGTTGGATTTGCCGAGAGGGCCGAGGAGTTCGCGGAGTGCTTTGTAGCCGAGGAAGTCCATTGACTTGTCGGTGACCTCGAAGCGGGCTTGGGAGTTGCCTTCGCCTTGCTCGCCGCTGCCCTGTTCGGGCATCTCGGCGTTGATGAAATTTTGCTCCTGCATCTTCTGAATGATCTGATCGACCAGGTCTTCGACCTGATCGGCGTTAAGCTGGTCGAACTTCTCCTGTGCCTCTTCGTCGAAGAGGTCGCCCGATTCGAGAGCCTGCTTGATGGCGTCGCGCAGATTGTCGAGGGTCTGGTCGTTGAAGTTCTGAAACTCGGAGTAGGGATCGTTGAAGCCGGAGTCGAGCAGAAAGTCGGAGAGGGCCTGCATGAGGTCCTCCAGCCCGAAGCTGGAGGATAGATCGCCGGTGAACTTGGTATAGCGGATGCGCTTCATAGGGCTGTCTACAGTTTAGACGCGCTGGACTGGGCTGCGGTCGCTCAATTCGTGGCGCAGCCCCTGGTTGCTATGCTCGCGTGCCTGCCATGACGGCGAAACGGTTGTCCTTGAACCAGCAATCGGCGTCGGCGAAGCCTGCTTCGCGGAGCCAGAGGAGTTGGTCGGCGACGGTGGCGCAACGGTCTTCCTGCTGACGAAAGAGCGATGCGGTGATCTGCGGCTCGCTGGCTCCGGAGGCACGGACTTGCTGAAGCCAAAGGACTTTGTAACGCTCATCGAGCGCGGGCGTGGGACCGGCCACTTGTTCGGCATTGATGAAGACACCGTTGGGGAGCAGCGAGGTGTAGATCTTTTTGAAGAGGCCGCGCTTGTCGGCGTTGTCGAGGTGGTGGATGGAGAGCGAGGAGACGACAGCGCAGAGTTTTTCCGGCAACGATTCAGTGACGTAGTTAGCGTGCTGATAGGTGATGTTGCGGTCGTTGCCGAGGCGGTCGCCCGCGAGCGAGAGCATGGGAGTGGAGAAGTCGATGAGATGAATACGCGCGTTGGGAAAGCGATTGCGGATAAGAATCGTGAGCAGACCGGAGCCCGCGCCGAGGTCGAGGATGTTCTTTGCGCCCGCAGGAATGAGATCGATCGCCCAGCGATAGAAATTATCGCAGCCAGGAATGAGGCGGGAGCGGTCCGCGTCGTAGGTAGAGGCGGTGGCGTCGAAGACGGCTTTTGTGCGATTGATCATCTCGTGCTCCTTGTTGGAAGCATAAGACATGCGAATGGTATTTTTGATTTGTATAAAAATTATGAATGGTGCTATTGAGAGCTCTGCCGTGGAAGATCTCTCAATTTTTAGTGAGCAAGCCCAGCGAGGACAGTGGTGCTGCCGCCGATGCGATTGGCAAAGGTGGGTTGTTCAAGGCCTTTCTGGATGGTAGCTGGCATGTGCGCGGAATCGGTGTAGTGCGAGTAGAACTCCGCAAAGGCAAAGAAGTCCGGGCCGTCGTCCAGCAGTTGTGTGTCGGGAGTGTAGGCCTTGATGATAGCCGGATCTGCCAGAGCGTTGCCGAGAAAATCTACGGCATCGTGGATGGCTCGCCCGCTGGGCGAGCGGTATTCGTAAAGCGGAACGTGCTGTTGCTCGGCAAATGATGCGAGCGGAGTGAGTGGTTGCAGCGCGAAGGATTGATAGTGGATGGCGCGCTCGTGACGGGCCATCTCCTGCGGGAAGGCGCCGCGCTGGTCGAGTTCGTTGATGGCCTGTTTGTAGACGCCCACGCCCCAGTCGAAGAGACTGTCGTCGGAGGAGATGACGCCGGTCGATACGGCCGCGAGGCCGCGCCAGTAATGGTGATTGTTTGTTTGCTTGCCAGCCTTGTCGAACTCCACAGTGCGGTGTGCGACCTTGTTCATCCACTGGATGTCGCGTTTTACGACTGCCTGGTCGAGCGATGGTTCGTTGACGAGAACGGACTCGCTAGTGGCGATGGCGCTGAGCGTCCACTCCACTTGATACCACGCCTGCGAACTTTCCTTTGGGGTGTAGTCGAGCAGTGCTCCAGCCTGTGCCCAGGTGTCGATCTGCTGTTGCGCGCACTGCGCCTCCTGCTTGCTGGAGGTGACCAGCCACTGGTTCATACCAGCGGTGACACGTCTTTCGAAGTTGCCATACACGCGCGTGACGGGAGCTTCGGCAGGATTGATGGGGCCATGCCCCCCGCCGAGATAGTGCGGCGGGATAATCATGCGGCCTGTGGGAGCAGGCACTTCGGGTAGTTTGGTGCAGAAGCTAAGGGAGGCGATGGCCTTTGCGATGCGTGGGTCTGTGTTGCTGGCTAACTGCGCGTGGCGCTGCTGCACGTCGATATAAGAGGCTTTGGGATTAGCGACGTGTTCCGCAGCGAACGCGGCTGTGCATGCGAACGCAAGGGCAATGATGGTGCACTTCTCTACAAATCTGGTAGACATACTGATCCCATCTTTATTGCAGGTGCGAGGAGTGATTGATTCAGAGGTTAGTTGAAGCCGCGACGGGTGCGGTTTTTGGCGGCGAAGTCCGATTCCTGTTCGCGCTCGCGCATCTTCTCGGCGTAGTTGGCGGCCTGATCGTTGTGTGATTTCTTTTCGGCTGCAGTGAAGACACGTTCTTCGGCCCGGCTGATGCGCTTGTGGGCGTACATGCCTTCGAGCAGGAATTCGGCGGCGCTTACGGCCACTTCGGGCTTGGTCTTTGCGTTGATCTGCAACGGCGAAAGCTTTTCGAAGAGACCCTGAATCTGCTGCAACTCCGTGAGCGAACCAGCGGCGGGCTGAACGTCGTTGAGCTGGACGGTGCCGCCGAGGTTGAACCATTGCTCGATCTGCTGCGTGTTGGTCGCGGCGAAGTACTGATCGAAGACACTGGCTACGCTGGCGCGGATGATCTCGCGAATGACGGCATCGGCTCCGCGCATCTCGCCTTCGTACTCAAGCTCGACCTTGCCGGTGATGCCGGGCAGCGCGGCGTAGATATCGCCTACGCGGGGAACGGCGAGCTTCTCGTCGTGGAGCAGAGCGCGGCGTTCGGCGTTGGAGATGACCAGCTCCATGGTCGAGATAGGCAGGCGCTGCGAGACGCCGCTGCGCTTGTCCACCTTTTTATCTTCGCGGGCGGAGAAGGCGATTTGCTCGACGATCTGGCGGATGTAGTGGGGGATTTCGATGTTGCTGGCGGGACGCTTCGACCAGGCTTCCTGCGTGGTGATGGTGATGGCTTCGTCGATCGATTCGGGATAATGGGTGCGGATCTCGCTGCCGATGCGGTCTTTGAGCGGAGTGACGATCTTGCCGCGAGCGGTGTAGTCCTCGGGATTGGCGCTGAAGACGATGGCTACGTCGAGAGGCAAGCGGACGGGATAGCCCTTAATCTGCACGTCGCCTTCCTGCATGATGTTGAAGAGGGCGACCTGAATCTTTCCGGCGAGGTCGGGCACTTCGTTGATGGCGAAGATGCCGCGGTTGGCGCGGGGCAGGAGGCCGTAGTGCATGGTCAGCTCGGAGCCAAGGTCCTGGTTGCTGCGAGCGGCTTTGATAGGGTCGATGTCGCCGACCAGATCGGCTACGGTGACGTCGGGAGTGGCTAGTTTTTCGACGAAACGGTCGTTGGGTGCCAGCCATGCGATGGGAGTTTCGTCACCGAGCCTGGCGATGAGGTCGCGGGCAAACTTCGAGATGGGAGCGTAGGGATTGTCGCGGGTTTCGGCTCCGGCTACATAAGGGCAGGCGGGATCGAGGAGGGTGGTAAGCGAGCGCAGGATGCGGGACTTGGCCTGTCCGCGAAGACCGAGGAGGATGAAGTTGTGCTTGCTGAGGACTGCGTTGACGATCTGCGGGACAACGGTGTCTTCGTAGCCGACGATGCCGGGGAAGAGCGTCTCTTTGGCGCGGAGCTTGGCGATGAGATTCTCGCGGAGCTCGTCCTTGACGCTGCGGGCGAGGCGTTCGGGGGTGAATTCTGATTTGCGGAGTTGGCCGAGGGTGGTGGGGAGTGCGGTCGCCATGTCTAAGTATAGATGTTTGGCTGGAGCAGAAGGTTCCGGCCTACCTTCTGCCACAATCGCTTCGGATTTGTGGCCTAAGAGATTTCGTCGCGCAGGGCTTCCATCTCGGCGAGGGCGTGCTGGTTGCCTGTTCGGTTGGCGGCGGAGATTCCTTCGTGGAGACGCGTGGCCGCCTCTTCGGTGCGGCCCAGCTTGACGAGGGTTTGCGCGGACATCTGGTAGGCGGGAACGTAGTCGGGATTGTGGCCGATGAGGGTGTTGAACTCAGCGAGGGCCGCGCCGGTGTTACCTTCGGTAGCGTAGGCCATGGCGAGGCCGTAACGGGTGAAGGCGTCGGTGGGGTTCTGCTCGAGGATCTGGGTGAAGAGGGCGATCTTGTCCATAGCTGTATGGTGCGGTGTCCGGCGTGGGCTTGGCAAATGGACGTCGGCTCAAATTAAGGCAACACCGGCTGAAGTCAGAGCAGAGCGAGGCTGAGACATTTAGACTTAGAGGTAATGAGCGATACGGTTTTAGAGCGAACGGTGGAAGAGTCGCAGTCGGAGCGGAGCGAGATTATTTTTCCGGGCGATGCGAATGCGCTGGGCAACCTGTTTGGCGGACGGCTGATGCAGTATATCGACTTGGTGGGGGCGATGGCGGCGAGCCGTCATGCAAGGGCGATTACGGTGACGGCCTCGATGGACCATCTCGATTTTGTGGCTCCGGTGCGTGTAGGCGATCTTCTGATTCTGAAGGCGAGCGTGAACCGCGCCTTCAAGACCAGCATGGAGGTTGGGGTGCGTGCCATGGTGGAAGACGTTCGCGCGCAGCGGCTCCGGCATGTCTCTTCGGCTTACCTTACCTACGTGGCGGTGGACATGGATGGCAAGGGAATTCTGGTTCCAAAGGTGGTACCGGAGACAGAGCACCAGAAACGTCGGTATGAAGACGCAGGACGGCGGCGCGAGATGCGTGCAGGAGAGACGATGCGCAAGAAAGAGATGCGTATGTCGCTGGGCGAGGGCTGGCATCGTTGATGGATGTTGTGTCCTCCACGGTTTAGCTGCGTCAACGCGATAAAAGATCTAGCGGTTTTGGAAATGGGAGATAGAAATGGGACATATGGGAGCAGGAGCACCGCAGGGGCCGCAGCCTTTGCCGGGAGTGGAGTATGTGGTTGCCGTTGGTAGTGGCAAGGGTGGAGTCGGCAAGACGACAGTGGCGGTGAACCTCGCGGTTGCGCTGGGCAAGCTGGGATATAAGGTTGGGCTGATTGACGCCGATATCTATGGGCCGAATGTGCCGATGATGCTGGGGGTAACGCGGCAGCCGAACATTGTCGGCGAGAACCGGATTGAGCCGATTGTGTCGCATGGAGTGAAGTTTATTTCGGTGGGTCTGATCTCGCCGGGTGACAAGCCGATGGTGATGCGCGGGCCGATGCTGCACCAGATCATCCGGCAGTTTTTGCAGCAGGTGGAGTGGGGCGAACTGGATTTCCTGATCGTCGATCTGCCTCCCGGGACGGGCGATGTGGTGATCTCGCTGGTGCAGACGGTGCCGTTGACCGGGGCAGTGGTGGTTTCGACCGGCTCGGGCGTGGCGTTGCAGGATGCGCGGAAGGCGCTCGAGATGTTCCATCAGGTAAAGGTCGAGGTGATTGGCATGGTCGAGAACATGTCGCAGATGACGCTGCCGAGCGGCGAGGTCATCGATGTTTTTGGCGCGGGCGGGACGGAGCGGACGGCGGCGCAGTTTGGGCTGGATTTTCTGGGTGCCGTGGAGCTTGATCCTTCGATTCGCGAGGGCGGTGACAAGGGCCTGCCGGTGGCGCTGGCCGGGCCGGATTCGGCCAAGGCCAAGGCGTTTTATGAAGTGGCGAGGAAGGTCGCGGCCAAGGCGCAGGAGATTGCCGACAACAGCGAGGATGTGCTCGAGATCAGTTAAAAAGCATGAGCTGATCTTGCGTAGTTGACTACCGGCGTAGAGTTAAAGGTATCGGGGGGTAGCTGGAATGGCGGATGCAGAGCGGGTTACGGCGCGGCAGCGAGCCATTCTGACGGCTGTTGTCGAAAGCTACATCGAGACCGGAGAGCCGGTAGGCTCGGGGACGATCGCGCGGTTGCAGATGAGCGATGTCGCTGGCATGAGCTCAGCCACGATCCGCAATGAGATGGCGGAACTGGCCGATGCGGGGCTGCTGGAGCAGCCGCATACCTCGGCGGGGCGGATTCCGACGGCCCGGGCGTTTCGCATGTATGTGGAACAGTTGAGCGGCGGGGCGAATCCCCGAATTGACGCGGCTAGGTTGCCGGCGCTGTCGCGGCGGCAGATTGATTCGAGCTTCGTAGGATTGGCGGGAGTGCAGGCGGTGCTGGAGCGGACATCGCATGTGCTGGCCACGCTTTCGAGCGGCGTAGGCGTCGCGATTGCCGCTGCGGCAGATGGCGACATGCTGGAGCATGTGCATTTTTCGCGATTGGCCGTGGCGCGGGTGCTGGCGGTCGTCGTAACGCGGAGCGGGATGGTGCGGGACCGGGTGCTGGCGCTGGATCGGGATTTGACACTGCGCGAACTGGAGACGGCGGCGAACTTTTTGAACGAGAACTTCCGGGGATGGAGCGTGGAACGGGTTCGCGCCGAGATAGCGCGGATGCTGGAGCGGGAGCGAAGTGAGTACCAACTGCTACTGAATTCTGTGCAGCAGCTTTGGGTGAAGGCAATTCCGGAGACCGACGTTCCGGTGCAGACGGTCTATGTTGAGGGTGTGGCCAATCTGCTGGGCAGTCAGGGGATGGGCAGTTATGAGGACCGCGAGCGGTTGCGCGAGGTGCTGGCCGCGCTGGAGGCGAAACAGCGGCTCGTCGAACTCCTGAACGCCTATATCGACTCCAGGCAGGAGAGTGTCCGCGTAGTCTTCGACCTGGAGGAGCAGGCGCCGGAGATGGCGGGATTGGTGCTGATCGCGGCCCCGGCGCGGATGGGCGGCGAGAGCCGGGGAACGGTGGGCGTGATCGGCCCGAAGCGGATGCACTACGAGAACACGATGAATGCGGTGGGCTATATTGCACAGGTATTTGACCGGATGCTGCATCCAATCGAGTGATGGCTTTCTGCTGGCGGGGTAGACGATGACAGTGGAACGGCAGTGGGACCGACTCGCGCGATGGGCGCGAATGGGCAACAATAGAAGAGGGAACGATATGAGGAGACACGATCACATGCAGGACGAGATGACGGTGGACGCTGTGAAGGAAGGCGATGTTGCGTCTGGTGCGGCGGCTGAACCGATAAGTGAGACGAGCGCTGCCCACGCCGAGCTGGAGCAGGTGAAGGGCGAGCGCGACCAGTTGGTCGACCGGCTGGCGCGGTTGCAGGCCGAGTTTGAGAATGCCCGCAAGCGCGAGGCAAAAGAGCGCTCCGATTCACGAGACTACGTGATTTCGAATACGGTCGAGCCGTTTCTGAGCGTGATGGATAACTTCCAGCTTGCGCTCAAGGCCGATGGTACGGTGGAGCAGCTTCGCGCCGGTGTGGAACTGATTCTAAAGCAGATGGAGGACTCTCTGCGGGGGCTGAACGTGGTTGCGGTAGAGACGGTCGGGACGCAATTCGACCCTCGAGTCCACGAAGCTTTGGGCAGCATTGAAACTAAAGAGTTTCCCGATCATCAGGTATTAGAAGAGATTCGGCGGGGGTATAAGATCCGTGAAAAGCTGTTACGGCCTGCGCTGGTGAGGATTGCTGCAAACGCGGACCAGATCGCTGATTAGGTGCGTGTTTGAAACGCGGCTGATGCAAAGTTATAGAAGAGAGACTGTGGAATGAGTGCGACGGCAAACGTGACAAAAATCGATTTTTACGAAGTGTTGACTGTTTCTCGGGACGCGAACGATCAGGAGCTGAAGACGGCCTATCGCAAGTTGGCGATGCAGTATCATCCCGACCGCAATCCGGACGATCCCACGGCGGAAGAGAAGTTCAAGGAGTGCAGCGAGGCTTATCAGGTCCTGAGTGACCCGGAGAAGCGCGCGGCCTACGACCGTTATGGCCATGCGGCATTTAATGGTGGTGGTCCCGGCGCGGGTGGAAATCCGTTTGCCGGTGGCGCGCAGGACCTTGGCGACATCTTCGGCGACCTGTTCGGTGAGATGTTCAACATGGGCGGTGGTGGTGGCGGCCGCAAGGCTTCGCGGGTACAGCGCGGGCGCGATCTTCGCTATGACCTGACGCTGGAGTTCGAGGAGGCGGTCTTCGGCAAGGAGAAGGAGATCACCATCCGGCGTATGGAGACCTGCGTGGATTGCAAGGGTTCAGGCGCGGCCAGGGGCAAGGCTCCTGTGACTTGCACGCAGTGCGGCGGACGTGGCCAGCAGCGGTTTCAGCAGGGATTCTTTTCCGTGGCACGGACATGCTCGGTGTGTGGCGGCACGGGAACGTTGATTGTCGATCCGTGCCAGACCTGCAGGGGCGAGACGAGGGTGCAGACGGAGCACAGCATTCTGGTCAAGGTTCCGGCGGGCGTCGAGCAGGACACCCGGATTCGTTATCAGGGCGAGGGTGAGGCTGGAAAGTTTGCCGGGCCTGCGGGCGATCTCTATGTCGTGCTGAACGTGAAGGCGCACAAGTTTTTCGAGCGCGACGGCGATGATCTGCATTGCGTGATGCCGATCTCGTTCCCGCAGGCGGCGCTGGGAACGGAGCTGGAGATTCAGACGCTTGAGGGAGAGGCGACCATCAAGATCCCCGAGGGGACGCAGAGTGGCAAGGAGTTCAAGCTGCGCGGCAAGGGCGTGCCTCACCTGAACTCTCATGGCAAGGGCGATCTGGTCATCGAGATTCGCGTGCAGACCCCGGGCAAGCTGAGCAAGCAGCAAAAAGAGTTGCTGCGGCAGTTGAGCGAGACGATGGTGGTGGAGAATACGCCTACTTCGCGCGGTCTGTTCGACAAGGTTAAGGAGATGTTCACCTAGACAGGCGTAATTCGCGGTCGATTTGTTTTATGGGTGGTCAGTTCAGGTAGGACGAGGCTATGGCGATGGCAGCGATGGCTGCGGTTTCGGCGCGTAGGATGCGAGGGCCGAGGGTTACTGGTGTCCAGTTGTGCGCGGTGAAGAGGGTCATCTCTTCGGGTGTCCAGCCGCCTTCCGGACCTATGGCTAGAGCGACGGGCTCATAACCCGTAGATCGCGCGGAAGCGGTAAGAGCTGCGGATAGCGGAGTGGCTTGTTCGGTCTCGCTGAGCAGAATGCGCGTGGGACTTTGCTCTTGTTCGAGGGCAGCCTTCAGGATGGCGGGATCGGCGATCTTGGGGATGTCGGTGCGGCGGGATTGCTTGGAGGCTTCAAGGGCGATGCGCCGCCAGCGCTCGGCTCGCTTTGGTGCGGCGAGGGACAGATGCTTTTCGGTGCGCCGGGCGAGGATGGGCGTGATGCGGGCGACGCCCAGCTCGGTTGCCTTTTCGATGGCCCATTCCATGTGATCGAACTTGAAGACGGCCAGCAGCAGGTGAAGGGGCAACGCTGCATCAGCTTCGAGCTCTTCATGGAGATTGAAGAGGACTTCCTTGTCGGAGACGCTGGTGATTTCAGCGCGGTGAAGGAAGCCTCCGGCGACGACATCGAAGATCTGGCCGGCCTCGGCGCGGAGGACGCGGGCGAGATGGCCGGCCTGATCTCCAGTGAGGGTGGCGGTGGTTGGGGTCCAGGTATCGGCGATCCAGCGGCGGCGAGTCATACCTGAATTATTACTGATCGAAGTTGGTGGAGACAGTCTTTGTGTTGAAGGGGATGGCGATGGGGAAGGCCCCGCCGTGATAGAAATCCACATTCAGGATGGCGGATTTGCGATGGTTCCATACGTCCAGCGTGATCGGGAACTGGAGGAGAACCATGCCCTGGGCGGAGGTTCCGGGAGCGATCAGGGTTTCGCGGCGGAGCGGGGCTGAGGCCAGAGGCTTGAGGCCGGGGAAGGAGGTGTAGATGTTGGGCAGGTTCTTCTCTTCGGCGGCGCTGGTGGTGATCTGCTGGTCGTCGGCGGTGGTGAGGGTGGCGGTGAAATCCTTGAGGAAGAGGGGAAGGTGCAGCGGATCGTCGACGCGCAGGTTGGCGAGGACGTAAAGGTTGTCCTCGGCTTTGTCGCTGCCTACGACGATCGAGTTGGACTTAAAGACGGTATGCGTGGGATAGATCGCGGTGTGTGTGATGGTGAGGTCCACCGTCTGGGCAGGGGTATGGCGAATGACAAGCGCAATGACTACGCCAAGCAGAAGAAATGCAATGAGCACAGGCGCGAGCAGATTCCGGTGTGCGTGTTGTTCGAATTTTAAGTCGGTCACTGGATTGAGGATAGCAAGGGAAAATGGCCTCGAGTCAGGTTTTTTGAAGCGTCCACTACACCAAAGTATGCATACCTCTGAATCGAATTGCTTTATTGGACGGCGTATTCATCGAGAAGAACGCTGATGAGAGCTGCCGTCGGAACGGCGACGAGGGCTCCAACGATGCCGGCCAAAGCCGTTCCGCAAAGCAGGGCGATAAGCACGGTAAGCCCCATCAGGTTGACACTGGAGCGCATAATTCGCGGAGTGAGGAAGGCGTTCTCGATGTTGACGTAGATGGCGTAGAAGATGAGGACGCCGCCCATTTTGGTCCAGGAGTCCAGAGCCGCCACGCCTGCGGCGACCACGATGGTGATGACTCCGCCGGCGATGGGAATGATGTTGAACAGGCCCATCAGGACGCCGAGCAGAAGGAAGTAACGGACGTGGAGGATGCCGAAGACGATGGTGCTGGAGATGCCAAGGATGAGCATGAGCAATCCCTGGCCGAAGAGCCACTTGCTGATCTTCAGCTCGGCCTTTTGGAGGGTGTTGTCGAGACGGGCGCGCTGCTGGTAGGGAAACAACGACAGAAAGTAGCGGTAGGCGTATTCGCCTTCAAGCATGAAGTAGATGCAGAGGAAGGCGGCGGTGAGGATATCGAAGAGATGCGAGAGCCAGGCAGGCAGCGACGTGAAGATATAACTGGCGGTCTCGGTGAGAGTCCCTTCCGCGCGCTGGATCATGGAATCGACGTTGAATTTGGCGGCAAAGGGAAGTCTGTTGATGCGGTCGACGGTCGCGGGAATGCGCTGGGGAAGCTCGGTCGAAAAACCACGGAGGTCTCGCAGCACAGGCGGCAGGCCGAAGGTCAGGAAGAGGGTGAGCGCGAGCGCGACTCCGACGATGAGGATGATGAGGGCAACCACGCGCGAGGGATGGTAGCCGCGGAGATTGAGTTTGCTGATACGGGTAAGGATCGGGGTCAACACCACCGCGAAGAGGGCGCTGACGTAAATGATCTCCAGCTCTTTAAGCAGATGCCATGCGAGGTAGAGGGCAAGCAGGACGGCGATAGCAAAGAGGATGTGGCCGCGTACTGCTTTGCGGGATTCTTTGTTGCCGGGGCTAAGGTCGGGCATCGAGGTGGACAGCGCTATTCTCCTGTGGGTTGCTGACAGAGTTGGATGCAGATAGTGTGCGCGCAGCGGCTCAGAGGCGGTAGTGCGGAGTTTGATTCAGTGCGGCGATCAGGAAATCAACAGTCTCTTCCGGCGTAATGGCGGCGGTATCGATGGTGAGGTGGGCGAGGCGGAGGTAGAGCGGGTGGCGAGTGGCGAAGCGGAGTTGTGCCGCATCCGGGTCGGCCAGCACAGGCCGGGAGAGGCCTTGCATCATGCAGCGGTCGAACAGGACCGGGAAAGGGGCATCGAGGAAGATGGTGAAGGTCGCAGGGGTCTGTTCGAGCAGAAGACGGTTGGTGAGGCCTTCGGGAGTTCCGCCGCCGAGAGCGAGGACCGTATTGGAGTGGCCTAGCGCGGAGGCCAGCGCGGTGGATTCGAGGCGGCGGAAGTGGGCTTCGCCGTGGCGCTCGAAGAGCTGGGGAATGGTGGCGCCGGTGCGCTGCTCAAGGTGCGTGTCGAGATCGAGGAAGGTCCAGCCGAGACGCGAGGCGAGAACGCGGCCGATCGTGGACTTGCCCGCGCCCATGAATCCGGTGAGGACGAGGCGTCGAAGATGCGGCGGGATGGGGGGCTTCACTCCGGCTTCGGTTGGCGTGTCTGGTTGGTTGGTGGTCTGGATGGTGATCATGGCCTCTCCTCTAGTTTAGTTCGGGCTGGTTTCGGGTGGCGAACATGCAAAAGCCGCGATCTTTGGGGATCGCGGCTCGGGAAGTTCGAAGACTCTGAAGGGTGTCTGTTGGTTCAGAGAGTCATGCGAGAGTTCCGCGGGGCCGCAGCAATGGGCCAGTAGCGGAAGCTAAAAAAGACGGGCTGGAAGCGGCTCGACATGATGAATTCACCATACACGGGCGATGGAAGGGTTGCAAGAACTAGCTGTGGGCTCTTTGGGAGGTACCCCACCCCCCCCACCCCCTAAAACGCATAAAATGTCTAAAATCAGTGATATAGCGAAATTTATTCCGCTAAAATATTGCATTGATGGAGCTTATGGGTAGAATATTGATTCTAAATGGTTTACTCCAGATGTAGTTTTGGTGATTCGAGCAAAACGCAGATTCCCTTCGGGAATGACAAACAAAAGGGAGCTACTTTCCCTTTGGGAGTGACAAGCAGAGGAAGCCACACCTGAGAGGAAATAGTCTTAAAAGGTTTAGGCCCAACACGAATGCTGGGCCTGATATGAAGAATTCTTATGCTTTTTTAGTGTAACGAATGGAGCGAAACTAATTTGCAGTATGCCCGGATTTATTTTTGAACGAATAAATTGATTGATTGCAGTAATTTAGTGGTCAAAAACGAAGTGCAGCAGTGCCTCCGGGGGCTTGACAGCAAAATCAATAAGGCCGTGCTGGTTAGGCTGAATGGTTATTTAGGGCGGTGAGCGTCAGCGTGGATACGGTCTGAGTCCATGCCTTCCTGAATCTTCTTCCAGACGTTGTCGCTGGGTTCGAGGGTAGGTTGCAGCAGAAGGCTGGCCTGATCGGCGATGTATTGAAGGTCCCGGACGAGGGCCGAACAGTTTTCACAGGTCTTCAGGTGATCGACGAGAATGGGATCTTCCGGAGTTCCATTGCCGCCGGAGGCGAAGAGATCGGGAAGCTGCTCCTGAAAGTCGGCGCAGGAGATGGTGGCAGGGGATTTTGAATTGGAATTCTGCGAAGTCATTGAGCGGCCTCCTTGAGGCCCGCTTGCTGGATAGACTGTTCGGGTTGACGAAGCAGTTCGCGTAGCTTGAGTCGTGCCTTGTGTAGCTGAGATTTGCTGTTTCCGGTGGAGCATTCGAGCATGGTGGCAATCTCATTATGCTCGAAGCCTTCGACGTCGTGGAGAATGAATACCATGCGGTAGCCGGGCGGTAACGAGGCCACGGCACGCTCGAGAGCGACACGGTCGACCGAACCGGCGAGCTGTGGGTCCCGGCTGCCGAAGTCGCGTTTTGGCGCGTCGTCTTCGGAAGGGTTGATCGTCTCTTCGAGAGAGACGAGATTCAAGCCTTTTTTGCGCAGATGCATCAGGACGAGGTTGACGGTGAGGCGATGCAACCAAGTGGAGAAGGCCGACTCGCCGCGAAAGCTGCCGATCTTGCGGAAGAGATGGAGGAATGCCTCCTGGGTCATGTCTTCTGCTTCGGAGACATTGCCCAGCATACGCAGGCAAAGGGTGTAGACGCGGCGCTTGTGCAGCGCGTAGAGCTTGGAGAACGCCTCAGCGTCTCCCGCCTTCGCGCTCTCGATTGCCTCGGCTTCACCGGCAATCGGCGGATTTCGTTTGAACAGGCTGGGCCCGGGCTTGGTTTCAGTCATTCGTAGGCCTTGTTGCTCCATGAGGGTTAAACTCCATGTTTGTGCATCGCTTCATTGTCGCCTGCCTGAAGCTTATCGCAAACGTAAGGATTTTTGAGGTTCCTAGGTTTGAGGGAGAATTCGGGTCAAAGGTTGTGTGCATCCTTGAATGAGACGGAATTCAAAGGGTTTGGTGAGCTTTTGACCCAGAACCTCAAGACCCGATAAAGCGAGCATAGAGCGAGCGGGCAAGAGTTACGTCGGTTGTGCCCTGGATGATGGCGCGGCCATCGGCGAAGAGGGTGAGGGTATGGGGGCCATGCTCGAAGCGGAGCAATAACTCATTGAAGCGGACTTGTCCGTGGGGCGCAAGACGGTCGCGCATGGCAGCGAAGTCGATGGGGCGATGATGCTCGTGGATTTGAACGGAGTTTCGTCCGCAGAGCGTGATATGAGGGCGGCCTTCGCCGGCGAGATGGCTGAACGATCGCTGGCCGCAGACGACGCAGTCTGGGTTGGGGTGACTGGTTGAGATCTCGGAGCGCTCGCTCGTCCACAGGTCGAAGGACAGTAAAGAACGGCGCATGAGGCGGGACTGGCCGGTTAGGAATTTCAGGGCTTCGGTGACCTGGATGGATGCCGCGAGATTGACGGCGGTAGCGAGAATGCCGGAGGTGTCGCAGGTCTCGACCGGGCCGGTGGGAGGCTTGGGAAAGATGCAGGCAAGGCAGGCAGTGGGATCAGGAGATGCACTGCCGGGGACGATGTTCATGGTTGCGGCGTAGGCCCCGATGGCCGCGGCATAGATCCACGGCTTCGATTGCTGAACGGCGTAGTCGTTGAGCAGATAACGGGTCTCGAAGTTGTCGGTGGCGTCGAGAATGAGGTCGGCGGGGCCAAGGAGTTCGGCGATATTGGCAGGCACCAGGTCGGCGATGTGAGCATGGACGAAGACGCCTGAGTTGAAGAGCGCGATCTTGCGGCGAGCGGCTTCGGCTTTGGGCAATGATTGGAGCGCGTCGGCCTCGTCGAAGAGCACCTGGCGCTGGAGGTTCGATGGCTCGACGAAATCGCGGTCGATGAGCGTGAGTGAACCTACTCCGGCGCGGGCGAGCAGCGATGCGGAGGCTGCCCCGGTGGCTCCCACGCCTATGACGGCAACATGTGCCGAGGCGAGCTTGTGCTGTCCTGCTGCGCCGATGCCGGGAAAGAGGATCTGGCGGGAATAGCGATCTTCGTCGGAGATGGCCGAAGGTGAGGGAAGGGGGGCAACGGTCTGAAGGGAAGTTTCGGGCATGATCGAAGCGTTGCACGCTAAAACAGCGTGCTCTTTCGTAGTATAGGGAATGCGTGGATGGTTGAGCGGCGCTGGCCGACATTGCAGGAGTTTTTGGCATCCAACCCTGTTCAATGGCAAGTCTTTAGGTTGTTCCGGCAGAGTATTCGGTATTGTTCTCATTGAGAGAAAAACAGGAAATAGCGGGTCAGTTTGTCGTTTTGGCTTAAGAGAGGATGTGGGGTGTTGATTCGACGGAGAGGAGGTGCAGTGTGCGCTATTGCCGCTCGATGCGTTGGAGCTTTTGTACTGCTATGCGGGCTTGCTTTCGCGCAGGACATTCCCGAGCCTGCACCGATCCCTTCGACTACCGATGGAGTGCAGGCACCCTCGGCGGTGATCAACCCGCTAGCTGTGCCACAGGCTTCTAAGACGGAGACGCCGGAGCAGGCGCAGCAGCGCATCAACTCTTCGCTTGCCGATATCGGTCCGGGACTTTCGACGACGGTGTGGCAATGGAAGGGGTTGCAGGTCGGCAAGATTGAGTTTGAGGGCGTGACCTTCGACGCAACCGATAAGCTGCCAGGCCAGCTTGCGCAGAAGGCAGGTGAACCGTTCGATCCGCAGAAGGTTCGCCAGAGTATACGGAGGTTATTTGCCAGCGGTCGATATCGCGATGTCGAGGTGCGAGGCATCCGGCACGGTAACGAGGTAACGCTCATCTTTGCCGGGTCAGCTCGTTATTACGTTGGCCGGGTGACAATTGTAGGAGTCAAGAGCGAACGGCTCTCTTCGCTGCTGGAGTATGCGACCAAGCTCAATCCGGGAACCGCGCTGACCCGGTCGGCGGTGCAGGACGGAACGGATGGGATTGCTGAGACACTGCAGCAGCAGGGCTATTACCAGCCGAAAGTCTCTGTGAAGTCCGTGACCGATGAGTCTGGAGAACAGGTGAATGTGACCTACACGGTTGACGTAGGCCCGCAGGCGCGCATCGGGCAGGTGGAGATGGAAGGTCCCGATCCTGGACTGACTCTGGAGCAGTTCAAGAAGACTGGAAGATTGAAGACCGGGAAAAAGGTCAATCGCGACACGACCAGCAACGCACTGACGCGGCTGCGGTCTCAATATCAGAAGAAGGACCACTTGGAAGCTGTCGTGACGCTGCAGAAGCAGAGCTATATTCCGGTGCGCAAGCAGCTTGACTATAACTTCCACGCGAACCAGGGGCCGGTGGTCAGGGTCGAGGTGGAAGGGGTGAAGTTATCGAAGAGCCGTCTTCATCTGCTGGTTCCGATCTATGAAGAAGGGACCATCGACAACGATTTGCTGAACGAGGGCGTCTACAACATTCGCGACTACCTGCAGCAACGCGGATATTTCGACGCAAGCGTAAAAGTCCGCATGATCGGGCAGGACACGCCGTCAGAGCGGGTGGTGTTCACGGTCGACCGTGGAGTGAAGCACAAGGTCGTTGCGGTGAACATCAAGGGCAACAAATACTTCTCGACCGACCTGTTGCGAGAGAGGATGCAGGTGCAGAAGTCCAACGCTTACCAGCGCAGCGGCAGGTATAGCCCTTCGCTGGTGACGGGAGATGTCAACTCGATTGAATCGCTGTATCGCGCCAACGGGTTTGATCAGGCGAAGGTGACAACAGATGTGCAGGATATCGATGACGCGGCGAATGGCAAGCCTCTAAAGGCGGCGCAGATTCGGGTGACCTATACGGTTGTCGAAGGACGGCAGCAGAAGTTTGGCAGCATCGATCTGGCCGGCGTCGATCCCAGCCGGATGACAGAATTAAAGGGCTCGATGAATTCTCAGCAGGGCCAGCCCTTTTCGCTGGTCACGCTGTCGGGCGACCGCGACGCGGTACTGGGGTATTACCTGAGCCACGGCTTCGATCAGGCGAGGATCGAGGTCAAGCAGGACAATACGGCTGACGCCAATAAGGTAAACGTTGTGCTGAACGTGACCGAGGGCCCGCAGGTTTTTATCAACCATGTGTTGTTGTCAGGAATCGAAAAGACGAAGCCGAAGGTAGTAGAAAAGAGCATCCTGGTGCACCCCGGCGATCCACTCGACCAGAGTGCGCTGCTGCAGACGCAGCGAAATCTGTACAACATGGCGCTCTTCAACGAGGTTGTGACGGCAGTGCAGAATCCTTCCGGCGATGCGCCGACAAAGAATGTGCTGGTGCAGTTGACCGAGGCAAAGCGGTGGAACGTGACCTATGGGTTCGGGTTTGAGGCGCAAACGGGAACGCCGAGCCGAGGCATGATTTCGGAGGCCTCGTGCATTCAGTTGGGGATACCGCTCGACCAGTGCAACAACTTCTCGCAAGACGGCAAGGCGGGAATTAGCCCACGGGTTTCAATCGATGTGTCGAGGATCAACCTTCGCGGATCAGAGGACTCGGTGACCCTGCATGGGTCCTATGGATTGCTGGAGGAGATTGCGACGTTGACCTTTCAGAACCCGCATCTGTTCGGAGCGAAGAATTTTTCTGCGAGTGTTTCGGGCGGATATTCCAATGTGCAGGACATCACCACGTTTGCTTCTTCCACCTTACAGGGCGACTTTCGTGTGACCGAGAAGTTGAAGCGCGCCGATACGTTTATCTATGACTTTCAATACCGCAGGGTCAAGGTCGACCCGAACAGCCTGCAGGTGTCGGCGGACTTGATCCCATTGCTTTCACAACCTGTTCGCGTGGGTGGGCCTGCCATTACATGGTTCCATGACACGCGTTCGCCCAGTCCGCTCGATGCCGTGAAGGGATCGTATACCACCATTCAGGCGTTTCTCGCCTCGGCGAAGTTCGGTTCGCAGACCGATTTCTATAAGCTCGATGGAACGAACTCGACCTATTACGAGTTTGGCAAGCAAAAGTACGTTCTGGCGCGGAGCACACGTATCGGCTATGAACAAGCATCCGGTGAGAACCCAAACTCCGGCAGTCCCGTATGCCAGGGCGATCTACTGACAACGAACCCCAGTTGCGATGCCGTGCCATTGCCCGAGCGTTTGTATGCCGGCGGAGCCTCTTCGCACCGCGGTTTTGGAATCAATGCGGCGGGCCCGAGAGACCTGCAGACGGGTTTCCCGGTAGGCGGAAAAGCGGTGTTCGTAAACTCGTTCGAGCTGCGTCTTCCGCCACCGACGTTGCCTTATGTCGGCAACAGCGTCAGTTTCGTTTTGTTTCACGATATGGGAAACGTATTTCAGAATGCCAACGACATGTTCCCCAGCTTCCTGCGGTTTCACCAGCCGAATAATCGGACCTGTTCGGATGTGTCGTCGAATGTAGGGACGTGCAGCTTTAACTATTTTTCTCATGCTGTGGGAGTTGGCGCGCGTTATAAGACTCCCGTTGGGCCAATTCGCGTGGACTTCAGCTATAACCTCGATCCTCCTGTCTATCCGGTGATCGCCGACTTCAATAACAATCCTCCGCATGTCGGCCATGCGGGCCATTTCAACTTTTTCTTCAGCATTGGGCAGAGCTTCTAGAATGCATTCGAAAAAACACAATGCGAGCATGTGGTGGCAGCGGGGCGGTGTAATGCTGGTTGTGATGACTGCACTGCTGTACGTGCCGGCGCTTGAGGCCCAGAAAACCGCGGTGTCTCCTGAATCTCCTTCCGCTTCGCCTGGCGTGGCGCAGGGAACTGTGCTGGACCGTGTTGTCGCGGTGGCAAACGGTGATCTGATCCTTGAGAGCGATGTTGATGAAGAGATGCGTTTCGAGGAGATTCAACCCTATCGGACAGCCGATGAGAACCACTCCCGAGAACTTACCGTGAGGCGGCTTATCGATCGAATACTGATCCTGCAGCAGGCGGAACTGGAGCCTGAGACGTCGGTCTCGGACAAGGAACTCGACGCTCAGCTCCTAACCTTGCGTAAGGATATTCCTGAGTGCAAGCAATATCACTGTGAGACCGACGCGGGTTGGGAAAAATATATCGGTGCTCACGGCTTCACCGTCGAAGAGTTCCGCAAACGATGGCGCGAGCGCATGGAGCTACTACGGTTTATCGAGGTGAGGTTTCGCAACGGTATTCAAATCTCGGACGATGACATCAAAAACTACTACGAAAAAACGATGTTGCCTGAGTATGCGGAGCGGCACGTAACTCCGCCAAAGCTGGAGACGATCTCTCCGCGAATTGAAGAGGTATTGTTGCAGCAGCAGGTCGGCAATCTGTTGCGAGACTGGCTGACATCGTTGCGGGCGCAGGGGCGGGTGCGCATCATAAGGCCCGGTGAGGGGGCGCCGTGAGCGACGCAGAGAAGAGACCGCTGCCGGACAGGATTGAGGAAAAGCTTGAAAAGAAGCTTGCCAGCGTAAAGCGCTCCCTCGGCGGAAGAGTCGCGCATATCATCGCTTGGATCTTTGCCGGATTCAGCGTTCTGCTGCTTGTGCTCGTTGCGGTATTCTCCTGGTATTCGACGACGCCGGACTTCAATCAGCGGGTGAGCAAGGCCGTTGTGAATGTGCTGGAGGATGCGACGGGCGGCCGCGTCGAGTTGAAGAGCATCAGCTTCAGGCTGTGGCATCTGGCGATTGAAGCGGATGGACTGGTTATCCATGGTCTTGAAGGCCCAGGAGAAGCGCCTTATCTCTCCGCGGACAAGATACAGGTGCGGGTAAAGATCTTCAGCTTCTTTTCTCATGTAGCGGGAACCGGTATCGCATCGCACATCAGCCTGAACTTTCTGCGCGTAGACCATCCACAGGTCCATCTCATGATCGACAAGAATGGGAAGACCAACCAGCCTGTACCGAAACATCCAAGCACAAGTAAAGAACCTGTGATGGACACTCTTCTCGATCTGAAGGCAAAGCAGATTGAGTTGGCGGACGGTGTCTTCCTGTTGAACGATCGCGCGATTCCGTTTGATATGGCTGCACGCGATCTGGATGCGGAAGTTCGCTACATCTCGTCGAGTGATCACTATGGCGCAACGGTCGATCTCAAGGATCTGCGGACGAAGTTGGGCAGCGAGCCAGAGGCGGACTCGACGCTGCATGTCGAGGCCGAGGTTGGCCGCAATGTAGCCGAGCTGAAAAGTCTTGTTCTGCATACGGGGACGGCGTCGAACCTGAAGGCGAGTGCGAGCCTTCAGAACTTTGCGCATCCGGATTGGCAGGCGAGCGTGGAAGGAACGCTGGAGATAAGGCAGATCGCGTTACTGAGCGGGGTGGATGGCTTAAAGGCGGGCACGGTGGACCTCGATTTGAAGGGCCACAGTTGCAATACCTCGCCTGTGGTTGCTCAGAAACATCCCAGGTTCTGGCAGCGGCTACATCCCAAGTCGAGCGCGAAGCCGAGCACCAAAGTTCTGCCGCCAGATCCTGATTGCGCGGCTGGATATCTGCTGGTGGGCTCCGCCAGGATCCATAAGGCAGCCTATCGCGATGAGTTTGTCCGCCTGCACGATGTCGACGGTAGCTCGCAGTTGCACATTACGCCGACAGAGTTATTGCTGACTGCGCTGACGGGATACCTGCCTGGCGGCGGAAGCGCGTCGGGAGAGCTGCGTATCTCCAACTGGCTGGGCGAAGTTCCCGCGGATGCGCCCGCTGTTTCGCCGACGATGAAGGCTGCTGTCACCACAGCGAACACGACGGCGAAGGCGATTGGTGCGAAGGCTCCCATTACAGGAAGAATGACGGTGCCGCCAGTAGTCAGTGCCCATGCCTATCTGACTGCGACCGTCAATAGGATTCCGCTGCGAACCATCTTGGATATTACGGCGCCGGAGAACTACGGCGATCTGGGTTTCGATACAGCGGTGAGCGGCCCTGTCAAGATGGAATGGGGCGGTCCGGCAAAAGATATTGCCGACACGTTTGTAGCGGATGGCACTCTGAAATTTTCGCCGACCGGCATTCATCGTAGAGGTGCGCTCTCCGATGTTCCTGTAACCGGACAGGCGCAGGCACACTATTCAGGAAGCAACGAGACGGTTCAGATTCAGAGTGTGACGATACAGACGCCGCAATCGAACATCGATGGGAGTGGCGTACTTGGGGTCAATGAAGGCGATCCGTTGACGGCATTGCGCGTAGACATGACCGTGCGCGATCTCGACGAGTATAACCAGCTGCTGCTGACGCTGGGGCTGGAGGGCGATGGGAAGAAGGGCGCAGCCGCTATTCCTGTCGTCCTGCACGGTGCGCTTCAGTTCAATGGAACAGCGCGCGGTGCGATTCGCGACCTTGATGTGAAGGGCCATCTGCAAGCTGAGAATATTGAGGCGAAGATCGGCACAACCGATGCGCTGATCGATTCGCTGGTCACCGATGCCGAGTATTCGCCCAACTCGGGGATACTGGTGGCGAACTCCACCCTCAAGCGCGGAACCGCTGTGTTGAATGTGTCGGGCGATCTGGAGCCAAGGAAGGCAGTCTCCCATCGCGGCGCCATCACCTACGAGTGGGACGAGGGTATGTCTATCAATGCGAAGCTGCAATTGGCCGATGCGCAGATGGCGGACCTGCTTCAGATTATGGGGCAGCAGCAAAATGTTCCAGTGACGGGAACCGTTGCGGCAGAAGCGCATGTATTGGGAACATTGAAGGACCTGAATGGCAGCGGACATCTCTCCCTAACGAAGGGCGTCGCCTATGGGGAGCCGTACGATTCCGCGGTAGCTGATCTGACCGCACATGGACAGGATGTGGAAGTGACTGATGTTCAGTTGAAGCTTCATGGAATGCAGGTTGCCGGCAACGGCGGCTACGACATGGGCACGGAACATCTGCACGGCCACATTGAAGGACAGAATCTCCTGCTGTCGAAGTTTGATACGGTGCGGCAGGCAAGCCACGATGTCGACGCTACGCTGAGTGTCGTCGCAGATGCGAATGGAACCTTGAAGGAGCCGGGGCTGAAGGCCAATGTGAAGCTTGACGGCATCATCGTCCAGGGGCAACCGATGGGCGATGCCGTTGCTGAAGCCCACACTCAGGGCCAGACAATGTATCTTACGGCGAACTCCACGATGGTAGGCGCGAAGCTGGATGCAACCGGCCAGGTACAGTTGTCCGGTGACTATCAGACCCAGGCAAAATTGACGCTCACCGGTCTCGACATCGGCAAGCCATTGGCGATGTTTGGCTCCAGTGCGGTGAAGGCGCAGTCGGCCATCAACGGTATCGTCACGGTGAACGGGCCGCTTAAAACGCCGAAAGAACTCAGCGGAACCGCTGAGTTCAATCCCGTTGACGTGAAGCTGCAGGGAGTTGAGCTGAAGGCGGCAGAACCCTTGAAGGCCAGTCTGCGAGATGGCACCGCTACATTGGAACAGATTCACATCACCGGACAGGATACGAATCTCCAGCTCAGCGGAACGGCCCAGCTATTTGGCTCGACCGATCCGAAGGGCGGCAAACTGAACGTAAAGGGAAGCGGAAACATCAGCATGGCGCTGCTGCATACCTTCCGTCCTGACCTGATCACCAGCGGCAAGGTCGAATTCACCGTTGCGGCGGGCGGGCAGGTAAAGAATCCTTCGCTTACCGGCAAGGTGCAGTTCGACGATGTGAACGTGGCCATGGACGGAATCCCGAATGGCCTCAACAAAATGAATGGCACGCTCGTCTTCAATGAAGACCGATTGCAGGTGCAGAGCCTGACGGCAACCACTGGCGGCGGCCAGTTGAAGATTGGTGGCTACATCCGTTACCGCAACGGCCTCTTCGCCGATCTCACCGCGACCGGCGATGTCGTCCGAGTACGGCTCTATGGCTTAAGCGCGACGGCGACCACGAAATTGAGACTGCAAGGTTCTTCAGACAGCGCACAGTTAACTGGTACAGTGCTGCTCACCAGGTTCGGCATCGGGGCCGATATCGATTTGGCGGCATTCTCTTCGACTGGCGGAATCAGTGCGCCGCCCGATCCTAATGCTCTCTCCAACAAGATTCGCCTCGACGTGCGAATCACCAGTTCGCCTCAACTCGATTTTCAGAACTCGTATGCCAAACTCGCCGGAACCGTGGACCTGACGATTCGCGGAACGGTAGCGACGCCCTCCGTTCTGGGCCGTATTCAGATCACCGATGGCAGCGCAACCTTTGCCGGCACGAAGTATCAATTGCAACGCGGCGATATCTACTTCACGAACCCGGTGCGCATCGATCCCATCATCGACCTCGACGCTACCGCACAGGTTGAAAACTACGACATCACAGTCGGCCTGCACGGAACTATGACCAACCTCAAGCCAACATACAGGTCAGAGCCTCCGCTGGGCGAAGCCGACGTCTTCGCGCTGCTTGCGTTGGGACGCACACAGGAAGAGGCGCAGATCTATCAGGAGAAACAGGCGCAGGCCGGAACCGACCCCACAACCAGCGCACTGCTGGGCGGCGCTCTCAACGCAACCGTTAGCAACCGCGTCGAGAAGCTGTTCGGTGTCGGCAGCGTCAAAATCGACCCCGCGTTCGTGGGAACGCTGGGAAACTCGGCGGCGCGAATTACTGTCCAGCAGCAGCTATCGAAGCAGATAACAGCCACCTTTGCCACCAACGTCAACAGTTCAGCACAGCAACTGATTCAATTGCAGTACGACCTGAATCACAACATGTCCATCGTGGTGACCCGCGATGAGTCGGGCGTCTTCAGTATTGTTTATAAGCTGCGGCAAAGGTATCGTTAGCTGCCGGGCAAAGCCTGGTTGCATCTCATTATTTGGCAAGACCGTGGACTGGCCCGGACACTTTGAGGCTGGTTCACCGGAAGGAAAGACCGATGTCCGTATTGAAGAGCATGAAGGTTGCAGGACTCCTCGGGTTATCGTGTGTGCTATTGCTCGGCCCTGTCGCAAGAGGTATGGCGCAGGAGCCCGTCGCTGCCACCGCTGGAGACAACGCAAACGACGCGCAGATTCAGGCGAATCTGACCAAGACGTTGAACAACAAGCGGTTCAAAGGTGTAACCGCTACCGTACAGGGCGGCATGGTTACGCTGAAGGGAACGGTCGATGTCTACAGCGATAAGGAAGATGCGGACAAGCGTGCTCACCGCGTAAAAAATGTGAAGGGCATCCAGAACCTGATTGAGATCGGCGGTCCGGTCGTCGAGGACGCGACCCTTCGCAATAAGCTGGCAGAAAAGCTGGTTTACGACCGTGTAGGCTACGGTACGACGGCTTTCAATGCGCTTACGATTGCGGTGAAAGACGGTGTGGTGAGCCTTGGCGGCACGGCTTACGGGCCGGTGGACAGGGACTCGGCGGTCAGCCTCGTGTCGAATTATCCCGGCGTAAAGGACGTAGTCGACAATATCAACGTAGCGCCCGTATCCCCGATGGATGACCGCATTCGACTGGCTGAAGCCCGCGCCATCTATGGTGCACCGCAGTTGAACAAGTACGCACTCGATCCGGCGAAGCCGATTCGGATCACGGTTATCAATGGAAACGTAACCTTGTCGGGTGTCGTGGACAGCCAGTCGGACAAGGAGATTGCCGGTATTCGCGCAAACGGTGTCGGCGGAGTTTTCAAAGTCGTCAACGACTTGCAGGTGGCGGGCGCTCCGGCTCAGAGCGAAAAATAGGTGTCCAGGTTGAACGAGAGGCCACGTTAGCGATGCCACGTGGCCTTATCTCTTTTACGATAGAGGAATGACCTCATTGTGGAAGAGTACAGCGGTAACGTTTGAGATGATCAAGTGGGAACACTCGATCTTTGCCTTGCCGTTCGCGCTTACAGGCGCTGTGTTGGCTGCGCATGGCTGGCCTCCGCTGCGTGTGTTGGGTTGGATCGTAGTTTGTATGGTGGCGGCGCGCTCGGCGGCGATGGCGTTCAACCGGCTGGTCGACGCGCGGCTCGATGCAGTAAATCCGCGAACTGCTATGCGTGCCATCCCCGCAGGAATGCTGAGCAGTAATTTTGTAGGCGGCTTCGTTGTGGTGTCCGTCGTCCTCTTCGCGGTGGGTGCGGCGGAGTTGAACAAACTTACGCTGGAGCTTGCTCCGCTGGCGCTTGCCGTGGTGCTGGCGTATAGCTACATGAAACGCATCACGCGCTGGTCGCACTTAGTTCTCGGTCTGGCATTAGGGATTGCCCCTTCGGCTGCGTGGATCGCGGTGCGTGGCTCGCTCGATGTCCGCATAGTCGTGCTTACCGCTGCGGTGCTTCTTTGGGTTGGCGGCTTCGACGTGCTCTATGCTTGCCAGGACTTCGAGCATGATCGCAAGGCAGGGCTGAACAGCATTCCGCAGGCCTTTGGCGTCGGGGCTGCTTTCTGGATCGCTCGGGCCATGCACATTGGGATGCTGCTGATGCTCTGCTGGCTGATTGTGCTCTTTGGACTGGGCAAGGTCGCTGTGTTGGGCGTGGTACTGGTGGGGTTACTGCTGCTCTATGAGCACCTGATTATCTCTCCCAAAGACATGCGCCGGATGAATGCGGCTTTCTTTACTTTGAACGGCGTTATTTCGGTGGTGTTTTTTGGCTTCGTCGCGGCAGATGTTCTGTTGCGGCGATAAAAAGCCCACCAGTGATGGTGGGCTTTTTTGTGACCTGCTACGGCTTAGTGAACTTGCCGTACATCATCATCGTGATGCTTCACGTCGTCCAGCTTTGCATTGATCTTATCCTTGACGTTCTGAGCGGTCGAGGTGATCTTCTCGCGGACGTCATGGGCTTTGTCTTCGGCGCGGTGCTTCAGATCTGCGCCTTCTACTTGACTCTGTGCGCTGGCTTTGTCGCTTGCAGCGGCTGCCGTATCCTTGGCGTTGCCCCAGGCTTCTTTCGCCGCGCCTTTCACTTGCTGGGCTGCGCCGGAATTGGCAAGTTTCTGGTCTCCAACTGCTTCGCCGACCTTCTGTTTGACTTTGCCTGCAACCTGGTCAAATTTACCTGTTACATTTTCCTTGTTCATTGAATCGCTCCGTTTCCAGCTTGGGTTGTGGGCCGTATCGCGTTCGTCGGCCGGGCTAAAGCGCTCGTCTGCCGGACAAAAGATTGAAGATAAGAACGATGATGGCAAGGACCAGAAGGATATGAATCCAGCCGCCAAGCGTATAGCTGCTGACGAGTCCTACGATCCAGAGAATGAAGAGGATAATCGTGATAGTCCAAAGCATTGGTCGTTCTCCTGAAAGTTGATGTCCGGTGCTTGTTTCTGCAGTTTGCAATCAATCACTGCAAGGGCACATGGCCTTTCTGTAAGTTGCCGGGTCTGAGGGCGAGGTTGCCAGCGAGCACTAAAATAAGACTTTTGAGGGGTCTGATTTGAGGATTGCGATTCAGGGAGAGTTGGGGTCGAATAGCCATATGGCGACCCTTCAGATGCTGGGGAACGCAGAGATTGTCCCCTGCAGTGTATCAGCCGAAGTATTGGCAAAGGTTGTATCAGGCGAGGTCGACGGCGCGGTGTTGCCCATTGAAAACAGTCTCCACGGCTCAGTCGCCGAGCACTACGACCTGCTGCTGGAACTTCCCGTGCGCATCGAGCGCGAGAGCCTGATGCATATTCGCCACAACCTGATTGCGATGCCCGGCGTAAAGCTTGCTGACATCCGCAAGGTGATCTCGCATCCGGTGGCCCTTTCGCAGTGCCGCCACTTTCTCGCCAGCCATCCGGAGTTTGAAGTTGTATCGTTCTACGACACCGCAGGCAGCGTGAAGCACGTAATGGAAGCTGGTCTGCGCGACGTTGCCGGCATGGCCCCCGTGCTGGCTGCCACCGAATACGGCGGCGAAGTCCTGCTGGCCGGAGTCGAAGACCACGCCGAAAATTACACCCGCTTCCACCTCATACGCCGCGATGACGCTGCCCAAGACGTCGCCGAATTGGAGAAAGCAGACAAGATGAGCGTGGCCTTCGCCATCGAGCATCGTCCCGGAACGCTGGTGGCTGCGCTCGTGCGATTGGCCGAAGCGGGCATGGATCTGACCAAAATCGAATCCCGCCCAGTCCCCGGCAGCCCCTGGGAGTATGCTTTTTACGTGGATATTCGCTTTGAAGACGCAGTAAAAGCCGATGCCGCCATCGCTGCGTTGCGCCAGCACTGTCGGATGGTCAAAGTTCTGGGCCGGTATAAGGCAGCATAGCGTTCCGGTTGAGGCGTCTTGGTTTGTATTTATTTAACGGTAATAATATACATCCAAGGTTTACTCATGGCTCTAGGGTACTCCCGCGTAGAATAAGCCTAATTCACCGTATGGGGCTAAGAGTGTATGCCGGAGCTACCAGCCGCTGTAACCGTGTCAAAACTGGAGGCTGCGAGGAGGCAATTAGCCACCGCAATAGAGCTTTGGTTCCGCGACAAAGACCAGGTTTCGATACATGCACTTGCTTATGCTGCTTACGAGGTCGTACATGCCATCAGCAAGAAGCAGGGCCGGACACAAACCCTAATTTTCGATGCCATAGCTGTTCCCGAGCGGTTTAGACGGGTATTTGCAGCCCACGTAAAGAAGGGGGCTAACTTCTTCAAACACGCCGACCATGATCCGAATGGAACGATCGAGCTTCAACCAGTTTTGGCCGAAATATTCTTCATATTCTCCATCTTGGGACTGCGTTCTGTCGACATACCAGCCAACGAATATGAGTCAGCGTTTTTGTGGTGGTTTCATCTGAATAGGCCGGACTTGCTCACACAAAAGGGGCGCGAATTGTTCACCAAATTTGCTCCAGTCGACGCACTCAATGAGGTTAGGAGCTGGCCTAAGAGCGAGTTTTTTGATGTATTTCTTCAGGCACGAAGCTCTCTCGGCACCACTAGCATTTAGAAGCGAGTCGTCTTCTAGTTTTTCTCCATCCATTCATCTCGAATCTGGGAAAATGGGCTAATGCTGTCACGGCCCTTCTATTATGCTCAGCCAAGTTTGTTATCGCCGCTTTAACTTTTTTGTTTTCAATGAAAAATCGAGTATGGCGGCATTTTTCGCTGGCAAAGTCCGCGGCAGATGGATATCCACAGCTCCTCATGAATAAAGCTGCCACGCCGATGACGGAGGGAGGCCAGACGGCGTCTTACAGGGCAGGGGATCGGGTTGCGACCAGATTATGACTTGCTGCATCCAATAGCTGGTAATCTGATAGAGGGACACTCAATGTCGAACGATTTCGTAAGTGTAATTCAACCGAAGGCATCCAAAAACGGAGAAACTGCTGAAGAGCAGGCAGTTGCAAAGAGACCGGTTCCGGTCCTTCCCGTTCGCGATACCGTGCTCTTCCCTCATGCCGTTCTTCCTCTGACGGTGGGTCGCGAAAGCTCCATCCAGCTCATTCAGTCGCTCGGTGAAGAGAAGACCATCCTTGTGGTGGCCCAGCGCGACGCACGTCAGGATACGCCGCAGCCCGCGGATTTATATGCCATTGGCACCCGTGCGACTGTCCACAAAGTCGTCAAGATGCCCAACCAGAGCCTCTTCGTCTTCACCGAAGGCAACGAGCGTGTGCATCTGGGCGAATTTTCGCAGTTGACCCCCTTCATGATGGCCGAAGCCGAGACCATCGAAGAGATCGAGCCCACGGCTTCGCCTGAGGCGGAGGCCCTGCAGCGCAATGTCGTCAGCCAGTTCCAGTCCATCGTGACCTCGTCGCCGACGCTGTCGGACGATCTGCAAACCATCGCCATCAACATCGAAGAGCCGGGCCGTTTGGCGGATTTCATCGCCTCGTCGTTGCCGTTCCTTACAACGACCGACAAGCAGGAGTTACTCGAAACTCCGGATGTCTCCGCTCGTCTGGAGCGCATCAACAAGCATCTCGCCAAGGAGCTTGAGGTCCAGCAGCTTCGCAACAAGATTCAGAGCGAGGTGCAGGACTCGGTGCAGCAGTCGCAGCGCGACTACTACCTGCGCGAGCAGATGAAGGCCATTCAGAAGGAGTTGGGCGATCTCGATGACTCGCAAAAGGATATTGCCGAGTTGAAAGAGAAGATCGAAAACGCTGGAATGCCCGAAGAGGTCAAGAAAGATGCCCTCAAGGAGCTTTCCCGCCTCAGCCGCATGAACGCCATGGCTGCCGACTACAGCCTCACCCGCAACTATGTGGAGTGGCTGGCTGTGTTGCCATGGGCAAAGAGTTCCGCCAGCGAGATCGACATCGTCAAGGCGAAGGAGATTCTCGACACCGATCACTACGGCTTGCAGAAGGTGAAGGATCGCATCCTCGACTACCTTTCCGTGCGTCGCTTGAAGCCGGATATGAAGGGGCCGATCCTGTGCTTTGTCGGGCCTCCGGGCGTGGGTAAAACTTCGCTTGGCCGCAGCATCGCCAAGGCGCTGGGACGCAAGTTCTCCCGCATCTCGCTGGGCGGTATGCACGACGAGGCCGAGATTCGCGGTCATCGCCGTACCTACATCGGTGCGCTCCCCGGTCAGATCATCCAGAACCTGAAGCGCGTCGAGACCAACGATCCCGTCTTTATGCTCGACGAGATCGACAAGCTGGGCCGCGACTTCCGTGGCGACCCTGCCAGCGCGCTGCTTGAGACGTTGGACCCGGAACAGAACAATACGTTCCGCGACAATTATCTCGACCAGCCGTTCGATCTCTCCAAGGTGCTCTTCATCTGCACCGCCAATCAGCTCGACACGGTGCCTGCGCCGCTGCTGGACCGCATGGAAATCATCGAGTTGACCGGCTACACCGAGGAAGAGAAGGTCAACATCGCCGAGCGCTACCTGATTCCGCGCCAGATCAAGGAGAACGGCATCAATCCTGAGATTGTCGAGTTTCCAACGGCAAGCGTGCACCTGATCGCGCGTCACTACACTCGCGAGGCAGGTGTTCGCAAGCTCGAACAGCTGATCGGAACGGTCTGCCGCAAGGTGGCCCGTCGCGTAGCCGAAGGTAAAACGGAGAAGGTCGTCATTACGCCGGAGATCGTGCACGAGTTCCTTGGCGGCATCAAGGTTCGCGTCGACACTGAGATCGCAGAGCGCACCAAGCGAGCAGGCGTCGCGGTAGGCCTCGCCTGGACACCGGCGGGTGGCGATGTGCTCTTCATCGAAGCCAACCGCATGAAGGGCAAGGGCGGCTTCACGATCACCGGCCAGATCGGCGACGTGATGAAGGAGAGCATGCAGGCTGCGCTCACCTGGGTTCGGTCGAACGCGGCATCCTTTGGGCTCGACGAGGATTTCACCAAGGACACCGACCTGCACATCCATGTGCCTGCCGGAGCTATCCCGAAGGATGGTCCCTCGGCTGGCGTAACCATGGCTACGGCGCTGGTCAGCCTGCTGACGAATACTCCGATTCATCCGCTTACGGCGATGACCGGAGAGATTACGCTCAGCGGGAATGTCCTGCCGGTAGGCGGCATCAAGGAGAAGTTTCTTGCCGCCAAACGCGCTGGCGTCCGTGACGTTATCATGCCCATCGAGTGCAAGCAGCAGGTGGACGAAGACCTGACGCCCGACCAGACCGAGGGGGTTACGATCCACTACGCCTCGCACATTGAGGATGTGCTTGCCGTAGCTCTGCCTCACACGAAGCGCGAGGCAGCGCAGGATGAGCAAATCCGCGAAGAGGTCTTGCAGGCAGCCGTCTAAAAGCAGTCTCGCAATCCAACAAAAAAGCGGCTCCGAAAAAGGGGCCGCTTTTCTTTCGCAGAGAGGACAAGCTTTCATGATGACAGTTGGCCACTCTACGCTGCCGCTCGAAGTCTTCATTCAGGCTCTTAAAGACAACGGCTGCCGCGTGCTCATTGATGTCAGAACGATCCCTCGCTCCCGCCATAATCCACAGTTCGAGCAGCCAACTCTCTTCGCAGCCCTCGAAGCCGCAGGTATTACTCCCGTCTGGAGAAAAGCGCTCGGAGGCCGCCGCCCCACCCACAAAGACAGCATTAACCGAGGGTGGCGCAACGAAAGTTTCCGTGGCTATGCCGACTATATGCAGACTTCCGAATATTCCGCTCAGATCGACTGGCTGATGGCTCTGCCAGACCTCGACGCAACGGCGATTATGTGTGCCGAAGCTGTGCCCTGGCGGTGCCACCGCTCACTCATCGGAGACGCTGTGCTTGCCTGCGGCGGCAGTGTGGAAGATATCTTCGTTCCTGCTACTGGGCGCAGCTTTCGCAAGCCGCACGAGTTGACGAAGTTTGCCCGGATTGAAGGCCGCCGCCTCTGGTATCCGTCGCCCGAAGAGGAAGCCAATCCGCGCCTGTTCGACTAAACTCGTTAGCGCGATATCCTACCCACATGCGCGTCAACGTGCTCTACTTCGGAACCCTGAAAGACCTCTTCGCAAGCGAGCGCGAGCCCATCGACCTGCCCGACGGCGCAACTGTCGACTCTCTCCTCAGCCTTTTACGCGCTCAAACGTCTAAGCAGAGCGACGTCTGGAGGGCGCTTGCCGTGGCCGTCAATCAAGAGTATGCCGCACTTTCGACCACGCTGCGCGAAGGCGACGAAGTAGCCCTGCTACCTCCGGTCAGTGGAGGCGCACCAAGCAGGTGCGAGGTATGAGAGTCGAGCTCAGTACAGCGGTCATCCCCTCGGCGCAGGCACTCGAAGAGATCAAGTCTGCCCCCGACGGCGCGGTCTGCGTCTTCGACGGCATCGTCCGCAATAATACCCGGGGGCGGCAGACCCTCTTCCTCGACTACGAAGCCTACGAGGAGATGGCGCTGAACCAGATGCGCAGTCTTGCAGCCGAGGCGCTCGCGAAATTCCCTATCCGCGACGTGACTCTCCTGCACCGCCTTGGACGCCTTGAAGTAGGCGAGACCAGCGTCCTGATCGTTGTCGCTTCGGCCCATCGTGCAGCCGCTTTTGATGCCTGCCGCTGGCTCATCGATACGCTCAAAAAGACTGTTCCCATCTGGAAGAAGGAGTACTTCGCTGACGGAGTCGTCTGGGCCGCGGGTGAGCCCTTTCCCGACGAGTTGGTCGCCGCAAAGGAGACGCGCGGATGAAGCTCGCCGCCCTTGCTCTCGCTGCCGTGTTGCTGCCCCAGGCCCCTATCGAGCGCCGTCCGCCTCCGCAACAGGTGCCTACCATCAAGGTCGAGACCCGTCTGGTCAACGTGGCTGTCAACGTCACCGACGCCCATGGAGCGCCTGTTCCCGGCCTTACTCAAACTGACTTTCAGATCAGCGAAGACAGCCATCCGCAAAAGATAGCCTTTTTCGAAAAAGAGTCGACTACTCCGCTCTCCATTGTCCTTGCCCTTGATACAAGCGAGAGCGTCTTCAACAACGAGCGCCTTGAAAAAGAGGCGGCCAAGCACTTCGTCAACGCTATCCTGCGCGATCAGGACGAGTTCGACCTTATGGACTTTTCCGATACCGTTCGCGAGATCGTCCCCTTTACCAACCAGAAGAAGCAGATCGAGCACGGTCTGAACAACTTGCAGCCTGGCGACGAAACCGTTTTGTACGATGCGATCTACCTCGCCTCCCAGCGACTCTCGCAAACCCGCCAGGATGCGGGCCGCCGTCGTGTCCTCGTCCTTATCACCGACGGCGTCGACACGAAAGACACACGCTATGAGCAGGCTCTAGAGCAGGCCCAGCGCGCCGGAGTCATGATTTACTCGCTCATTATTGTGCCCGTCGAGGCCGATGCTGGGCGCAATACCGGCGGCGAACATGCTCTCATCCAGATGTCCGAGGACACCGGCGGCAAGTACTACTACGTCGAAGATCCCAAAAATCTTGATGCAGCCTTCGCGCACATCTCCGACGACCTTCGCACCCAGTACGTCATTGGCTATTACGCTCCGCAGGGGGTGCGCCACGATCAGTCGTTGCGTAAGATCGGCGTGCAGATGAACGACCCGGCCCTGGGGAGCAAATATTCTCTGCGCTATCGCACGGGGTACTATTCCGATGCGCGTTAGTCTTATGAGTGAGAAGACTGAGAGGTAGCTAGTGAACAAATTTGAATTTGCCCATACCGCCGACGGAATCGCGCGCCAAGCCGGGGCTCTGCTCCGCAAGTTTTACGAAAAAGGTGTCTCCACCGAGTACAAGGGTGACGTGGACATCGTTACCGAGGCCGATCGCGCCAGCGAGCAGCTTATCCGTGAAAAGCTGAAGGCGGCCTTTCCCACCCACGGCGTCTACGGCGAAGAGGGAACCCGTGACCAGTTGGATAGTGAGTATCGCTGGTATGTCGATCCGCTCGACGGCACTACCAACTTCGCCCATGGTTTTCCGGCTTTTTGCGTGGTGCTGGGGCTTGAACATCGTCCTCCCGGATTGGCTGCAGATGCGGACGGAGAGATGGTTGCCGGGGTCATCTACGATCCTCTTCGCAACGAGATGTTCTCCGCCGAGCGCGGTAAGGGCGCATTCCTCAATGGCCGCGCCATCCATGTCTCCAAGACGAAGACGCTGCAGGAGTCTCTTACGGCGACCGGCTTCCCGAGCCGCAAGCGCCACGCCAGCCCCAATGTCCACTTTTACCAGGAGATCACGCTGCGCTCGCACGGTGTTCGCCGCGCGGGTTCTGCCGCGCTTGATCTGGCGTATGTCGCCTGCGGACGGCTCGACGGCTTCTGGGAGTTCAACCTCAACCCCTGGGATACCTCGGCCGGAGTTCTTCTGGTGGCCGAGGCTGGCGGAACGGTGACTCATTTCGACGGCGGCAAGTTCACGCTCGACAGCCGCGAAGTGCTTGCCACCAATGGCCTCATTCTGCCGGAGATGAAGCACATCTTCGTCGAACTCTTCGCCGGTAGAGGATTGGACCCAATCCCCACGCCAGCGGAGTTTGCCGCCAGACGCGCCGAGGCCGCAAAGTAATCGCGAAGGGCCTCAACTCGAAATAGGTCCAGAAAAGTCCTATATTTGCGGGGAAGTTCATTTGCAGCGCACCCGACAAGTGCTGCTAAAATCGAGACACAAGCTCAGACACAACCAGTGCTTTTCAAGTTGTAAAAAGGGAGATTTAACGAGATGGCTTATGTGATTGCGGAACCTTGTATCGGGACGAAGGACTCGGCTTGCGTAGACGCCTGCCCGGTGGACTGCATCCACCCGAAGAAGGATGAGGACGGCTATGCCGACTCCGAGCAACTGTTTATCGATCCGGTCGAGTGCATCGACTGCGGCGCGTGTGTTCCTGTCTGCCCGGTCTCTGCGATCTATGCCGGCGACGACCTGCCCGAGAAATGGGCAGAGTACCAGACCAAGAACGCCAGCCACTTCGGCCGCTAGTTCAGCCGACGCAGCAATCAATGCAACGCGCAGCCCAACGGCTGCGCGTTTTGCATTGGTCGACCCTGCATTACCCTGAACCTCAGAGTAGCGAATGATAGAGCGGCAGAGCGAGGCGATTGTTTTACGGGCATGGCCCTTTCAGGAGGCGGATCTCCTTGTCAGCCTCTTTACGCGCGAACAGGGCCGCATCAAGGGGGTAGCCCGACACGCCATGCGCTCTCGACGCCGCTTCGGTGGAGCGCTGGAGCCGATGACCCATGTTCGCGCCACCTACGCCGAGCGGCCCCGGCAGGAACTTGTGCGGCTCGATGCCTTCGAGATTCTTTCCTCTCCGCTAAGCCGGCCCATCGACTACGCTCGGACCGCGGCTCTGCAATTGGTGGCCGAAGTCCTTGAAGAAGCTCTGCCTGAGCAGGCTCCTGAAGATGCGGTATTCCGGCTGGCCCTTGCCGTTCTTGAAGAGATTCAGGTCGGAAGCACCTCTGTCCCTGTCACTTACTTCGCTTTGTGGATGAACCGCCTGATGGGCTGGATGCCCGAGCTCGGCCACTGTGTCGTGTGTGGGCTCGATCTGCGCGGCGGCGCCGTCTGGTACTCGGCTACTAGCGATGGAGTGACTTGTTCCGACGATCGCCGGAACAGTGGCATCGCGCTCCCGGCGGAGTCCGCAGCCATCGCTGGGCGCATCTTCCGCGGCACAGTGCGCGAACTGGCAAAGGAGCAATGGCAAGCCCAGCAACTGGCAAACCTACAGCGATTCGCCATCGACACCCTGGAGCGCCATCTTGAACGAAAGCTGGCCAGCGCCCGTGTTTTGACTCGAACCGGTAAAAATACCCTCTGAACTTCTTCCAAAAATGAACACCATTTAGAATCGGTTAAATAACTGGATAATTGAGTACATAAATAGTTAGCAGAAAAGAGACCCATGCAGGCGACAGGCGAGAAGAAGGCAGCGCTTACATTTCAGGAGCTTTTATTTACCTTGCAGCGGTTCTGGGCCGACCAGGGCTGTGTGCTGCAACAGCCCTACGATGTTGAAGTTGGCGCAGGCACGATGTCGCCCGACACCTTTCTGCGCGTGCTCGGCCCCAAGCCGGTTCGGATTGCCTACGCGCAGCCTTCGCGCCGCCCTGCCGATGGCCGTTACGGCGAAAACCCCAATCGTCTCTTCCGCCATACTCAACTGCAGGTCATCCTTAAACCACCTCCGGTGCGTATTCAGGAGCTGTACCTGGAGTCGCTGACGGCGATAGGAATTGACCTTCGCGAGCACGATATCAAGTTTGAAGAAGACAACTGGGAGTGGCCCGTGGGCGGAGCCTGGGGTGTAGGGTGGCAGGTTATGCTCGACGGCCTCGAGATCACGCAGTTCACCTACTTTCAGCAATGCGGAGGCATGGACCTCGATCCGATCTGCGGTGAGATTACCTACGGATTGGAGCGAATCGCGGGATTTTTGCAGGATGTGGATTCCATTTACGACATCGTCTGGGCAGTTGAGCCAGATACTGGCCGCAAGGTGACTTACGGCGAAATGCGGCTTGCGGAAGAGGAGCAGTTCTCGGCGTACAGCTTTGATTATGCCGATGTCAGTAAGCTGTGGGAGCATTTGAACCTCTACGAGTCAGAGTGCCTTAGCCTGCTGAATCAGGCTAAGAATTTTGAAAAGATGGACCCCCTCGAACTGAAGCGTTTCCCTGTGCTGGGAGCTTATGAGCTGGCCCTTAAGTGCTCTCATGTCTTCAACCTGCTGGACGCGCGCGGAGCTATCTCCGTCACGGAGCGAGTGGGAGTCATGGCCCGGATCAGGACGCTGGTCGTAGGTGTGGCCAGGATCTACGCCGCGCAGGGGCAACTCTTAGAAGCAGCAGTTTAGCGAATCATTTCAAGCGAAATATCGAAAACGTAAGGAAGGTTATGGCGGAGTTTCTGTTCGAGATTGGTCTGGAAGAAATTCCCGCGCGCATGATTGCCGGCGCGCAGGCAGAGTTGCAGCAGCGCGTGGTGGCAATGCTGGAGCGGGAGAGGCTTGTCTCTGCCGGAGTTGCGAGCAAGAGCTTCGCCACGCCCCGGCGCCTCGCTGTCTGGGTGGCGAACGTGGCCGAGCGCCAGCAGGACATCACTGAAGAGTTGGTTGGCCCCTCGGTAAAGGTGGCTTATAAAGACGGTGTGCCCACTCCTGCCGCGGAGGCATTTGCCAAAAAAGCGGGTATAACTGTCGCTTCCCTTAAGACCATCACCACTCCCAAGGGGGAGTACATAGCGGCGACCTCAACAAAACAAGGGCTCAACGCAGCAGATGTGATCGCGTCTGAGTTGCCCAAAGAGCTTGCGGGAATTTACTGGGCCAAGAACATGTACTGGCGCGCTGGCCGGCCCGAACGGTTCGTGCGCCCTGTGCGCTGGATGGTCGCGCTGCTGGGAGCGAAGCTGGTAAAAGTCAGTTTTGGTGGTTACGAGGCCGGTTCTGTGACTTATGGGCATCGGGTGCTGTTCGGAGACGAGCCGATTGCTCTGAAGTCGCCGAGTGAGTATGAAACGACGCTGGAGAAGAGCTTTGTCGTGGCCGATGTTGAGGTTCGTCGGCAGAGGATTCGTAAGGCTCTGGATGCTGTGACGCGTACCGTCGTTGGAGCCCGTTGGCGCGAGGACGAGGAACTGGTTGAGACTGTTACCCAGCTTACAGAGTGGCCTTCGGTGGTGATGGGCGGGTTTGAGCCGGAGTACCTGACACTCCCGGAAGAAGTTCTGGTGACGGTGATGCGTGACCATCAGAAATATTTCGCAGTGGAGGACAAAACCGGCAAGCTCGCTCCGCATTTTCTGGCGGTTTTGAACACCGAGGCGAATGAAACAGGGCTGGCGGTGATTCGGCACGGAAACGAGCGGGTGCTGCGAGCGCGCTTCAATGATGCGAGATTCTTCTGGGAGTTCGACCAGCGAGTGCCTCTGGCGGACCGGGTGGAGTTGCTGAAGAATGTGACGTTCCAGAAAGATCTTGGCAGCTATGCCGCGAAGAGTTTGCGGGTGCGGAAGCTGGCGTCCGGACTGGCTGGACTGTTGCTTCAGCGTAAGTGCGAGCTGAATCCGGTGGCACTCGATGAGGCGGTTTCGCTGGCCAAGACGGACTTGACGAGTGAATTGGTGAAGGAGTTTACCGAGTTGCAGGGAATTGTCGGCGGCCTGTATGCACGGGCGCAGGGGTTCAGCGCGGCGGCTGCCGATGCAATCTATGACCAGTACAAGCCGGTGTCGATGGAGGACTCGGTCCCGCGCACCGTGGAGGGCGGGGTATTGGCGATTGCCGACAAGGCAGACACCATTGCTGGAATGTTTGGTCTGGGGATGGAACCAACAGGATCCAAAGATCCGTTTGCGTTGCGGCGGGCGGCTAACGGAATTGTGAAAATTCTGGCGGAGACGACAGTCGCATTGCCGTTGACGCTGGCTGAAGTCGCTGCCGCAGCTTGCGGGCAGAATGAGGCTCTGGCAGCCAAGGTTCGTGGATTCCTTGCCGAGCGGCTAGAGTTCTATCTGAGAGAGGCTCGCGGACAGGCCTACGATGTGGTGAAGGCAGTGCTGGCGGCCGGAGCAGAGGATGTGCGGGATGCTGTAGCCCGCGCGGAGGCAGTGACGGCTGTGCGTGGGTCAGATGATTTTGCAGCAGTCTCGGCGGCTTTCAGACGAATGAAGAATATTCTGGCCCAGGCGGCGGAGAAGGGAATCGCTCCGGGTGCTCGCGTAGAAGATGCTCTTCTGGCGGAGGCTACAGAGAAGGCTTTGGCACAGCGCTCTGCAGAGCTGGCAGTGCGAGTGTCGGCCTTGCGCGCGGAGAAGAACTATAAAGCTGCACTCGAATCGATTGCCACGCTGCGTCCGCAGGTCGATGCCTTCTTTGACGGTGTGATGGTGATGGCACCTGAGGCTGAGGTTCGAGCAAATCGGCTTGCGCTTCTTACAAAGGTGCTGGGAGATTTCTCGGGGATCGCGGATTTTTCCGAGATTGTGACGGCTGGATAGATCAAATATCCTCCAAATTGGGGTGCATTCGTGACCACGACGGGAAATGATGTAACGCTTTACATTGAAATGATTTTGTCGTCTAGTGGGTATTGCCATTAATCGTTCGATGGATCGGAGTCATCCTTGACACACTTTTCTCGCGCTGCCACCTTACTGATCGTCCTGTGTAGTCTGTCCCTCTATTCCTTCGCCGACGACATCCCTCATCTGGAAAAGAAGGATGGCCGTTTCGCGCTGATCGTTGACGGACAGCCATTCCTGATGCTCGGCGCTCAAATTAATAACTCCAGTTCGTGGGCGAGTGAACTGCCCAAAGTCTGGCCAGCTCTCGAAGACATGCACGTCAATACGGTTGAAGCGCCTGTCTATTGGGAGACGATGGAGCCGGAACCGGGCAAGTTCGATTTTGCAGGCGTTGATCTTTTGGTGAATGGTGCACGGGAGCATCATCTGCATCTGGTGTTGCTCTGGTTTGGCACATGGAAGAATGGCCAGGCGCATTATGTCCCGGAATGGGTGAAGACGCATCCTGAGAAGTATCCGCGGGAAGTAAGTTTGTATGGCAAGGTTCTTGACGTTCTTTCTCCTAACTCGGAGAGTAACCTTGATGCAGATAAGTCTGCCTTCTCGGCTCTTATGCGGCATGTCAAAGAGATCGATTCTGCCCAGCACACGGTCATCATGATTCAGGTTGAAAATGAATCGGGATCGATTGGATCGGTTCGCGATTTCTCGCCTGCCGCGCAGAAAGACTTCAACACGCACGTTCCCTCCTCGCTGGTAAATGCTCTTCATCTTGCTTCCGGGACATGGTCGCAGGTCTTTGGCGCGGATGCGGACGAGCGCTTCGCCGCATACTCGACGGCACGGTATATCAATGAGGTGGCGCGAGCGGGGAAGGCGGAGTATCCGCTGCCGATGTATTGCAACGTGTGGATTACTTATCCTGTCGCTGCGCTTGAAAATCGTGACCACGCCAGTCCTGGACAAGAGTATCCGAGCGGAGGCCCACAGCAGGGCAACATCGGCATATGGAAAGCGGCTGCACCGTCGATCGATGTTCTCGCACCTGACTTTTACTCCAATGATGTAGAGCTGTATCGCAAGACGGTTGCGACTTACCATCGGAACGACAATGCGCTCTTTATCCCAGAGACCGGAAGGACCGCGAACTTCGGTAAATATTTCTTTTATGCTCTCGGTCATGGTGCGATTGGCTTCTCTCCCTTTGGCGTGGACTATACGGGATGGTGGGGCACGGAGCAGAAGGTGCCTGAGTCTTTATCCGAGAACTATGCGCTCGTAGGCCCCATGGATCGAGAGATCGCCAAGCTGAATTTCGAAGGCAAGCTGCAAACTGCGGTCGAACAAAAAGGCGCGACCCGGGAGTCTCTGCATTTCGACGGAGTGGATGCAGTGGTGTCGTTCGGTTTTCCGCAGCGGGATGGCGAAGTACCTCCCGGAACTGCTGATGACCACGGCAGGGCGATCGTGGCTCAGCTAGGCCCCTTGGAGTTTCTGGTGACAGGCTTCGATGCGAGCGTCAGTTTCAAAGTGAACGAGGCTTCTGGAGCCGGGGCGAAGAACGAGCAATTGGAGATTCTCAGCGCCGATGAGGGCGGATATGTCAATGGCGTTTGGCAGGCTTCACGCATCTGGAATGGAGATCAGACGGATCGTGGATTGAACTTCAGGGGCGTAACTAAATCAGTGGTTCGTATTCGGCTGCACACGCTTCCTCTTTATGACCGTGACGTGCGTCAAAAATAGTAGGTGGGTTTCAGGATCGAAGAATATTGGAGAACTTTATGTTGAGACGCGATTTCATCAAAACGACAGGCACACTTCTTGCTGCATCTACCCTTCCCAGCGCTGCGGCACTTGCCTCATCGGCGGAGAGCACTCCTACACGCTCTGTTATTCCGATAAACCGCAACTGGCGCTACCATCCTGCGAAAGTAGAAGGCGCGCACGCTCCCGAATTTGATGACTCTTCGTTTGAGCGAGTCGTCGTACCGCACACGAATGTCCGTCTTCCATGGCACAACTTTGATGACAAGGATTATGAGTTTGTTTCCACCTATCGGCGACGCTTCAAGTATCCGGCGAGCGCTAAAGGCAAGCGAGTTTTTGTCGATTTTGAAGGCGTGATGACGGCATCTACTGTCTGGATCAATGGCGTCTCTCTTGGCGAATACAAGGGTGGTTATACGCCATTCTCCTTTGAGCTCACGCCTCATCTTCATCCTGATGCAGACAATGTGCTGGTCGTTCAGGTTGATTCGACAGAGCGCGCCGATATTCCACCCTTTGGATATGAGATTGACTACATGACCTTCGGTGGCATCTATCGCGAAGTGTCGCTGCGAGTTGTTTCGCCCACATTTATCGACAATATCTTTGCTCACCCCAAGGATGTTTTGGGTGATTCTCCGTCTCTTGATGTGGATTGTTTTCTTGCGGGCCCTCATCCTGAGGATGGGCTCGCGCTTGAGATTGAACTGCGGGACGGAGATAAGGTTGTCGCCAAGCAGAGTCAGCTTGTAAAAAAATACGTGCCAACAAGCGACGCGGTCTCTCCGCTCGATCCAACGACCAGTGCGCCGGTATATGCGAGCGTACAGACTACTTCAGATCCTGCGCTGCACACTGTCTCCTTAGATCGCATTGGAAAGGTACAGTTATGGGATCTTGAGCGACCCCATCTTTATAGCGTCCATGTGCGGCTCCTTCGTGCTGGGCAGGTGATCGATGAAGACACACGGCGCATTGGATTTCGCGAGGCGACGTTCACTGACCATGGCTTCTCATTGAATGGGACGATTATTAAATTGCGCGGACTTGATCGGCATCAGATTTTTCCATTTGTCGGTCAGGCGATGCCTGCACGCGTTCAGCGCAAAGACGCTGAAATCCTCCGCAAAGGAATGCACTGCAATATCGTCCGCACCTCGCATTATCCGCAATCGCGGCATTTTCTAGATCGTTGCGACGAGATTGGGCTTCTTGTTCTCGAAGAGATTCCGGGGTGGCAGCACATCGGGCCGGAGCCGTGGAAGCAGATCTCTATCGACAATGTCGGCAGAATGATTCGGCGTGACTGGAACCATCCCTCCATTATTTTATGGGGCGTGCGCATCAACGAATCTCAAGACGATCACAGCTTCTATACCCGCACCAATGCACTGGCGCATGCTCTCGATCAGACGCGGCAGACGGGCGGCATTCGCTACTTCCAGGAATCGGAGTTTCTCGAAGATGTCTTTACGATGAATGATTTCGGCTTTCCCCTTAAGAAGCCAAATCATCCAAGATATCTCAACACTGAATTTGTAGGTCATACGTTTCCGACAAAGACGACGGATGACGATGAGCGGCAGCGTGAGCATACGCTGCGTCATGCCCGCATTCATAATCAGCTTGCATCGGATCCGCAGTATGCCGGCGGCATCGGTTGGTGCGCCTTTGACTACAACACTCATTCCAATTTTGGGGCCGGCGATCGCATCTGCTACCACGGCGTTGCCGATATGTTCCGCGAGCCCAAACCGGCAGCAGGCTTCTATAAGTCACAGTGCGATCCTGCGGAAGAGGTCGTTCTGGAGCCTGCATTTCATTGGGCGAAGAGCGATGAGTCGGTTGGGTTCTCGAAGGCCGTTGTCTGCTCGAACTGCGACCATTTGAAGTTCTATCTTCGCGAGCGCAGCCTCGAGAGCAATCCATGGACTTTGTTTGCAGAACTCGATCCCGACAAGGAGGAATTTGGGAATCTGGTTTATCCTCCGTTCGTCCTTGAGCTTTCGAAGATGGATACGAAGCAGTTTGAATTTTCCTGGGGAGATCTGCGTATCGACGGATATCTGAAGGGCAAGCAGGTCATCTCCAAATCGTTGTCCGGACTTGGCGTTGATCGTCAATTCCATCTGTTGCCGGATGACACGAGCCTTGCAGCCGATGGTGCGGACACCACTCGAGTGGTGCTTCGGGTGACAGATGAATTTGGCGCCGTACGCACCTACGCTAATGATCCGATCCTGTTCACGCTGGAGGGGCCTGCCGAGCTTATTGGGGATAATCCATTTGCCCTGATCGGAGGAACCGGGGCGGTCTGGGTTCGCGCAAAGGAACAGGCGGGTGTCGTGAGGCTGACGGCAAAGCACCCACGGCTTGGATCGCAGACCGTCGAATTCAAGCTGACGGCCGCTCCCTCCGAATTAATTTAGCGGTTGCTTCTAATTGCGGGGCCAGTGGATTTGCGCAGGATCAATGTTGGTTGAATATCATAATCCTCGCCAATCTGCGGCTTCTTCGTCTTAGACTGCAATGACTTATAGAGCGCTCGAAAGGCTGCGGTTGCAATTTCGATGCGCGGCAGACGGAGAGTCGTCAGCGAGGGCTGTGTATAGGCGCTCAGTTGAATATCGTCATAGCCAACGATCGAGATATCTTCGGGGATGCGCAATCCACGCTCGTGAATTGCTCCCATAGCTCCGATTGCTGTCAGATCGTTCGAGGCTACAATCGCTGTCGGCTTTGCACCGGAGTTGAGGATCCGTAGCATTGCTTCGTGGCCACCGTCGGCGCGATGGTTGGCCTCTTGAATGAGAGC
The DNA here is from genome assembly GCF_009765835.1 of Granulicella sp. L56. NCBI lineage: Bacteria > Pseudomonadati > Acidobacteriota > Terriglobia > Terriglobales > Acidobacteriaceae > Granulicella > Granulicella sp. L56. Next base: position 809,977 of record NZ_LMUS01000006.1, on the reverse strand, counting down.
TGAGTCGCGTTTGAGCCCGTGTCTCTCAAGGCTTTGAAGAAATGCCTGGAAGCGGGTGCGGGCTGAAAATAAATCGAGCGGGCCGCTGATGAAGGCGATCTTGCTATGGCCGAGACTTACAAGATGGTCCATCGCCATGGCTACGCCAGCGGCATGGTCTACGCGGACACGGCTTACTCCAGGGCCCAACGCTCCGACGTCCATAAATACCAGGGGAATATTTCTATGGCTGAAGACCTTGATCAGCCGATCTTCCATCTCGGAGGTCATGATGGCGACACCATCTACCTTGCGCTGCATCATGCGCGTGACGCAGCTCTCCATGCGCGCGGGATCGTAGTTGGTATTGGCAACAAGGACTTCCTGGCCATGCTCGACCGAGATGTCTTCGAAGGACTTTACCAACTCCGGAAAGAACGGATTGGTGATGTCGGAGATGATCAAGCCATAGAGACTGCTGCGTCCGGAGCCGAGAGAGCGGGCATTGGTGTCGGGATAAAACTGAAGCGCTTCGACAGCGCGTCGAACTCGCTCTGCGGTCTTAGGGGTGACCTTGTCCGAGCCATTGATGGTTCGCGAAACTGTGGCAGTGGAAACCCCGGCTCTTCGGGCGACGGCTTTAATGTTCATATTGTCAATCCCATTCTAGGTTGCCGAGGTGCCTCCCCCGGGCGGCTCAGCAATAAGCCCAATTATGTCAATACTATACTTTGAACACTTTGCGCTTAAACGTTCTAAATAAATAAGCTACAACTAAAATGCTCTTCCTGAAAAGATCAGGCACAGTCCGGTTGGGATATTTGCCACACGCGCCTGACGACTTGATTGAGCTAGTGCACTCTTGCATTACGAAGCAGCAGGAATCATTTCTATATACGTTTGGGGATCTTTTATTGACGCCGGTAATAGCGAAAACGGCATAAAAGATTTCCAAATTTTTCACACCCCTTATTCAAAACTGGATCTCACTTCACCCGCACTCAACCCTTCGAGAACGGAGCGGTGCAGATGACGGCGATTGCTGCATTTAAATAAAAAAGCTTGACTGCGGCACTATCGATCATGCTTAATTACTAGCGCATTCGTAGACTCGTTAAAGACAAACGTTTGTCTTTGGCCGCAATGGTTATATCAATGAGCAATTAAAGCAATAGCTGTAGCAACTTTTGGAGGCAAGACTATGAAATCAAGATGGCTTACCGGAATGCTCACAGGTCTTCTGTGCGCGGGACTTACCGGGATTGGGTTTGCGCAGGCGACCAATTCAGGTGACATAAGCGGTATCGTAAGCGATTCATCCGGGGCTGCCTTGCCGGATGCCACTGTAACCGTGGTGAACATTAACACCGGCGTGTCGAAGGATCTGACGACAAACCAATCGGGCGTGTATGACACATCTTCGATCGTCGCTGGCAACTACAAGATCACTTTTTCGAAGCCAGGATTTACTCAACTGGTGCGGTCTTCCATTACGGTCGTCGTTGGAAACACGACGGTCAACGCGGCGTTGAGTGTCGGCGCCGTAACGGAATCGGTTGTCGTCAACACCGACGTTCCTCTTTTAGAGACAGAGAGCGGCGCGCAGTCCAGCACGCTGAGTTCAGAGGCGCTGACCCAGCTTCCCCAGGTAGGGAAGGGGCCGGACTGGTCGAGCTTCGTTATTCTGCTGGCAGGATCCGCGGGGGCACCCATGGGTGCGCAAGGAACGACGGGTTCGGGTACTTCAAATGGAACAACGCTCGCAGTGAATGGGAATTTGCCTTTCAGTACAGTCCTGGCGGACGGCGCGACGACAACGCTGCCCGCGAGCGCGAACTCTGATATCAGTGTTCAAGAGACGGTGCAAGAGGTCCAGATCATGACCTCGAACTTCTCCGCGCAGTATGGCATCGGCGGCACGCTTTACAACCAGATCAGCAAGGGCGGTGGGGACAGGTTTCACGGTTCGGCCTACGAGTATTTTCAGAACGATGCGCTCAATGCGGACAACTATACCTTTCCCGGACAGACCCCCACGAAGTCGTTCCTGCGGTTTCACAATTACGGCGGCTCCGTCGGCGGTCCCATTATCAAGAAGAAGCTCTTTTTCTTCTTCGATTACGACAAGATCATCGATAATGGGGGCAATCCCACCGTCGCTTATACAATTCCTACCGCTGCTGTGATGAGCGGCGATTTCACTGGATACCCTACCCTTTACGATCCCGCCACGACGACTGTGATTCAGCAGTCAGGTACGCACACTTATTCGGACGGTACGACAGCGACATGCCCCTGCATCAGCCGCACTTCTTTTGCGGATGAGTACCACAATGGCAACAAGATCCCTGGGAGCCGGATCGACCCGGTCGCTTCTAATCTTCAGACGTACTTTCCTGGTTCCAATGCGGCTGGAGTGGTGCAAAGTAACGGTCTCACGGTCAACAACTACACCTATACTTCTGGGGCTGGTAATCCGTTCACACGCTATTTCGGACGAGTGGACTATGACGTTACGTCCGGCAACAGGTTGACCATTTCCGATACTGAGGGCGACAATCCTGGCGAAAGCTTTGGCGCAGGTATCTGCCCTATCAACTGTCGAACCGGGGACGTTAGCAGGAATAACGCACAGGTTACCGACGTGTGGACGATTACATCGAGTATGACCAACGAACTCAGATTGGGTTATACCAATCAACTCAACTTCTTTGTGCCTGCGACCCTTGGTAAGGGATATCCAGGAAAGCTTGGATGGCAGTTTTCCAAGGCGGATAACTTCCCGAGCATTAATATTTCGGGAGGATATGACAATAATGCTCCCAATGGCAATGCGATCATCTCATCTGATATCAACGCAGTTTACAAAGAACATTCGTATGATCCATCCGATGTAGTTACCCTTATTCGGGGCAAGCACATTCTGCACTTCGGTGGCGAACTCCTGATCTATCAGAACAATTCCACCGCTTGGGGCAATACCAACGCTGGAACAATGAATTACACCGGTCAATATACGGCGCAACATGTAGGCAGCAGTTCCACGGGATTCAGCTATGCGGACTTCCTGCTTGGTCAAACACAGCAGTGGAGTGCGAAGGTAACGCCGGAATATGGTGGCAGAATGAAAGTCCCACAGTTGTTCGTTCAGGATGACTATAAGGTGCGTTCGAACCTGACCATTAATCTAGGCTTGCGCTATCAAATTCAGACCGGCTGGCGTGAGATCAGGGGGAATGAACTTTCCTTCGATCCGACGATCCAGAATCCGTCAACTGCTACTCTGGGCGCCATGTGGTATGGGTCAACTCATGCGAATGGCCGGACAACCATTCAGGCTCCTGTCTACAACACCTTCCTGCCTCGGGTTGGGTTTTCCTACCAGCCAGACCTCAACACAACGGTACGAGGCGGATTTGGCCTCTATGCGTATAACTGGAGTAACGACACCTATAACGGCAACGTAATGGGAGGCGCCTTTGGTTCGCAGGGCCAAGTGACGGACAATACCAGCGGTATTACTCCAGTTGTGATTCTTTCGGGAACAGGAACGAACCTGCCCTATCTTTCGGCCCCAACAACCCCCGACGCATTCAATGGTCAAGGGGTCAATTATGTCCAATACGATCAGCCGGTAGGTGGCTCCTATCAATGGAACCTCCAACTGCAGCGGCAGTTGAATAACGACACCGTGGCTTCTCTCGCCTACGTGGCAAGCTACGGTCACGACCTACCCTTTCCAGTCGACATCAATCAGGTCCCGGAGGGCAGGCTCTCAAGCAGCGATCAACAATTCCGGCCCTACCCACAATTTGGATCGATCTCTGCAACGGGCACCGTGCCTCACGAACACGCGAGCTCAAACTACAATTCGCTGCAAGCTGCCATCGAGAAGCGTTTCTCACATGGACTTAACTTCAATTTCAATTATGTTTGGTCGCACTTCCTGGATGATATGGACTCTTCGGGTTGGGGAAGCCATGGAGGCAACGAAACCTGGCAGAATGCTTTCGACACAAAGGCGAACTATGGAAACTCGAACTTTGACATTAGGAACGCGTTCAAAGGGAGTGCCCTGTATCAGTTACCTTTTGGTAAAGGCAGGCAATTCTTGAATAACAATTCGTTCCTGGATGAAATTATCGGAGGATGGCAGGCATCAGGAACGCTCGTTCTTCAGAGTGGCCAACCTTTTACTGCACAGATGGCGAGTGGGACCAACTCATATTCGCTGGCCGGCAGTAACTTTGAATGGTATCCCAACGTGATCGGAAATCCGAAGCTTTCCGGACGTGGAGTCAACCAATGGTTTAACGAAGCGGCATTTGCAGTCCCGGCCTCTGGAACTTTCGGCAACGAGAGACGAAACCAGCTGACTGGACCTGGATTTGCTCTTGTTAACCTGTCCCTTGGCAAGACCTTCGTCATCTGGGAGCAGGTCCACCTGCAGATTCGTGCTGATGCTAATAATGCATTCAACCATGCGAATTTTTCGGAACCCAATATTAATTTGTCTGTTGATCCAAACGGCGCGATTACAACGGGAACGTCGAAAATTACGGGCCTGGCTAATCCTACTCGTGCTCTGCAACTGAGTGGTCGTTTGACCTTCTGATACACTCCGTTGGGATGGCGGAATTCTCCGCCATCCCAATGTCTTTTAATCGGACGACCTATTGGAAAGGTCAAACGGTCTTGCAATGAAGGTGTTTTCTTTTCTTCTTCTATTGAGCCTGGGTGGAGTTGGCTCAGGGATAGCGCAGTCTGCGAATGTTTCATCAGCAAAGTTGATTCAAGCGCATGAGCAGAGAGCACATGAGCTTTTGAGTCAAAAAAATCCAACCCTCGCAGCGAAAGAGTTTGCTGCGGTTGTTGCGCTGGATCCGAATAATATTGATGCGCAGGCAAATTTAGGCGTGCTTCTCTTCTTTGAAAAGGATTATGCCCAGGCGGAGCCGCACCTGCGCAGTGCGGTGGAACAGCAGCCGGGACTAATCAAGATCCGAGCGCTTCTCGGGATGTGCGAAAGAAATCTTGGCAAGAGTGACCTGGCGCGTGCTGATCTGCAGGCAGTGGTCGATCAACTCAAAGAGCCAAGCGTACGGATTGAGGCTGGATTGGAGCTGATCGAGCTCTATACTGCTGCGCAGGAGCTTCCCAGGGCGGCAGCAGTTGTCGAGGCCTTGCGAGAGGATGCACCCACTGATCCGCGAATACTCTATGCGGCTTATCGCATCTATTCCGATCTGGCCGGTGAAGCCCTTCTGGATTTATCGGTGGCGGCGCCGAATTCCGGACAGATGCATCAGGCGATGGCGCACGAACTTAATCGCATCGGAAATACTTCAGGGACGATCGCCGATCTTCGCAAGGCGATTGCAATTGATCCGAACCTGCCGGGAATTCACTTTGAATTGGCAGAGGCGCTGCGTACGTCTTCTGATCTGAAGCTTCGTGCGGAAGCAGAACAGGAGTACAAGCTGGCCATCGAGGCAAATAGTCGGGATGAGAAGGCAATATCGAGGCTTGGAGACATCGCCGTGGAAAAAGATGATTTCGACGGAGCGATAGCATATTACCAACATGCACTTGCGCTCGTGCCGGGAGATGTGGATGCAACGCTGGGGTTGGCCCATGTCTATATCGAGAAGGATGAGTCTTCCTCCGCTCTGCCGCTGCTGGAATCTCTGATTGCTGCTGACCCCACCAATGTACTGGCCCACTATCGATTGAGTACGGCCTTTCGCAAGTTGAAACGGCCAGCCGATGCGAAACGTGAAATGGATGCCTATCAAAAGTACAAAGGCATCAAGGAAAAGCTGGGAGCGGTCTATAAAGATATGCGGCTCGAAAGTCCGCAGAATGAGCCGGATAAGTAAATGCATTCAGCGTTGCGTAGGATACAGATATGGCGATTGCATGGGGTGGGCCTTTCATCATGCCCGACAAAGCTAGTCTGTTCTGCCATCCTGATTCTGTGTACCGGTTTTATTCAAGCGCAGGCAAAGTCAGTATCGGACTCTGCACACCCGAATATTTCGGGTAAACGTTCCGCCGACCAGGAGCGAGTGCCACAACTAGTGGATATTACGGCTTCAACCGGTATTCATTTCGAACACCTCTCCAGTCCGGAACAAAAATACATTGTTGAATCGATGAGTGGTGGTGTTGCGCTGCTTGATTACGATGGCGACGGATGGCTCGATATCTATTTCACCAACGCGCCCAGCGTCTCCATGACGCTGGGCGGGAAGAAGGCGAGAAGCGCGCTCTTCCATAACAACCACGACGGAACGTTTACGGATGTTACGGAGAAGGCTGGCGTGGGTTATCCATGCTGGGCAATGGGCGCGGTGGTGGGCGACTATAACAACGATGGCAGGCCGGATCTGATTGTCAGTTGTTTCGGCGGCGTGGTGCTCTATCGCAACAACGGTGATGGCACGTTTACCGATGTCACTAAGGCAGCGGGACTCGACAAAGATACAGGATGGGCCACCGGCGTCACCTTTGGCGATTATGACGGTGACGGAAACTCCGATCTATTTGTGCCGCACTATGTCGATCTGGACATGAATGATCTGCCAAAGTTCGGATCCAGCAAGACTTGCCAATATCATGGCATAGCTGTTCAATGCGGACCGCGTGGGCTCAAAGGGGCTCCCGACACCTTATATCGCAACAATGGAGACGGTACTTTTACCGAGGTTGCAAGGCAGGCGGGCGTCGATGACGCAAATCATTTCTTTGGACTGGGAGCGGTGTGGTCGGATTTTGACAATGACGGGAAACTCGATCTCTTCGTTGGGAATGATGGTGAACCAAACTACCTCTACCATAACGAAGGCAATGGACACTTCAAGGAGATGGCCTACGACGCAGGCGTTGCCGTAAGCGAAGACGGAACGGAGCAGGCAAATATGGGTCTCGCGCTTGGAGACTATCTGAATGTAGGTAGGATGAGCCTTGTGGTAACTCACTTCAGCGATGAGTACGCCGCGATGTTTCGCAACGATGGCGGAATGACCTTCTCCGACGTCTCGCGCGCCTCTGGGATCTCGCGTTCGAGCTCGCCCTACGTCGGCTGGGGAGATGCCTTTCTGGACCTCGATAACTCCGGCTGGAAAGACTTGATTCTGGTAAATGGTCACGTCTATCCACAGGTGGACAGCGTGAAGATGGGAACGAGATATAAAGAACCCAAACTCGTCTTCAAGAACCAGCACGACGGTACATTCAAAGATGTAAGTGAAGAGTCGGGGGAAGCTGTGCGTGAACTTCAGGTCAGCCGGGGACTTGCGGTTGGCGACCTCTTCAATACCGGCAAGCTCGATGTAGTAGTGGAAAATCTGACTGGTGGCCCTATGCTTCTCCAAGCCAAAAGCGATCCGGCGAATCACTGGGTAAGCTTTGACCTTGAAGGCAGTCCAAAGAACCTGATGGCACTAAACGCCCGGGTCTGGGTGACGGTTAGCAAGCAGCGGCAAATGGATGAGGTTCGAAGCGGGGGGAGTTATCTATCGCAAAGCGATCTTCGACTGCACTTCGGACTAGGGCACGAGGACCGAATCGATAAGGTCGAAGTATTATGGCCGAACGGGGAACGACAGTTCTTTGAGAATATTGCAGGCGATCGCTTCTATCATCTGAAGCAGGGAGGTGTTCTTACCCCCATACCGCCAGCGCGGCATGCCGCAATTACGCAATAACGTTGTAGCAAGATTAGTTTGTAGAGCTGGCACGCTTCTTTGGCGGCTTACACGCCTGCGCTGTCGATTCGCGGACAATCAGCTCTGGGTCAACTCGAATCAACTCTGGTGTGACCTCGTCTGCGAGCTTCTTCAACAGCATTCGGGCGGCTGTACTACCCATCTTCTGTAGCGGCTGACGAATGGTTGTAAGGCTGGGAACCTGATATTGAGAAGATTGGATATCGTCAAACCCGAGTACAGACACATCTGCCGGTACACGAAGTCCAGCTTCATGCAATGCGCGTATGGTTCCCATGGCGGATACGTCATTGAAGCAAAGAACCGCCGTAAAGGGCCGTCGGCTCTGGATAAGGTGGCGAATCCCGGGATAGCTGATCTCAGGCGAGTGGGAATCTTTTTCGAGATGAATCGTTAGGTCGTCGCTTACTGCCAGCCCGAGTTCTCGCGCTACATGCATCGTTGCAGCCCAACGAGTATCGGAGTCAGAACTGAAAGGCTGTCCTTGCATGAATGCTATTTTGCGATGCCCAAGCTGGTGGAGGTGCCGGAGCGCGAGCTCCGCGGCCATCTCGTGATTCAAAATTACATTGGTCACCCCGGACAGCTCCGTATGTCCCGCGACAAGAACCGTGGGTAATGGCAGCACTGCGTCTTCTGGCAGATGCGTATCAATCGCTAGGATGCCATCGACGCCGCGAGACCGCAACAGTTCAGGATAGGTAGAAACCAACTCTTTTTTGTGCCGGTGGTGGACGGTGAAGTAGAAAAAACCCTCTCGCATCAGAAGGCCGCCAACGCCGCTGAGGACTTGGGAGTGATATCCCTCGCCTAGCTCCGGCAGCAACACGCCGATGGTCTGCATGCGCTTTCCCTGCAGGGTACGCGCAATCATGCTCGGTTGGTAGTTGAACTTGGCTGCCGCAGCTTTGACGCGTTGCCGGGTGGCCTCTGGGATCGATCTGCCGGGGGCATCGTTCAGGACGAACGATATTGTAGACGGGCTGAGGCCTAGATATTCGGCCAGTATTTTGAGGCTGGCGGGGCGTGCCGTACGTGGAGGGTGTGCGGGCTGTTTTGGCATAGACGATTAGCTGGCAGTGTCTCTCGCGTAAAGAAATGTCCTGATTAGAGAGTATCAACAGGAAACACAGAGTGGTCATACAAAAATTTGACTCGTCATCCAACAGCCATACTTCGAAGAGAGGTGCTTTGGGCATCCATTTCTCATTGGACAATGGACAAACGTTTGTCTAAACTTATCGAGCTACGGGATAAGCTACGTTTTTGTGTGGCCGTCGATGGCAGAGCTTTTAGGCTCTTGATTATCCAGCGTGCCCGTTCAAGGAAGAATCACTTCAGGAGTTACCAATGACATGTCGTTTTGCTTCACGAGTCTTTATCCATCGATTTGCCGTGGGCGGCTTGTCGCTCGCACTGCTAGGTGGTGTGTGCCCACACAGCCTGTTGGCACAAGTGCGGCCAGCGTCCCAAAATCACCGTATTCAGAGCGCTGGCGATACGCAATCGGCTCGTTTTGTGAACGATCTTCTGCGAAAGATGACGCTGGAGGAGAAAATTGGACAGATGAGCCAGATTGCGCTCAATCAGCCGCAAGATGTCTCGCCAGATCAGCGCATTCTTGACGGGCAAGTGAGCTCATTCCTCTTTCTCACTGATGCCAACGAGATCAATCGCCTTCAACATATCGCCGTCGACCGCACCCGTCTCCACATTCCGCTTATCTTCGGATTCGACGTTGTCCATGGATTTCGCACTATCTATCCCGTTCCGCTCGCCCTCGCAGCTTCTTGGGATCCGGACTTGGTCGAGCATGTTCAGAGCATGGCCGCGAAGGAAGCCAGCGCGGTTGGTGTCAATTGGACGTTCGCCCCAATGGTCGATATTGCGCGCGATCCACGCTGGGGTCGCATTATGGAAGGTGCTGGCGAAGATCCATACCTTGGCTCCAAGATGGCAGCAGCCCAGGTTCGTGGCTTTCAGGGAGATCGGCTAGGTTCCCCAAACCACATTCTTGCCTGCGTAAAGCACTTTGCAGGATATGGAGCTGCGGTGGGTGGACGGGACTACGACTCGTCCGATATCTCGGATGAGCAGCTATGGAACGTCTACTTTCCTCCGTTTGAGGCTGCGGTTCGCGCGGGCTCTGGTTCTTTGATGCCAGCCTATATGGACCTCAACGGAGTGCCAGCCGCTGGCAACAAGTTTTTATTGCAGGATGTTCTTCGCGACAAATGGAAGTTCGATGGCTTTGTGGTTAGCGATTGGGATGCCGTCACTAACTTGACCACGCATGGCTTTGCCTCCGGCCCCGAGGATGCAGCCGCGCGCGCCGTGAACGCCGGCGTCGACATGGAGATGACGAGTCATGTCTATCGTGACAATCTTGCTGCCGCAGTCAAAGACGGACTTGTGAAGGAATCAACCATCAATGAATCAGTGCGGCGCATTCTTACCACCAAATATCGCCTTGGCCTCTTCAGTCATCCCTACGCTGACCCATCGAAGGCATCCGCGCAACTGGTCTCGCCGGAACAGCGCCATGCAGCCAGAGTCGCTGCTGAGCGAACTGCCGTTTTGCTGCGCAACGAAGGCCACTTGCTCCCTCTCAGTAAATCACTGAAGTCGATCGCAGTCATCGGGCCACTAGCCGATTCGAAGCCTGACATCATGGGCTCATGGAGTCTGGCCGGACATCCTGCCGATGCAGTCACTGTGCTCGAAGGCATCCGCCAGCGCCTTGGCGCAGATGCTACCGTGTCCTCAACAAAGGGAGTTGAGATCGCGCGCGGGCAACCCTCTATCTTTGACAGCCAATTTCCCAGTCCGCCGCCGACGCTGAAGACAGATGCGGAACGGGATACGGAGTTTGCTCACGCGATCGATCTCGTTAAGAAATCTCAGGTCACCGTTCTCGTCCTCGGGGAGGCACAGAACATGAGCGGTGAACGCGCCTCTCGTTCCACACTTACACTTCCCGGAAGGCAGCAGCAGTTTCTTGAAGCTGCGGTGGCAACTGGCAAGCCAATAATTCTGGTGCTTCTCAACGGGCGGCCACTTAACATTACGTGGGCCTCGCAGCATGTACCGGCCATTCTCGATGCATGGTATCCAGGCACGGAAGGCGGAAATGCAATCGCTGACTTACTCTTCGGCGACGCAAATCCCGGAGGTAAGTTGCCAGTAAGCTGGCCGCGCAGTGTAGGTCAGGTTCCTATTTTTTATGCACGCAATCTAACTCAGATTCCCCATGATCCCGACACACGCTATTGGGATGGCTCCAGCGCACCGCTCTATCCGTTTGGTTACGGGCTTAGCTATACCAGCTTTAAACTGGATGGCCTCAAACTGGCCTCTTCCTCTGTAAAGTCAGGTTCATCGCTGGCGGTCTCGGTCGATGTACAGAACACCGGATCGGTTGCGGGTGATGAGGTCGTGCAGCTTTATACTCATCAACGGTCCGGGAGCGCCTCTCGTCCAGTGCGTGAGCTGAAGGGTTTTCGTCGTATAACACTCAAGCCGGGAGAGACGCAGACGGTCACGCTGCAACTCGACACTCGTGATCTTGGCTTCTGGAGCTCGCAGACGCACCACTGGGCAATCGAGCCCGGTATCTTCGATCTCTGGATAGGAACCAGCTCGGCCGCTACCGATCACGCGACCTTCACAGTTTTGTCGCAATAAGAAGGAGTAACTTATGCTGACTCGTCGAATGTTGTGTGTCGCCGTTTTTCTCTTTTGTCTCTTACCGCTCAGCGTATCTGCGCAGTTCGCTCATACACAGCAAAAGCAGATTGTTGATGCGCATGGTAAGCCGTTTCTTATCCGCGGAACAAACCTTGGCAACTGGTTTATGCCAGAGGGCTACATGTGGAACTTCGATGGTGGCCCGCAATCGGCTCGCGAGATCGAAGGTCTTGTGACGGAACTGCTCGGGCCGGACAAGGCTACAGACTTCTGGCGTCAGTATCGGCAAGACTACATCACACGGCAGGACATCCATCTTCTGCACGAGGCTGGCTTCAACACTATTCGCATCCCGATCCACTACAAGTTCTTCGAGACGGATAACTCAGAAGGCTTCGCTCTGCTCGACCGCGTCATCCAATGGAGTCACGAGGAAGGGTTATACGTCATCATAGATATGCACGCTGCTCCGGGCGGCCAGACTGGGGCGAATATCGATGACAGCTATGGCTATCCTTGGTTATACGATAGTCCGCGTGAGCAGGCTCATCTGGTCGCCGTATGGCAACGAATTGCCGGTCGCTATAAAGACAATCCAACCGTGCTTGGCTACGACCTGCTGAACGAGCCAATCCCACACTATCCAAGCCTTGCACCGTTAAATGCCAAGCTTGAACCGGTTTACAAGAAGCTGACGACAGCTATCCGTCAGGTCGATACCCACCACATCCTCTTTCTTGGTGGCGCACAGTGGGACAGCAACTTTTCGGTCTTCCATCAGCCATTCGACAACAATACTGCCTACACGTTTCACAAGTATTGGTCCGAGACTGATGTTTCAGTCATTCAGCAGTATCTCGATTTTCGTGATCGTTATAACGTTCCTATCTGGATGGGTGAGTCCGGAGAAAATACCGACGAGTGGATTACGCAGTTCGTCGATCTGCTCAACAAAAACGACATAGGCTGGACCTTCTGGCCCTATAAGAAAATGTCGAAGAGCTCAGCCGTCGTCACGATTACACCGCCTGAAGAATGGGACAAAATCGTTGCCTTTGCCAAACTGCCGCGAGGAACAGGGCAGGTCGAAGAGCGCCTCAAGGCAAGACCGGATCAGGACGCAACCAACCGTGCCTTTGCAGGATTGCTCGAGAACATCAAGTTGCAGAACTGTCATGTTAATCCAGGCTATTTGAAAGCACTTGGCATGAAGCCTGTTTCGGCAAATTGAAATCAATAACGATATAGTTCCTGGTTATCTCTTCTATAGCAGCGATGAATCGCAAGAGAAAACTTACGTGTCCAATGTGGGGTCTGATGGGACATTGATGAACACAAAGCTCTTTGCGGAGCAGGGTGGCGAAGGTGTTGCTCAGGATGCTGAAGGAAATGTATTTATTGCGACTGGTCAGATATGCGTATACAGCCCTTCGGGCAGACTGATCGATACGATTGACGTCCCGGAGAGGCCTATCAACCTTGTTTTTGGAGGAAAGGATGGGCGAACGTTGTTTATTCTCACGCGCAAATCACTCTATTCGGTGCGGACCAAGGTGAAGGGGTTGCGTTAGAACACGGTCATTAGGGATATAGCTGTTCCTTCATCCAGGTGCTATCGACACGCGAAAATAAGAAGCGGTCATGCAGCCGTTCGGCGCCATTTATCCAAAACTCGATCCGCTCCGGCCACAGAACATACCCGCGCCAAAAATCAGGGCGGGGAACATCATCAGGACAGCGTTCCTCTACAGAGAGGACACGCTCTTCCAATGCTTGTCGGCTGGCTAACGGTCTGCTCTGCCGCGAGGCGACTGCTCCAAGCTGGCTACCTCGCGAGCGGCTATGAAAGTAAGCATCAGCCTCTGCATCGGGCAGCTCTGAAACTAAGCCTTCTACACGCACCTGTCTGCGCAGCGACTTCCAGTGAAAGCACATCGCTGCTCGCGGATTCTCGGACAGCTCCAAACCCTTCCGGCTTTCTGCGTTGGTGTAGAAGGCGAATCCACGCTCATCCAATCCTTTCAGCAACACCATGCGAACACTCGGCGCACCCTCCCTTGTCGCAGTAGCCAACGCCACAGCATTCGGATCGTTGGGTTCTCCAGCCTCTGCCTCACGCATCCATGCGCGAAACAGTGCAATTGGTTCCACCGCAGCTTCTGCGTCAGTCATGTTCATATTGGTTCACCACACTGCCGCAGGGTACGCTATTCATCCAGCCCATCGAATAGATCTTCCTCTAGATGCGCTGGCTGCGGTTCCTTCGCCGCCACCAGTGTATAAAACTCCTCGGCCCCGTACTTTGCAAACAGCTCCTTCGTCTGCTCCATCAAAGGAGCCTGCGAAGCATGCTGTCGAAATGCCTCTGTCTTCTGAGCTCGCACGGATTCAATGTTGAGTGTGACCGTCCAGGGCATCGGCTTCGGTGCCTGCCTGCCAGGGATGAAGAAGTTCGTGCTGAGATAAAAAAGCCGCTGCGGCTCATGCACCGGGCCAAGCTGCGGATACCGTTTCGCTTGCCCTGACCAATGGAACGCAGCCGTAGTCAGCATCGAAACCATCATGTGATCGGGGTGCGTATTCAGTCCGCCATCGGTGCCAAATGTAATTACGACATCAGGACGAAACTGTCGCATCTTCTCCACCAGCCGCCCGGCCGCCTGCGAAAAATCGATAAACTCCAAACGAGCATCGTGATAGTCCAGCAACTCTTGCCTGGACACGCCAAGTACCTTGCACGACGCGGTAAACTCTTCTCGCCGCAGCTTTCCCAACGCCTCGCCCGACGTCGCATCGCCCCGGTTCGTAGCAGCTTGCCCATCGGTCAGGCAGATGACGTAAGTCTCAACTCCATTCTCCGCGGCCAACGCCAGCGCTCCACCGAATGCAAAACATTCATCATCGGGATGCGCTACAACACACATCAATTTCAATCCCAATTCGTCCCCTCTTCCAATTTGAAATCATCGAACAGCAACTCTTCCGCGACCTGTGCCTCGACCATAGCATCTGGATCGACTGCGCGTACTGGAGCAAACGTTCGCCGGTGCAACGCACACGGGCCACGCTCAGCCAGCGCGCGCCGATGCTCCGGCGTGCCATAGCCTTTATGCGACGCCAGCCCATATCCTGGATGCACCAGGTCTAAGTCGCGCATCAACGCATCCCGGTACACCTTAGCTACTACTGAAGCGGCAGCAATTGAAAGACTCAACGAGTCTCCATAGATCAACTTTGTCTGTTTGCAGGGATGGTCCAGCCGCATGGCATCAATCAGCAGATGATCGGGAGTAACCTCCAGACCCCGCACAGCAGCTAGCATGGCCATTCGCGTCGCCTGGTAGATATTCACGCGGTCGATCGTCACAGCGTCCACCTCGGCAATGCAAACCGCAATCGCCATCCGCCTGATGCGTTTGTTCAACTGCTCGCGCTGCTCCTGTGTCAACTGTTTCGAATCCGTCAGCCCGGCGTTTGCCAGTCCGCTTAGGCGTTCGGGAAGAATCACTGCAGCCGCGACCACAGGTCCGAACAACGCTCCACGGCCAACTTCATCCACACCGGCAATGCTGCGAAAGCCGTGGTAACGCAACGCCTGTTCGGGTGCATCGCTGCACACAAGCTGCTTCAGCATCCGCTGCTTTGCAGTTGCGGCAGTGACTGTCTTCGAGATTCGAATCGATGCAACAGAGGCCATACGCGTCATCAACGAGTGTATAACCGGCACCGCGCAAAACGAAGCCACGACCGAAGTCGTGGCTCTGTAAAAAGAAGGATGGAAGCTTACTTGGCGCGCTCGACTTCACGCAGACGGGCAGCCTTGCCACGCAGACCGCGCAGGTAGAACAGCTTGGAGCGGCGAACTTCGTAGGAGCGAATCTTCTCGACCTTGTCGACGACCTTGGAGTTGTAGGGGAAGATGCGCTCGACGCCCTGGCCGAAGCTCATCTTGCGAACGGTAAAGGTGCCCTGGGCTCCCTTACGGGAGGCAATCACCATGCCTTCAAACGCCTGCAGACGTTCTTTTTCGCCCTCGCGGATCTTGACTTGAACGCGGACGGTATCGCCAGGGGCAAACTCGGGTAAATCGGTCCGCTCGAACTTGGCGGCCAGCTTCTGCATGATTGGATTGATCGACATGACAACTTTCCTGTGTTTGGACTCGAGTCTTTAGTGTACACGAATATGGTCGCCAAAGTCCCTATTTAAGCCTCATGTTCGCTATCCGGCCGAAGCTCCGCCAGCATCTCCCGGTCTTCCTCGCTGATCGCAATTTTGTCCAGCAGATCGGGCCGGTTTCGCAGCGTCTTGTCCAGCGCCATTCTTCGCCGCCAGCGTCGAATCGCCTCGTGGTCTCCGCCTCGCAAAGCCTCTGGAATCGCAATCCCGCGAAACTCTGCAGGCCGCGTGTAGTGCGGATAGTCCAGCAACCCTCCCGCGCCATGCGTGCTCCGCGGAACCCCATCCACAGACTCGCCATCCTCGGCCACGTCATCGGCCCCAAAGCTCTCAAACCGAGACGAATCAGGATTGCCCAGCGCACCCGGCAGCAACCGGACTACGGCGTCTACAATCACAGCCGCTGCCAGCTCTCCACCCGAAAGCACGTAATCTCCAATCGAGATCTCGCGGTCGCAGAGCATCTCGTTTATGCGCTCGTCCACGCCTTCGTAGCGCCCGCAGATAATCACCACGCGCTCCGTAGCGGCAAGTTCATGCGCCATAGCCTGAGTAAATGGCCGTCCCTGTGCCGACAGCAGAATCACTGTCTCCTTGTTTTGCTGCCGGTCGCTTTTGGATGAAATTCCCAGCGAAGCGATAGCGTCATAAATTGGCTCCGGCTTCAATACCATGCCCTCGCCGCCGCCAAACGGGCGATCATCCACCGTCCGGTGCCGGTCGTGAGTAAAGCCGCGCAGGTCATGCGTAGCCACATCCACCAACCCCGTTGTACGGGCGCGCTTCAGAATCCCATAGTCCAGCGGACTATCGAAGAAGCCGGGAAAGATCGTAATGATATCGAAGCGCATAAGCATTCAGTTTAGGGCCTGCACTGTGCCGCAAAGACCAGCTACCGCTTCGACCCCTCGCGAGTCTTCACATCCTCACTCGGACTCGGGGACTGGTTTACCTCCAGCAGTCCTTTTGGCAGAGTCATGTCCACCCGCTTCACTTTAGTATCCACCCCGACCACGAAGGCCTTCGCAAAGGGAATCAAAATCTCATTACCATCGGGGGATGTAACCTCCAGCAAAGGTGCAGCTTCTTCCAGCCGTCGGGAGCCATCCGCCGTGGCAGGGAACTGAACATCGGCGATCACGCCCACCGCAATTGTGCCGTCGTAAACGGTGCAGCCGACCAATTCGCTGATATAGACCGCGTCGTCGTCCAGCGGTGCCCGTTCATCGTCCGGAACAAGAACCTCAAGCCCGGCCAGTGCCTCTGCCTGGCTAATCGAATCCACCCCGGAAAATTGCAGCACAATGCGTCCCTCGTTCTTGCCCACAGGCAGCCAGAACGCGACTACATCCGCGACACGTGCTTGCGTAGCCTCGCCGTCAAAGCCTGGCGCGGCAAGAAAGACCTGTTTTCGTTCTTCGAACCGTTCAGGAAAGTCGGTCAATAGCTCCGCAAGCAACTCACCCTTACGGCCTTGAGGCCGTAGCAGGTGAGCCAGCGCGATCCACGAAGAAGCGTTTGCTGTCATAGGTTGAAACGAAAATTAACTCAGCAGATCACGATGCTCTGTTCTCTTCTACGATGTCCAG
The DNA here is from genome assembly GCF_009765835.1 of Granulicella sp. L56. Classification (NCBI taxonomy): domain Bacteria; kingdom Pseudomonadati; phylum Acidobacteriota; class Terriglobia; order Terriglobales; family Acidobacteriaceae; genus Granulicella; species Granulicella sp. L56. The sequence goes on along the minus strand of NZ_LMUS01000006.1, from coordinate 792,813 downwards.
TGAAAAGCGGCGTTTCAGCTTCATGCTGGCCGCGCTCAACACGGTTCGTATCGAGCGCGCCGTCCTGCCCTGCTTACCGATCACTTTGCCCACGTCGCTCTGCGCCACATGCAGCCGCAGCAGCGTCCCGTCGCCATCCTGAATGGTCTCTACAGAGACCTCTTCCGGTTTATCCACCAACGCGCGGGCAAGTTCAGCGACCAGGTCGCTCATCTTTTTCGCAGAATCGTCACCTGACGCCAATTGCATGGCTTCATCCATTACACACACCTCTTGGGAGTCACGCCACAATGCTCACGCTCAACCTTTAGTCTCATCTGATGCGAGATCTTCCAGGCTGTGCTGCTACGAGCATCACAACGGTTCATGGGGAGCCTGGTTGAGTACACCATGCTGTTCCCATTTTGCACAGCCGATTCATCGACGGTGCAATAGAGAAATTCTACGTGAGTAATGTGCACGATGCGATAAGGAACCGGTTCTGTTACGAAATCTTTGGGAACCCTGCTTTTCGTTCCCAAAGATTCACCAGTAACGTGACTTAAGCGGCAGACGCAGTCTCAGTCGCAGCAGGGGCCTGAGCCACCAGCTTTCCGACCCGGTCCGACAACTGCGCGCCATTGCCTACCCAGTAGTCAATGCGGTCGCGCTTCAGGTCGACGGTCGCGGGGTTTGTGCGGGGATTGTACGTGCCCACGACTTCAACCGACCGGCCATTGCGGGCGCGGTCCTTTTCGATTACAACGACGCGATAGTGGGGCTGCTTACGCGCTCCAACGCGCGCCAAACGGATCATCAACACTAGGAATGCCTTTCAGAACTGTTATTTTGAGCCTGACGCCGGTCCGCGAAATTCTTAACACAGGACAGGACTGATACAGCCCAACACCTAAGTATGGCCGAAAAGACAGCTTTTCGCAATGCTCAGGCTGCCCAAAATTCCCATCTCTCAATCTCGCTACAATAGAGCCAGTGAACCGCGAATATCACAAATGGTTATCGCCTGCCCTCGGGCGGGAGATGGAAGTCCTCGTCTTCGGACATGCCGGGCCACCAGCAATCGCCTTTTCTACCTCCTGCGGACGCTTCTTCGACTTCGAGGACCGCGGCATGGTCAACGCCGTCCGGCACAAGCTCGAAGCTGGTCACCTGCAACTCTTTTGTATTGATTCCGTTGACGCCGAAAGCTGGTACAACCGCACCGTCGTTCCACGCGCTCGGGTCGCCCGGCACCTTCGTTTCGAGCACTACATCCTCGAAGAGATTGTCCCCTTCGTTCACCACCGCAACGGCAGTTCCAGTTCCAGCCTCAGCGCCATCGGGTGCAGCTTTGGTGGTTACCATGCGGTCAATATTGCCCTCCGTTATCCCGAGATCTTCACCGGAATCCTCTCCATGGGAGGTGCGCTCGACCCCTCCGGCTTTCTCTCCGGCTACTACGACCAGGACTGTTACCTCAACCTCCCCACCCACTACATGCCAAACATGAGCGATGCTCATTACTTCGACTCCTATCGTCGCAACACCTGTGTCCTCGCCACCGGCATCAACGACGTGTGCCGCGACATGAACCAGCAGATGGCCCACATTCTCCATACCAAGGAGATTCCCTGTCGCCTCGACGTCTGGGGCGACGACGCTGGCCACGACTGGCACACCTGGCAACGCATGATTCAGGCCTATCTGTAAACGCACCAAGGGAGAGTTCTTTGAAGAAGATTGGCATCCTGTTCCACGTCGGCTTTCTCAACTTCTTTGCCCAGTAAAATTCTCTTGCTCAATCTGAGGCGTACGGTAGACTCCTCTATGTCAGCCAACGGACCGCATCGCGGCCGCGAGGTTGAGCGAAGGAGGACGTGTGAGTCAGCGGCCCAGGACGAATGGAGACAATCCAGTTCGCAACGCAGTCCGTTTTCCTATGAGACTGGCCATCCACCTCTGTACTGAGGACGGAGACATTGACGCAGTGACCGAGAATATCTCTGCGAATGGCCTGCTCTTTGTCAGCGACCACCTTCCCAAGATTGACAGTAAAATTGAGTTCACTATTACGATGCCCTCGGCGGTAATGGGCTCTGCTACCGATGTCACCATCCATTGCCGGGGCCGCGTGGTACGCCACTCCGTAGAGAATGGTGAGAAGAAGGCCGCTGCTGTGATCGACGAATATTTTCTAAAGGCCTGATTTATGACGGTTGTTCATTTTGACAAAACCCGGAGTGAGGACGACGTACCGGAGGAGAATGCTCTTCAGGAGAGCGCGAACCCAACAGGGATTCGCGTCGTTCTGGCCGATTCGCAAGCCATCTACCGTGTTGGAATCCGCAAGATCTTCGCTCTCGAGGACGACATCCGGGTCGTCGCCCAGGTAGAAACTCTCAATAACCTCTACCTCGCGTTGCAGCGCTACCCCACCGACGTCGTCGTCCTAGAAGGCCAGTTAATAGCCGGAACTATCGACGCCATTCCAGAACTGGTGCGTCAGCATCCGGACGCCAAGCTGATCGTCCAGGTCTCGGAGGCGGATGAGTCCAACACGGTCGAGCTTTACCGCCGCGGAGTCCGTGGTGTGGTGCCGCGTTCCATCTCCCCCGATCTTCTGGTCAAATGCGTCCGCAAGATTGCCGACGGCGAGACCTGGATCGACAATCAATCCATTAGCTGGGTCATTGAGGCCTATCGTGCCCAGGCGACCTCGCTCACCGACCCCAAGGTCCAGCCCAAGCTGTCGAAGAAGGAGCTGGCCATCATTAGCTGCATCACCCGCGGTATGCGCAACAAGGAGATTGCATACCAGATCGGCACGACCGAGCAGGTCATCAAGAACTATCTTCGTAAGATCTACGACAAATTAGGCGTCTCCGACCGTCTGGAGCTTGCGCTTTACTGCCTGCATCACGAACTGCTGAAGAAATACACCCAGGAGCTGAACAGCGCTGGGATAGCAACCGAGCCATCGCAGCCACTGCGCGCCAAGATGTAGCCGCACCAACTGCCTGAAAACAAAAATTCTGCCCGCGAGATGCCAGGGGGTACCTTTCTGGATTCTCTGCAGCGGGTTGGTCATTATGTGCATTCGTTAGCAAGTAGGCAAAACTTGTCACATCGAAGTGACCTATTTGAGAAATTTGTTGCCCAAGTTGTTTCTACATTTCTGGTGGAACCTCAGTTTTTATCCATAATCGTAGATATATAAGGAAATACCCACTCTGGCATTTGAATTGCTCTATGTCCTATCAAGCGACATCTCGCTTAGGGCAATTCAATGCGGCGACGAACGCTGTTGCTTCTGATGATCGTGCTTCTGGTGACCGGATCGGCGACAGGCGTTCGTGCGTCGACGGAATGCCAACGATGGTTCATCGCCTATAAACAGCAGCTCGAGCATTCTCAGGCAGTGGCTCGTTTGCGCCGTGCGAAGCTCAGAGCGGAGCGCTATGCCCGCATGAAGCTGGCGGGCTACGTCAAGCCGAAGCCCGTCGCCAGGCCGCATCGTCCCTATCCGCACAGACCGCGAATGACCCGCGCCGAGGTTCTTCGCCGCTACAATCTGGCCTGTGGCGTATTGCCCGAGAGAGATTCCGACGAGCCGGTTATAAATGAGGAGACTCCGGGAGACTTTGCTTCTCAGCGTTCTCTTGATTTTCTACCGGTGGAAAACTCCGACGATCAACAATTGATCGCATCCAATGTTCCGCCGTCCTATACAGATACAGGTGTCACACCCGACAATCCCACTTCGGGGCCACCGTTCTACTCCCCACCGGGAGGATTTCCAGGTGGTTATCTTCCTCCGGGCGGAAACAAGCCTCCTGGTGGTTCTACTCCGCCTCCGGTCATCGTGCCTGTTCCCGAGCCGGAGAGCCTTGCACTGCTGTTGACGGGCCTTATCGGCGCAGCGGGTATCGTACGCCGCCGGATCAAGGGCTAAAGCTCAACCAACCTGAATGGCCTGCCCGATAAGCAGTATCACCGGTGCAGGCCCAACAGCAGCATCGTCGATCGATCCGAGGGTCGCGGCATGGACCTGCTCTGCATCGGTGGATGCCTTGGAGACGGCAACGCAAGGCGTATCGGCAGCGATACCTGACTCGATCAGATCATCGGCAAGCGCGCGAAAGTTACGGCCCGGCATGTAGATGACAAGGGTTGCATCTGGCGGAAACGCTCCTGTCCACTTCGGCGTGAGCTGTACCTTGCCCGCTGCATGGTGTGCCGTGGCGAGGATCAGCTTCGATGCCGAACTGCGATCGGTGAGCGGCGTCTGCAGTCCAGCGGCAACGGCAAAGGCTGTGGTAATACCCGGCACAATCTCAAAGGGGATACCGGCACCGCGAAGCGCTTGGATCTCTTCCCCGGCGCGACCGAAGATAAGAGGATCGCCGGATTTGAGACGCAGGACCGATTTGCCTGCCTGCGCCCCGTCGATCATCAAAACATGGATTTCGGCCTGGGTGATACGCGGCTGACCACACCGCTTCCCGACAGGAATAATCTCTGCCCCTTCATGCGCCAGGGCTAGAATCTCATCGGAGACAAGATCATCGGGAAGAATAAGGTCTGCCGTCTCAAGGAGCCGAACAGTACGCAGGGTGAGATAGTCAGGATCACCAGGACCCGCTCCGGCAAGATACACATGACCACGCTCAGCCGCTGACTGCCTCGTTCGAGATGAGGATGAGATCGGCGAAATCCCGGCTTCTTCGTGGCCGCTCAAGCTTTGTCTTCCGGCGGGTTGATCTTGGCGTGTTCGCGAGCCAGCAGGCGAGAGGGGCATTCGTCGTAGCCGCAAACTTCGCGCTGTGCGAGCTGGTGAAGAAGCCACTTGCGCTCGTCATTGAGCGGCTCGGCAGCGACGACCTCGCGACGCAGATTGCCGAGGTCAGCGAGCCATTCTCCTGCATCGAGAGGAAGCTGTGCGTTGATGTCTTTTCGTATCTTCTGAGCGAGAGCAGGGCTGGCACCGGCGGTCGAGATAGCAATCTGAAGATCGCCTCTGCGAACCACCGAGGGAAAATAAAAGTCGCAGAAGGGTGGATCGTCCACGGCGTTGCATAGGACGCCTCTTGCGGTCGCCTCCGCAAAGACGGCACGGTTTACCGAGGGAACATTCGTCGCAGCCACCACCAGAAAGCTGCCCGTCAGGTCGCCATCGGCGTAAGGACGCTGCTGATACTTAATCTCCCCAGCGGCGGCTAGGTTCTGAATGCGCTCGCTGGCCTCTGGAGCGATAACCGTGATTTGAGCGTTCGCGGCCTGGAGAGATTCGATCTTGGATTCAGCCAGATGCCCGGCACCAATCACGACGCATGGGCGAGCAGCGAGCTTGAGGAAGATGGGAAAGAGGGACATAATATCTTCCTTTGATGATAGCGGAGACATAGAAACCTATAGCGAATGTCCCGATGTCTGCAATGTCCTACTCGCCCGGAGCGAGGCGACCCGCACCGACAGGGGGTGCATCGCGCTCAACCGCATCGATGGCCTCGCCGTTCAGCAATGCGCGGAGCGTGTTGTCATCGTGGCGCGCAAAGTAGGCCCGGAGGTCTTCATCAGCCTGCCGATCAGCCAGATAGGCCTGAAGCAAGCGCTCGATGGCATCGGGTACGTCTTCTGCAGCCGCGCGGTAGCCCAGGGGACGAGAGGTGCGAGCATACTTGCCAACGGCTCCGCCAACGCAGAATTGGAAGGCATCTACGAGCTTGCCGTCCTTCTTGATCTTCTTGCCTTCAAGACCAATGTCGGCGATCCAATGCTGGCCGCAGCTATTGGTGCAGCCGGTGACGTGTAGCTTGATCTGCTGATCGAAGCCCGGGAGACGGTCTTCCATCTCGCTGACCAACCACTTGGCAAAGCCCTTGGTTTCGGTGATGGCGAGCTTGCAGAACTCGGTCCCTGTGCAGGCGATGGCGCCGCGCCAGAAGGTCGAGACATCGACCAGAAAGCCAAGCGTGTTCAGTTCGATGACAAGGGCAGCGGTCATCTCGTTGGGCACGTTGACGATGATGATGTTCTGCATGATCGTTGCGCGAAGCTGACCATTGCCGTACTTGTCGGCGAGATCGGCAAGCTTTTGCAACTGGTCGCCAGTGACCCTTCCGCGAAGAACGCTGGCGCCGACCGAGGAGAGGCCGGGCTGACGCTGCTGGGTGATCCCGATGTGGTCACGATAGATGTCGTCGGCGATATTCTCGTCCTCTGCGGGCGAAGGAATCAGCTTGTAGCCGAGCTTGGCTTCGAGAGCCTCAAGATAGGACTCAGGCGTCCAGCCGAACTTCATGAAGAGATACTTGGAGCGCGCCTTTGCACGGTTTTCGCGGAGGACGTCGGCGTCGCGGAAGATCTCTGCAGCGGCAATGACGGTGGCGAGGGCCTGATCCTGACGGATGAAGGCGGGAATGCGCGCAGCGATGTGCGGTTCCGTCGAGAGACCACCGCCGACGCGAAGGGTGTAGCCGACTTCTTCTTTACCGTCTACAAGGTGCTTGATGGCGGTGAGAGCAACGTCGTTAATCTCGGGGTAGTTGCACCAGAGAGGGCAGCCCGAGACGGAGATCTTGAACTTGCGGGGTAAATTAACGAAAGCGTTGTTGGCCGTAAGCGTTCTCGCTACTTCGACAGCAAGAGGTGCGGCGTCGATAAGCTCGTCGTGATTGATTCCGGCGAGGGGGCAGCCCGTCACGTTACGGACGACGTCGCCGCAGGCTCCCTTGGGGGAGAGACCAATTTCGGTAAGAGTATCGACGACTTCGACGAGATCGGCGATGGTGAGCCAGTGAAGCTGAATGTTCTGACGAGTGGTAATGTCGGCCAGATTACGGGCGAACTTTTTTGTGATACCAGCGATGACTCGGAGCTGGTGGCTGGTGAGCAGGCCGTTAGGCAGGCCGATGCGCAGCATGAAGAACTCGGTGGCTTTCCCCTCGCCATTTTTGCCACCGGCCAGGCCGAGGCCGTCGCCTTGAGAGTAGACTCCCCACCACCGGAAGTAGAGCGCCCACTCTTCGGGGACGGAATCGCGGCCGTCACGGGCGAACTGGCGGATCTCATCAAAGGCCTCCCAGGGATTCTTGGCGAGCTTGAGGCGCTCTGTCTTCTGGGCTTTGGTCTCTTTGATAACGGGGGCGGAAGGGGTGGTCATAGATTCCTTTGGTGAAGCAGAAATAAGAAGGGCCCACCAGGTTCGTGGGCGCTTATGACTTTGCTGAGGTGCTCGGGACTTGCTGGATCAGTCTACGAAGCGGGGCAAAGGCGAGGGCGCACAGAGTCGCAACAACACATGCAACAACAGGCTGCGCAAGGTATCGCCATTGATATTAGGATAGTCGGAGCCTTGTCATGCGTCAAGAAAAAGAGGGCCTACGCACTCGCCTTTTGACCGCATTTCCGCATAATGGCGGAGTGGAGGCGTTCCCGGAAATCGTCCGAGACCTCGTAGACCTCGTTACCGCGATAGATTTCAATGGTTTGGCGGGTGGTATTGAGAACCACTTCGCAGTGGCTGCACCCGGCGGTATGAGCGCGAACCTCTTCGAGCAGCTCGGGGCTGATCTGGCCGTCGAAATAATCGGTTAGCTGGCTGAGAAAGTCGGTGCAGGTCATGCTGGCTGACCCTCCTTCTTGTGGAAGTATCTGCTGAGACGCTCGCGTAGCTGCAGGCGCGCGCGCAACAGCCTCGATTTGACGGCGGGAACGCTCAAGCCGAGTGCCTCCGCAGTCTCTTCCGTGGAGAGATTTTCAATGTCACGCAGGGTAAAGACGGTGCGAAAACCGGGGGGAAGGCCCTGGATTGTTTTGCGGAGAATCTCGGCCAGCTCTGCCTGATTGTAGTTCTGTTCAGGATTGGGTCGCCATTCGGCGAAATCTCTTGGGATTGCTCCCTCTTCGGTCTGGACATCGGCGTCCATCGAGACAGTCTTGCTGGTCTTGCGCTTGCGCAACCGCATAAGGCTCTCATTGACCGCGATGCGGACGAGCCAGGTCGAGAACTTGGAGTTTCCCTGGAACTGTTCCAGCTTCTCGTAAGCCTTGAGGAATGCGTCCTGCGTAATGTCTTCGGCGTCTTCACGGTTTTGAGTAATATGCTGCGCTACCCGGAAGATCTGGCGTTCGTACTGCCGCACGAGCTGCTCGAAGGCAGTCGTGTCTCCCGCTTTCGCGCGTGCTACAAGCGCTACATCGGGATGAATTTCTTCCGTCGCTGGGGATTGGATGGCTGACATGTGCAGAAGGGTGCCAAAAACAGAGATGCTGATTAAAAGCCGGTTACTTGCATCATAGTAAATGCAGTGGTGGGGTAGAGCAATGCGGGCGGCTCCTGAAGCCGATAAAGGGTAGACCTCTCGATATCGCTTGGGGCAAGGTCTTTATTTTCAGATCGATGCTTGAGTTGAGCAAGCAGGCATGGGCAAACTTGTAATTTCTGCGAACTTGCTTTCTCAGCGTAAGTGGCTGATTTGAGGCAGCTTTCTCGTTGATTGCGATTTCCGGCGTCGAGGCGTTGCATTCGCCATTGGCGTACCTGGCGTGATTCTGCCTTACACCGTGGCGACCCTGCGGGAGCGTACGCAGCTTAGAGTAGACAGGTGGGTGAAATTAAGAACGAATTGATCGTGCGTCGTTGTGCCCGAGTTTCATTGACGGCTTTGATTGGTCTTCTGCTGGTTGGAACGATGGTTGTCATGGGTGACGGCGCGGTGGCGCAGACGGCGAAATCGCCCAGTCACGCCCATTTCAAAACCGCTCAGAAGACAGCGTCTAAAAAGAAGACCTCCTCCAAAGAGAAAAAAAGCGCTGCCAGGGGAAAGAAAAGCTCAACGCGGGCGGCAGCGAAGACCACAAGGCGAGGGGCACATACCTCTGCCTCGGGTCGACGGCGGCCAGCCAACAGCAGATCTGCCGCGCACAGAAGGCATCATCCCGCTCCCAAAGCCACGGCCCGAAGCATCAAGCTGACCAGCGCGTTTCATGCGACCGAGCAGTTGCGGCCGATGGCGCAGCAGTTGACGGCGACCCGGTCCGTGGCAGCGTACCGGGGGGTTGAGAGCTATGCGCGGTCGCATCCGGGTGAGGGAGCGGCTGCCGCATATCTGGCCCTGGGTCACGCCTACATGCTGGACCATAAATATGACGATGCGGCCAATGCCTACCGCCAGGCGAACCAGAGCGGGAAGGCACTGGACGACTATGCCGACTACCTCGGCGCACAGGCCTCCTTGCAAGCAGGTCACGGAGCGGACGCATATGCTCTGCTGAACAATTTCGCCGAGCGGCATCCGGGGAGCATCTTCAACGCCGACGCCCCAGTGCTGCTGGCCAACGCTTACCTCCAGCAACTCAATCCGCAGGCAGCTTTAAAGGTGCTGCAGCCGCTCGAAGATACGCCGCAGGCATCGCATGTAGGTTTTCGCTATGCCCTGGGACGGGCGTACCAGATGTCGAATGACACGGCGCGGGCGGCGGTGATCTTTCGCGGCATCTATCTCAAGCAGCCTTTGAGCTTTGAGGCAGGGCAGGCGCGGACGCAGTTAGTGGCGATGGGAGTGCCGCTCACGGCGGCCGAACGCAAGGCCCATGCCGACCAACTCTTCGACGCCAAGCAATATTCCGCCGCCAGCGATGAGTACCATGCCATCGCGAGCAACAGCGCCGGGTTGAGCGCAAGCGATCTCGACGTATTGAAGATCTATTCCGCCGTGTGCGACATGAAGCTGAAGCGCATCAGCCGCAAGCAGGTGGAGGCGCTGCCGGAGACGACGGGAGACAGCGCGGCACTCAAGCTGTACCTGCTGGCGGAGCTTTCGCGTGACGAGGACGACGAGGCCGGGCATGACGCGCTGATCGCTCAGATGGTTCAGCGGTTTCCCAAGAGCCGGTGGCTCGAGGAGGCGCTTTATTCGGGTGGCAATATGTACCTGCTGAAGCACAATGCGCAGCAGGCGACGTATCACTACTCCATGCTGGTGAAGATGTTCCCCCAGAGCGCCTATGCGCCGTCGGCACATTGGCGCGCGGCGTGGATGAACTACAGGTTGCGCAACTATGCCGAGGCGGCGCGGCTGATGGACGAGCAGATCCAGATGTACCCCGCAGGCGTTGAGGTTTCGAGCGCGTTGTACTGGCGAGCGCGCATCTACGAGGACGAGGAGCATAACTTTGGCCAGGCGGTGAACTACTATCGCACGCTGGCGACGACGTACACCAATTTCTACTACGCGAACCTGGCGCGGCAGCGGCTGAAGGTGCTGGGAGACCAGCCAGCGGTGGCTCCTTCGCCGGTGTTGAGTGCGGTTCCGCAACTGGATGTGCCGGAGCTTACCGGCGAACTGCCGGAGAATGACACCCATCTCATCAAAGCGCGGTTGCTGGCGAATGCGGCGCTGAACGAGTACATCGGGCCGGAGATTCAGGCTAGCGAGACATCGAGCGAGTGGGGAGCGCTGGCGGAGGCCGAGATCTATGCCTCCTATGGGGAGTACACGCGGTCGGTGCAGTCCATGAAGCATAGCGGGATCTCGTTCTACTCGCTGCCGGTGGACCAGGTGCCGACGCTCTATTGGCACCTTCTATTTCCGCAACCCTTCTGGCCGGATCTGGTAGCGGAGTCGAAGAAAAATGGACTCGATCCTTACTTCGTGGCATCACTGATTCGGCAGGAGTCGGAGTTCAATGCCGGTGCCGTGAGCCGGGCGAATGCGTATGGGTTGATGCAGTTGCTGCCATCGGTCGGCAAGTCCTTGGCGAAGAAGCAAAAGATCAGACACTTCAATACGAGCGATCTGCTGAACGCGAAGGTTAATCTTGAGCTGGGCACAATAAACTTGAGGCAGGTGCTGGACAGGTTCGGCGGGCAAAAGGAGTATGCGCTGGCAGCCTACAACGCTGGCGACACTCCGATTCGTCGGTGGATGTCGAGCAATGACTACAAGGACATTCCGGAATTTGTGGAGTCCATTCCTTACTCGGAGACGCGGGAGTATGTGCAGGCGATTCTGCGGAACCGGGAGATGTACCGGATTCTGTATCCGGGAAGCTAGTGTCAGAGATCAGCAACAGCATGATCCGAAGGTGCAGTTCAGAATGGCGGCTGCTTCAAATCTTTGGTAACTTCGCCCATGACTTGTGGTGAAATGTCCCTTTTACAGAAAAATGTGAAAGTGGCCCTGCAATTTTTGCTGGCTGGAATGGATACACTGGGACGTGGGTGTGCATCCAAGGAAGTATCGATGCCAAAGATTGAAAGGTCGGTATGAGCTCGGAAAAAGTTCTGATTGTTGAAGATGAAGTACACGCACGAAGTGGCTTGACGGAGTTGATCGAAAGCTGGGGCTATCGGGCAGAGTGTGCGGCGGATGGGATTGAGGGCCTGGAGCGGGCGGTGGAGTGGGCTCCGGCGATTGTGGTGACCGACCTGAAGATGCCGCGGATGGACGGCATGGAGTTGCTGAACCGCATCGGCGAGCTGCCGCAGCGGATCGCAGTGGTGATGCTGACGGCGCAGGGGTCGATTGAGTCGGCCGTGGAAGCGATGCGGATGGGAGCGTATGACTACATCCCCAAGCCGGTCGATCCGGTGCGGCTGCGGACAATTCTGCATAATGCGAGCCGACAGCGCGAGGCCGATGTTGAGTTGGAGGCGACGCGTCGCCAGTTACGGGATACGGGCGTGCTCGGGCCACTGGTGGGGTCGTCGCCGCAGATGAAGGACATCTTCAACATGATCGAGCGTGTAGCTCCGTCGAACGTCTCGGTGCTGGTGACGGGAGAGAGCGGGACGGGCAAGGAGTTGGTGGCGCGAGCGCTGCATGATCTCAGCTCGCGCAGGCTGAAGCCTTTCGTCGCCGTGAACTGTGCGGCGATTCCCGAGACGCTGATCGAGAGCGAGATCTTCGGGCACGAGAAGGGCGCGTTTACAGGAGCGCTGGAGCGCAGGGCCGGATGCTTTGAGCTGGCAGAGGAAGGGACGCTGCTGCTGGACGAGATTGGCGAGATGCCGGCAGGCACCCAGGCAAAGCTGCTGCGCGTGCTCGAAGACAGGAAGCTGCGGCGACTGGGCAGCAAGGTCGAGACGCCGGTGGATGTGAGAGTTGTCGCGGCGACTAATAAAGATCCGGAACATGCGGTAGCGAGCGGCGAGTTGCGAGGTGACCTTTACTACCGGCTGAATGTCTTCAATATTCATATGCCGCCGCTGCGCGACCACCTGATGGACGTGTCGGCGATCGCGGAGAAGATGATCGACGATATGAACGAGCGGCACCATTGCACCGTGGCTGGTCTGAAAGACTCCTTAATGACGCGGATGGAGCAGTACAAGTGGCCGGGCAACGTGCGTGAGCTGCGCAACACCATTGAGCGGGCGGTGATTCTGGCGGGTACGGGGATGCTGGGAGTGGAACATCTGCCGCCACATTTTGGTGAACCGGGCTTTGCACCGGCTCCGATGCGGGGCAACCGAATGGCTGTGGAGAGCGATGCGGGCGGGACTTCGAGCGAAGTGCAGCGCTACCTGGAAGACAAAAATACCGTGCGCGTCGAGGTAGGGACGACGGTGGACGAGGCGGAACGGCAACTCATCCTGAAGACGCTGCTGTCGACGCACAATAACAAGACGAAGGCCGCGGAGATACTTGGGATCAGTTCGAAGACACTGCAGAACAAGCTGAAGGAATACCAGAGTGCGTCTACTGTTGTGACGGAGTAGCGATGCGGCTGAAGACGAAGCTGGTGGTGTCGGCTACCGGGTTGACGTTTGCGATCGTCCTCATCCTGTCGGCGCTGTTTGTGAGCGAGTTGCTGCGGCAGAGGATTGAGCAGACGGCGGCGTCGAACGACGTGCTGGCGCATGAAGTATGGCTGATGACCCGGCAGGCGGTGGAGACAGGGCTTCACGCGCAGCCTCCGGTGGACAAGACGGACGCCGCTCTTCAGACTGCAGTGACAAATGCTTTGCAGAGCAATCAGCCTCTGATCGATGGCATGAATATGGTGGTGCGTTACTCGCCTACAGTGCAGGACGTAACGGTGACCGATGCGCATGGGCTGACGCTGATGAGCACAGACCCTGATGCGTTAGATCAACAGTCAACGAACAGAATGAGCCTGCAGAGCGTGCAGGCAGGTAGCATGGCATCGCAGATGAAGATGGTCTTCGGGCAGCCGCGTGTGCTCGATATCGTGCAGGTGCTGGACCGGAACGGAAAGCCCTTTCTGATGGTGCATGTGGGCGTGCGGTCGACATTTCTTCGCGCTTCGTACGAACCGTGGCTGAAGGATGCGCTGATCTTCGCGCTGCTGGCCGCATTGGCTGCGATGATTGCCGCCGGGTTGCTGGCGAATGTTGCGCTGCAGCCGATCGAGGTCATCAGCCGTAAGCTCGAAAGCCTGACCATTGCCGACCGCAACGCCTTGCAGACCGCGCAGGAGAAAGACTCGGGCAAGGATGCGGTAGTAAGGGTGTCGAAGACCATCGACCGCCTGGGGCAGCAGATTCGCAGCACAGAGGAAGGCTATACAGCATTGCAGGCAAACCTCGCCCAGATGCTGGATACGCTGCGCGATGGCGTGCTCTTGTTTACCGCGGACCATCGGGCAGTGATGGTCTCCGATGCCGTGGCCTACTTCCTTAGCAAGCCTGAGAGCAAACTGGTGGGCAAGCGATTGGAAGAGATCTTTGAACCGAGCACGGCGCTGGGTGCGGCGGTATTAAGAGCGTTTGCAGGCGGCGGCCAGGTAAGCGCGGAGGGCGTGACGCTGGAGGATGGCAGGCAGGTGCAGATTTCGCTCGACAGGATTGGCGACGGATTAGGCGGAAGCAGCAATATGGGAACGCTGCTGACGCTGCGAGACACGGAGTCGGCGCTGCAACTGGGGCAGGAGTTGGAAGTAGCGCGTCGGCTGGCGGCGATTGGAAGGCTGACTGCCGGGGTGGGGCATGAGGTCAAAAACCCGATCAACGCGATGGTGGTGCATCTGGAACTATTGAAGAGCAAGCTGGCGAGTGGCGATGCTTCGGGGCTCGCCGGAGCGCAGCGGCATGTCGATATTCTGGCAGGAGAGATGCAGCGGCTGGACCGCGTTGTGCAAACGCTTGCGGACTTCTCCCGGCCCATGGAATTGCATCTCCGCGAACAGGACCTGCGCCAGGTGGTGGGCGCGGTGACGGAGCTGACAGCAGCGGAGATGCAGGAGAATGGAGTGCAGGTGATTGTGGAAGCGCCGGCGGGGCCGGTAATAGTGCGGGTGGACGCCGAGTTGCTGCGGCAGGCATTGTTGAACTTGATGCTGAACGGGATGCAGGCGATGCCATCCGGAGGTAAGATGCGTGTGACGATACGCCGCGAACATTCGTTTGCCATCGTAGAGGTAGCGGACGAAGGGGAGGGTATACCGCCGGAGTTGTTACCGCGTATCTTTGAGCTGTACTTCACCACAAAAGCGAAAGGCAGTGGAATCGGGCTGGCGATGACGTATCGCATCTTGCAGATGCATGGCGGGGCTATGGACGTGCGGTCTAACGCAGATGCCAGTTCTCCGGAACGGGGAACAACGTTTACGCTGCGATTGCCGATTGCGACGGGAGCAGGGATAGAGGGACGCAAGGTGATTGCCGCTGGAACCAGTCATCAGGGAATGGGAGAGCGCGTTTGAAAGTGTACGAAGATATGACGCGAAGATTGATGACGGCGGTAGTGTGCGCGGGGCTGGCCTGCGGACTGAGCGGATGCGTGAGTTTGCACAAGAGGCCCAGTGTCCCGGTTTTGCCGCCGGTGCTGACGCCGATTCCGCTTGTGACGGTACCTCCTCCGGCGAATCCGCCGTTGATTCCTACGCCGGTAGTGGATCTGCCGCCGATGCCGATTGCTGCGGCGGCGGCGAGCCCGCACCGCGAACGCAGACATCTGGTTCCCAAGAGCACCACAGCCCCTGCGGAAGAAGCTACGCCGGAACCGATGACGGATGAAGCTGCGATTGGTGATTTAACTGCCGGGGGAGCAGCCAATCCGGAGGCCCAGCACGAGGCCGCGAGTTTGATCCATACCATTCAGCTACGGCTGAACGGGCTGTCCCCACAGGTTGCGAGAAGGCAGCGGTCGCAGGTCAATCGCGTTCGAAACTTCTGGAAGCAGGCGCAGGAGGCGCTGAACTCCGGCGATGTGGAGGGTGCGACAACCCTGGCGACGAAGGCGAAGCTGTTGCTGGACGATCTGGACAAACTGGGCGGGGAGTGATCTCAGCCCGAAGCTTTGACCCGCTTCAGGCTGAGGCAAAATGCCTTCGTTGCAGACTAGGCTTCAGCGCCGTGGCACTTCTTGTATTTCTTGCCTGAGCCACAAGGGCAATCGTCGTTGCGTCCAACTTTTTCTCCGGTGCGGCGAGGAGTCGCTCCGTTGCTCTCCGCTCCGGATCCGGCGGCGCGGGCGAGCTCGAGCTCGCGCTTCTTCTTCTGCTGGAACTCGCGTTCGAGCGCATCGATGGTGGTGGACGGCTGCCTTGTCGGGACGGGCACCGGAGCATGTGCCGAACCGGCTGGAAGCGCGTTGGGGTCTGCGTTCTGGGCCGGGGGACGCTGTAGCTGAGCCTGCTGCAACTGCTCGGCAGTCTCAATGGGATTCCCGTCGGGGCCGATGATCTGCATGCGGAAGAGATGACGAGCAGTGTCTTCCTGAAAGCGGAGCATCATGCCCTCGAACATATCGAAGGACTCCTTCTTGTAGGCGACGAGCGGGTCCTGCTGAGCGTAGCCACGGAGACCGATGCCCTCTTTGAGGTGGTCCATGGCGAGCAGGTGATCCTTCCAAAGGCCGTCGAGGACGGAGAGCATGACGATGCGCTCGTGATAACGCATGGCCGGTGCGCCGAGAATCTGCTCCTTGATGTCGTAGCGCGTGCCAAGTTTGTTGAAGAGGGCCTCGCCGAGCTCGTGGCGGGTCATCTCAGTGGCATTGATCTCGGTTTCGAGATGCGCCCCGAAGACATCGTAGATCTGCGCGAAAAGCGCGTCGAACTTCCATTCGTCGGCATGGGCCTTTTCGGGCGCGTGCTCGTCGAGCAGGTTGGAGAGGATTGTGGAGACGTAGTCGTCGGTAATGAGCAGCTTCTGGTCGACACCGCCCATCAGTTGACGGCGCAGACTATAGACGGCTTCGCGTTGCTTGTTCATGACGTCGTCGTACTCGAGGACGTGTTTGCGCGACTCGAAGTTCTGGCTCTCGACCGCTTGCTGCGCGGAGGCGATGCGCTTGGAGATCATGCGGCTCTCGATGGGGACGCCCTCTTCCATGCCGAGGCGCTGCAGCAGGGTAGAGACCCACTCGCGAGCGAAGATGCGCATAAGGTCGTCTTCGAGCGAGAGAAAGAAGCGAGAGGAGCCGGGGTCGCCCTGACGGCCGGCGCGGCCACGGAGCTGGTTGTCGACGCGGCGCGACTCGTGCCGTTCGGTGCCGAGAATGTGGAGGCCGCCGGCGGCAATGACGGCTTCATGCTCCTTCTTTGCCGACGCCTCGTGCGTAGCGGTGGCGGCGTCCCAGGCCTCCTGCGTGGCTTCGAACTCCTGTCCGGCGTAGTAGAAGCGGACCATGCCAGGGCCGGCGATCGGCGAGATCGTGCCTTCGGCAGTTGAGACCGCGCGGGCTAGATTCTTGCGGACGATATCCTGACGTGCCATGAACTCGGCGTTACCGCCAAGCAGGATGTCGGTTCCGCGGCCTGCCATGTTGGTGGCGATGGTGACCATGCCGAGGCGTCCGGCCTGGGCTACGATCTCGGCTTCCTTCTCGTGGAACTTGGCGTTAAGCACGACGTGGCGAACGCCTTTGCGCTTGAGGATCTCGCTGAGTAACTCGGACTTCTCAATGCTGGTGGTTCCGACCAGCACGGGCTGCTTGGCCTCGTGGAGCTTGGCGATCTCGTCGGCCACGGCGAAGTACTTTTCCTTCGAGGTGCGAAACACGACATCGGAGTTCTCGAGGCGCTTCATGACCCGGTTGGTCGGGATGACGACGATGTCCAGGTTGTAGATCTTTCCGAACTCGGCGGCCTCGGTCTCGGCGGTGCCGGTCATGCCGGAAAGCTTCTTGTACATGCGGAAGTAGTTCTGGAAGGTGATCGTCGCAAGCGTCTGGTCTTCCTTGCGGATGGCGACGCCTTCCTTGGCTTCAACCGCCTGATGCAGACCATCGGACCAGCGGCGACCGGGCATAAGGCGGCCCGTAAACTCGTCGACGATGATGACTTCGCCTTCTTTGACGACGTACTCCACATCGCGTTTGTAGAGGTTGTGAGCTTTGACGGCGACTTCGACGTGGTGCTTGAGGTCCCAGTTCTCGGGTTCGGCGATATTGCCGATGCCGAGCAGCTTCTCGATCTTCTCCCAGCCCTCGTCGGTAATGGTGATGGCGCGGGCCTTCTCATCGACGACGAAATCTCCGGTGTAGGTCTTGGTGTCGAGGGTCTCGGTCAACTCGCCCGCTTCAAGCGACGGAATGATGGCGTTGACGCGAGCGTACTTGTCCGTGGTCTGGTCCGTCGGGCCGCTGATGATAAGCGGAGTACGTGCCTCGTCGATGAGGATGGAGTCCACTTCGTCGACGATGCAGTAGTAGTTGCCGCGCTGCACCTGATCGGCCAGCTCGAACTTCATGTTGTCGCGCAGATAGTCGAAGCCGAACTCGTTGTTGGTGCCGTAGGTGATATCGGAGCCATAGGCTTCGCGGCGCTGCTGGTCGTCGAGGTCATGGACGATAACGCCGACGGTAAGTCCGAGGAAGCCGTAGATTTTGCCCATCCACTCGGCGTCGCGTTTGGCCAGGTAGTCGTTGACCGTGACGACATGGACGCCGCGCCCGGCGAGCGCGTTGAGATAGCAGGGAAGTGTCGCGACGAGGGTTTTGCCTTCGCCGGTCTTCATCTCGGCGATGTTGCCGGAGTGGAGCACCATGCCGCCGATGAGCTGTACGTCGAAGTGGCGCATCTGCACGGCGCGTTTGCCGGCCTCGCGGACGACAGCGAAGGCCTCAGGCATAATGGCCTTCAGGGCCGCCTGTTCAACGTCACGGGTGGCCTTTTCGGCGTCTTCGTCCTCGGGATTGATCTTGGCCGCGGCGATGGCATCGGCGATGCGCTGGCGAAACTCGACGGTTTTGGCGCGCAACTCGTCGTCGGAGAGCGCCTGGATGGAGGGCTCAAGGTCGTTGATCAGCGTAACGGTTGGCAGAAGGCGCTTTACAGCGCGTTCGTTGCTGGTGCCAAAGACTTTTGCAAAAGCTTTATCGAGCAAACTGGTATCCTTCGGGGTGCATTTTTCCCCCAAGTTCTAGTGTAAATGGTGTGGAGGCAGACGGACAGAGATGTCCCAGGGGGCGGGAGGTATCAGATCAGGAGGCCCAGGCGCAGGATGTGCCCTTCCAATGCAGGTTCTTCCAGATGCCGTCCTTTTTTTCTAGAATGTGAAAGGTGCCTCCGCCGCAGCGCAGCCCGCAGCTATGGCCCATATAGACGATGGCGAGCGTCTTATCTGCGTTGAAGGCCACGGGCGAAAGGACAAGGTAGCTGTGGGCGGAGTTCGGATAACGCTCGCCCAGACTTTGCCAGCTTCCGCCGCCGGACTTAAAGAAAGATTGCAGATCGTCGCGAGAGACGAATTCGTAGGGGAGATCGAGGTGGAGTGTGGGTTGGAGGAGCCACTCGGTCTTATTGAGAGCGATGAAGCTGTCGAAAAGGGGCTGGAGAAGTGCGGCAGATTCAGGATCGGGCTTGAGGCAGAAGCCCATACTGCCGGTTTGGGCTTGGATAAGCAAACGTTGCGCGTGAGCTACAGTAACGGTCCAGTCCGTGGGAAGGAGGGATTCGTATATTTTGTAGGCTTCGGCGTCGTTGTAGGGGGTAGGCTTTTGCGATATGGCACTCGTTTGCGCGTGGAGGGCGAGGCAGAGAAAGATTAGGGCCGATGTTGCAATTGTGATCGTGTGATGACGATGCAGCATGGCGCTCTCCTCGTGGTGAGTTTAGCGCAGGTTGGACGGATGTGTCCTCCTTACTGCGGTTTGAGGTAGGTGGCGAGCGGCGAGTCGGCCTTACGCAGGGCGATGGCCACGGATTGGGCGTTGAGCTCAGCGCCCTCGGCACTGGTGTGGGTGTGGTCCTTGGGGAAGAGAAGCGCGGTCTTTTCCTGCCCGGTGGCTTCGAGGCGGTCGGCTTCTACCGTGGCCATGTCCACATAGGCGACATGCTCTTCACCTGCCAATTGTTTCAGTTCGGCGTCGTAGCCCATGTCGCGCTCGATCTTGCCGTCCTTCCAGATATTGCGGATAGTGAGCGAGAGCAGGATGGGAGTGGCCTTCTTGGCGCGGGTGTTGGCGATGTATTTGCGCATGTACCAGCCATAGGTGTGGACCGTTTCTGTGTGGCCATCGGGCAGGGTAACGTCCTTGGTCTCATCGCCTAGCCCCTTCAGCGATCCACGGGCCTTGGGGCCGTCAAGATTTCCGCCGTCATTGTGGCCCATCTGCAAGAGAACGAAGTCGCCGGGCTTCATCTCAGCAAGGACGCGGTCCCAGGAATCTTCATTGAGGAAGGTACGGCTGCTGCGTCCGGCGCGGGCGCGGTTGGCCACGTTAATGCGCGTGGTGTCGAAGGAGTGAGCGAAGTGGTCGCCCCACCCGAGGTCGGCCTGATTGCGTGCGGTAGAGTCGCCGACGACGAAGACTGTAGGCAGATTGGGGTTCAGCGGAGCCGAAGGCGCGACCGAGGTTTGCTCTGGAGTCGGAGGCGGCTGGAGAGAGTTTTGCGCGAAGGCCACTGCGGCAGTGAGTAGAAGGAGAGCGGAATAGCGGCTGAGACGAGCGGCGGCGAGCTTGATACTGGACATGGCCGTAAGAGTAGCTGACCGAAGTAATAAATTTCAATAGAAATAATATTTCTGATATTTGAAGCTTTTCACGAGACACGCTCGCAATAGAGATGGCATTGGACAGAATCTCAGCGTAGGCTGGCGGGTGAATCCAAAAGATATCGTCAGGGGAAATTGCTGATGTTGAGTTATGGGCAGAGCACCTTTGCCATCGTTCTATCGCTGGTGGCCGCCATGTTGCTGGTCGCATTGCTCAACCGGTTCTGGCCGGTCGAGAACCGCAAGATCATCAACGACGTCAATGCGTGGCAGATGGGCGTTCTGGGGACGACGTATGGGGTAATCCTGGGATTCATGCTGTTCACGGTGTGGACGGATTTTCGCGCGGCAGAGATCGATGTGGCCCTGGAGACGGCCTCTCTGCTGAACGTGCATCGCATCGCCGCAGGGTTGCCATCGCCTCAGCGGGAGGCGATGGGCGCGCTTACGTTGAAGTATGCGGACGCGGTCGTGAACCAGGAGTGGCCCGCGATGCAGACGCAACGCGTTAGCCAAGCGGGCGATGTGGTCTTAGAGCAGATGTGGCAGGTCCTCATCGCGGCGCAGGCCAAGACCTTCAGAGAGACCAGCAGCGTGGACCATCTGACCACGGCGATGAGCAACCTGGGCGAGCGGCGCAGGATGCGCGATGAACAGCACGAGAGCAAGCTGCCTACCGTTCTCTGGGTATTGTTGATTGTTGGCGGCATGGCGACTGTGATTTCTTCATGTCTTCTGGGGAACGACAAGAAATGGCTGCACTATGGCCAGGTGCTGGCGTTGGCATTTGTGGTGGCGGTGACGCTTGCGGCGATTGCGGACCTGGCAAGGCCGTTTGAGGGAGCGGTCTCCGTAACGTCGACGCCTTTGCAGCGGGCGCTGGTGATTATGCAGCAGAGTCCAGTGCCGTAGTCACGCGATAAAGGACAGATAGTGACCCCGCCAGGCGGTTTTCAGTGGACAGTTTTAGAATAAATGCCTGAGGTGATGGACGATGGGGATGAGCGACGAGGCGTTTGAGGTGATGTGTCCGGATTGCGGGGCGATGTTGAAGATCGATCCGGTGACGCGCGCGGTGATCGCGCATACGCCGGCTCCCCGGAAGAAGATGTTCGAGGACTTCGGCGAAGCGGCAAAGGCTTTGCGGGAGGCAGATGCGCGCCGTGACTCGCTCTTTGCGCAGAGCGTCGACGCCCAGAAGAACAAGGACGATGTGCTGGCAAAGAAGTTTGCCGAGGCGGTCAAGAAGGCCAAGGAAAGTCCTCTGGGGGAGCGGCCGCTGCGGGATTTCGATCTCGACTAGGGCTGATTTTGATCGGCATGGAAATTGACAAAATGACAGTTGCCGCCACGCGAGCCGTCGGGTAAGATTCAGCCTGATCAGGAGCCCGTTCTCATGCGCCTCTCGTTGTCCCTGTCTCTTTGCCTTCTTCTCACGCCTGCCGTACTCAGCGGCGCAAGCAGAAATCCTGCCGACTACCCGCTGCGCATCCACATCTTTGGTCGCAACCAAACAACTTTCTATCACGCGCGAAGCCTCGACGAGTCGAAGGGGGAGGGCCGTGCGAACCTCTTCGAGAAGGGCGAAGCCCGGGGAGTCGATTTCAACTATGCCTGCTCGGACAAGCTGAAGACCTCGTTCGGCTATGAGAGCTATCCGGCGAAGTGGAAGAAGCCGGGCCGGGAGCTGACCGTTCTCATGCCTGTATTCGGGAAGTCCAATGCCTACTGGACCTGCAATCTCGAAACCGATGTCAAGGACTTTGCCTATGCTGAACACAATGGCAGGATGAACTCGGAGCCGGTAGAGGCATTCAAAACCTGGATGGTCAAGCACGACTATGACCCCGAGCATGGCAAAGACGTCCCAACTCGACCCGAACCGCCAGCGGCAGCAGTTCAGCCATCTGCTCCGCCCCAGCAGTAGCTTCTTTGGCTGTCGGCGTCACGCATTTTCAGGCGCGGTAGACTGAAGAGATGCCACCAATCTTAAATGCGCAGGGGTTGACCAAGGCCTTCGGCGCGATCGCCTTGTTTCGTGATATCTCATTTACTGTCTCCGACGGAGACCGCATCGGCCTGATCGGGCCGAATGGTGCGGGCAAAAGTACGCTGCTGAAGGTACTGGCCGCCGAAGAAGATGCGGACGCGGGCGATGTTGCCGTTCGCAAGCGGGCACGCGTCGGTTATGTCAAGCAGGAGTCGGAGTTTGCCACCGGCCTGACGATTCGCGATGTGTTGGAAGCTGCGCTCAAGCGGGCGCATATCTCCGAGGCAGAGCGCGAAGGGCGGCTGCGCGAGACGGGGGGACGAATCGGATTTCCGTCGCTGGATGTAGAGGCGTCGAAGCTGAGCGGAGGCTGGCGCAAGCGGCTGGCCATTGCTGAAGCAGTGGTAAGCGGGCCTGATGTGCTGTTGCTGGACGAGCCGACGAACCATCTTGATCTTGCTGGGATTTCATGGCTGGAGGGATTGCTGAATGAGGCTGCTTTTGCTTGTGTGCTTGTTAGCCATGATCGTTATTTTCTTGAGAATGTTGCGACAGAAATAGTCGAACTCAACCGCGTCTATGCGGACGGTCTGCTGCGGCTGAAGGGGACTTATTCCAAGTTCCTTGAGGGCAAAGAGGCTTACATGGAGGCGCAGACCAAGCTGCAGGATGCGCTGAAGAACCGCGTAAAGATCGAAGTGGATTGGCTGCGGCGCGGGCCAAAGGCGCGGTCTACGAAGGCGAAGGCTCGCATCGATAATGCGAACGACTTGATCGGGCAGTTGAAGGAAGTAAACTCGCGTGTCCAGACAGCGACTGCGGGAATCGATTTCTCTGCGACGGAGCGGCAGACGAAGCGTCTGGTCGAACTGGAAGACGTAACCATTACGCTCGGCGACCGGAAGATCGTCGAAGGGCTAAATTTCCTCATCACCTCGGGTGTTCGCGTCGGGCTTGTCGGTCCCAATGGGAGTGGAAAGACGACGCTGCTGCGGTTGCTGACCGGCGAGTTGGAGGCTTCGGCTGGCGTGGTGAAGAAAGCTCCGCTGCTGAAGATTGTCTACTTCAGCCAGATGCGGGAACTGGATGAGGATGTGACGCTTCGGCGAGCGCTTGCTCCGGATTCGGACTCGGTCGTCTATCAGGGACGCGTGGTGCATGTAGCGAGCTATGCCACGAAGTTCCTGTTTACCAGCGAGCAGTTGAATCAGCCGGTCGAGAGATTGAGCGGCGGCGAGCGAGCACGTGTGCTGATTGCGAAGCTCATGCTGGAGCCTGCAGACTTGTTGCTGCTCGATGAACCGACCAACGATCTGGATATTGCTACGCTCGAAATTCTCGAAGAGAGTTTGCTGGAGTACACGGGCGCGCTGGTATTAGTGACCCACGACCGTTACATGCTGGATCGCGTATCGACCGTTGTGCTCGGGCTCGACGGCAAAGGCGGTTCGGAGAAATTTTCGGACTACTCGCAGTGGGAGCAGTGGCGAGGCGCGAAGGTCGAAGAGGCCATCGCGCCGGGGGCCACGGGCAAGGCAGTTGCTTCCGCTACGTCTGCGGCTGCTCCGGCTGCGGGCGGCAAGAAGAAGCTGTCTTATCTTGAGGCGCGTGAGTTTGCCGGGATTGAACCTGCGGTCGAGGCTGCGGAGGACCGGTTGCAGGCTGCTCGCGAGATGATCGAGCGGCAGGATGTTGTGACCGATGCGGCAAAGTTGACCGCGGCTCTGGCCGAAATGGAAGATGCTCAGACGGCTGCGGATGACCTGTATGCGCGATGGGCGGAGTTGACGGAGAAGGCTGGCTAAATCGGCTCAGCCTGCCATGGCCTCGTCGGCGGAGGGGCCGTAGAGTCCGGGGACGGGAACATCGTTGAGACGGAGATAGACGCCGAGCTGTGCAGTGTGGTGGATGAGGTGGTTGAAGAACATCTGGCGGAAGGTCAAAGTACGAGAGTTGTTGCAGATCACCTGTTCGCCGTAGCTGAACTTCCAGAGCTTCTGCAGGTGCTCGTCTGAGGCTGCTGCTAGTGCGGCGCGACACTGGGAGGCTGCTTCGTCGAGCTGCTTGAGTGCGGCCTCGCGCGTGGTGAAGACGAGCGGGACATGCGGACGCTTCGGCGCTGCGAGGTCCATGCCTTCGTCTTCGAGGACGTAGTAGCCGAACAGCGGCAGGCTCGCGCAGTGCATGGCGAGCTTGCCGAGCGGCATGGACTTGTCGTGGCACTTGAAGTCGTTCCTGCCTTCGGGAACGCGCTCCAAGGTGCGGCGCGTGTTCGATATCTCGATGTCATAGTCCTCAAGAAGAACTTCGGCGATGGTCATTTCAGCTCCTTTCGTGGATGACAGACGCTAGCGCAAAGCAGATTGCTCAGCTTCGCTACGGAATGACAAATGCTACGAAGCGACAAAGAATACTAGAGCCCGGTGATGTTGTAGCCGCAGTCGACGAAGGTAATCTCGCCGGTGATGCCGCTGGCCAGGTCGCTCGAGAGGAAGAGCGCCGTGTTGCCGACTTCGGCGACCTCGACGTTGCGATGCAGCGGACCACGCTCTTCGACAGCGTTGAGGATCTTGCTGAAGTCGCCGATGCCGCGAGCGGCGAGCGTTTTGATCGGGCCGGCTGAGATGGCGTTGACGCGGATCTTTTTGCTGCCCAGATCGGCGGCGAGATAGCGCACTGCGGCTTCGAGCGCGGCCTTGGCGACGCCCATGATGTTGTAGTTGGGGAAGACTTTTGTAGAGCCGTAATAGGTCAGCGTGAGGATCGAACCGCCCTCGGTCATCAGCGGCTCGGCGGCGCGGGCCAGAGCGATCAGCGAGTAGGCACTAACATCGTGCGCGACGCGGAAGTCTTCGCGGGTGGTCTGGAGGACGGTGTTCTTGATGTTGGGCGCGAAGCCGATGGAGTGGACGAGGATATCGAGCTTGCCGTAGGCGGACTTGAGCTGCTCGAAGACCTTGTCGATGTCGGCGTCGATGGCGACATCGCACTGGAAGGTCCGTGCGCTGGGCAGATCGGCGGCAAGTTCTTCGGCGTCTCGCTGAAGGCGCTCGTTCTGATAACAGATGGCGAGCGAGGCGCCTGCTTCGGAGAGCTTCTGAGCGATGCCCCAGGCGATGCTGCGCTTGTTGGCGAGGCCGAAGACGACGGCTACTTTGCCTTTGAGATCGATCATGGTGTCATGTACTCCTGTTGGATTCCGATGGTTAGGATAGCAAGTTAGCGGGTCAGCGTGAGCCAGTCGTACTGCTCGTCGGTCAACGGCACGACGGAGAGGCGGAACTGGCGGAAGAGGATCGAGTCCTTGAAGACGGCGGACTGGCGAATCTCTTCGAGCGTCTTCTCGTGCTTCAGCCGCTTGACCGGCTTGATGCGGACGTTCGGATTCTTCGGGTCGGTGGCATCCACCGAGACCACCTTCGCGGTGCCGATGGCGGCCTTGCCGATGTTGGAGTGATAGATGACCAGCTTTTCTCCGGGCTTCATGTTGCGCAGGTAGAGCAGGGCCTGGTTGTTGGCGATGCCATCCCATGTGGTCTCGCCATCATGGAGGAGATCGTCGTAGGAGTATTTGTTCGGTTCAGTCTTCAGCAGGTATGGCACGTTCGCTCCTGTTCGCTTGCGGGGTGAAAAGAGGTACCCCTCCCCCTGTACTTAAGTCCTAAAGTCTTCAAAAGAAGTGATATAGGTCTGGACTTTCTGGACTTCGGCTAGTACCTCTGGTCGATTTCCTGTCGTGGTGCCCCATGAAAAAAGCCCCGGGGATCGCCGGGACTTCTTCCTCGATCTCTTATTTCAGTCTAGCGGATCGAAGGAAACTCATTTGCAATTTTAAGCGGCTTTATTTCATTTCTTATGTGTGAGTTATGAGATTGGGTGCTTGACAGGTTTTTGAGGGGCAGGACTTGTGGAAAAGCAGATGTCGTCCCAAGACCTCCAGATAAGGGTTTTCTCATCTCTACCAGCAGCAATGTGGCGCGATAGTTGCACCGTAACTTTGTGGACTCGATCAGCAGGAGGCGAAATGCACGTTCATAGCCACCCCACGAACTTCAATGCGGTTGATCTCTCGGCGACGAGGGCGACGGAAAAGGCAGCCTCCGCGCAACGGGCTGCCGAGGTTCGCGGCCAGCTGCTGAGAGGCGGCCCGGATATTGAGGGTGAGACGAATCCGTTTGAGAGTTTTATGGTCGGCAGGGAGCCGGAGGGAAGCTCTCGACAACGGCAGAGTCAGAGACAGGACGACGCCAATGCTGCGAGACGATCCGAGTCTGCCGAGGAAGAGCAGGCGAGTGAGCCCTTATCGTTCTGGGCCTGAGGCGCTGTGAAATTTTATTGTTGCCAATGGCAGGGCTTGCGCCGCACCCCTATTTATCCCAGGGGTTTAAACGACACCAGCAACGTGACAAAGAGCAATCCAAAGAGGATGACCAGCAGGGGAAACCAGCGATCCAACCACGACTCCGATGAACTAGACGCACTCATGCAACCTTCTCCTTTTAACGTCTTCCATCCTACGCGTTTTGTGGCACTTCGCGCGAGAGCGCCGCTTCGATGACTGCATTTGTGTTGAGTGCTGAAGATATTTTGCTGTTATGGGGGCGGGTAAAACAAGCCGGACCTCTTTTTTGGTGGGTGCCTCGGCGATTTAGGATGAATGGAACAATTCAAAGACCGAGGAGCCGATGAGCAAACTCAAAGTCGCCGCTTTTTCTATTTCGTTGGATGGATTTGGAGCAGGCCCTGAACAGGATTTGAAAAATCCTCTGGGACTTCGCGGACACGAACTGCACTCATGGTTCTTCCCGACGGAAACTTTTCAGAAGAGGGTGATCGGAAAGAGCGGCGGATCGGTGGGCATCGACAACGATTTTGCCGTGCAATCTTTCGAGAATATTGGCGCATGGATCATGGGCCGCAATATGTTCGGGCCGATTCGCGGTCCATGGCAAGACGATTCCTGGAAAGGCTGGTGGGGCGAAGATCCGCCCTACCATACGCCGGTCTTTGTGCTCACGCATTACCCGCGGCCCGACCTTACGATGGAAGGCGGCACGACGTTCCATTTTGTTACGGATGGGCCGGCGGCGGCTTTGGCGAAAGCGAAAGAGGCGGCAAAGGGAAAAGGCATCAGGATCGGCGGTGGCGTTTCCGTGATTCGCCAATACCTGGCCGCTAGTCTGATCGATGAAATGCATTTGGCCGTTTCGCCGGTCTTGCTTGGTGAAGGAGAACATCTCTTCGGCGGGTTGGACCTGCCCAAACTCGGTTACGCCCCTGACACAACTACGCCCGGAGAGGGTGCACTTCACGTCGTCATCCGAAGGACCGAACGCATGCCCAACGGCGAAGAACCGTGACGGAATGTCTGCCGTTCAGTTTCCAACTGACGGGAACACTGAATGCACTCCTATAGGCCGCCAAAGGTCACTCGCGGATAGAGGAAGGAGACTCTTACCCATGAAGAATCTTTTTGAAGCAGAGACGGTGGAAGAGATCAAGGAGCGGATGTCGCGGCTGAGGCCGGACAGCGAGCGGCTATGGGGCAGGATGAACGCTCCGCAGGCGGTAGCGCATTGTGCGAGAGGGATGGAGCTGGCCACTGGCGACAGGTGTCCGCCACGGATGCTGGTGGGGCGAGCTATCGGCTGGATCATAAAGCCGATGGCATTTAAGGAAGACGAACCCATGCGTCGAAACTCGCCGACGGTTCCGGGGCTGGTGGTGGAGGATGAGCGGGACCTGGCGGTGGAGCGGGAGCAGTTGAGCAGGATGATCGACCGGTTTGCCGCAGCCGGGCCGGAGGGATGCACGACGCATCCGCATAGCTTCTTTGGGAAGCTAACGCCGGAGGAGTGGTCGGCGTGGATGTACAAGCATCTGGACCATCATCTGAGACAGTTTGGGGTTTAGCGGTTCTTTACTCTACTTCAGCCGCCTAGATCGAGCAGGTGGACTTCGCTGAGCGGCTGATTGAGGAAGGCGGAGCCGAGGCGCTGGAATTTCTCGATCGAATCGGTAGCGTAGAAGCGGCTGGTGGCGGGTGCGCCGGTGGGGTTGGCGGGGAAGTATTCGGCTACGCTGGCGGCGGTGGCGGCTGCGGAGTCGATGATGGTCATAGGGTGGTTCAGCTCGGCGAGGGTGCGTCCGATCAGAGGCTGGAGCAGAGGGTAGTGGGTGCAGCCGAGCAGCAGGGTTTGGGCGTTGGGTGCTTCGGCGAAGGCCTCGTTGAGGTAGATGCGGAGGACTTCGGCGGTGACAGGGTGGTCGATCCAGCCCTCTTCGACGAGAGGGACGAGCAGAGGGCAGGCCTTTTCGGTGGCGGCGAGGCCGAGGGTGTTGAGCGCCTGGGCGTAGGCGTGGGACTGGGTGGTGGCAGTGGTGGCGAGGACGAGGACTGATTTTTGAGTCGGAGAGGCTTCCGAAGCGGCGAGGGCGGCTTCGGCTCCGGGTTGGATGACGCCGACGACTGGGATGGGCATGGCTTGCTGGATGTCT